>CAXXWA010000038.1:0-14263 GCA_963662815.2 uncultured Amylibacter sp.
CGCCATTTCACCCGTCAAGTCGTCCACGCGATTCGGAACCGTTCCGGCGATGTTGCGCAGAAGTGACTTCAGGCTAATGCCAAGTCGCACCCTCCCATCGGGAGGCCATCCTACATCCCACGTTTTTGAGCGCCCTATGCCGGGCACGGGAAGCTCCTTCGCGGCACCGACGATTCCGCGTTCACCGAGTTGCTCGACGCACATATCGGCAAGCATCGCAAGCCGTTTGGGCGATTGGCGTTTCTGCTCGACGACAGCGATCCGGTACAGGTCTTCAACGGCATCCTGCAGCGAAATCATGACGCCAGACGCGCCTTAGCCATTGCGTGATAGGTCGGTTCCACCTCGACCCCGATACTGCTTCGGCCGCATCGTCGAGCGGCCACCTGGGTCGATGCCGTTCCAGTGAACGGATCGAAGACGGTGTCGCCGGCGAAACTGAACATCCGAATCAGGCGTTCCGCCAGCTCTACCGGGAAGGGTGCCGGATGATTCTTCGTCGAAGCACCGCGAACATCATTCCAAATCTGCCGGAACCAGCGATCATGATCATCCGCAGATATCACGCTGAGGAGGCGCGCGGCAGCGCTCGGGCTCCTGTAGCCGCCCCGGTTTGCGCAGCATGAGGAGAAACTCGATATCGTTCTTGATTACGCCGTTCGGCTCGAAGGGCTTTCCCAGATAGGAGCCACTGCCGTTCGCCTCGGTCTTCATGTTGCTGATCTTGTGCCAGATGATCGGCGCGAGATTGTCGAAGCCAATATCCCCGCACTGCAACTGAATGGATGCGTGAAGCGGGACCACCATGTGCCGCCCGCTGTTTCGCCGACGGGAAAGGCAGACATCGCCTACCACACAAACCAGCCGTCCGCCGGGCACCAGAGCGTCAAAGCATCCTTCCCAGACATATTTGAGGCTGTCCAGAAATTCTTCGTAGTCTCCGAACCTCCCGATCTGCCCGTCGCCAACGGGATATTTCTTCAGTGTCCAGTAAGGCGGAGACGTTACAACAAGATGCACAGACGATGGCGGCAGCCGTACCTCCCTGGCGTCGCCCAAGACCACTTCATGAGTCGTCTCGACGCGCGCAAGCAGGTCGCGGATCCGTGCAACAGAAACCGAATCCTTGGCGAGAGCCGGAATCGAGCGTTGATGCAGATCCGGGCGAATCGCTCTCAGTTCAGGTGTGAGGATCGATTCCAGCTCAGTATTCACGACCGCACTCTCGCATCAACGCCGTTGTGGGTATCATCATTCCGCCCGGTGCGCCTTCCCAGCAAGTCCGCTGCCCGCCCCTGCGTTTGTAGATGACGCGAACCGCCATGGCGCGGCGAACGGTGTCGGCCAAGCCTTCGTCGCCGCGCGGCGCGTTCGCGGCGCCGCCAGTTTCGATGACACGAAGCTCGCGGCAGGCAGGGAGCGGGATCTTCGCCGCGTCGGAAAGAGCCTCGTCGCGGCAGGCATAGCGGCAGGATTCCCGGCCTTCCCAATTGGTCGGCCAAGGATCGCGCGGGTCGGGATAAGGGTTGGAACGCATCTCGATTCGAAATTCGCGCTTGCTCGTCTCGCGTTCTTCGGTGTGCGATCGCCCTTCGGATTCGTCATTCGACGCTATCATAACCGTTCCTGCCCTCGCAGCTTTCGCGCGGTCTTGACCGCCACGCGCTCAGCCGCTTGGCTCAGAGTCGCATCGTCGAGACGGACGTATCGGTTCGTCGTGGACGCCCGCCGGTGTCCGAGCAGGCGTCCGGCGGCATGCAGGCTTTCCCCGTCCATGACCGCGTGCGAGGCATGGGCATGACGGAGATCGCGAAGCCGCGCATCGGCCTCGGTCCCGGCCGCATCGCGCGCGATGATCCAGAAATAGTGAAGGTCATTCTTGCTCAAAGGCCCGTCCCGCTTGCCTGCCGGAAACACCCACTCCCCCGATGCCGTTTCGGCGAAGCTGGCCAGCAGCTCCCGCGCCGAATCGCCAAGCAGAACGTGCCTCGGTACCGTCTTCGCGTCAATCAGCGTCAAGCGGTTTGACTTGACCTCGGACCACCGCAGGCAGCGTATCTCGCCCCGGCGCGTGGCCGGGAAGAACTGCCCGTCGCTCGAGGCGGTCAGTCCCCGTCCCCGGAGCCGCGCCGTGGGCGGCCCGGCATGCGCCTCGATCGCCATTGCCGGGGCCTGGCTGATCGCATCGATTTCGACATGCCGGCGAGACGGGGCGCGAGTGCCGGACGCCGCGGCCGGCTTGCCCGGGGCCGGGACCGAGACCCTCCGCAAGGATCGCGTTCAGCAGGCCGGCGATGCCGTTGCATGGTGCTCCGGCGCGCGGGCGAGTTAAGGCGTCCGTGAATCCCGCGGCCCTGTCGACGTCCAGAAGAAGATCCGCGATCCGGACCTCGGGCAGCCGCTTGCAGGGATCCGGCACGAATTCTCCGGCTTCGTCCGGCGCCCTCCGTGCCCGAGCCGCTCGATCCGCGGCTCTCCGTTCCCGATGACGCCGTTCGGGAGGGGTCCGTCTCCGGCGGCCTTCCGCGAGCCCGTTCGGTCCGTCATCCATGCGCTGCCTGCGATCGGCAGTCCGGATCTCCGGTCCAAGCGGAGCCGCGAGGTCGGGGCCGGGCCTTCCCGAAGCGGCCGGCCGCCGAACCGGCGGACGCCCCCGGAACTGGCGCACTACACTGATCTCGCCCCCGGCACGCTGCCTGCCGGCCCGGCCGTCATGCCCGGATTCGGGGGCGCCCGCGAATTCTCGCCGCGCACGGCTGCGGAAATCGCGGTCTCCGGGGACGGCGGATTGAGGCATGCGGCCGCCGGCTTCGGCGTCCGCGTCGCGCTTCACTGGGATCCGTTGCCAGGGATTTGCGGCCCGAGAGACGAGGCGAAACCGCGTTCGAGCCGGCAGACTTCCTCAGAACTGGCGCACGAAGCTGATCTCGCCCCCGGTGCGCCGGTAGTCGGCCTGCTGCGCATTGCTTCCCCGCCGCTCGTGCGTGAGGGAAATCTGCGGGCTGAACCCGCCGATGGTCAGGTCGCGCTTGAGCGCCGATAGCCGGATCGAGCGCGTCAGGTCCTTGCGCGGCGAGCCGTCAACGACGTTCGACGGGGGAAATCCCGGACCCTTGTAGTCGGTCCAGCTCCCGGTCAGGGTTCCCGAGACGCTGAAGCCGCGCGGCAGCGCGAGGCTCGCGCCGAGCGAGGTCCGGAGCGTCCGGTTGCGCAGGGATGCGTTCTCCGTCCGCTGGCGCGCCCATCCGGCGCGAAGGTTCGCCTGCAGGGTCGGGCTGACGGCCAGCGTCAGGCCGGCGGACAGGTCCGAGACAGGCCCGTCGCTGCGCGTGCCTCCGTCATGGCGCTTCGCGCTCCAGGACGCGCCGAGCTGCCCGGAGACGCGCGGCGTGAGCCGCCGGGACGCTTCCAGCCGCGCGCCCGCGCTCCGGCTTGAGGGCTTGCCGCCCTGCCATTCCCGGCTGTAGGTCGCCAGCAGGCTCGCCTCGGTCCGCGGATCGATCAGCCAGCGCGGCCCGGCGTGGAGGCCGAGCCGCACGCGGTCGAACTGCTTCCTCTCGTACTCGCGCACGAAGATGTTGCCGCCCATGCGGAGCCGCAGTCTCGGCGCGAGCGGCTGCTGGTACTCGCCGCCGGCCCAGACCGAGACGCCGATGCCGGATTTCTCGCCGCCGTCGTCGAGCGTGAACGGCAGGAGCTGGCCGGCGAAGTCGACCATGACGATTTCGCTGGCCGAGGCGCTGCCGATGTTGGTGTCGGGCGCCAGCGCCATGCCGAAGTATCCGGTCCAGCGCTTGCGCGCCCGGAGCTCCGCCAGGAAGCGGTTGATGTTGGCCGCGACCGGCGGCGGCGGGTTGGCGGCGAGCGCCGTTTCGAAGTTCCGCCTGGCGAGGCCGTCCCTCCCCCGGAGAAAGAAGGCGCGGGCCAGTTCAAGGCGCACCGGCACGATCCCGGGGTGCTCGGCCAGGATCGCCCGGAAGAGGGCTATGGAGGCGTCCAGAAGGGCATTGCGCGCCGCTTCCTCGGAAGGGGGCAGGGCCGCTGCCGAGTTCAGCATGGATGTGCCGGCATCGAACAGCAGGTCAGCGGCCCGCGCGTCCCGCGACAGGTGCGGGCGTACGGTGTCGATGGCGGCGTCGATTTCGCCCTGAAGCAGCAGGGAAACGGCCGCGTTCAGATCGTCCTCGACGGTGACGGGGGCCGGGGCTTCCGCAGTGCCTCCCGTCGACGGTTCCGGGACGTGCCCCGAACTCCAGGACGCCGTTCCCCAAAGGCAGAGCAGAGCGACCGCGGCCAGGGAGGCAGGAACGGAAACTTGACGGCGCATCGTGGGGTCTCCTCGGAATGTCTGGGAGCCTGCGGCTGTTTTCACGACTTCGGCAACGGGTTCGGGTATGTCAGCCAGAATGGACGGTGTCCATGTGCCGGGGCGGCCCAGAAAGTGTTCTGCCGGAATGAAAATCCCCGGCGGGCAAGCCCGCCGGGGATCAATGCTTGCTCTCGGGATCAGACCGTCAGGTCCGACCGTTTACTGCGAATTCACGCCGAAGCCGCCGACCATTTTGCCGCCCAAACCGTATTCGGTGTAGAACGTACCGGTCCCGACCCCTGGAACACCGGAAGCGGCATTATTTTCCTGGAGTCTTCCGGACCACTCGCCAGAGGCATCCGCAGCCTTCGTGCCGATCGTCCAAACCGTGTCGTTTGCAGCACTGCGGCTAATGACTCCTTCATCGGAGATGCTGGCTTCCTTCAGTTCGACGGACCAGTCACGAGACTTGCCATCGGCTCCCATGAAGCTGTCGATGGTGCCCGTGATCGTGTCGTCATCGAAGTCGGCGTTGAGCATCGCATCAGCCGTGAACTGGCCGGCGTCGTTCGTTCCACCGGTGGAACTGGTGAGCGCAAAATGGCCAGCTGCGCCGCCCGTGTACGTCGCCGTTCCCCGCAAGACAGTGATGCCGGAAGCGTCTGGAACGGCACCTTTGTCCGCTTCAAACGCACTAGCAGTGTAGGTCTTGTCGTCCGAGGACTTGTGAATCCACCAGCCGTAAGAGGCGTAGACGTTGTCCGGCGTGCTCATGACCCGAGCTTCGTTGCTGCCCGCCAGGAATGTCCACGTTCCCCCGACAAGAGCGAAGCCGTTTTCGGAAATGGTAGCCCCGCAATTCACAGTGGAACTACTGGGCGTGCAGTAGTATTTGCCAGACACGCCATGGTAGCTGCCGTCAACGTCCACCCTTGTCCCTTTGAATTCCTTCGTGCCAGCGGTTTGGTCGAATTCCGTGCTCTTGATGCGCTTCTGAACAGCAATTTCACTTTCCGTGGTCGTGTCTGCTGTTCCCGTATTGATGGCCAACTCCGTGTTGTTCGTAGCATTCAGCTGGTACTCGTAGGCGCCGCCGTCTGTGACGGCTGCCGTGCTGGCAAACTTCCTGCCGTCCGTCGGTTCACCGACATTCGAGTAGACGACCGCCTCGTACGTGCCTTCACTGGCAGGCGTCGTACGCGTGTACTTCTTGCCATCCCAACCGTGGTTGACAGCTATCGTCGCCTTTTTGTCTTCCGTCAGGAAGATGTTGGTTGTAGACTTGCTACGCACCCTGATGTTGTTGGCGTTGTCATCAGAGCCGTAGCCAGCGAACCGCGTGTCCGTTGCGGGGGTTGGTGATTCTGTAGTCGGAGCACTGATGCCGGTATGCAGCTTCAAGGCCAATGCCACCATGGCCGCATCAATGGCCTTCTGATCGTCGTCCATCTTCGCAGTGCGCGATTTCTTGGCGGCAGTCAGCTGGCTCGCGATCGCTGTGACGGCCCGATTGTGCGCGGCTTTCTCTTCAGCCGAAATATGGGCCGCAGACGCAATCGCACTTGTGGCGGCAGCGACCGCGTTGTCGGCAGCGGTGACCGTGGCGGCGTCGGAGGCGTCATCCACCTTGTCCACTGCGGTTTGCGCAGTGTCGATGGCGTCATTGATGAGCTTGCGATCCGCGGCGGCGTCTTCCACGCTCGTGTCGACAGGAGGCTGGTCACCCCCTCCCGAGCAGCCTGCCAGGACCATCACCCCGGCGAGCATGGCCGCTGCTGAAAGTCTCAACAGGGACCTTTCGGTTTTCGTCTTTTTCATTTCTGTTTCCTCTGGTTAGAGTGTCCGGCAGTTGTCGCCAGACCTGCTTCGATTTGGTGATGCCACGTCAGAAGCTGAACGCCAGGCCTGCCGACCAGGAACTGCCCTTCGTGCCATCGGCCTTCTTGCCCGAGCCGGCGCCGACCTTGAAATCCACGCCCGTGCCAAGGTTGTAGATCGCGGAAAGTCCTGCCCCGGTGGCTTTCCCGGCGCCCGCGCCCTTCACGGTCTTCTGGCCGCCGTTGGCAGCAACGGTCAGCGGGCCGGCGGAATAGGCGACGCCGATGGCGGAATGCGTTGTCTTGTCCCCACCGTCGTCGCGGCTGGAGGCATTCAACGCGGCCGAAAAGCCGTTGCCCATGTCAACCGAAACGCTTGCGCCGGAGATCGAAGATTCCGTCCCTCCCACTTCGCCGGTCATATAGCCAACGCCAAATCCCATGCCGACTCCGCCGACATCGCCGGACCATGCGACGCCGACGCCGAGCGCGCTGTCGCTGGTATCGCTGCCGAATTCACCCGACAGGGATGTGGTGATGGTGCCGAGCGCGTAGTCGTAGCGGAGACCGAGGCCATTGCGTCCGGAGAGATTCTTGAGGCCATTGTTGGCGTCGTAGCCGGCGTGGGTGGTATCGTTGTCGGCAATCGCTCCGCCCATCCCGGTTTCCGTGAGCGCCTTGTCGTAGGCAGTGTCGGTGTCGCCGAGCGTCAGGGTTCCGAATGCACCCGAAATGTAGACATGGCCCTGGGCGTCAAACGTGGACTGACCCTTGTCGGCGGTCTCATCCTTGTTGTTTTCAGCGGCGGCCTCGTCCAGGTCGATGGAAGCGCCGAACGTCAGGCCGGTGTCGGTTGCGCCGGACATGGAGAAGTTGACGTCGATGTCCTTGTGCAGACTCGCGTCCGAACCCTTGGAGCCGGCAATGCCCAATTCCGCCGAGCCGGTAACCGCTACGTCGGCTGCAGCCATGCCGCCAGCGCAGACCAGGGCAGTTGTCGTGAGCATGAATCTTTTCATTTCTTGATCCTCACATTGTGATGTTGGTTGTTGAAACAAGCCCCCGGCCCATGCCGGGTGCGCGTCGAAATTATCAGTGAATCTCCGCCCGGACAGGCCGAAGCCGGAAATTCCCCGAATTTTCGCCGTTTCCCGCGGCTCTGTGGCAAATGTGCACCACCCGCGGCAGCGGCGCCCGGCCGCGTCGTCGGCGCGGCAATGCCGGCGTCCGGATCGGCGGCGCAGGACACCGCGCCCTTCGGCGGCGGCGGCTCGACCCGCGACACGCGCTGCGCCGCGCGGATTCGCCCGTGACCGGCGTCATCGCATGACTTGTACCCTGGACCGCCCCGAGAAGGAACGGATCGGGCACATCCGGGTTCGACGGAGCGACTGCGCGGTCCTGCAAGCCGCCGCCCTGCCCGTGTTCGGCTGCCTTGCGGCCGGGCCGGGCGTCGTTCCGGCCTTCACGAGCACTTCCGCCGCGGAAACCCTCTCTCCGGGGAGCGGCGGACGTTCCGGCTTCCTGCCGCGTTTCCGCCTCGCCGGGTCCGGGGCGCGCCGCGCAAGTCCCGGACTGCAGCGGATGTCTAGGCGATGGTCGCCGAGGCGGTCGAGATCGAGCATCGGATGCCGTCTCCGCAAAAGGCCGACCCGTCCAGGTCTTGTCCGGACCGGGCGACGATTCCCCGAGGCCGGCGATCGCGGCATCGAGACATTGCGTGCGGCCACGTTCAGGCTTTCCCGTGCTGGCGGCGATGACAACCGGCACGGGAGAGACGCATGGCTCAGGCCTTGGCCGGGAGGACCGGCGGGCGTCAGGGCGGGCGCGATCATGCCGGCGGCCCTTCCGATGCGCCCCGATGCGCCCGGCCCGCGGCGCATGCGACTCCCTCATGCGCGCGCCGCCCGAGGCTCGCCTTCCGCATCGACCGTCGCGCCTTGCAGAACGCGGTCGCGTCCGCCGCAAGGCTCGACGGTCGCCGGCAACCGGCTGCCGGCGCGGTTCGGGACGCGGAAGGCCGTGACGGGGCGCGCCGCGGAGGCCGGACGCCGCAAGGCCGGACCCGATGTTGACGGCGACGCTTGCGGTGCTATCGTTTTCCGCGGCCGGAAGGGACCGGCCTGGAGGGAGTGACGTCATGATCCGGAAGTCCTGCATCGCAATCCCGGCCATCGCCCTGTTTCTCGCCGGCTGCGGCGGCTCCGGCACCGACCAGGCGGGAGCGGACCCTGACGGCAGCGGATCCGGCCCGGTCGCGACCAACCCCGGCGGCGGAGAGCCTTTCGACCCTGGGACCGATCCCCTCGAAGAAGTCAACGTGATCATGCTCTCGGACGCGATCCTCGACCTCGACGACCGGCGCGCGCGGCTGGACACGTGGGAATGCCGCGAGGACCTGTCGTTCATCTGCACCGCGCGCCTCGGCAAGCTGCAGGCCTACGCCGATCCCCGCGGCGAGTTCACTTATCGGGTCGCCGGGGAGTGGGATCACATGCACGTCGCCGGCGTCGTCCATGACGGGACGGCGCTGTTCGCGGCCGCGGCCGGCGCCAGCCACCGGAACAGCCTGCCCGCCGGAACCGCCACCTGGACCGGGAGCATGGTGGGCGTCCACCGGCCGCCGGAAACCCCGCTCGGCGGGAAGGGCCGGGTCGTGCGCGGCGGCGCCGAGATCACGCTGCGCGGCCTCGACGTTCCGGCCGTCGACGTGGTGCTGACGCCCCGGTCGCTGCCCGCCATGGCCTGGGAGGCCGTTCCGGTGACGGCGGAGTTCGGAGAATTCGAGGAGGAATGGGCGGTGACGGCGGATGCCCCGTGGCCGGGACCGCCGAACAGGCGCACCTACATCCGGGGCGGGTTCTACGGCCCCGGCTCGGAGGAGGTTGGCGGGGTGTTCGAGCGCGGCGGGATCATCGGCGCGTTCGGCGCGGGGCGGTGACGACGGGCGCAGGCGGACGAAGCCGCGAAGCTTCCGCCAGCCGCAAGGGTCCCCCGATCCCGGTCTGAATGCGCCATCGGCGGTTTCGGCAGCGATGGCGTAAATTCGGGAAGCCGTTCCGGGAATTGGCGGGATCCAACGGCCGCCGGCGCCTCGGTCCTCGTGTGCAGGTCGCCGCAGGCCTTCGCCCGGGGGCGTGCGTCCGCGCTTCGCGTTCGACTGCCTGTCCTGCTTCGCCGTCGGGTGTAAATTTAACATGGCGACATTTCGGGCATCATGCTGCGAGGGCTCGGCGGGCCGGCGCGGCGTTGCCGTCGGCAGCCAGACCTTCCCGCGCGCGGTCGAACCGGCCTGAGAGGATCAGCGCCCGAAAGGTCATGACCGCCTGGCCGCCCTCCATGCTCCATCGCATGCCCGAGCCCTTGAATCCTTTTGTCACGATGCTCTTGTTCGCAGCCTCGACCACACCGCTCCCGATCGGGAGATTGCGGTCCTTCAGGGCCCGATAGCGCATGCGCGATCCGTTCCTGCGGAAGTATTCCAGTTCCCGCTCCACATCCGCGCGGCCACGACCGCAACTGTCCCGCAGGCAGCGCATGGCCCGGATGACCCGTTCCACCCCGCCGTGTTCGTTCATCAGCACACCGCGCCGCTTCCGGAACCAGCGGTCCGGATCACGTGCGGATTGTGCGGCGACATGAAGGTGTTCGAGTGCGTGCCAGACATCGAGAACCTCCGCATGGGGGTCCAGCTTCGCAAGGAACTCCCGGCTCGACAGCGCCCCGCCGGCCGCCGCCGCCAGCACCAGGTCGGGACGCACCTCCCGGATCCGCGCAACCTCGCCCAGGAGCCGCGCCTTCAGGCCGGTCAAGCCCGCCTCCGGCATGCGTGCCAGGCAAACGCCGGCAAGACGCGTCCCCTCCCTGTCGAGGAAGGATGCCGTCCCGCAGGAAGCCCCGCGCCGGCAGGCCTCCGCGCGCCCGTCCTCGCCCGGACGCATCGGAACCATCACGCCATCCAGAGAAACCGCCGCAGATGCCGCCGCGCCCGGAATGCCTTCGGCCTCCCGCACCTGCTCCGCCGCCGCATCCCCGGCCGCGCTCCGGCGCTCGTGCACCGCACGCGCCGGATCCTGCAGCGCACGCGCCGACGGAGTCATCGCGCCGGTCTTCCGCAGCAGCCGTTCCGCATCCTGGCAGGCGCAGCGGGCCACCGCCGTCACCGTCGCCGCCGCCGCCTCCGCCGCCGGCCGCGCCGTCCAGCCCCCGTCAGCCCGAGACCCTCGTCCACCGGCATCCATGACATGGTTTCGCCACGGCGGCGGAAGCGGCTGCGCTCATGGCCCGCCTCCCCGAGCAGGGTCATGATGGTCTTGCGGGTGGCACCGGCCCGGTGCCAGGGCTTGTCGTCCCGCACCGGCCGGGGCGCGGCGACATCGCGGGCTTCGATCAGGTTCCGCAGCATCTCCCGCCCCGCCGCGGCAACGGAATCGAAAACCGGCATCCCGACCTCGGCAAGGCCGCACGCGGCACCGGCCGCGGCAAGGCGTTCGAGGACCTCGCGGCGGATGTCCGCAGCCGCCGCATCGGCAATTCCGGACATGCCGGGAGGGTTGGACAGCGCCGAACAGGCATGCGAGAGCGTCGTCGGGAATGCTCCCTGCTTCGGCGAAACGCCGAGTTCCGTGATTGGCCGCACGATAGCGATGTCGTGCGGAAGGAACATTTCCGAAATCCCCCCGACGGTGACAAAAATCCGGCTCGACCCGAAGTAATGTCACCCCGACCGGCCGAAACACGCCGGAACACCCGCTTTCGCCTGATTCGCAGCCGCCAAATCCCTCCATCCGCGCCGGATCATGTCGCCACGCGGGACTCACCACCCAAATCGGACCGCCCGCTTTTCCTCGGCGCGTATATCTGGCATCGTTCGCCATAGGTCAGGTGGTGGCAGCCGCTCGGCATGACAGCCTCCATGATTCATCACAGGGACTGTCTCCGCCATCTGGCAGATTTGCAACATCCTGCGCCGAAGGACGCAGGTCGCCACCACCTCTGGTGTTGCACTTCTGACTGGCACGGGGGAAGTGTAGAAATTGAGGGAGAATCTGATTTCGGAGGTGTCCAATGAATCAACTCATTCGAACAGGTGCGCTGCTTGCCGCTACGGCAACTGCGGTGCCCGCCGCCGCACAGTCAATTTGTGAGTCCAGCGGTTTCTTCCCCTCCTCCAGGATCGGGCCGCTTTGTGATGAAATCATACTCGCGAACAATGAGGGTGTGATACCAATCCTGATGGACGACTGCCCACCTGATGGACCAACAAGTATAAGTACCAATGATGATGATGATGATTGCGAGCCCACCTCCGTCACCATACCTGGCGGCGGAGCTTGGGCCATAGTCACTCTAAGCGACCGGATGTATAATGTCGTCGCTCTCCCGGAGCACGGAGCTTCGGTTGGTATTGCGGAAAAACTAGTCCATATGCAAAATATAGGCGTCGGCAATGCAGTTATGGGTGCACAGATTGATGCCCACCGGAGCTACTGGATGGATCTACGCGATGCCCTGAGCATTGAAGAGCCTTGGATCAACGATATTCTCCATGCCGGCCAGACAGTATTCCTGTTGTATATGAAATGAGCCGAAGCCAAGATGCTTGAGCTGCTATCCGATCTTGCAGACAAACCTGTCATTTCGCGGCACCATTTTCATTGGGGCTTTCGATCCTTCCTAAGCATCTTCCTGGTTTCGCTTCTTTGTTCGGCGGTGGTCCTCGCATGCACGGCGTTTGAAGGCTGGGGAGTTCCCGTCGGCGAGGGTAAGCGCGAAAAGCGTTTGAGATCTGTATTGGCCCTCTTCGGTTCGCTTGTCGTTATGGGTCTCTTCGGAGGTCTAGTCGGTTTCCACGGTGGCAATAGCAGGGTCGGTGTAGTCGGTGACCTGATGCCGGCAGTCGTCGCACTGATTGCAGGATTGGCAGCCTATCTCTTCGGTGTTGCGGACAAACGACCCGGGCCTAACCTGTTCCCGATGCTGGCAGTCTTTGTAAGCGTGTTGTTCATTACGTATGGAATGGGATCTGGCAACCGCTCCGGAAACCAATCCAAGGCGTCGCAGGTCGCTTTTTGCCGCGAAGCTTTTGCTCAACCAGAGATCCTGGCTGATGCCGAAGCGCTTGTGCGGGCTGCTGAAATTCACATAAAAACCTGCCCCAATGAAGCTGGTCATATCCTTCCGAATTAGTAATTCTTGCTTGCCACCCCCGTGTCACTCTCTCTCTTGAACAAAACTTCCCTACGCCATTGATCCCGCGCCAGTTGCTCCGTCCGTGTCTTCCGGCATCCGTGCCAGCTGGCAGCCGAACTGCCTGGCGCGCCGGCCAGGGTTCGAGACGGTGCGGTCCGCGCGGCGGCGCTCGCAGGTCTCGATCCCGCGCTCCACGCACTCCTCCCCTCGGGCGACCAGCGTGCCGGTCAGGCACGCAAGCTCGCGCGCGGTTGCCGTGAGGTGGTCGGGTTTGTCTGAACAGTTTGAGGGCGAAGCCAGGTTTTCCTTCGAATGAGATAATGCCCTCGTCGATGTTGAACTTGCCCTGTGTTCCAGAGAATGGTCAATCAACTTCCATGTCGTGCCGCGCCCCGGTTCGCACGCAGGGAGCGCAGCGGCCGCAGGGCGAGCCGGGGCGCGGCGCGGGCCGCTCACGCAGCCTCCTTCCACCGTCGGCGGGACGTTTCCGCGAAGCAAGCCTCCGCCGGTGCGCGCCCCTCCAACGCCAAATGGGGGCGCCTGTGGTTGCAATGGTCCAGCCGCGAGGCGATCACCCGGCGGGCGTGGCGACCGCCGACCAGTTCCTCCGGGCAGGCCGCCTCGCACTTCAGCGACCGCCACAGACGCTCGATGAACCGGTTGCCAATCCGCCGCCCCCGGCCGTCCATGCTGATCCGCACGCCCGCCGCGAGCAGAGGGCGCAGGCATGCCTCGCTGGTGAACCGGCTGCCCCGGTCGGCGTTCGAGATCAACGGCGCCCCGCGGCGCTCCAGCGCCTCCTCAAGCGCGCTCACGCAGAATCCCGCCTCCAGCGTGTTGTCCAGCTCCCGGGACGGAACGAACCGGCTCGCACGGTCCATGACCGCCGCTAGGCACAGGCACCGCGCCACTTCCGGAACCAGCGGTCCGGATCACGTGCGGATTGTGCGGCGACATGAAGGTGTTCGAGTGCGTGCCAGACATCGAGAACCTCCGCATGGGGGTCCGGCTTCGCAAGGAACTCCCGGCTCGACAGCGCCCCGCCGGCCGCCGCCGCCAGCACCAGGTCGGGACGCACGTCCCGGATCCGCGCAACCTCGCCCAGGAGCCGCGCCTTCAGGCCGGTCATGCCCGCCTCCGGCATGCGCGCCAGGCAAACGCCGGCAAGACGCGTCCCTTCCCTGTCGAGGAAGGATGCCGTCCCGCAGGAGGCCCCGCGCCGGCAGGCCTCCGCGCGCCCGTCCTCGCCCGGACGCATCGGAACCATCACGCCATCCAGAGAAACCGCCGCAGATGCCGCCGCGCCCGGAATGCCTTCGGCCTCCCGCACCTGCTCCGCCGCCGCATCCTCGGCCGCGCTCCGGCGCTCGTGCACCGCACGCGCCGGATCCTGCAGCGCACTCGCCGACGGAGTCATCGCGCCGGTCTTCCGCAGCAGTTGTTCCGCATCCTGGCAGGCGCAGCGGGCCACCGTCGCCGCCGCCGCCTCCGCCGCCGGCCGCGCCGTCCAGCCCCCGTCAGCCCGAGACCCTCGTCCACCGGCATCCATGACATGGTTTCGCCACGGCGGCGGAAGCGGCTGCGCTCATGGCCCGTCTCCCCGATCAGGGTCATGATGGTCTTGCGGGTGGCGCCAGCCCGGCCGAAACACGCCGAAACACCCGCCTTCGCCTGATCCGCAGCCGTCTGGTCCCTCCATCCGCGCCGGATCATGCCGCCATGGGGGACTCACACCCGTCCTGCTGCGCCGCGATTGCGCCACAATTCCGGCACCTTTTCGACGGCGGCCTCCGGTTTCGCGGACATTCGCGAAAGGTCCCTGACCGGAAATTCCGGCGCCGGGGAAAGCTGTCCGGCCGATCGGCGCGGCGCGCGGCCGCAAGGCCCGGAGTTTCCCGGAGGCCGGGGCCGGGCCTGCCCGAGGCGCAGCGGGCCGCCGAACGGG
>CAXXWA010000039.1:0-16766 GCA_963662815.2 uncultured Amylibacter sp.
GCGCGGCGACGGAGGCCCGTACCCAGCTCCTCGACGCGGCCTCGGAGGAACTCGAAGTCGATGCCAGGGACCTGGTGACGGACGGCGCGGAAACATCCACGTGCGCGGCGCCCCGGGCCGTTCGATCAGCGTGGCGGACGCCTCCATCGCGGCACAGTTCAAGCAGGGGCGAACGCTTGCCGGCCGCGGGATCTTCCTCGTGCCCCCGTCGGAGGCGGACCCGGAAACCGGGGAGATGTCTCCGGTGACCTGTTTCGCCCATGCAGCCCTTGTCGTCGATCTTGAAGTTGACGACGAAACCGGCGAGGTCACGGTGCTTGAAATCAACTCGGCGTACGAGGTTGGCCGGGCGCTCAATCCCCGGCTGGTGGAGCAGCAACTGATCGGCGGCGCGTGGATGGGGTTGTCGCACGCCCTCTACGAGACGACCGAACCGTACTACCCGGCCCGCGACAATGCTCCTCTGGATTTCAACGAATACGTGATGCCAGGCCCGGGGGACGTGGCAACCCACAACATCGCCATTCTCGAGCGCCCTGCAGAAGACGCGCCGTTCGGTGGCAAGGGGCCCGGCGAGATGTGCGCCAATCCCGTCCTGCCGGCGGTCGCGAACGCGATTTTCGATGCGGTCGGGGTGCATTGCGACCATCTTCCCATAACCGCGGAAAAGATCCCTCCGCGGTCTCCGGGCAAATGGCGGCGCAAGGCCGCGGAACAGGGGACGCCGCCCATGACCGGGGACCGGTGTTCACGGCAGTCCCGGTGGCATCGTGAAGGCGCGCAGCTGATGCCGGTCCGCGCTTCCATCAGCGGTATCGGCAACCCCGAAGTACTGAGACAGGCGCTCGCATCTGCGCAGTACCTTGCGAGCGCCGAACTTGCGACCGCCTCTTATCTCGCACTCGCGCTTGGAAAGCCGCTGCTGCTCGAGGGCGTTCCCGGGGTCGGCAAGACGGAGGCCGCGAAAGCCATCGGTGCAGCTCTGTCACGCCGCGTGATCCGCCTGCAGTGCTTCGAAGGCATAGATGCGGCAACGGCGCTCTATGAATGGAACTACCCGCGACAGATGCTCGCCATCCGGCAGGCAGACGACGAATACGTCAATCTCTACGGAGACGATTTCCTGCTTTCGCGGCCCCTGCTCGAATCGCTTCGCGAGCCGTCCGACACGCTCTTGCTGATCGACGAGGTCGATCGCTCGGACCATGAGTTCGAAGCGTTCCTGCTCGAGTATCTCTCGGATTTCTCGATATCGATTCCAGAAACGGGAACGGTCAGGGCGGTGGTGAATCCGGTCGTCGTACTGACGTCCAATCGCACGCGGGATCTCCACGAAGCACTGCGCCGGCGTTGCGTCTACCACTGGATCGACTACCCGGACGCGGAACTTGAAGCCAGGATCGTCATGGCCAGGGCGAGTTCGGTCGTCCACGCCACGGCACGCGCCGTCGTCGAAGCGGTAACCCTGTTGCGGGAAGAACCGCTCGCCAAGCCCCCCGGGGTCGCGGAAACGGTCGAATGGGCGGAAGCGGCCACGCTGCTTCAGGCCCAGGGCGATGACTGGCCGGCGGCGTTTCGCAAATCGATTGGAGTTGCGCTCAAGGACCATGACGATCTTGCGTTTCTCGAGGCGCAGATGGACACGTTCATCCCCGGGCACGTCGCATGACCGTGCCGGCCGCCGCCGCACCCCTGATCGGGTTCGCGTCCCTGTTGCGCCGGCACGGGTTTCCCGTTGCGCCCGACCAGACCGCCGGATTCATCGAGGCCGTCGGAAAGCTCGGGCCGCGCGGCATGGCCGACATTCGCAGCGCCGCGGTCGCGCTGTTCGCGATCGCCAAGGAGCGGGAGCCGGATTTCGATGCCCTCTTCCGCGCCTATTTCATGGGCCAGACGGTTGCCGCGCCGGTCTCTGACGATCGCCAGGATGATGACGACGTCGAAATCCGGGAGGATCGGCGCGGCGAGACCGACGTCCCGGAAGCGGATGGTCCGGAGGGGTCGGGCCGGGCAGCGGCAACGGCGGAAAGGCTGGCGCGCCGGCGGTTTCCCGAACGCGATGAATCCGCCATCCTCGCCCGGTTCAGGCGATCGGTCCTACGACGGCTGCCGCGCCGGAAATCGCGTCGTTTCGTCCCTTCGCTGCGCGGCCCCCGGCCCGACCTCCGCCAGACGTTGCGTGACGCTGTCCGCCACGACGGCGACGCGATGAACCTGTTCCCGAGGGCGCGCAAGCTGCGGCAACGGCGAATCCTGTTCCTCATCGATATCTCGGGCTCGATGAAGGAACGAACGGAATGGGCGCTCAGGCTGGCACATGTTCTCGCCTCGGAGGCCGACCGGTTCGAGGTCTTCACACTGGGAACGCGGCTGACACGGATTACGCGCGCGCTTGGCGTCCGGGACCAGGGGAGAGCGCTTGCGCGGGTCGGGTCGCTGGCGGCCGACATGGATGGCGGGACCAGAATCGGCGATGCGCTGCAAGCGTTCCTTGCCGTCCCCAGGTATGTCGGCTTTGCGCGCGGCGCGGCAATCGTCGTGCTCTCCGACGGCCTGGAGCGGGGCGACCCGGCAGCGATGATCGATGCGGTCCGCCGGCTGTCACTGGAGGCCTGGCGCCTGTTCTGGTTGACGCCCCTCGCCGGCGACCGCGAATTCAGCCCGGATACGGCGGCGCTGACCGGGATATTGCCCCGTCTTGACGGCCTCGGGGACGGCAGCACCCTGGACCGGGTCGCAGAGCACTTTCTCGAACTGGGGCACGCGTGATCGTCGATGCACATCATCATGTCTGGAACAAGCAGGATCTTCCCTGGTTGTCCGGCCCCGAGCAGCCAAGGATTTTCGGGGCTTACGCAGCGATCCGAAGAGATTACCCGATCCAGGAATACCTCGAGGACATCCGGGGGACGGGCATCGGAAAATCGGTTTATGTCCAGGCGAACTGGGACCCGGCGCGATTCGAGGACGAAGTGGCCTGGGTTCAGTCGGTCGCCGACGACAGCGGCTGGCCGCACGCGATTGCGGGCTACGCCGACTTCACGGTCGAGGACGTGCGGCCGCAACTGGACCGATTGGCAAGACATGCGATGGTCCGCGGGGTCCGGCAGCAATTCCACTGGCATGACGTCCCGCGTTACCGGTTTGCCTCCCGCCCGGACCTGGCGGCAGACGCCACGGTACAGAAGAACATTCGCTGCCTTGCGGATTACGGCTGGTGTTTCGAACTGCAGGTTTTTTCGGGACAGATGTCACATGCGGCCGAGCTCGCGGCGCAATGTCCGGACGTCACGTTCGTTCTCCAGCATGCGGGCATGCTGGCAGACAACACCGCGGCGGGCCGCGATCTGTGGGCAGCCGGAATGCTCGGGCTGGCGGCGTACCCCAACGTCGTGGTGAAGCTGTCCGGGTTCGGAACGTTCCTGCACAGGAATGATCCGGCGTTCATCGCGATAATGGTACGCGAAACCGTGGAGATGTTCGGGGCTGACCGATGCATGTTCGGCTCGAATTTCCCGATCGAGAAGTTGTGGACGCGAATGCGCGAAATCGTGGACTGCTTTCAAGCCGCGACCGAACACCTTGTTCCCGGACAGCGCGACGCGATATTTCGACTTACGGCTGAACGGGTTTACCGATTATGATCGCGGGTTGAAGCGGGTTGAATCGGACCGAACATGAGGGAGAACAACAATGGCCCTGACCATTCACATCCTTGATTACGGCGATATCGAACTGGAGGCGAGTTTTCTTGTCCTTGGCCATGACTGCGGCAGGGTTCGTCGTGTCCCGGTTTACGGCTTCCTCATTCTCGGAGGCACGCATCCGGTCCTCGTGGACACCGGGTACCGTGACAACGCCATCATGGAGAGCCTTGGAATGCGCGGCCTGCAGTCGCACGAGACCATGATCGAGAACCAGCTGGCGCGGCACGGACTGAGGCCGGGCGACATCCGCTACATCATGCACACGCACCTGCACATCGATCACGCCGGCAAGGATGACCGGTTCCCGATGAACACAACCGTGGTGCTGAACAGGCGGGAAATGGAGTTTTCCGTCTCGGGCATCATGTATCCGCAGTATCCGAAACCGGACATCCTCCACCTCGTGGAACGGATTTACGAGCCCGAAGCGATCAGGTTCCTGGACTTGGAAATCACGGCTGCCGAAGAGATCATTCCGGGGGTCTGGTGCGAGCCCGCCTACGCGCATACCGAGGGGTCCATGAACGTGATCGTGGAAACCGCGGACGGCCTCGCCTGCATTTGCGGCGACGTGATCTATGACTTCAACGACCAGGTGATCAATCACGTGCATACGAACAACTGGTTGGAACCGCGGGTCACGGGGAATCATTCCGGTTCGAAAAGGGGGGAAAAGGCGGCAATCAAGAAACTTCTCAACAATTACAAGTTCGTGCTGCCTGTCCACGATCGACCTGCGAAGATCGAGAACGCGCAGGTCGTCGGGCGAATGGGCATGACCGTACCCGGGCCGATCACGGAAACGCTGCCGAACCGGCAGTGGTTCCCGGCCTGAACCGGGAGGCCCGGACGCCTGAACGACGGAGGACGGAGAGATGGCTCATGTCAGGCTGAACGCCCGGTTCGAAGACCTGATCGACATTCACACGCCGGTGGAACGGCGTGCGACCGGGTTCACCTTTACCGAGGGACCGATCTGGCATCCGGACGACGGTTACCTCCTGTTTTCCGACATGCCCGCCGATGTTCGCCGCAAGTGGACTCCCGACGGACAGGTCACGGAAGTCATGCGTCCTTCCAACAAGGGAAACGGCATGACCTATGACGCCCAGCGCAACCTACTCGTCTGCGAGCACGCGACGAGTTCGGTTGCCCGGTTCCGCCCGGACGGCGTCCGCGATGTCATGTGCACGCATTTCGAGGGAAGGGAGCTGAATTCACCGAACGACATCTGCGTCGGATCCGACGGTTCGATCTATTTCACGGACCCGACCTATGGCCGAATGGAACACTTCGGCGTGCCGCGGCCCCTCAGCATGGGTTTCCAGGGTGTCTACAGGCTGCCGCCGGGCCACAGGCCGGGTGAAGAGCCGGAACTGGTCGTCGACCGTCACATGTTCACGCAACCGAACGGATTGTGTTTCAGCCCGTGCGAACGGTTCATGTGGGTCAACGACACGGACCAGGCGAACATCCGCATGTTCGACGTCGCACCGGACGGACGCCTGGTCAATGCCCGGATATTCGCCTTCGGCATCAAGGACGACAGCTTGCCCGGAGTGCCGGACGGAATGAAAGCCGATACCGACGGCAATGTCTGGGTAACGGCCCCGGGAGGATTGTGGGTCTACTCTTTCCGCGGCGAACTCCTCGGCAAGATCGAAGTTCCGGAGAAAGCCGCGAACCTGCACTGGGGAGGAGCGGACTGGGACACGCTGTTCATCTGCGCAACGACATCCCTCTATTCGGTGATGACCAGGGCGCGTCCGAGGCTGGAGCCGTTCATGAAACCGCGCGCGGCATCCCGGGGACCCGATTCCGCTGGCCTGGACATCGATGCGCGGCGGACAGCACTCATCATCCAGGACATGCAACAGGATGTCATTTCCGAGGGAGGTGCGTTCGCGGAGAGCGGATCACCCGCCCATGCCCGCGCGCAGAACGTGGTGGAAAACAGCCGCCGCCTTGCGGAGGCCTGCCGGCAAAAGGGCATTCTCGTCATTCACGTCTGGTTCGTGTGCGAACCCGGGCACCCGGCGATGACGGACAGGGCCCCGTTGTTCAGGGGAGTCAAGGCAGCGAACGCACTTGTCCGGGGGACCCGGGGCGTCGCGCCGGTCGCGGGGCTGGAACCCCTGACGGGTGATCTCGTGGTCGAAAAGATGACCATGAGCGCCTGGGAATCCGGCCGCCTGGAGAGTTACCTGCGCGGAGCCGGTGTCGACACGTTGATCAATACCGGCGCGTGGACCAACATGAGTGTCGAACATACGGCGAGAACCGCGGCGGACAAGGGATTCAGGGTCATCGTTCCCGAAGACGCCTGCTCCACCATGAACGAAGAGTGGCACCGAGCATCCGTGGATTTCGCAATGCAGAACGTGGCGACGGTAACGACCTGCGCCGACGTCATCGCGGACCTTGGTTCAGCCTGATGGGACCCGTTCCTTGGAATCGCCCCTTCATAGCGAGGTCGAGATGACGGAATTTTCCGGGCGCACCGCGGTCGTGACCGGCGGGGCGCAGGGCATTGGCGGCGCGGTCGTCAAAAGGTTGGCATCCGCGGGTGCAGAGGTCGCAATCTGGGACCTCGATGTCGGGCTGGCCAGGAAAATGTGCGCCGAGGTTGGAAACCGCTCAATGGCGGTCGAGGTCGACATTACGGACCAGCAGGCGGTAAACGCGGCGCTTGAAGCCACTCTCGGATCGTTCGGACGCATTGATGTCCTGGTCAATTCGGCCGGGATCGCGGGGCTCAACGAAACGGTCGAGAGTTACCCGCTGGAAGAGTTCGAACGGATCGTTGCGGTCAATCTCGTTGGAGCATTCATCGTAAACAAGGCGGTGATTCCGCACATGAAGGCGGCGAATTACGGCCGGATCGTCAATATCGCGAGTATCGCGGGCAAGGAGGGAAACCCCAACGCGTCAGCGTATTCAGCGTCGAAAGCCGGGGTCATCGGCTTGACAAAGTCGGTGGGCAAGGAACTTGCTGGGTACAATATTGCCGTCAATTGCGTGACTCCCGCAGCAGCGCGAACCCGTATTTTCGACCAAATGTCCGAGGAACACATCGAGTTCATGCTCTCGAAAATCCCTCGGAATCGTTTCCTCGAGCTGGAGGAGGCGGCGAGCCTCATCGCGTGGCTGGCATCGGAGGAAAACAGTTTCACGACCGCGGGCGTATTCGATCTCTCCGGTGGCCGCGCGACGTACTGATACATCCGGCCGGCGCGAATTCCGGGAGTCCCGAAACCGGCCATTCCGACGGCAATCCGGTCCCGGTTCTTTCCGGGGGACCGCGGCATGCCCAATGTTCGAGATTGATTCAGTCATGTCCTCGGATTTCTACGTTCTTTTGCCGGTCGTCCGGCTGGGTTCACGCGTCCGACCTTTCCGGTGTGATGCCGCCGATCGTGGCCTCTCGGACAGGATGAGACCGACAAGGCCAATGCGACGTCCGGACAGACGCCTGAACCTGCATCCATTCCTCATGCTAGTGGGTCGGTGCGCCGAGCACGTTCTGGTAGGCGCCGGGCGGGTTGCCCTGCGTCCGACCTTTGCCGTCATGGTCACTGTTCGTCCCGTTGCCCCTGGATGCCGATCCGCTCGACTTCATCAAGCGTTTTCCGCTCGTCCTGGCGGTCGCGGTCATAGAGACGCGTAATCTCTGTGCAGGCTTGCCCGGCCAGGTACTGCACCACCTCGTCGCTTGCATCGGGATGCTCCAGGTATGCCGTGATTCCGGTCGCCCTGAGACAGTGACAGCCGATGAATCCCGAGTTGATGACGCCCTCGTCACCCGCGCTAATCGGAACTTCATCGCGAAATTTTTGAATAATCCTTAATCGTCAGCGAGATAGCTGATTTCGGGCGGGACTCGACATGTAACAGCCCCGACGGGCCTGGTCACGAGAGGAATTTGGCGGGTTCGATCTCCAGAAGTTTGAAGGCCCGGCTCTGCAACGGCGTCGGCTGCGTAAACACCGGAAAATGGTGGTCGGGATTGGATGGAACCGTCGCCTCGTTCAAACTCAGCGTGGCCAGATCGGCGAGAAGCGTCGTCAGGCTGTGAACCGGTGTTGGGTCCCGGAATATTCTGGCTTGAGACGGCTGGTTTGTCCCACGTTCCCTGCCGACGTTTTTTTCAGTGATTCAGTGACAATCCGGGACGGATTTTCTTCCCCAAGCAGAGCTTTTCAAGTAGCCACTCTATCAGTTTGAAACCATATCAAGCAGCCTTTTGGCGCGGGCCGTTGCGGTCCGGTTGCCCTCCGGCTTGACTGGCCGGAGGGCCTGCCGCCAATGGCCTGAGACAGAAAAGGGTGGCCCGCGCGAATTGCCCTTCGCCGGGCCATGGGCGGCCCGTACAGCTAAGATTCGAAACAGAACTGACCGCCGAGGAATACGTTAGCCGGGAGGAGTGGAGGAACGCAAGCTTTCCTCCCTGCCTGAAAGGCCGGGACGCGTGCGATTGCGGTCTGATGCGTCACGGGACCTACGGGCGGAAGACGCCGATCCCGATGCGCGTTGCCCGCTTCGACTGCCGTGATTGCCAGACCACGATCAGCCGTCTTCCGGATTTCGCCGCGGCGCGCCGCCGCGGTTCGCTGCAGGAGATCGAGGACGCCATGATGGTTCTCGCCACCGCCCCGAGCCGTTGGGCGGCGGCCCGGCGCCTGTTTCCCGACCGCGACGAGTTGGCGAACGGGATCCGCGATCTACTTGGCGCATTCATGGCGGTTTCGCTCTTCCTGGAGGCTGTCGTCACGCTGCGCCCCGACCTGTTCAGGGGAACTCCGGCGGACCTGGTGTCGATGCGCGCCGCGCTCGGCACCGAAACGCTGCTGGTTGACCTGCGCCGGGAGATGACGGCCCAGCTGCAGTTCCTGCCGCCTCCGGTCGGATTCCAGCCTCCCGGGACGGGTGGGAAATCCCCGACCGGGCCTCCAACACTATTCGAACCCTGTTTCGGGGCCGCTGAACGCGGCAGATGACGCCATCGGGGCACCGAAGCCCGGGACGACGGAGAGAATCACCATGAAAGACACCATCACCGACTACCGGAAGGACGTCGCACTGTTTCGCTTTGGCATGATCTCGGAGGCCCTGCACCTTCCGGCGGAGGAGGTGGCGCCCTACCTGAAGCGGCAATCGCAACGGGAGGTGACCATTCCGGGGTCAAGCCGGCGCACGGTTGCGGCGACGACGTTGCGGAGCTGGATCCGCGCCTACCGCAAGGCAGGTTTCGACGGGCTGATGCCGAAGCGCCGCAAGGACCGCGGCCTGCTTCGGCACATGCCGGGCGACGTTGTCGAGACCCTGCTGGCGATCCGCCGGGAGAACATGGACCTCAGCGTCCGGCAGGTCATCGTGCGGGCGCGGGCCACGGGCACCGTCCCCGACGATGTCGTCATCGCCCCCTCGACGCTCCATCGGCTGTTCACTCGGGAGGGGCTGATGAAGCGCCGCGCGGACGCACCGTCCGGGGACCTGCGCCGCTTCGCCACCGAGGCGGCCGGCCAGCTCTGGCAGTCGGACGTCATGCACGGCCCGAAGGTCAGGGACACGCGGGGCCGGAAGAGAAAGACCTACCTGATCGCCCTGCTCGACGACGCGACCCGGGTTGTCCCCTACGCGCATTTCGCCCTCGGCGAGACCGCGGCCGACTACCTGGTCGTGCTGAAGGAGGCGATCCTGCGGCGCGGATGCCCCGAGAGACTGTTTTGCGACAACGGTGCGAACTTCCGCTCCCGGCAATTGATGATGGTCTGTGGGCGACTGGGCATCTCGCTGCTGCATGCACGGCCATACCATCCCGCGGGGCGGGGAAAGATAGAACGCTGGTTCAGAACTGTTCGCGGGCAATTCCTCGCCCCGCTCGACCCGCAGGACATTCCCGACCTGGAGACCCTCAACCGACGGTTCCGCGCCTGGGTGGAGGGCGAATACCACATGGCGGTTCACCGCGGCCTCGACGGGCAACGCACCCCTCTCGACCAGTGGGCTCTCACCTGCGGCAGGGTCCGCCGGCCCGACCCCGGCGTCGATCTCGACGACATGTTCCTGTTCGAAGCGATCCGGCGGGTCTCCAGGGCCCGAACCGTCAGCCTCGACGGCCGCATCTACGAGGTCGAGGCGGGGATGAACGGCGCGAAGGTCACGCTCCGCTACGACCCGGCCGCCCCGCCGGACCGCCCGATCAAGGTGGTGCACGAGGGCAAGCCGCGCGGCTTCGCGCGTCTGCTCGACCTGTACGCCAATGCCCGGATCAAGCGCCCCGCCGGACAACCGACCGTGACCTTCCGGGCGCTTGTCCGCAACAGAAAGAAGGAGGACTGACCATGTACCTGTCACACTTCGGGCTCAGGAATTATCCCTTCGAGAAGACGCTCAAATCCGACGAGCTTCTCGACACCGAGACACAGGCCGAGGCACGCGCCCGTATCGGCCATCTCATCGAGTTGCGCGGCATCGGCCTGCTCACCGGCGAATCCGGCGTCGGCAAGACCGCGCTCTGCCGACAGGTGCTCGACACCCTGCACGAGGGCCTCCACCAGGTTCGCTACGTCGCCTTCTCGACCGGGAATGTCCGCGACACCTACAACGCCATCGCAACCGCCTTCGGCCTGGCGGAGAGCCAGTCCCGCGCCGCGGTCTGCCGGGCGATCCGCGCGGAGATGAGCCGCCTCGTCGCCGAGTCCGGGAAGCTGCCGGTGCTGGTCTTCGACGAAGCGCACCATCTCGGCAACGATGTTCTCGCCGAGTTCAAGATGCTCACCAACTACCGGATGGATTCCAGCAACCGGCTCTGCCTGCTGCTGGTCGGCCTCACCGAATTGCGCAACCGGCTCAGGATGGCGGTGCACGAACCGCTGGCCCAGAGAATCATCGTCAACTGCCACATCCCCGCGCTCCGCCACGAAGAGGTCGGCGCCTACATCGAACACCGCATGTGCCTGGCCGGCGCCGATGTGCCGGTCTTCGAGCCGGCGGCAATCGAGGCGGTGGCACTGGCAAGCAACCGCATCCCGCGGCAGATCAACCGCATCGCCCATCATGCGCTGATCGCCGCCGCCGCCGACAGGGCGCGCACCGTCACCGAGAGCCACGTCAACCGGGCTGCCAACGAGGCCCTGCTGTGAGCAGCCGCAGGACACGGGCCGACGCGGTGCGGACAATCCCGCTGCCGGTTGTCGCCGCCGGGCTCGGGTACCGGAAGGACCCCGCCGACAGGGCCCGCTGGAAACGCCCGGGATCCGTGATCAGCATCAACGGGACGAAATACTTCGACCATATCACGGGCCGCGGTGGCGGCGGTGCAATCGACCTGGTCATCCAGGCCGAGGGATGCAGCTTCCTCCAGGCTCTTCAGCTTCTCGAAGGCTTCACATCCGTAAGCGGTTAGACTACGGCGTCAGTTTTTTGACCTGGGGCGTTTTTTTCGTTTGACATCATAGGCTGTCGTCCCTAGTGATTGGCCATCCGGGCGAATCACTTCGGTGGCGGCGATGGCATCATGGTATGGATCCAAGGGGACGACAGGGCTCTGCCAGCCCCTTGTCGCGATGTGTCCGCCGCATGACGTATTTTTGGAAACGCACTTGGGGGGCGGTGCCATCATGAAGCGCAAGCCGCCGGCGCTGCGCAACATCGGCATCGATCTCAACCGCCGGGCCATCGACAGCTTCCGCTGCGATTACCCTGTCGAACTCCACCACGGCTGTGCCCACGCGTTCCTGTCCGATTTCGACTTCGACGGCCGCGAACTGGTCTACAGCGACCCGCCCTACGTGCAGTCGGCGCGCAAGTCGCAGCGCCGCTACCGCTTCGACTATACGGACGCCGACCATGTCGCGCTTCTCGGCATCCTGAAGTCGCTGCCCTGTTCGGTGATGATTTCCGGCTATCCGTCCCGGCTCTACGACGAGCACCTGGCCGACTGGCGCTCGCTCGAGATCCAGGTCAACAACCAGTCCTGCATCGTCACCGAGAAGCTGTGGTTCAACTTTGCGCCCGACCGGGTGCACTGGGCGGCCCTCGCCGGACGGGACTTCACCCACCGTCAGACCGTCAAGCGCAAGGCGGCGAGCTGGGGCCGCCGGTACGCGGCGATGCCCCGGGGCGAGCGGCTGGCGGTGATGGCGGCGCTGATGGCGGTCGAGGCTGACGGATGAGCCCGGCGGCCCTGTCCGAAGCCGCCGGCCTCGCCCGCGATGTCGAGACGCTCGGCCGGGACCTGTCCCGCTGGCTCGGGGATGACGCCCTGCCGCCGGAGGCCGCCGAGGCGTTCCGGTTGCTGATCGACCTGTCCGGGCGGCTGGCGGCGCTCCATGGCGAACTGGCGGCCACAATCGCCGCCCAGGCGGGGTACACCGCCGAACTGGCCGCGACCATCGCCACCCGGGAGGAGCAAACCGCCGAACTGGCCGCGACCATCGCCGCCCAGGAGAAGCAAATCGGTGAGCTGGTGGCCCAGATCGCCGCCCTTACCGGACAGATCGCCCGGTTGCAGCGCGACCTGTACGGCTCGCGCTCGGAAAAGCGCAAGGCAGACGGGGACAGCTCCGACGGCCAGCAGGGTCCCGGCAGCCAGGACAGCCGCCGCGGCGGCAAGCCCGGCCGCCGAAAGGACCGCGGCGATGCACTCAACGACACCGGGCTGCGCTTCAACGACCAGGCCCCGGTGATCGACATCACCGTGACGCCGCCGGAGATCGAGGGGCTGTCGGAGGACGATTACGAGGTGATCTCCGAGCGCGTCCATTGCCGGCTCGCCACGCTCGAATTCAAGCATGTCGTCATCCGCTATCACCACATCAAGGTCAAGATCCGCGAGACCGGCGCCCTGGTGAGCGCCCCGGCCCGCGAAAGCGTATTCAAGAATTCCTGCGCAGATGTCTCGTTCGTCGCCGGGCTGCTCATCGACAAGTTCCTCTGGCATCTGCCGCTCTACCGCCAACACCGGATGCTGGCCGCCGCCGGCATCACCGTCAGCCGGGGATCGCTGAGCCAGTGGGCCAACCGGGCGGTCGCGCTCCTGAAGCCGATCCACGAGGCACAGTGGCGTTCGGTGCTGCAGAGCGCCGTCATCCAGATGGACGAGACACCGATCCGGGCCGGGCGGCACCCGGGGAAGCCCGGGAGCATGAAGAAGGGCTATTTCTGGCCGATACTCGGCGACCGGGGCGAGGTGGTGTTCCCCTTCTCCACCTCCCGGGCGCACCGGCATGCGGCCACGTTCCTCGGTGACTATTCCGGCACCCTGGTGAGCGACGGCTATGGCGCCTACGAAGCCTATGTCGCGGCGCGCAACGGGGCGGTCAGGCATCAAACGTGTTGGACCCACACCCGCAGGAATTTCTGGGAGGAGAAGGACAGCCACCCGGTGATGGCCGGGGAGGCGCTGGCGTGCATCGCCACCCTGTACAAGATCGAGGAGGAGATCGACGGCCAGCCGTCGGCCGAACGGCTGGCGGTGCGGCAGACCCGGTCGCGCGCGGCAGTCGACGTGTTCTGGGACTGGTGCGACCGGACGCAGGAGGATCCGGCGCTGACGCCGAAGCATCCGATCCGCAAGGCGATCCATTACGCGGTCGAGCGAAAGGCCAAGCTGGAGGTGTTCCTCGCCGACCCGGACGTGCCGCTGGACACGAACTGGGTGGAGAACATCCTGCGGCCTCCCAAGCTCGGCCAACGGAACTGGCTCTTTGCCTGGAGCGAGATCGGCGCCGAACACATCGGGATCATCAACGGCCTGTTCGCCAGTTGCCGGATGCAGGGCATCGAACCCCGCGTCTGGCTGACCGACGTCCTGCTGCGCATCGCCACCCATCCCGCCGACCGGGTCGACGAGCTGACGCCGAGGCGGTGGAAGACGCTGTTCGCCGACAACCCGATGACCTCCGATGTCGCAGCCGCCATGGCGGAGGGTCTTCATGCCGCCACCGCAAAGGGGACGTCATAGCGCTTGCGGTGGCGCCGGACGGTGATGTCGACCCCTTCCAGGAGCGCCGAAAGCTCGGTCCGCGACAGCGACAGCGCCGCCCGTCCCGGCGCCAGCACCGGGGGCGATGCGAACAGGCCCTGCTCCAGGCGCTTGGCCCAGATGAAGAACCCGCCATGCTCGAAACCGAGAACCTTGACCATCGTGCGCCGACGGTTGAAGAACACGTACCAGCGCCCGCTGGCCGGGTTCTCCCCGAGATGGGTCGAGACCAGCGCGCACAGCCCGTCAAAACTGCGGCGCAAGTCCGTCGGTTCCGTCGACAGCCAGATGCCGCCCGCCGGCCAGCCGCCGAGCATCAGGACCGCCGCAGACGGAGCACGACCCCGTCGCCGAGCGACAGCTCGACATCCCAGCCCGGTCCGGGCGCTGCGGGTGTAGCCCAATTTGGTTGAAGATTGCGATTCGTATTTGCTACGCTGGCTTTGCTGCGTGTCCGACAACGGCCGGGGAAACCGGCGGGTGGCGCGCTTTCAGAGGCAACGAGGCAGGGAGTGCGGACCATGGCGACGAGCAAAGGGCATCGCGGGCACAGACATCCAGACACGGTGGCGTATCTGGAAGGCCTGGGGGAGGAAGGCGCGTCGGTGCTGCGCGCGCACGAGGGCGGATACACCCGATACTGGCTGGAAAGCGGCGAGGTGCGGAGTTGCGACATCACGGAGGACGAATTGCCTCTGGCGGGCTTCAGGCCGGTTGGCGGGCCGCTTCCTGCATTGCTCGGGGCTGTGTCGGCGGAGTTCGGCCCGCAGCTTCCGAAGCTGGCGGCGGAGCTTGCGTCGGGCGCTCCGGACCTGGACAGCGTGGAGCGGGTGCTCCGCGACAGTTCTCTCGGCGGCGGGGCGACGGCGTTGAAGGTGCTGTTCGAACAGCTTGACGAGGTTCTGCCACCGCCGGACTGCGCGAGCTGTGGCAAGCCGATGAGCCGGCGCCAGGCGAGAAAGAAGAAAGCCTGGCTCACCCGGCTTGGCCGGGTCGAGGTCGAGCGCAGCTATTATCATTGCCGATCGTGCGGCACTGGGTTCTTTCCGCTTGACCGTGCGCTGGGCCTGGAAGGTGACACGCTGACGCCGGGGATGTTGAGCGTCATGGCCGAGACGACGCCGATGATGAGCTTCGATGCGGCGAGCCGCCACATCGCGAACCTTGCCGGGTTGAATGCCTCTTCGAGCTCTCTGCAGCGCTGGTCCCTGGCGCTCGGTGCGGAGGTTCTCCGGTTCGAACAGGAGGAGGTTGAGGAAGACACCCCCTTGGAATCACGGATGTATCTTGCCATCGACGGGACCGGGGTGCCGATGCGAAAGGATGAGGTCGACGGCATTGCCGGCAAGCAGGAGGACGGAAGCGCGAAGACCCGGGAAGCCAAGCTGGCGGTCATCTACACGGCCGAGGGGCGGGACCCGGAGACCGGCGCGGCACTGAAGGACACGGGCAGCGAGACGTTCAGTTGCCTCATCGACAGTGCGGCGGCGCCGCCGGGAAGCCGGGTTCCCTCCGATTTCGCCATGCGCCTTGACCGCGAGGCGCTCCGCCGCGGCCTGCACGACGTCGAAGAACTCGTCGTCATCTCGGACGGTGCCGAATGGATACGGAACACCTGCGAGGAATTGTTCGGGGGCCGGAAGGTCACCTTCGTGCTCGACATGTTCCATGCCCTCGAATACGCCAGCGATGCGGTGAAGGCGATGTTCTCGGACAAGGCGGAGCGGGACCGGCGGTTCGCGGGGATCAAGGCGGACCTCGAGGCGGGCCGGGTCGCCAAGGTGATCCGGGAACTTGAGCCCTTCAGTGGCAGGTACAAGGAGGTGGAGGCCTGCTGCCGCTACTATCGGAACAACATCGAACGGATGCGCTACGACCGATACCGCGACCGGGGCATGCAGGTTGGATCGGGTGTCGTGGAAAGTGGCTGCAAGCGGTACGGGCTCAGGCTCAAGCGTCCCCGGCACCCGCTGGTCGGAGACAGGCGCCAACGCGATGCTGGCGCTCAAAAGCTGTGTCATGAACTTCAGGCTTCCCGATTTCCTCGACTGGCACGCGAGGCAGGCCGTCGTTGCCTGACAACAATTTGGGCTACACCCGGGCGCTGCCGCGATCTTGACAAAGCCGCCGGTCTTGCCCGCGGCCGCTCCGGCGGTGAAGCCGTTCCTGCGGCGCCAGCTCTGAAACGACTTCCGCGACACCCCCCGGGCCTCGCAAAAAACTGGCCTGCGTGCCGTCCCAGCGCTCGAAGTCCGCCATCAAGCTCCGCCATTCGGCCTCGCTGCGCGCCTTCCGGGTGGAGCCGTCAACAGCAGTTGCCGATACATCTGTCGTCATGGAAAAATCCTCCGATCATTGTGAATGGACCGGCAGAATCTCCCGCGCGAGGGTAGATCGGATCAAGACAGATTCAGAACGCCGTCATTTAATCGCTTACTCACATCCCGCAACCCATGCACCGGAGACGAAACCCCGATCCTCTCCGAAGACCGGGCATGGGCGCAGGTGCACCGCTACCTGTGCCAGAACCGCGGGCTCGAGCCAGGGCTGGTCGAGCACTGCAGGCGTGTCGGCATTCTCGGTGCCGACAACCGCGCCAACGCGGTCTTCGCCTGCCAGGACCGGAAGCGCAGGAAAACCGGCGCCGAACTGGTCGGCACCCACCCCGGTCGGCCCTTCAGGGCCATGGCGCCGGGAAGCCGCAAAGCCGACGGCAGCTTCTGGCTCGCGCGAAAGGCAGCACCCGGAACCGCACTCCTCGTCGAGGGGGCCATCGACGCCCTCTCGGCATGGACCCTCGCCGACAGGACGCAGGTCGACATCGTCATCTCCACCGCCGGAGCCACCGCCACAATGCCGGAATGGACCAACACATTCCCGCTCGAGACTATCTTCTGCGGATATGACGCCGACCAGGCCGGAGACCTGGCCGCCGCAATGCTCCAGGCGCAAAACCCCGCGGTCCGGCGCATGCGCCCAGACGGCAAAGACTGGAATGAAATCCTCCAAAGGCAGAAAAACAATCCCGAACCCGACACCGGGCCGAAACAGTAACGGTCCGGAAGGATTCC
>CAXXWA010000040.1:0-477907 GCA_963662815.2 uncultured Amylibacter sp.
ACGGGCGGGTTGTCCCGTGCCGAAATCCCCGGTGACGAAATGGAGAAACTCGCAGTGCCGCAGACCTGCTCGAGCGATTTCCAGTCCGGCGCGGGTGCGCCGGGAAGGTATTGCAGTCCCGGTCAAGCGGAAACCGCGAAAAACATACGCTTGAATGATCGCAATTCGTACAGTCGGACGGCTGCGGCGAATTCGCGGCCTCCGAGCGAGCGAGAGGCTCGATGTCCAAGAAAATGCTCATTGACGCGACGCATGCGCAAGAAACCCGCGTCGTTGTCACAGACGGTAACAAGGTCGAGGAGTTCGACTTTGAAAGCGTCGGCAAGAAAATTCTGACTGGCAACATTTATCTTGCAAAAGTCAAACGCTTAGAGCCGTCCCTTCAAGCGGCTTTCATTGAGTACGGAGGCAACAGGCATGGTTTCCTCCCGTTCTCGGAAATCCATCCTGACTACTACCAGCTTCCGGTTGCGGACAGGCAACGCCTGATTGAGGAAGAAGCCGCAAATGCAGCGCAAATCGCGAATTCTAAGCCGGAAGCGGAAATCGGCGACGGCGAATCCGATGCCGAGACCAGCGTTGCGGACGATTGCCGCGACGGCGTTCTGCCCGCGAACGGGAAAGCCGCTGCCCGGCGCGTCTCCTCGAACGCAATGGAGGTCAGGGGCGATGGCGACGACCGGCTTGAACCGGAACTGGTGACGGTTCCGGAGGAGTCGCGTCCCGATCCGGTCAAGCACGACTCCGAGTCTGACGACGCCACGGCGGAATCCGGCACCGATCCGAATGGCGGAGAACAAGGAAGTTCCCCGTTCGGAGGAGCGGATGCGCCTCAAGCCCGCCAGATTTCGGCCCGGGGGCAGCCGATGAAATTCAGGAACAAGCACGGCTGCGACAGTCTCTGCCCAGGCGCTACAAAATTCACGAGGTAATCCAGGTACGCCAGGTTCTATTGGTCCAAGTGGTCAAGGAAGAGCGCGGCAACAAGGGCGTAACCCTGACCACCTACCTTTCGCTTGCCGGGCGCTTCTGCGTGCTGATGCCGAACACGCCTCGCGACGGCGGCATTTCCCGCAAGATCACGAACGCCTCCGAACGCAAGAAGCTCAAGGAAATCGCGGCAACCATCAGCGTGCCCGAAAGCGCAGGTCTCATTGTCCGGACAGCGGGAGCGAAGCGGACGAAAACGGAAATCAAGCGCGACTTCGAGTTTCTTTGCAGGCAATGGGACGAAATTCGGAATCTCACGCTGAACTCGACCGCGCCCACGCTCATCTATGCGGAAGGCGGGCTTATCAAGCGCTCCATTCGAGACCTGTACGGCCGCGACATCGATGAAGTCCTTGTTGAAGGAAAGGACGCCTACCGGATCGCGAAAGACTACATGAAGATCCTCATGCCTTCGCATGCGAACCGGGTTCGCCATTTCAAGGAGCCCCTGCCGCTGTTCTCGCGATACCGGGTCGAAGAGTTCCTGTCCGGACTGCTCAAGCCGGTCGTGCGCCTGCCATCCGGCGGATACATCGTCATAGACGTCACGGAAGCGCTCGTCGCGGTCGACGTCAACTCCGGCCGCTCGACGAAACAGGCCTCCATCGCGGAAACCGCGCTTCAAACTAACCTTGAAGCTGCGGACGAAATCGGCAGGCAACTCCGCCTCAGGGACCTCGCTGGGTTGATCGTCATCGACTTCATCGACATGGCCGACCGGCGGAGCAATTCCGCAGTGGAAAAACAGCTCAAGGCTGTCCTCAAGTCGGATCGAGCGCGTATTCAGGTAGGCCGAATATCGAGTTTCGGCATTCTCGAAATGTCGCGCCAAAGGCTCAGGCCTGGAATGCTCGAAGCGACGTCGACACCGTGCAGGCACTGCCAGGGGACGGGAATAACGCGTTCGAGTGATTCACTGGCGCTTTCGGCATTGCGAAAACTCGCCGAGGAGAGCGTTCGTTGCCGGAACGGCGACATCCTGCTGCTGCGAGCACCTGTGGAGATCGCCAATTTCCTGATCAACGAGAAGAGATCCTACATCGGCGAACTGGAGTCGCAGCGGGGAGTCTGCATCAGATTGGAAGCCGACCCATCTCTTGCGGGAAGCGATTGCGCCCTGGAGCGCAAGCGAGCGCTGCCTTCGGATGGCCGGCAACAGGGATCGCCCGAGCCGGTGACGATCGACAGCGTGAGGGTCGTCGACACGGTCGCGGAGGACAGCGGCGATTCCGAATCTCCCAAGGAAGCACCGAAGCGAAAGCGCAGGCGGCGGCGGCGCGGCGGGCGCGGGTCAGCGGAGGACCGCGCGACCGCCCAGGAAAGCCAGGCCGATCGCGAAACCGGCAGGGTCGACGAACAGGAAACGACCGGGGAGGAAGCGCCGCCGGCCGCCGCTCCGGATGCGTTGCCCGCCGCCGCAGGCATTCCGGCCGGGAAAATGGATGCCGGTGCAGCCGAGGACACGTCACGGAAACCTCCAAAGCGGTCAAGACGCCGAAGACAGTCGTCGGCAAGGGAAGATGCCGATGTCGCCGGCGTCGCCAATGAGGCCGCCGACCAGCCATCGGCGGATCCGGAGACGGCGGATTCGCCGAAGGTCCCGCGGAAACGAAGGAAGAGTCGATCCGCTGGCGCGAACGCGACTTCCGTCGCCAACGACTCCGGGACAGACGATTCCGGGGGCGGCACCGGATCGCCGGCGGACGCCGGAGAGGGTCGCCAGGCCGCGGCCGGAAACGGCGGACCCGGGCCAGCCCCTGAATCGGATCGCCCCGGCATGGCGGGAGACTCGGAAAATTCCGGACAAGCGCCGGATCAGGCGACTCTCGACGGCGACGACAGGAAGCGAGGCTGGTGGAGGCGAACGGCCCCATGACCGGTGATTTCGCGGGGTTCGGAAAAAATACATGCGCCCAGCGGGCAACGTGCGGAAAGGCGAACGCGTCGCCTGCCAGATGAATGGCTGCTATCGCATTGCCGGATCCGGCGAAAGCGGTCACTCGGGGCTTGCGGGAGAGCACCGGCAAGTCCTTCTGGGAGAAGACTGATGATTCCGAACCGGTTGACAACCTGCCTTGCCGCAGCCCTCGTCGCGGCGGCGCCGACGGCGCACGCCGCCGGACTTATCCGGGACGCGGAGATCGAACGGACGCTACGGACGGCGAGCGAACCCATCTTCAAGGCGGCGGGACTCGACGCGGCGTCCGTGAACATGTTCATCATCAACGATCCGTCGCTAAACGCGTTTGTCGCAGGCGGAAACAACATCTTCATCCACGCCGGACTGGTGCAGAGGCTTCCGCACGTGGAACTCTTCCAGGCGGTCATTGCGCATGAAGTCGCCCACATAACCGGCGGGCATCTTGCGCAGCGCGCCGTTCAAGCGGGAAGCGCGGGCAACGCCGTCGGCCTCGGCTTCCTCCTTGGTGTCGCAGCGGCGGCGGCGGGCGGCGCGCCTGCCGGAGTCGGCGTCGCAATCGGAACGGCGGACGCGGTCGGAAAAACGCTGTTCAAGTATTCGCGCACCCAGGAGTCGATCGCCGACAGGACGTCGGTCAGGTATCTGGCGGACTCGAACATCGATCCGGCTGCGATCATCGACGTGCTCGAAATGCTGGACGCGCAGGAGGCTTTGTACGGATCCGGCGCAAATCCCTATGTGCTTTCGCACCCGCTTCCGGCGACTCGAATCGCACAGCTCCGCAATGCGGTCGACCAGCATCGAATTGCTGAAGGCAACTCGCAGCGGGCAGCGGAACTCGCATACTGGTATGCGCGCGCGCGCGCGAAGTTTCAGGGATTCCTCGGTCGCCCGGCGCGCAACCTTCGCGATGCCGGCAGCAGGGGCAACAGCGAGACAGCGACAATCGTCCGCGCGATCTCGCAATTCAGGCTCCCAGATCCGGCGACTGCAATTCGGGAAGCCGACCGCCTTCTTGACTTGCGGCCAAACGACCCATTCTATCATGAACTCAAGGGACAGATCCTTCTGGAAAGCAACCAGGCACGCGCCGCCGTCGAGTCCTATCGCAAGGCGGTTTCCATCGCAGGCGATGAGCCGCTGCTGCTTGCCGGTCTCGGACGGGCGCAACTGGCGGCACGGGACGCCTATTCGAACGACAGCGCGCTCGCCACCCTGACGCGCGCTTACCGGCTTGACCCACGCGACGGACGCATGCTTCGAGATCTGGCGATAGCCTACCAGCGCAGTGGGCAAAACGGCATGGCCTCGCTCGCGACGGCAGAACGATTCGCCCTCGCTTCCGATTTTCGCCAAGCCGCGCTGCATGCCGCGCGTGCGCAGCAGCAACTCGCTGCGGGAACGGCAGACTGGCAAAAGGCAAGAGACATACTGGCGGCGGTCGGACAGGTTCGCTGAAAACGGAGACAATCAAATGATACGAGTACCACCCGCATTCCTCCTGATTCCGGCGCTCATTGCATCCCCTGCCGGCGCCACTGAACTTACCGATCTGACCGAAGCCGAGCGAACGGCCCTACGGTCAGAGATTCGCGAGTTCCTTCTCGAGGAACCCGGCATACTCCTCGAGATGATCGCGATCATCGAAGGGGAGCAATCCGATGCGAGTGCCGAGAGGGATCGGGATCTTGTCCTTCAATTCCGGGGTGAGATCTACAACGATGGCATTTCCTTCGTGGGCGGCAATCCCGACGGCGACGTGACCATTGTCGAGTTTCTCGACTACCGCTGCGGATACTGCCGACGCGCCCACGGCGAGATTGCCGCGCTTCTCCGACAAGACGGAGGCATTCGCTGGATAACCAAGGAGTACCCGATCCTCGGACCGGATTCCCTGTTTGCCGCGCGCATGGCCGTAGCGACGCTGCGGTCTCTCGGCGACGGCGCCTATCTCGCGCTTCACGATGTTCTCATGACCCACGATGGATCGGTCAACGACGCGACCCTGGAAGAAATCGCATTGAGAGCGGACATCGATGTCGAGACGATCGAGGACGCAATGCAGGATCCGGGCGTTCAACAGCATATCGCGTCCGTAAGGGAGCTTGGCCAATCTCTCGGGATCCGTGGAACGCCGACGTTCGTGATCGGCGATGTGATGATCCGAGGTTACATATCCGGCGCCGACATGCAGGGGATAGTGGCCGGAGTCCGCCAGGCCGCGAACTGACGCCGGAGCGATCGTGCGGCTGTCCGAACCGGTCAGGACCAGGCCCGCGACAATGGGTTTTGCGTTGCAGCGCAAGCTCCTTTATGCTCTTCCGAATTGGAATTCGGGCAGTTCATTCGGTGGCGGTCAATCACGATGAGCAAGACGCAACGGGATTCGGACATCGGCTACGTCGCGGCGCTCGCCGAGTTGCTGCAACGTCACGATCTTTGCGAGATCGACTTCAGCAGGACGTTCACCAGTGAATCGTCGATGACCGTACGCATAGCACGGCAATCCGCCATTCCTCAGCCTTCCCGATTGCCGCCATCCGAAGTTCCGCGAACCGCTCCTCCACCGGCGGAAGATTCCGATATTGGCGAGTCCGTGGCGCAGGATCAGCATCCGGGCACCGTGACGTCGCCGATGGTCGGCACCGTCTACCTGCAGCCGGAACCCGGAGCCCCTCCGTTCGTCGCCGCTGGAGAACACGTTTCGGAGGGGCAGACACTTCTCATCATCGAGGCGATGAAGACCATGAACAACATTCCCTCGCCGGCGACCGGGACAGTCAAGCGGATTCTCGTCGAGAACGGCAGTCCGGTGGAATACGGCGCTCCGCTCGTAATCATCGAATAGAGCATTCCGGTCGCGCGATGTTCAGCAAAATCCTCGTTGCGAACAGGGGTGAAATCGCGCTCCGGGTGATCCGAGCCTGCAAGGAACTGGGCATTTCCACCGTGGCCGTTCATTCGACCGCGGACTCGGACGCCATGCACGTGAGGATGGCCGACGAGAGTGTCTGCATCGGACCGCCCCGGGCCCAGGAGAGTTATCTGGCGCCAGCCGCAATTCTGTCGGCCTGCGACATTTGCGGTGCCGACGCGATACATCCGGGTTACGGCTTTCTGTCCGAAAACGCCGATTTCGTGCAGATCATCGAGGATCACGGCCTGGTGTTCATCGGGCCGTCTTCCGAGCACATTCGCTGCATGGGAGACAAGGTCGCTGCTCGCGAGACGATGTCTCGCCTCGGCGTTCCATGCGTCCCAGGATCGGACGGCAGCGTGGACACCAGCGGCGATGCGCGCAGCATCGCCGGAGAGCTCGGCTATCCGGTCATCGTGAAAGCGGCTGGCGGCGGCGGCGGGCGCGGAATGAAGATTGCCGAGTCCGATTCGGAAATTGAGGAGGCGTTCGCGTCCGCCCGTGCGGAGGCGATGGCGGCCTTTGGCCGCGACGACGTCTACATCGAGAAATTCCTGACAAAACCTCGGCACATCGAAATACAGGTATTCGGAGACGGCGCCGGGCGCGCGGTCCACCTCGGGGAACGCGACTGTTCGTTGCAGCGCCGACACCAGAAACTATTCGAAGAGGCACCGGGGCCGGTCATCGACGATGACACGCGCAAGGCAATCGGAGCAAACTGCGCCGTCGCAGTCTCGGAACTCGGATACGCGGGCGCCGGGACTTTTGAGTTTCTCTTCGACCGCGGCGAATTCTACTTCATCGAGATGAACACGAGATTGCAGGTGGAACATCCGGTTACGGAATCGATCTACCAAGTCGACCTCGTGAAGGAGCAAATCCGGGTTGCCGCAGGGCACGAAATGACGCTCGATCAGGACGCGCTGTCAATCAAGGGGCATGCGATCGAGGTGCGAATCAACGCCGAACGGCTGCCGGACTTCGCCCCATGTCCGGGGCAGGTCACGACCTTCCATGCTCCCGGGGGTCTTGGCGTGCGCTTCGATTCGGCTCTCTACCAAGGATACGTGATACCTCCCTACTACGACAGCCTGATCGGCAAGCTGATCGTGCACGGAACGGACCGGCGTGCGGCGCTCGCGCGTCTCCGACGCGCACTCGACGAACTTGTCGTGGATGGAATCGACACCACGGCACCGCTCTTCCGGGCGCTCCTCGACGAGGAGGACATCATCAGAGGCGACTACAACATCCACTGGCTTGAACGGTGGCTCGCGCACCGGAACTGACCGTTCCGGCGGACCACCTGCATGGCGACCTACAGGCCACTGCCAACGCGACCGAGTCCCGAAGTGCTGCTTTCAGCCTATTCCGTCGGGCTGTTTCCGATGTCGAACGGCGCGGACGACTCAGACGTTTTCTGGGTTTGCCCCGAGCGTCGCGGGATCCTTCCTCTCGGTTCCTTCCACGTATCGCGATCCCTGTCCCGACGCATTCGACGACACGACTATCTGGTGCGAATCGACTCCGAATTCGAAGCGACCTTGGAGGCTTGCGCGGACCGGCCCACAACCTGGCTGAGCGGCGCGATCCGCGAGTTGCACGCCGATCTTCACCGGATGGGCCATGCCCATTCCGTGGAAGTCCACATGCCTGACGAAGGGATGGTCGGCGGTGTCTACGGGGTCTGCATCGGCGCCGCCTTTTTTGCCGAAAGCATGTTTTCGCGCCGCCGCGACGGATCCAAGATCGCACTCGCACATCTTGTCGCCCGACTCGTTCACGGCGGATTCACTCTCCTCGATGTGCAGTTCCTGACGCCGCATCTCGCAAGCCTCGGCGCGACGGAAGTCTCGGCCTCCTCATACCGGTCGCGGCTCCATGCCGCCCTTTCGCGTCGAAGCAACTTCTTCCGCCTGCCCTTCCACACTCAACCGTCGACGATTCTGCAGGCCATAACCCAGACGTCGTAGCGCGGGTGCTCGAGCGCCGAAAGCGCGGGACTCGACGCGATCATCCAACCATCGAACCGTGGCGCGTCGTCCCGCGAATCGCGGATGACGAGGCGGGCGAACGCATCGGCGTCCGGGTTGTCGACCGGGTATCGGCACTCCGCGAGATGAATGCTCAGGAACCCGCGCGTGACCGGTTCGCCCGCGACCACGTTCAGGTCTTCCGTGTCGCCGGTGAGCAGGTCGAGCATGCGCAGCCGCGCACCGGGTACGCTTTCGGCGCGGATCGGCGGTTCGGACTGCATCGGGGCGGCCGGTTCCAGGGGGACGGTGGTGACGCTCCCGTCATCGGCCTGGGCACGTGCGGCGTCGCGAAAGAGATTGTCCGGACCGTTGACGGCGAAAGCAATCACGACGGCGACGGCGGCAGCCGAAAGGCGCAAAGGCTTCATTGGCCGTCCCGGCCGGATACCAGCTTCATGAGCAGCGTGACGAGACTCACGGAACCCTGGGTGTCGGTGATCGTATCGCCCGTCTCCAGGTTATCCAGCGCGGCGCCGGGCATGATTTCGACATAACTGCCCCCGAGCAGTCCCTCCGTGGATATCTGGATGCCGGAGTCCTCGGGGATCGCCACGTCCGCGTCGATCGAGAAGGTCACGTCCGCGCGGTAGCTCTCCCTGTTGAGCGCCAGGACCGAAACCGTTCCCACCTTGACGCCTGCAAGGCGCACGTCGGTCCCCGGGAGATCCCGTTCGCGCTTCGGAAACTCGCGTGAACCTCGTAGGTTTTCCCGGACGGCCCGTTCCCGGTCTTGCCCGCCGCATAGACGAGGAACAGCGCCGCTGCAGCGACCACGACGACCCCGATGACTGTTTCCGTTACGTTTTCGGACATTGTCCCGTGAACTCCGGCCTGCGCCGAAGATCCGTCGCTACTCAGGATTCCATGCTTCGTAGTCCTGCCGTCCGGCGGGCTTGCCGGAACGCAGGCTCCCCGGCGGCGCATAGGCGCGATCCGTCCCGGTCAGGTTCACTTCGTGCGGTCGTTCCCAGTGCTTCCTGATCACCGGCCGATCGGCGGGAGAGGAGGAGCACGTGTGATGCAGCCAGCCGTGCCATTCAGGCGGCACCCGGGAAGCTTCGGACTCGCCGTTGTAGATTACCCAGCGCCTCAATCCCTTCTGGTAGTAGCGGTTGCCCTCGCCGTCTTCGCCGACGAGCTCGCCGTTCAGCCAGGTGTGGAACCAGGTATTCAGTGTCTGGCCGTTCCACCAGGTGAAAACACGCTTCAAGGACACTTCATTCACCCGGCCGCCGGTTCCGCATCATCGACATCGGCCAGCGACGCGCAGCCGTCATGACGCCGTTGCGGATTTTTCGGGTCTGTCAGCGAACACGCGAAGCGGTTCGCACCGCCTCATCGCCGCATCCTCGTTGACCACGACTTCCTCGAGATCGCTGAACCCGGGGAGATCGAACATCGTGTTCAGAAGTATGTCCTCCATGATCGACCTCAGGCCGCGGGCGCCCGTCTTCCGGTCTATCGCGCGGCGGGCAATTGCGGACAGCGCCTCCGGCGTGAACGTTAGCGACACGCCCTCGAGATCAAAGAGTTTCTGGTACTGCTTGACGAGGGCGTTCTTCGGGTCCGTCAGAATCTCCACGAGCGACTGCTCATCCAGGTCGGACAGGGTCGCGATGACGGGAAGGCGGCCGATGAATTCGGGAATCAACCCGTACTTGAGCAGGTCCTCCGGCTCGAGCGACTTCAGGGCTTCTCCGGTTTGGCGCCTGTCCTCTTCCTTGACGTCGGCGCCGAATCCGATCGCCGAGCCCTTTCCGCGACGCGAAATGATCTTCTCGAGACCGGCGAAAGCGCCGCCGCAAATGAACAGGATGTTGGTCGTGTCCACCTGCATGAATTCCTGCTGCGGGTGTTTCCGGCCGCCTTGCGGCGGAACTGAGGCGACGGTCCCTTCCATGATCTTCAGCAACGCCTGCTGAACGCCCTCGCCGGATACGTCTCGGGTAATTGAGGGATTGTCCGCCTTGCGGGTGATCTTGTCGACCTCGTCGATGTAGACGATTCCGCGCTGGGCCAGTTCGACGTTGTATTCCGCGGCCTGCAGCAGTTTGAGGATGATGTTCTCGACGTCCTCGCCGACATAGCCCGCCTCGGTAAGGGTCGTGGCATCCGCCATGGTGAACGGAACCTCGAGGATCCTGGCAAGCGTCTGGGCGAGCAAAGTCTTGCCGCATCCGGTCGGGCCGATGAGTAGGATGTTCGACTTTGCGACCTCGATGTCGGACTTGTCGTCAACGTGGTTCAGCCGCTTGTAGTGGTTGTGCACGGCAACCGAAAGAACCCGCTTTGCCACGTCCTGCCCGATGACGTAGTCGTCGAGTACCTCGCAGATCTGCGCCGGGATCGGCACGCCGTCGTTCGTCGAGCTCAACCCGCTCTTCACCTCTTCCCGGATTATGTCCATGCACAGTTCGACGCACTCGTCGCAGATGAACACTGTGGGGCCGGCGATCAGCTTGCGCACCTCGTGCTGACTCTTGCCGCAAAACGAACAGTAGAGCGTATTGTTCGCGTCCTTGCCTGTGGGGTTCGTCATTTCCTGTCCCTGCCCGATCCCGAAGCCTGTATGTGCATTGCCGAGTATTCCCTTTCCAATGCAACGCGCTACGTGCCCAACGCGCCAAGACTAGTGCAGAACCACGTATGGCACAACGCAAAATCGGGTCGGGCGGCGCAATGCAGCCTTCACCGGCGATCACGGCCGCTGCCGGTCGATGCTGCCTCGGAATCATTCCAGCCGGATCAGCCCGGCTTGTTTTCGACCTTTCGCTTGTCGACGATTTCGTCAATGATTCCCCAGGACTTTGCTTCGTCGGCCGACATGAAGTTGTCGCGGTCGAGCGCTTTCTCGACGGCTTTCAGGGTCTGCCCCGTATGCGAAACGTAGATGCTGTTCAGACGGTTCTTGAGGTCCATGATCTCGCGTGCGTGAAGTGCGATGTCAGATGCCGACCCCTGGAATCCGCCCGACGGCTGATGCACCATGACGCGGGAATTCGGAAGCGCATATCTCAAACCCGGTTCGCCAGCCGCGAGAAGCAGCGCTCCCATGGAAGCTGCCTGTCCGACGCAGAGCGTCGAAACCTTTGGCTGAATGTACTGCATCGTGTCGTAAATCGACATGCCCGACGACACGACTCCGCCAGGGCTGTTTATGTACATTGAAATGTCCTTGCTCGGGTTTTCCGCCTCAAGGTACAGCAGTTGCGCCACCACGAGAGTCGACATCGGGTCGTGGACCGGCCCGGAGACGAAAACGATGCGTTCCTTCAGGAGGCGAGAGAAGATGTCGTACGCGCGTTCGCCGCGCGACGTCTGCTCGACAACCATCGGAACCAGGGTGTTCGCGTAAACTTCCATCTGTTCATTCATCCTCTCGCTCCAGTCTGCCTCGCGCTTGCCGGATTCTCGCGGATCGCCCGCCGCGCCGCCATACGCAAACTCCTTGGACTGCGCTTCACACTTCGGCCGGCGCTCCGATCGAGCCCGGTCATGTCCAATTTGCGTGAAACCGTCTTCGTTCAGGATTGCTCGACGCCGACGTCCTCCAGTTGCTTGTCCAACTGGTCGAACTCATCCTCGGGGACCAGTTTTTCGGTGATCTTCGCAAGTTCGAAAATGTAGTCGACGGATTTTTCCTCGATAGCCTCATTCGTCAGGTTGGCGCGAAACTGGCTGTCCTCCGCGACCAGCTTGCGCCACTGCTGAGGATGAATGGCCCGGAACAGGCCCCGTCTCTCGGATACCCTGTACAGGTCGTTCTCCGACACGGAGATGCCTGCGCGGTTAGCCGTCTCGATCAGGAACAAGGCGAGCCGGACACGGCGCGCCGCCAAGCGGCGATGACCGTCCGTCGGAGTCGGATTGCCGCCGTCCGCGCCTTCCTCCGGTTCAGCGCCTTCTGCGGATTCGCCGGCAATCCCGATGGTACTTGCAATGCGCTGCGCCTCCTCCTCGAGCATTGACGGCGGCAGTTCGAAGTCGAGTCGGGAGTCCAGCGCGTCCAGCAGGCGGCGCTTGAGCAGTTCGCGGGATGCCTGGCCGAAATTTTCCTCGATGACCGACTTCGTCTTCGCCCTCATCTCTTCGAGGTCGCCATGCCCGTAGTACGCGGCAAGTTCGTCGTCGACCGGCGGAATCTTGCGATTGCGCACGGCGGAAACATCGCACCGGAAGACTGCGTCTTTCCCTGCGACCTCGTCTACGCCGAAGTTCTCGGGCAGCCGTATTTCCACTTCCAGGCTGTCGCCGGCGGCGGCTCCCACCAATTGTTCCTCGAAACCCGGAAGAAAGCTCTCGGAACCGAGCACCAGCGGAAAATCGGTCGCGGAACCTTGTTCGAACGGCTCGCCGTCAACGGTTCCCGACAAGTTGATGACCAACTGATGGCCCTTTTCCGCCTTGGTTCCTTCCTCCGCAGCTTCGAACGTAGACGCGTTTTCCGCGAGTTCCTGCACGGTTCTTGAGATTATGTCTTCGTCCACGTCCAAGATCGGTTTCTCGAGTTCAATGGACGAAAAATCCAGTTCGGGCATTTCGGGTTTGCATTCGTACGTAAGCGAAAGCCGGATATCTGCGCCTTTCGCCCATTCATCTTCGTTGACATCGACTCCGGGCGTGCGCACCGGCTTGTCGCCGCTGTCCTCGAAGTGCTTGGTTATCGCAGTCTGGATTGCATCCCTGCGCACTTCCGCGAGGACCGCCGTGCCGTAGTTGCGGCGCAGGATCGCGATCGGCACCTTGCCCTTGCGAAACCCCCTGATTTGGGCGTTCGGCCGCATCGTTTCCAGCCGCTCGAGAACCTTAGCTTCCAGTTCGTCAGTGGCGAGCGTGATGTCGTAGCCGCGCCTCAGGCCGTCGTTCAAAGTCTCAGTGCTCTGCATTTCCGCCCGGAACAGTCAACGTTCCGCCTTCATTCATGTCTGCGTGGTGCGGGTGGAGGGACTTGAACCCCCACGCCTCGCGGCGCCAGATCCTAAATCTGGTGCGTCTGCCAATTCCGCCACACCCGCAAAAACCCAAAGCGGGCAGCCGCAAGACCGCCCACACGCGCCCCCTTCTAGCAAAGCGACGCATGTCTTGTAAGGGGGATTCCGACATCCGCTGCCCACCGCGCTCCGGTCGCCGGATTTTCTCGCTGCCGGCAGCGCTCGCGCCTGCTGCCGGTCAGCAGCCGGTCAGGCTCCGAGGCGCCTGAAGACGGCCGGCAGCGCACCGGAAATGTCCTCCGCGACAAGCCCGGGACCAAAGGAACGCGCAGCCTCGACATGGAGGAAGGCGGCCGTAGCTGCCGCCTTGCACTCTCCAAAGCCTCGGGCGAGGAGGCCCGCCGCCATTCCCGAGAGCACGTCGCCGGAACCCGCTGTCGCAAGCCATGGCGCGCCCCTGTCGTACGCGGCGGCGTGCACGAATGCCGCGCCGGACGGCGAGGAAACCACGGTATCGGCTCCCTTCAGGAGAATCGTGCACCCAGCGCGTCGCACGGCATCCCTGACCGCATCAAGCTTAGAGTAGGCCGGCCACGCAGAGGCGGCAGCACCGAGCCGAGCCGCGATGTCGGCGAAGAGCCGCGCGAACTCGCCGTGATGCGGCGTGAGCACGACATGTTGGTGCAGCTTCCCGAAAAGCGCATCGGGACGCGCGGACCAGGCGCCGAGCGCATCGGCATCGAGAACCAGCGGCCGACCGGTCTCGAGCAGGGCGTGAACCAACTGCCTGGCGTCGTCTCCCGTCCCGAGACCGGGACCCGCGCAAAGAGCATTGATGCGCGCGTCGGCGAGAATGCGCTCGAGACCGGCGGCGCCGCTGAAGCTCCGAACCATGACGGCGTCGAGCCGCGCCGCGTTCTCGGCCAGCGCGGCTTCCGGACAGGCGACGCTTACCAGCCCGGCGCCGGTGCGCAGCGCTCCCGAGGCGGCGAGTCGCGCGGCGCCTCCCTTTCCGGCCGGGCCCGACACGACCAGCACGTGACCGTGCTCGTACTTGTGCTGCCCGTCGAGCTTGCGGATGGACGCCGGAAGATCGAGGTTCGGGGCGTCGGCCAAGCTGGCGGCCCCGGGGGTCGGGACGTCGAGTCCGATCGGATGAACGTGCAGTTCGCCGCAGGTCGCCGGACCGTCAGCGAGATAGTGGCCGAGCTTCGGCGCGTGAAACGTAATCGTGAGATCGAATTCCGGCAGGGAATTCATGAGGCGGCCGCTGTCGGAGCAGAGCCCGGACGGAAGATCCACCGCAACCATGGCGCGTGGCGAACGGTCGCGGAGTTCTTCAAGGTACGACGCAAGTTTCCCGTCGAGGGGCCGGTTCAAACCCGTCCCGAACAGGGCATCCACGATGACAGTGCAACCGCTTCGAACAACCGCGACCGGATGCCCGTCGGCGCCGCCCCTCCGTTCGACCTTGCCGACCTTCTCCCATGCGGCAAGATTCGTCTTCGCGTCGGGAGGCATGCGATCAGGGTCGCCATAAATCTGAACGCGAACCGGCCACCCTCGTTCCCGAAGCAGCCGCGCGACCACGAATCCGTCGCCGCCGTTGTTGCCCGGGCCGCAGAGGACAAGCGCGTCCGGACCCGTTCCCGACTCCGGGGGCGTCCCGCTCCCGCGGTTCCAGCGGCGGTCGATTTCCTCCGCAACGCCGCAGCCGGCGCGTTCCATGAGCGTCCGTCCGCTCGCGTGCCCGTTCTCGATTGCGAAGCGTTCCGCGTCGCGCATCTGTCGTGACGTCAGCAGTTGCATGGTCCGGCGGTTACCGAGTTGAACAATTCTTGTGCAGACTGCCCATTTTTTGTCTCAATCCGTCGAAATTGTCGTCGCAGATCGTTCCGCGCGAGCAGTCGAATTGCCAAGCTCTCCGAATCCTGATGTTTCGCTTGGCAAGTCACGCGACCGGTCGCACTTACCAGGAGACAGGGAAATGAAGAAGATCGAAGCGATCATCAAGCCTTTCAAACTTGACGAAGTGAAAGAAGCGTTGCAGGAAACCGGCATTCAGGGGCTGACGGTCTTTGAAGCGAAGGGGTTCGGTCGGCAAAAGGGCCATACGGAGTTGTACCGTGGCGCCGAATACATTGTCGACTTTCTCCCGAAGGTCAAGATTGAGGTCGTCCTCGCGGACGACCAGCTTGAGGCGGCGATCGAGGCGATCGTGAACGCCGCCAGGACGGAAAAGATCGGAGATGGAAAGATTTTCGTTTCCGAAGTTCAGCAGGCCGTCCGAATTCGGACCGGCGAAGAGGGGGTCGAGGCACTTTGACACCGCACCGGTAATTCACCAGACACCTCATGCAAGGGAAACAATGAAATGAGTTCGAGTGAACTGCTTAACCTGATCAAAGAAAGCGATGCCGATTACGTTGATCTGCGTTTCACCGACCCGCGGGGGAAGCTCCAGCACGTCACCATCATGGCTGACCATGTCGACGAAGATTTCCTTGAGGAAGGGATGATGTTCGACGGCTCCTCGATTGCCGGATGGAAATCGATCGACCAGTCCGACATGAAACTGATGCCGGACACTGAGTCGGGCTACGTCGACCCGTTTTACGCCGAACAGACTGTCGCCGTGCATTGCTCTGTCCTTGAACCCGATACCGGTGAACCTTACGGGCGCGACCCTCGCGGCACCGCCGAGAAGGCGGAAGCCTACCTTGAATACACCGGGATCGGCGACACCTGCTTTGTCGGGCCCGAGGCCGAGTTTTTCGTGTTCGACGATGTCCGTTTCTCCAACTCCATCAACAAGGTGTCTTACGAAATCGATGCCATGGACGCGTCCTGGAATACCGACACCGAGTATGAAATGGGCAACATGGGCCATCGTCCGGGTGTCAAGGGCGGCTATTTCCCGGTCAACCCGGTCGACGCCGGCCAGGACCTGCGATCGGAAATGCTGAGCACCATGAAGCGCATGGGAATGAAGGTCGACAAGCACCACCACGAGGTCGCTTCCTGCCAGCATGAACTCGGCCTTATCTTCAATACGCTCACCAAGCAGGGCGACGAGCTTCAGAAGTACAAGTATGTCATTCAGAACGTGGCGCACGCATACGGGAAGTCGGCGACGTTCATGCCGAAGCCGGTCGCCGGCGACAACGGCACCGGGATGCACGTCAACATGTCCATCTGGAAGGACGGCAAGACAATCCTTTCGGGAGACAAGTACGCCGATCTCTCGCAGGAAGCATTCTACTGCATTGGCGGTGTTCTCAAGCACGCGAAGGCGCTCAACGCGTTTACCAACCCGTCCACCAACAGCTACAAGCGCCTGATTCCCGGATTCGAGGCACCGGTCCTCAGGGCCTATTCGGCGCGCAACCGTTCGGGTTGCGTCCGCATTCCCTGGACCGGGTCCCCGAGCGCAAAGCGGTTCGAGGTGCGCTTTCCGGATCCGTCGACCAATCCATACTTCTGTTTCGCGGCGCTTCTCATGGCAGCGATCGACGGCGTGCAGAACAAGATCGATCCGGGCGAGGCAATGGACAAGGATCTTTACGACCTTCCGCCGGAAGAGCTTGCCGGAATTCCCACGGTCTGCGCATCGTTGCGCGAAGCCCTGGAAGAACTTGAAGCTGACAAGGACTTCCTGCTCGCCGGCGATGTTTTCAACGAAGACCAGATTGCGGGCTACATGGACCTCAAGTGGGAAGAGATCCACGCCTTCGAGCACACGCCGCATCCGGTCGAGTTCCAGATGTACTACAGCTGCTGATCTCGCGGCACCGATAACGATTGTCTGCAGGCCCCTGCCCGGGGGCCTGCGCCTTGTCCGGGAGAAGCCGGACGCGTCTCCCGGAGTGGCGGCAGACTGAGCTTGGGCCCGGTGCTCATGTCACGTCGCAGGGTTCAACCGCCCAGGGCCAATTGGCACCAGAGGCCGCTGACGCCGGGATCCGCTTGGGCGCACGCATCCGGGCATCCGGCATCATCTGCTCCGGCGCGGGAATTCCTGCATTCGAAGCCTGCGGGGGGTTGTCCGATCTCCGGTCGCCGTCATTTTGCGCTTGCCAGCCACGGCTGGCCCCGCGCCGGGTAGGCGCGTTTCCGCATTCTGGTCAATCGTGCATTCCTCGCTGTCGTGCCGACGGCACCGTGTCGGCGCCTCGGCGGTCAGGCCCAGGCGATGGACGGGCGTTGCCGTTCATCGTCAGGAAGTCAAGCACGCGCTGCATGCTTGGCGGCGATCGTCAATGAAGCGGCGGCGAACCTGGTCCGGCACCTCCGAACGGGCCGGGAAATGTCGGGTTCGTTCCAACAACAGTCCCGAAAGTCCCACAGGACTTCGATTCGGAAGATCGCCGTCAGCATACTCGTTCCTGTTCCTGAATCGGTCTGTCTTTGTCGTGGAGGAACACGTGTTTCAGAACAGTGAAAACGAACATGATTCCGACGCCATGCCTGACGTTCGCGATCAAGACCCCGCCCGTTCCGCAAACGGGTTTTGGGAACGCGCGGGGCTTTCTTCTCACCTGCCCCGTGGCTACCGATCTTCGAAGATGGCCTTGATGCGCGCCGGGCCTTGGGCAAGGTCCGCAATGGCGGCGCGGTTGTCGGCGATCTCTTCCCGGAGCTCGTTACGGACGGCCCCCATCTCCGCGCGGAGCTCGTCTTCGACAGACTGGATCCGAGTGGAGAGATAACCAACAGTTAACGCGGTGATCGCCTGGCGCCTTGCGGCGCTGACCCTCATGGGACGGGACACGCCGGAACTGCCCGCGCACAGGATGCTGTCGGCATCCGAAATCGCGATGCTGCTCGACTTCGCGATCGCGCAAGGTTTTCCGACCCCCGACCGGGAGCGGCCGGAGGAACCTCTGGATCTCGAGGCGGTGTCGTTCGGGCAGGCGCAGATGCTGGTCGCCCGACTCGGCGGTTGCCCGAACCGGAGGAACGACGGCCCGCAGGGCCACCAGACGGTCTGGGAGGGGTGCGCGCAACTCGTCGTCGGCGCGCAGACCATCGAACGGATCGCGGAGTACGGCGAGGCGACCGCGCTGCATCCCTGTCTCGCCCGGAATAATGCCCGAAGCGCCAGGACGGGCGTGTGAGGATCGCGCGCCCAGGCCCCGGATCGCTGCCGACCGGCCCCGAATCCCGAAGTGCCGCGGAACCGGCCCTGGATGACGCCATTGTTCAGCAAGCTGAGTGAGCAATGGGCAGCGCGCGCCGGATCGCGCCAGGCACATCGATTGAACGGGAGTCCCGGCGTTTCGTCTCGCGGATTGTCCAGAAGCGACAAAAACGGCCATGCGAAGCCGCAAACGGAACGACGAATCGTATCGGCGAAAACAATGTTTGGCGGCATGCAACCAGTTTCAGGGACCATTGCCGGCATGATTCAGCACACGCCCAAATTCAGGAGGAAGATCGATCCAACCCGCGGGCCAAGACTTCCAGACGGGACTCCGAACGACAACGACAGGCTGGAAATCGGACCAACGCAGCTGGCTTTCCGCGAATGGGAGTCCGTCGGCCTGCAGCTGCCCGACCTGCCGCGCATGCGCGAATTCAGGTGGCAGCGGCTCACGCGCCATCTCGTCGAAAGAGACTACGGAGGCATACTCCTGTTCGATCCCCTGAACATACGCTACGCCACCGACACGACGAACATGCAGCTCTGGAACACGCACAACCCGTTCCGGGCGGCACTCCTGTGCGCCGACGGGTACATGGTCATCTGGGACTACAAGAATTCGCCGTTCCTGAGCAGTTTCAACCCGCTCGTGCGCGAGCGCCGCACCGGCGCCGCGCTCTTCTACTTCAGCGCCGGCGACCGGGCCGAATCGGACGCCAGTCGCTTCGCGGGAGAAGTTCGCGAAATCATGGCCGAACATGCGGGAGGAAACAGGCGGCTTGCTGTCGACAAGGTCATGGTCGCCGGCCTCAGGGCGCTGGAAGCCGACGGATTTGAGATCATGGACGGGGAAGAGGTGACCGAGAAGTGCCGGTCGGTAAAGGGGCCGGACGAGATTCTCGCCATGCGCTGCGCGCACGACGCCTGCAACCGGGCCGTCGACGCCATGCGCGATGCCGCTGTTCCGGGAAGGTCCGAGGACGAGATCTGGTCGGTCCTGCATGCCGAGAACATTCGCCGGGGCGGCGAATGGATCGAGACCAGGCTTCTCAGCACCGGACCGAGGACCAATCCGTGGTTCCAGGAGTGCGGCCCCCGAATTCTCCAGGACAACGAAATCCTGGCGCTCGACACCGACCTGGTCGGATCCTACGGCATCTGCATCGACATTTCCCGAACCTGGTGGATCGGAGACGCGAAGCCGAGGGACGACATGACTTACGCAATGCGTCACGGCGTCGACCACATCCGGGAGAACATGGCGATGCTGGCGCCGGGAGTGAGTTTCCGCGAACTGACGTTCGGGGGGCATCAGCTTGACGAAATCTACGACAAGCAGAAGTACGGGGTGAAGATGCACGGCGTCGGCCTGTGCGACGAATGGCCGTCGATCACCTACCCGGACAGGTTCCGGCCCGACGCCTTCGACTACGAGCTGGAAGCCGGGATGGTGCTCTGCGTCGAGGCGCTCGTGAGCCCGGAAGGCGGCGACTTTTCCATCAAGCTCGAGGACCAGGTCCTGATCACCGAAGACGGGTACGAGAACCTCACGGAGTACCCGTTCGACCCGGTGCTCATGGGCGAGACGTAACCACCCGACCGATCGCGAGACGCCGACGCCGACGCCGACGCCGAATTGCGCCTCCGGTGAAGAACGGGCAAGGGCGGCACAGGATTTCATTCCCTCCGCAAAGAGCGGAGTCCGGTTTCCGTCAGCGGACTGCGCGCCCGTCACGGTCGAAAGCGTGGACGCGGTCCCGGTCAATGCGAACGCCGATGTCGTTTCCGGGGGCAAGGCCCGCCCCTGCGTTGACGCGCATGGTCAGCGAATCTTCCGCCAACCCTGTCTGGAGGTAAATGAGTGACTCTGCTCCGAGATCCTCAACGATCTCGATGCGCGCGCTGAAGTCGCCCTCGTCCGAGGCGACCGGCGAGAGGTGTTCCGGGCGGATTCCGAAAGTCGCGGCCTCTCTTGCGACGGCGCCGAGTCGCGCGCCGAGCCCGTCGCGCGCGATGTCCGTTTCGCCGCCGCCCGGGGTGGCCGGGAAGAAATTCATTGACGGCGCACCGATGAATCCGGCGACGAACAAGTTCGCGGGCCGTTCGTAGAGTTCCATCGGTGAACCGAGCTGTTCGACGGTTCCGGCGTTGACGACCGCGATCCTGTCCGCGAGCGTCATCGCCTCCGTCTGGTCATGGGTCACGTAAATCATTGTCGCGTTGAGGCGCTGATGGAGCCGCGCGATCTCCAGCCGCATTCGTATCCTGAGGGCTGCGTCGAGATTCGACAGCGGTTCATCGAAGAGGAACACCTCAGGGTCGCGGATGATCGACCGGCCGATGGCCACCCGCTGGCGTTGTCCGCCGGACAGCTGCCTTGGCTTTCGGTCGAGGAGATGATCGAGTTGAAGAACCCTGCCGACCTCGTTGACTCGCCGCCGGATTTCCGCTGCAGGCGTTCTCGAGAGCTTGAGGCCGAAGCCGATGTTGTCGGCAACGCTCATGTGCGGAAACAGCGCATAGGACTGGAACACCATCGCAACGCGCCGTTTCGACGGCGCCGCACGGGTGACATCCCTTTCGCCGATAAGTATGCGGCCGCCAGTCACGTCCTCAAGGCCGGAAATCATCCTGAGGACGGTCGACTTTCCGCATCCGGACGGCCCGACCAGAACCAGCAGCTCGCCGTCGCCGACAGCCAGGTCCAGGTCCGAGATCACCCGAACCTGCCCGTATGACTTCGCAATGCCTTCCAGCCGGACTCCCGCCATTCCCTCGGTAACTCCCCTTTTCAGGCGCCTCGCCTGCGGCCCCTCCTGCCCGGGCCGGCGCCGCTACCCCTTGACTGCTCCCATGGTCATTCCCTTGATGAAGTACCGCTGGAAGAAAAGGAACACGACGAGAGTCGGAAGGCTGGCGATCAGCGAAAGGGCTCCCTGAACGCCCCAGGCAACCGAATACTGGCCCTTGAGATTGACGATGCCAAGCATGATGGTTCGCTTCTCATCGGACTGCGTGAAAATCAGCGGCCAAAGGAAATCGTTCCAGATCCAGGTGAATTGCAGCGTCGCTAGAACGGCAAGCGCCGGAAGGCTGAGCGGCAGCACGACTCTCGTCAGAACCTGCCACTCGTTGGCGCCCTCGAGTATGGCCGCCTCCCTGAGCGCACCGGGAACGGTTGCGAAGAAATTCCGCATCAGCAGCGTGCAGATCGGAATTCCCATCGCGGTGTGGATGAAGATGATCGGCCAGAGAGTGTCGATTAGGCCCAGTCCGTTGAACAGTCGGAAGAGAGGAATCAGGATTACCTGCGGCGGGAAAAACATGCCGGAGACGATGGCGAGGAAGAGCAGATTCCCGCCCCTGAACGGCAACTTGGCGAAGACATACCCGGCAAGCACGCCGAATGCGATCGACAGCGCGGTTGCCGGCAGCGTGACGAGGAAAGTGTTGAGGAAGTACCTGTGAACCGCCGGATTGAAAACCACCTCCGCGAAATTGCCGAGGTAGATGCGGGCGGGAAACGTCCAGAGTTCCCCGAAGGCGATTTCCCGCGTGGTCTTGACCGAAGACAGCAGCACGCCGAGCGTCGGCGCGAGGAAGAGCACAGACAGGCAAAGAAGAATCACGAACATGGCGGCTGGCCAGGGATCGAACGGTTTCGCCGCCGCATCCGCCGCCTGGGATCCGGAGGCCGCGCTCTGCGCGCCGGATTTCCCGAGGCCGCCGTTCTCAGCCATGGATTTCATCCAGCTTGCGCAACTGCCGGAAGTAGATGCGGATAATGGTCAGCGCAATCAGGAACAGGACCACCGATATCGCGCTGCCGTAGCCCATGAGGTACTTCCGAAAGGATTCGTTGTACATGTGCATCGCAAGCGTGTCGGAGCTGTGAAACGGGCCACCTCCGGTCATGATGAAGAGGATGTCGAATCCCTTGAGCGAGTTGATCACGCTGAGCGCGATGACGACGATGGTGGCGGGAGTCAGCAGCGGGATGATTACGAGGCGAATGCGCTGCCAGGCGGACGCTCCCTCTATTTCGCAGACTTCCAGGAGTTCATCGCGAATGGATACAAGCCCGGCGAGATAGATGACCATCGACAATCCGGTCTGCTGCCATGACCAGGCGACGATGACCGAACCGAGCGCGGTCGCCGGCTTTGCCAGCCAGGCGATGGTCGGCCGCTCCCCGGTCACCGTCCAGATGACGGTGTTCAGCAATCCCCAGTCCTGCTGGTAGATCCATACCCAGATCTGGCCGACCACGACGGCCGACAGGCAGATCGGGAGATAGAAGATCGACTTGAAGATGCTTCCGCCGGGAACCCGGCTGTCAATCAGCAGGGCGAGGGCGAGACCGAGAAGCGTAGGCAGCATGATTGCGGCAGCCATCCAGATGGCCGTATTGATCGCCGCGTTCATGAACAGCTTGTCAGTGTAGATTCTGGCGAAATTGCTGAACCCCACATACCGGTACCGGGAGTCGAAACCGTTCCAGTCAGTGAAGCTGTAGTAGAATGAACTTAGGAGCGGCCAGACAACCAGAACAGCGAAAACCGCCAGCGGAAGTGCCAGTAGAACTATGCGCCAGAATCGGTTTTCCCGTTCCAATCGGGCCCCTCCGCATGCGACGGGCCGCCGAGTCGCGTACGGCGGCCCGCCGATGATATCCCAGGAGCCTACTGGGTAAAGGCGTCGGCCGCCGCCGTCGCGGCAGCGGAAAGGATTTCCCCTGCGCGCGACGGGTCGTCCATGAACTCCGCGAACATCGAAAGACCGACCTCCGCGACCGGGGGCGGCGTCGCGAGGTCATAATTGAAGGCGAAATGATCGGCATTCGCCACCGTGGCATTGGCCTTCTGCATCACCGAGTTGTATTCGGACGGATCGACCATGACGTTCGCCGACAAGGCGCCCTGACCCTTTGTCCATGCCGCTTGCACGTCCGGATTCGACACCATGAACGCGAGGAATTCCTCGGCCCCTTCGGTGTTCTGGACATTGGATGAAACCACCAGCCCGTCTACCGGTCCGACGACGGACTTCGGCTGTCCGCCATCGATTGCCGGGAACGGGAAGAAGTCGTAGTCCTCTCCCGCCACCAGTCCGAGGCCGTTCCAGTAGCCGGTGATCCAGGTCCCCATGAGCGTCATCGCCGCCTCGCCCCGCGCGACGCGGTCGGACGCATCTGTCCAGTTGTCGGCGTTGGCGTTGGGCACGAAATACCCGGCATCGACGAGAGCGGCCCACATCTCCATCGCCCGAGCCACCTCGGGATCGTCATAGGAAGCGGAGCCTTTCATCAACGCCGCCCGGTACTCCGGTCCGGCAGTATTGAGCAAAAGGTAGTCGAACCAGAACTGGGCCGGCCAGCGATTCATCGACCCGAGCGCCACCGGAGTCACACCCATGCCCTTGAGCTTCTCGCAGAGCGCAAGAAAGTCGTCCCAGGTCGCGGGAAACTCGGTGACGCCGGCATCCGCCATGACCTTCGCGTTGTAGAACATTCCCGAGTAGTGGTAGTTGAGTGGCACGAGATATCGATTGCCGTTGTAGACGGTTGCGCTGTCGGCAACGGACTTCGCGACCACCTCGTCGAGGCCCTTCTCTTTCCACATGCCGTCAATTGGATGCAGGCTGTTGGAGTCCACGACGAACTGAACCCGCGCTCCGGCCCAGTAACTGAACACGTCGGGAAGGCTCTGCCCGGCGGCGCGGACAAGGATTCCGGACTTGAAGTCCTCGTGGCCAATCGGGCTGTCCTTTACGGAATAGCCGGTTGCGGCCTCGAACTTCGCCACCTGTTCGTCGAAGGACTTCTTCCCCAACTCGCCCGTGAAGTAGTGGGTGATGGTGACGTCGCCCTGCGAAAAGGAAGGCGATGCGGCGAGCAGAACCGGCAGGACCGCCGCGGCAATCCAGCCGCGGCAACTAACGTGTGTTGACATATGTTCCTCCCTGGGTTTGAGTTTACTAAATTTGAACCAGACAGCGGAATTTCCCCCGCGAATCGATAAGAGTACAAATATATGATATGTGTCAACATGGAGCGGCAACGTTGAACCGGGATTCGGCAATGCCTGTCTGCTCCTGCGATCCGACCGGACCACACCCGTGCGGGTTCTGAAGTCTCTGATGCGGGGGCTGCGTGCACTCGACATTCTCGAGACGGCCGACGGCGCGGTCCGGCTGACTGACATTGCTTCAATGCTCGGCGTCAGGAAGTCCAATGCCTCGCACATACTGAAGACGCTGGTTGCCATGGGATACTGCGAACAGGACTCCTCTCGCCGGTACCGGAGCACGCGAAAGCATCGACCGGGGATCAACCGCCAGCACGTGCTAGACGATGTCATCGAATGCCGGAATTCCTGGCGTCCTGTTCTCGAAACGCTCGTCGAGACAACCGGCGAATGCGCGCACCTGGCAGTGCACGTCGGTTCGCGCGTCTGGTATATCGACAAGGTGGATTCCCTGTTGCCTCTCAAGGTCGATCATCCAATCGGTTCGCTCGCCCCGCTGCACTGCACGGCGCTCGGCAAGGCGTTCCTCGCCTTTTCAGCCGCACGCCCCGAAGAGCCCCTTACGGCCTACACCCAGGCAACGATTACGTCTCCGGACAAGTTGCGTTGCGAGTTGCGGAAGACGCGCGAACGCGGATACGCGATCGATGACGAGGAGTATGCGCCCGGAATCCGCTGCGTCGCCGGGCCGGTTCTCGACCGGACAAGAGAGATGATTGCCGCGATCGGGGTCTCAGGTCCCACCGTTCGGATCGGCGACGCCCGTCTCCGCGAATTTGGCGGAATCATCGCCGCATCCTCGCGGAACGGACGGGTGCCGCAGCCGAGATGATCAGCAGGGAGCGGCCACTCGAAGCCGGCTTCATCGGCACCGGCCGGATCTCCGACCTTCACGCGGCCGCCTATTTCGGGAATGCCCGGGCAAGAATCGCCGCCTTGTGCGACCGGGACGCCGACCTGGCCCGGAGACGGGCGGAGTCCTGGGGCCTCGCCGACGTGTTCATTACCGACGATGTCGATGAGTTGCTGGCGCGGCCCTCAGTCGATCTCGTCGAAATCCTGCTGCCGCACCACCTGCACTTTCCTGTCGCCATGAAGGCGATCGCCGCCGACAAGATCGTGTCCCTGCAGAAGCCCATGTGCACGACGCTTGCAGAGGCCGACCTCCTTGTCGAAGCGGTCGAGGCGTCCGGACGGCCCTTTCGAGTCTTCGAGAACTTCGTGTTCTTCCCTCCCGTCGTTCGCGCAAGGGAGCTGGTGGACGCCGGTGCCATCGGCGACCCGCTCGCGATCCGCATCAAGAGCAACTCCGGGATCAGCCGGACCGCATGGGAAGTTCCGGAAGCCGCAACGCGCTGGCGCCAGTCGCGGGAGCAGTCCGGCGGCGGTCCGCTGGTTTTCGATGACGGCCATCACAAGTTTGCCCTTGCGAGGCACTTCATGGGCGATCCCGTCTCGGTTCACGCATATGTCGGAAACACGCGCGTGGCAGACGGCGTCACGCTCGACGCGCCGTCCATCATTTCCTTCCAGTTCCGGGACGGACGCATCGGCAGCTTCGAAATAGTCCACTCTCCCGAACTCGAAATCGCGACCCGCCACTACGCCCAGGACGACAGGGTGGAAGTCACCGGAACCCGAGGCGTAATCTGGGTAAATTGCGGTCACGGCCGGTTGCGCGGCGCTGCGCCGGTCGCGGTGTTCCGTGACGGCGAATTGACAACCCATTCCGACATGGCGACGGGTTGGGAACAAAGCTTCGCCATGGCGTCGCGGCACTTTCTTGACTGCCTTGCGGAAGAGCGGCCGGCGAACCTGACCGTCCGGGACGCGAGGCAGGTGCTGCGCTTCGCGCTTGCGGCGGAGGCCTCGGGACAAACCGGTGCGAGGATTGACCTGGAATAGGATTGATGCATTGCGTGCATAGCGGCCGATCACGGGCGACCAAGCCCGCCGCCGCGTCATCCGCCTGGTGCAAGGACGAATCTTCCTGCCGGGTTCCGCCTCCGCTACAAGGTTTCGGCCAAGTTGTCGGCGGTTGCCCGCCAGGCGCAACATCCCGCCGCAGTTCCGGCGCCCCGGCGAATCGAGGTCGCCAATTGCCAGGAGACGCCGATGCCGATTCGCCAATTTGGATTTGACCGTAATCCGACGGATTATGGAGACCCGGAGTTCGCCCGTTATCTCAGACGGTCCTTCGTCAAGTCCATGGGCTATTCCGACGAGGCGCTCGAGCTCCCCGTCGTCGGAATCTGCCATACGGAGAGCGGATTCAACAATTGCCACAGGCATTTCCCGGATATGATCTCGGCCGCCTGTCGCGGCGTGCTCGCCGCAGGCGCGCTGCCGGTGCCGTTTCCGGTGATTTCCCTGGGCGAGGTCTTCCTGCACCCGACATCGATGATCTACCGCAACCTGATGGCAATGGCGGTCGAGGAAATGATCCGCGCCCAGCCCATGGATGCCGTCGTGCTGATGGGCGGCTGCGACAAGACTGTGCCGGCACTTCTCATGGGCGCCCTGTCGGCAGGCAAACCGGCAGTCCTGCTCGTCGCCGGACCGATGCTGACCGGTCGGCACCGCGGCGAGCGTCTCGGCGCCTGCACGGATTGCCGACGGTTCTGGGCGGCCTACCGGTCGGGCGAAATCGATGCGGGTGAAATCGAGGACATAGAAGGCCGCCTCGCGGTCACATCCGGCACCTGCGCCGTCATGGGAACAGCCAGCACCATGGCCCTCATCGGCGAAACGCTTGGATTCGCGCTACCGGGTACGGCCGCCATTCCAGCGGTCCATGCCGACCGTCTGCGCGCGTCGGAAGAGTCCGGCCGCGTCGCGGCGCAACTGGCCAGGGCCGGTTCTCCGGTTCCGGCCGACCTCGTTACCGAGGCATCTGTCGAAAATGCCCTCAGGGTGCTCCTCGCGGTCTCGGGCTCCACCAACGCGGTCATCCATCTTGCGGCGATTGCCGGCCGGGCCGGATGCCGCCTCGATCAAGAACGCCTTAACTCGCTTTCGGAAGACACGCCTGTTCTCGTCGATCTGAAGCCCGTCGGCTCCGGGTACATGGAGGACTTTCACGAGGCCGGCGGACTGGACGCCGTTCTGCAGGAGCTCTCTGGACGGCTGCGCGTGGAGTGCGTGAATGTCCGGGGAGAACGGCTTGCTGACAGGATCCGCACCCCCGCACGGGAAACAAGCGCCATGTCGATCATCCGCGCTGCTTCCGATCCTGTGTCGCCGGTTGGCGGGCTTGTTTCACTTCGCGGCAGCCTGGCCCCTGACGGCGCGATTCTGAAACGCGCGGCGGCTTCGCCCGAACTTCTTGAGCACGAGGGTCGCGCAGTCGTCTTCGACTCCCTTCGGGATCTCGCCGAGCGGATCGATGACCCTCGTCTGGACGTCGAGGCCGATGACGTCCTGATTCTCAGGAACGCCGGGCCGAAGAGCCCTTCCGGAATGCCTGAGGCAGGCTATCTTCCGATCCCGAAGAAACTCGCGGCGCGCGGCGTGCGCGACATGGTCCGGATATCCGACGCACGCATGAGCGGCACGGCGTTCGGAACGGTTGTCCTGCACGTTACGCCGGAAGCGGCTCTCGGCGGGCCGCTGGCGCTTGTCAGGACCGGCGACCGGGTGAGGCTCTCTGCCGCGAATCTGCGCATCGACCTGTTGGTCGGCGCCGGCGAGCTCGCAGGCCGGCGGAACCAAGGTGGATCGGCATCCGCGAGGCCGGATGACGCGGAAGAGTTGCCTGCCAGGGGATACCGGCGCCTTTACCGAGACACCGTCCTTCCCGCGACGGAAGGATGCGACCTTGCGTTTCTCCGCGGTCGCTGAGCGGCGCACGAGATGATCGTCCGGCATGCTGAGGGCCGGTCATGTCCAGGGTCTCGTGCAAATTCGACTCGGTTCTCCGGTTGGGTCCGGCGGCCCCAATTCCGTCGGTCGGCGATCCGGAGCCGCATTCGGTTGCCGGCTTCCGCCGGTGGGTGAAGCCAAGGGATGCGAAACATGCTGCCGGCCGGATCGCCCGGCAATTGCGGCACAAAGGCTTTTCCCATGCCGGAATTGGAATTGTGATGCTGTGGTCATCAGCCGTGGCGCACGGCCTACTGGTCTTCGGCGGACAGCTCCAGGGGCCGGGAATCTTGTCAAGTATTTCGCGTCACGGCGGTCGCGAGCAAGTCCTTGATGACGAGCCCGGCGGTTGTGCGAGAATGCTTGCCGGGAGTACGATTCGCAAACGGACGACGCCGCAGTGCGCGAGAAATGGGTCCAATCTGGTTCGCTTTGGCCGGCAGCAAACCGTCGTGGGCGGAAAAGAAGACCATCACGACAGGTGGAGTACTTTTTTCGAGTACGTAGTCATCGCTTACGGAGATTGGAGACTTTTTTTCCGCATGTTGTGCGGTGAAAATTCCTGCACTTGCGGTGAACGGCAAGCATAATCTCCACAGGAGATGCGGATATTATGCGTTACATACATGAAAGAGAGGACGGCCTGCCTTTTGGGACGAAGCCACAACCGCTGTAGAGCTGGCTGCCGTGCGTCACCGCCAGGGTCGATTGCTGGGTAGGATGGAAGGGCTTGGCTTTGATCTGCGCAACAAAGCGATGCTGCGCACCCTGACGCAGGATGTCGTCAAGTCCAGCGAAATCGAAAGTGAAACTCTCGACGCCGATCAGGTGCGTTCGTCGATTGCGCGGCGGCTCGGCATCGATGACGGTGCCTTGACGCAAGCGGACCGGGATGTTGAAGGCGCTGTCGAAATGACGCTCGACGCAACGCGCAACTACGACAAGCCCCTGACCGTAGAGCGCCTCTTCGACTGGCATGCCGCCCTGTTTCCGACCGGGCGCAGCGGGATGAGCCGGATTGTCGTTGGCGCGTGGCGGGACGACCGTATAAAAATGGCCGGGATGTAAAGTATAGTGGGCGACAGAGGGATTGCGGCACGTCTCGGTATCCCGGAGAAACCGCTCGATCGCCGGAATAAAGTTATGGAGAATGTGGGCGAGAAACCGGCGAAACACGGCTGGAACGCTGAATTTGTGAGGCGTGTAAAGGGCGTTTAAGCGCCAGAAAACAGCTATGAAAAAAGGACGATTGCAGCGCCATTCGTGATCGTCCGAAAAAAGAGCCGATCCGAACAAGACCAGCGTTCGACCGTCTGCGAGATCTATTCTTCCTGGAATTTCGCCGTGCCCGCAACAACTCGCGACCGTGCGGATACTTCCCGCATTTAGCGCAGCGACAAGACGGCCTTGCGCTCGGCCAAACGGACCGCAATGAAACCACCGGCGCCGGAGTCATTTTCGGTATCGCCTCATGCCTTCGGGCGAGCGCGGGATCAGGCCGGCCCGCACGGCGCCACTACTCCCTTGCTTTGATGGGTGTGACGCAAGCGTCCTTTCGATGTTGCCCTCCTCCCGGGCGCGAGCCTCGGAAACTCTGCCTGCGGACGCGAGCCGTGCCGCGACTCCAGCACCGCCTCCTCAAGGTTTTTCGGACCACGGAATCAGCGCGTCCAGGAGGAAACGGAGACCATTGCGCTGCCAGACCACCTTCGGCGAAGTCCGTCGCAGCTGCAGTCAAGCGACTGTCGCCGGACGCCAGAAGGGATCGCCGACATTCCCGCTATGCGTCAACTCTTCAGGGACCGGATGCAGTACTGGAACCGGAGAGCGAGCGCGACGGCCGCGAACGCAAGGCCAACGACAAGACCCGACCAGATTCCGGGCGCTCCAAAGCCGAACCGGAAACCGATCAAGTATCCTGCGGGTATGCCGATCAACCAATACGAGATCACGGCGAGCAGCATCGGAACCGCCGTGTCCTTGAGCCCGCGCAACAAGCCGAGAAAGACGACCTGCATTGCATCCACGACCTGGAAGGCGGCGGCGAGCGCAATCAACGCGACACCGATTTCGACGATGCGCGGCGCCTCGGGCAGGCTTCCGTCAAGGAAAAGGCTCACAAGGGTTTCCGGAAACGCAAGAAACATCGACATCGTCACCAGTGAAACAATCAGGGCAATGACAATGACAACGACCGAGCCGCGCCTGAGTTCTCCGTGGTTGCCGCTTCCGGACGCGTAACTTGCGCGAATCGTCGCGACGTTCGACAAACCGAGGGGAATCATGAACGAAATCGCTGTCACCTGCATGACGATTCCGTGGGCCGCGAGCGGCAGCGTGCCAAGCCATCCAACCATCACCTTCGTCATCGAAAACAAGCCCACTTCGGACAGGAGCGTAAGGCTTATGGGCCAGCCGATGCGGAAGACGTCGCGGAAAGCGGGCCAGTCCGGCTTCCAAAACCCGGAAAACAGCCGGTACTCATCGGTGTTGAACATCCGGAACGCGCGATGGGCGAGATAGAGCAACGATAATCCGGCAGTCATCACCGATGACAGCGCGGCACCCTGAATGCCGAGTTCCGGGGCACCGAAGTTTCCGAATATGAACACGTAGTTCGAAATCGCGTTTGCGACTGCGCCGATGAGGGTCGCCCGCAATACGATGCCCGCAAGCTGGTGGGCCGCAAAGAGCGCACGCATGACCATCACGAGGAGCGTCGGCATGAGCCCCCAGCCGGCTATCCGGAGATAGTCCTGCGCCATTGCGCAGAGATGCTCCTCCTGACCAAGCGCCAGAAAGATCGGTTTGGAGAACCAGAGGACGGGAAACAACGCGACGCAGTAGATTACGGTGATCCACGCCCCCATCCGCACCGACCGACGGATGTCTCGCCTATTGGCTGCGCCCAATGCGCCGGCAACCATCGGCATCACGGCATTGGCGAATCCCGACCCGACGATAAAGGCGACAAAATACAGTTCGACCGCGAGGACTGTCGCAGCGAGTTCCTCCACGCCGTACCAGCCGAGCATGACGATGTCGGTGGTGTGCGTCAGCATCTGCGCGATGTTGCTGCCGATCAGCGGCAGGCCGAGCGCCAATGTAGCCCGGAAGTGGCCTCCCCAGGGGCCCGCCCTGCTCTCCATGTCAGCCATTGGCCTTCCTGACTACTCCTGATCGGCCGGCACCGGCCTTCGCGTCGGCTCAATCCCCGACCGATGCGGTTTGCCGATGCCCGCACACGGATGCAACCGGCAATTCGGGGGCGCCTTGAGGATTCGGGCGTTCGTTCAGGAGCAACGACGGAGACCCGATCGATGTCAGGCAAGAAGTGCTGTCCAGCCTGTCCGCCCTTGCGAACTTCCTGGATGCGCCTGTAGCGCAAATCGTTTCCTCGCCCATGGATTTGTTTCAGACACGTTGGTCAATGGCGATGCCAGAGCCTGGTTGGCAGGAGTTTGTCGGAAACCCTTTCGGACCTCGGCAGAGCGGCAACAGTCCGGGACATGGACTTGCTGTCAGGTCAGAGAGAAGCCCCTGCCCGGTCGCGTGTCCCCGGCCACGCCAGCGCCAACGAAATTCCTCGCGCCAGTCCGTTTCCAGAGGCATCTGCCCGGTCGGGTCCGGAGCACGCCCAGCCTTGTCGCCGGGTCGGCCCCGAGGGTGAGCGAGAAGTGCGCCGATGCGATCTCCGAAATCCTTTTCGGGGATGTGCCGAAACCCTCGGCTGTGAGCCAATCCAAAATTGGCTCAGGTCGACCAATGCACGCGCTGCAATCCCGGGCACTTCTCTCATGACGGAAGTCATGCCTTCCGGCGCCCTTGGGTCAATTCTGATGCCTTGCAGGATCAGGTATTTCGGGCTCGGTTTTCGAGATCATGTAGTCCATCAGGCTTGGAATGCCAGGTTCCCAGGTGTCGCCTTCCGCCTGCCAGACATACCCGCGTTCTCGAAGGAACCGTTGCTTCTCGAACAAGGTCCAGCCTTCGATGCCGGTGCTGTCGAGCACGGAATTCAGCTGGCCGTCGGAAAGGATGCCATCCCCGCTCTTGAAGGCCACTGCCACGGCCCGGGCCAGCGGCAAAACACCGGCCTGAAAAAATTCCTGATACCTGTCGGAATAATCCCGGCGCGGCCGGAACGACGATTCGCCCTGCCTTGCCGGCGCGCATCCCCGCTGCAACCACCTCCAGGTCCAGATGGCGCTTTCCGGTTTCGTCCATCGCATCCCACGCGGCCGCCCCGTAGACTTGCAGGAAAAAGGGGTAGCGATCAGCAGCAGAAGTCATGAGGTCGTAGAGGTTGGGCTCCGACAGATCCTTCCACCACGATGCCGGCCTGGCGGAATGGTTCGACGACGACCCGTTCCGCCTGAGCCGTCGGCAGCCGCCCGACCGGCAACCGCTTGCCGCGGCTCCAGCAGCTTGCGCCGCTCGCCCGCAGCGCGTCCTCAAGGCCGGGCGTACCGGCGGCGGCCAGCCGCAGAGCCTGCGCAGTACGAGCGCGACGGGCGACGTCTTGCCCGCAGCCTGTACGGCATCCATCAACTGTGCCAGCCTCGGCGGCGGCACCCTGTGCGCCTCGTCGAGCGTAATCAGCAGCTTGGCCTTCGCGATCGGCGATGCGGGGTCCGGGCTCCGTGCAACCATTCCAACTGCGCACTGACGGCGGCTCCGGGCAGGCTGGCCGAGAGCGTGATGTCAAGGTTTTGCAGAATCTGCCGCAAGACAGTGGTTCGACTGGCGGCCGCTTCCAGGGCGCGGGCAAGCGAGGCATCCGTTTCCAGGTTTTTCGGCATAAGAGCGGCACAGGCGGGCAAGCGAGGCATCCGTTTCCACCGGGCGACCGGGCGACCGGGCGACCGGGCGACCGGCGGAGGCATGGCTCTCGAGCCAGGTCAACAGCACCGTCTTGCCGTTGCCCCGGGGGCCGTAGAGAAACGCAAATTTCGCGTGCGGCCGGCCCGTGCGCAGCGCATCGAGCATCCGCAACAACCAATCCTCGATTCCGGGCCGATGGCCCATCACTGGCGGTCGTTCCCCGACACCGGGCGTGAAGGGATTGTCTGGCAGCTCTGTCGTCATGGACGCAGCCTATCAGAATTGGCAGTCAATGGCATCATCCTGCCGCACTGTCGCCCACGCCGCTCACCCGTCGTCAACCCGATGAATTCCGGTTTCACCGACAATGTCGGCTTGCTGTAGAAGTCCAATTCTCTCGGAAAACTTGCGCGACCGGGTCCGCGCGACCGGGAAACGACAGCGGTTGCGCAGCGGATCGCGCGGCTCGCTCTCTCTCGGAAAACCGACGCACTGAACAGTCTCGTTCCGGTCAGGATCGCCGTCCGGGCACTTGTCTCGGGCGGGTTCAGGGGAAAGACCTGGCCGGAACGGAAGAACCGTCAGCTGACGAGTTTGATCAGGCCCCTACCCACTCCAACAGGAAACGATTTCCGAGCAAGTTGCCGCACGCGCCGATCAGCTCTTCCGACGGTTCAGACGGACCGACTGGCAGACGTGCATGCGATGAAGATGACTTGCCGCGGCCGCGGAACCGGTCGAGTCCGGGGCTCCGACGGCCATGAATCGTTGCGCCCTGCCGGCAGCGCCTCGCGAGCCGCGCACTCCGACGGATCGAGTTCCGGTGGCTGGGTCCGGCGGTTTCCGCCAGCGCAAAGCTGTCGCCACAGCAAATTTTCGCGTGATCAATATCCGGTATGAATCCCGAACAGAAACAGTTAATGTAGCATCAAGACAATTCTGGCAAGCAGAACCGGAACATGGGGCAACAGGCACTTCAGGAGCTGTTCCAAGAGGACACAACATATGACGCGGCTTCGATCGAGGTTCTGGAGGGCCTCGAAGCGGTACGCCGGCGTCCTGCCATGTATATCGGCGGCACTGACGAGCGGGCACTCCATCACCTCGTTGCGGAGGTTCTCGACAATGCGATGGACGAGGCCGTCGCAGGGCATGCGAACAGGATCGAGGTCGAACTTCACCGCGACGAATCCGGCGTTGCGCTCGTCACCGTGGAGGACAATGGCCGCGGGATACCGGTTGATCCGCACCCCAAGTTCCCGAAAAAGTCCGCACTCGAGGTAATTCTCTGCACGCTTCACGCAGGCGGGAAGTTTTCCGGCAAGGCCTACCGTGTTTCCGGCGGACTGCACGGAGTCGGCATTTCCGTCGTGAACGGGCTGTCGGAATGGACCCGCGTCGAGGTCGCGCGCAGCAGGCGCGTCTTCGTTCAGGAATTTGCGCGCGGAATCCCCTTGTTTCCGATGAAGTCGCTCGGAACCACGAACAACCGGCGCGGCACCCGGGTGACCTTCAAGCCCGACCCCGACATCTTCGGTGCTGCAGCGAGCTTTCGACCACGCCGCCTCTTTCGCATGGCGCGGTCAAAGGCCTATCTGTTTTCCGGCGTCGAAATTCGCTGGAAGTGCGACCCGGCGCTTCTTTCCGGCGAAGAAAACGTGCCGGCCGACGCCCGTTTCCACTTCCCCGGCGGACTCGTGGACTATCTCGAGGAGCGCCTTGACGGGAGCCCGACGCATGCCCCCAAGCCGTTTTCCGGACAGGTCAATTTCTTGGAGAAGTTCGGACCGGACGCGGAAGGCTCGGTCGAATGGGCGATCAACTGGACACCCGGCCACGATGCCTTCCTGCTGTCATATTGCAACACGGTTCCCACCCCGGGCGGGGGGACTCACGAGAGCGGATTCTGGTCCGCGATCATGAAGGGCATTCGCTCTCACGGAGAGCTGACCGGAAACAGGAAGTCATCACTCATCAATCGCGACGACATCGTCGGCAGCGGTTGCGCGGTAGTTTCCTGTTTCATTCGGGAACCCGAGTTCTCCGGCCAGACAAAGGACAAGCTGGCGACCACAGAGGCGGGGCGCCTCGTGGAGAGGTCCGTCAGCGACCACTTCGAGAACTGGCTCGCATCGGACACGCGGACCGCCGCCGCCATACTGGACTTCCTGACTCTCCGAGCCGAGGAACGGCTACGTCGACGCACGGAAAAGGAGACCGCACGGAAATCGGCGACTCGCAAGCTGAGGCTGCCGGGCAAGCTGGTCGATTGCACGAATCCCAACCGGGACGGCACGGAGCTCTTCATCGTCGAGGGCGACAGCGCGGGGGGGTCAGCGAAAATGGCCCGCGACCGCTCCACGCAGGCGCTCCTTCCGCTTCGCGGCAAGATCCTGAATGTCCTCGGCGCCGCCGCGAACAAGATGGCGGGCAACAACGAAATCAACGACCTGTGCCAGGCGCTTGGCGTCGCACCCGGTTCGCGCTTCAGCATCGACGACCTCCGATACGACAAGATCATCATCATGACCGACGCGGACGTCGACGGCGCCCACATCGCGTCCCTTCTCATGACGTTTTTCTTCACCCAGATGCGCGCCCTGGTGGATCGGGGCCATCTCTTCCTCGCCCGCCCGCCGCTATACCGCCTGACCCAGGGGTCGCGCCGGGTATATGCCATGGATGACGCCGAAAAGGAGAAATTGCTCGCATCCGGTCTCGGCGGTCGCGGCAAAATCGAAATTTCGCGTTTCAAGGGCCTCGGCGAGATGGATGCGAAGGACCTGAAGGAAACGACGATGGACGCATCGTCACGTCAATTGATCAGGGTGACGATCAACGACACCGAACCCGGCGACACAGCCGACCTCGTTGAACAGCTGATGGGCAGGAAACCGGAGTTGCGTTTCGCCTACATCCAGCAGAACGCCCGCTACGCCGAAGGACTCGACGTCTGAATCCAGGCCACGACGCTCGAATTGGCGAGTCGAATTGCCATGGCATTATGTTCGCAGGCAACCCGTGGGACATCGCGATGCCGTCGGCTGAAGTCGCATCGCTGCCAGCCATTTGTTCCCGAATTTCGCCGCCGGGTCAAACGGGCCAGCGCCAAGTCATCGCGCGGCCGCAGGGCCGCCGGGTCCTCGTTCAGAACACCTTTGTCGCGGTTCCGCCGGGGCGAACGGAATCGAGCGTTCCGTACGGCTTGCAGTCGCCGCCACTTCCGTCCGTGCGTCCGAACGAACTGATAGTGCTGGCTTTGGCGCGTCCCGAAAATTTGCGCGTGCGCGGCCCTCGCTTGCCGCGCCGCGCGAGCCGGAAGTCGGGTTGCTCTGATCCGGCGCCTCCGGAAATTTGGTTCGAGAGCGTGGCACCTGCCGAACGAGTTTCCGGGCCGGTACGACAGCGCACGATTTCGCCTGTCCGCACAGGTCATGAATCCGCTTGTTCCGGCATAGTTGCCTGATAACCTCGGCGGGATGAAGAACATGCTCAATCCCGACATCCGCTCCGTTCAGGCTCCGCCTGTCATGGAGGTGCGCCGCTGGGTCGAGGATCTGGAGTTCCCGCCGGACCGCCCGCTGATCAACGTATCGCAGGCCGCACCGGTCGATCCGCCGTCGGAAGCGCTCCGCAACGCACTTGCCGAGGCCCTTCTCGAAGACGCAGGCTGCCATGTCTACGGACCCGTTCTCGGCGATCCGGATCTCCGGGAAGAGATCGCGGACCGTTGGTCGTGCACCTATGGCGGTACGATCGAATCAGGTCAGGTCGCCGTAACGTCGGGCTGCAATCAGGCGTTCTGCGCGGCGGCGCTCTCGCTTTGCCGGGCAGGCGATGCCCTGCTCTTGCCAGTTCCCTGGTACTTCAATCACGGCATGTGGCTCGGCATGAACGGAATCGAGGCGCGCCCTCTTCCCCTTGACGACGATCTCCTTCCGGACCCGGAAAGAGCGAAAGCGCTGCTCGATGCGAAGGTCAAGGGCATCCTTTTCGTGTCGCCCAACAACCCCTCCGGCGTCGAGTACCCGTCCGAACTTCTGCACGCGTTCCTGGACTTGGCGCGCGCCAGGGGAATTGCATTGATCATCGACGAAACCTACCGCGACTTCGCAAGCGTCGACGGTGCGCCGCATGGTCTGTTTTGCGACCCGGACTGGGATGACACCTTCATCCACCTCTATTCCTTTTCCAAGGCGTACCGCTTGACCGGCCATCGCGTCGGCGCACTCGTCGCGTCGCGATCAAGGCTCGACGAGGCCGAGAAGTTCCTCGACACCGTGTCGATTTGCCCGAACCGTCTGGCGCAGCGCGGAGCCATCTTCGGTCTTCGCCATCTCTCCGGGTGGCTTGCGGACGAGCGCAGGGAGATCCTCGCCCGCCGGGACGCGATGATCAGCGAGTTTTCCGCCCTCGCGGGATGGACGCTGAAGGGCTGCGGCGCCTATTTCGCCTACGCTGAGCACCCTTCGGCGGCATCATCGAAGTCCGTCGCGCTGCGCCTGCTAGACGAGTTGGCGGTTCTGGCCATTCCCGGTGCCATGTTCGCTCCTACCTCAAGCGGTGCCGGCGCACGGGCAGCGGACAGGCACATCCGCTTCGCCTTCGCGAACATCGACCGCACGGGAATCGGGCGGCTCTTCGCGCGCCTCAGAGACTTCAATCCCTGACGCCGCGCTGACGGCCGCCTCTCCTTCCCGGAATCCCGGCCGGATTTCCCGCGACAGCGCGAAGCGCCGCGCACGCACCCCGAACGCGCGTCCTTGTCAGGCAGTCCGGCACATCCTAAAACGCGGCCGGGTCGCCGCAGGAGCCGGCGAACCTCGCAGTCGCACAAAGAGGGTTCGGCATCATGATGAAGTCCATGCGCGCCAAAAGCAACAAGTCGCTGGTCTGGATTCTCCTCGCCTTGCTTATTCTCGGGCTGGCCGGATTCGGGATCGGCGGTCTCGGCGGCGGAACGATCCGCACGATCGGGTCAGTCGGTGACGAACCAGTGACGATCAACGCCTATGCACGGACGCTCGATCAGAGGCTGCAATCGGTATCGCGACGGATCGGACGCCAGGTTTCCGCTGCTGAGGCAGACAGCCTGGGCGTGTTCCGTGATGCGCTTCAGGCAACGCTTGCTAGCGCGGCGATATCCAACGAGTCCGCGCGCCTGGGCTTGAGTGTGGGCGACGAAGTCATCCGCGACGAGCTGATGTCAATTCCCGGGTTTCAGGGCGTGGATGGATCGTTCGATCAGGTGGCGTATGAATTCGCGCTGGAACGAAACGGGCTTACCACAGCCGAATTCGAAGAGGAGCTCCGGAACGACAACAGTCGCGCAATTGTCCGTAACGCGGTCACCGTGGGCGTCAAGTCGTCGGGCGCGCTGGTAGAGGCCATACTTGCATACGAGCTTGAGCAGCGCGACTTCGAGTGGGCCGTCTTGAACGAGGGAAACCTGGAAGATCCGGTACGGGAGCCGACCTCTGCCGAGGTTTCCGCCTTCTACGACGACAACACGAATCTCTACATGAGCCTCAAGTCGAGATCGATCACCTATGCTTGGCTCAGCCCCGACATGCTGTCGGACCAGGTCGAGATCGGCGAGGAAGAGCTTCGGGAATACTATGAATCGCAGGCGCAGCGATTCCGGGTTCCCGAGCGCAGGTCGGTAGAACGGATAGTCTTCGGATCGTCAACGGAGGCGGACGCCGCCCGAACCCGGCTAGACGCGGGAACCGCGGACTTCGATAATCTCGTCGTCGAACGCGAGCTTGAACCGAGCGACGTGGATCTCGGAATCGTCGAGGAGGGCGACCTTGATTCCGCTGCGGGCGCTGCGGTGTTCGCCCTGGATGCACCTGGAATTGCAGGCCCCGCCCAGTCGTCGCTCGGACCGGCGCTCTTCCGCGTCAACGCCATCCTCGAACCGCAGTCCACGCCCTTCGGGGACGCCCGCGAAGAGTTGCGCGGCGAACTCGCGAACGACGGCGCCGTTCGCCTGGTCAGCGAACGCGTTTCCGGAATCGACGACCTTCTTGCGGCCGGGGCGACCATCGAGGAATTGGCGGGGGAGTCGGAGCTTACTGTCGGCCATGTCGAGCTGGACGCCGAGACCACGGACGGCATCGCCTCCTACGCCGAGTTCCGCGAGGCCGCGTGGAGCGCTGGGCCGGGAGACTTTCCGGAAATCCGGGACATGGATGACGGCGGCATTTTCATCATTCGTCTCGATGCGGAACGCGACCCCGAGCTCCTTCCACTTGCCGAGGTCACTGATCGGGTCATCGCGGACTGGAAGCAAGGCATTGTTCTGGAGTTGCTCCAGGACATGGCGGGAAGCCTCGTGGACACGCTCGCATCCGGCGGGGAGTTTGCCGATGTCGGTCTGAATGCATCCGCAGAGTCCGGAATCCGCCGCGTGGCCTCCCTGCCCGGCGCGCCGCCGGAACTCGTCGAGAAAGTCTTCGAACTCGACACCGGGAATGTCGCCACGCTCGAACATGGCGGCAGGGTCGTGATTGCCAGGTTGACGGGCATAGAGTCCGCCGACCTAGAAACCGGCAACGCGCGGATCCGCAGCATTCAACTGGCCGACCAGTACCGGGGCTCGGACATGTTCCGGATGTTCACCACGGCCGTGCAGGAGGAAGCCGGCGTCACAATCAACCAGGCAGCGGTCAATTCGGTCAATTCGCAGCTGGTACTCGGCGGCGACGGTAACCAGCAGTGAACCTGCTCCCCGAGTTCGACTCCTTTCGCGAGGGATACGCACGCGGACTCCACCAAGCCGTCTACGCCAGACTGGCAGCCGACCTCGACACGCCGGTGTCGCTGTACCTGAAGCTATCGAAAGCCGAACCGGACAGTTTTCTTCTGGAATCCGTAACGGGGGGCGAAATCAGGGGACGATATTCCGTCATCGGGCTGCGGCCGGACATGACGTGGGAATGCAGAGGACGGGAAAGCGCCTCGCGAACCTTCGAGGACGACGGCGGCGCACGGTTGCAAAAGGATGCCCAGGATCCGATCCGGTCTCTCAGGTCCCTCCTCGAATGGTCGCGGATTGAGCTGCCGGAAGGGCTTCCGCCCATGTCGGCCGGACTCTTCGGCTATCTGGGCTATGACATGGTCAGGCTCGTCGAGCGTCTCCCAGACGTCAATCCCGATCCGATCGGCCTGCCGGACGCGATGATGATGCGGCCGTCGCTTGTGGTCAGCATTGACGGCGTAAAAAACGAAGTCACGCTCGTAAGTCCGGCATGGGTTTTGCCGGGACGGAGCGCCGAGGACGCCTACCGCCGGTCTTCCGAACATATCGAAGCGGCCATTCGAGCGATCGACGGCCCGATTCCACCCTTTCGAGGGGAGTGCCGGAACGGGGAGGCCGCGGCGGGTGAACCGGTTTCCAACATTTCTCGCGACGAATACCTTCGGGTCGTCGAAACCGCGAAGGACTACATTCGCGCCGGAGACATATTTCAGGTCGTGCCCAGCCAGCGCTGGGCCATGGACTTTCGAATGCCCCCCTTCGCCCTTTACCGGGCATTGCGGCGCACCAATCCGTCACCGTACATGTTCTATTTCAATTTCGGCGGATTCCAGGTCTGCGGCGCCAGCCCCGAAACGCTTGTCAAGCTCCGTGACGGCATAGTTACAATTCGGCCGATCGCGGGCACCCGCAGACGGGGCACGACGCCTGCAGAGGACAAGGCGCTTGAGCGGGAAATGCTCGGCGACCCGAAGGAAATGGCGGAACACCTGATGCTGCTCGATCTCGGGCGGAATGATGTCGGGCGCGTGGCGTGCATTGGCACCGTCAAGCCAACCGAGTCCTTCAATGTCGAGCGCTACAGCCATGTCATGCACATCGTCTCCAACGTGACCGGCGAAATTGCCGAGGGCGAGGACGCGCTTTCTGCGCTCCTGGCCGGCCTTCCCGCCGGAACCGTTTCGGGCGCGCCAAAGGTTCGCGCGATGGAGATCATCGACGAGCTGGAGCCGGAAAAGCGCGGCGTCTATGCGGGAGGAGTCGGGTACTTCTCCTGCGCCGGCGACATGGATCTGTGCATCGCGCTTCGTACCGCTGTGCTCAAGGACGGGACTCTCTATGTGCAGGCGGGAGGCGGCGTCGTGCACGACAGCGATCCGGAAACGGAGTATCAGGAAACGGTAAACAAGGCCGATGCCCTCACCCAGGCTGCGCGGGACGCCGCCGATTTCGTCGAACTCAGGAACACGGAATCGCAGGCAAGCTAACCGGAGCGCCGCTCGGCAAACGCCCTAAAGGACATTCGCTAAAGGGTATTCATGGGGTCATCAGGTCAGGATCGGAAAGCAAATGGCTGTCCGGCGGCTCCGGCGATTCATCGCGCTCCAGCGACGGCAACTGCTGCAGCCTTGCCGGCAAGGCAGCCACGCTGCCGCAGACGGCGCCGGGAAGACAGGCATCATCCGCCGGGTCAGCCCCGCCCCTGAGCGAGTTGGCCGCCGCGACGGGAACGTCGCGCGCCACTTTCGGGAATCCGAATCCCGGTACGGACGGGTCAGGAAGCGGATAGACAACCGCAACGCAAATCGCCACGACGCAAGAACAGATCATGCCAGCAAGAAACCCGCAGATGAGTCTAACGACGGCCATGGCCCGCACCTTTTGCCACCGCGCCACTTGACCGGCGCGGCGTATCGCGACACTTATGCATCTATACTGCAACTCACGCCCGGTTTTCACTGACATTCTCAGTCAGGGAATCATTTCGGAATGCTCCTTCTGATCGACAACTACGACAGCTTCACTTTCAACCTGGTTCACTATCTCGGTGAACTCGGAGCGGAAGTTGCCGTGCGCAGAAACGACGTGTTGAGCGTCAAGGAGGCGATCGCAATGGAGCCGGAAGCGATTCTGCTCTCGCCCGGTCCCTGCGACCCAGACAAGGCCGGCATATGCCTCGAATTGACGCTGCAGGCTGCCGCTTGCGGCATTCCTGTAGGCGGCGTTTGCCTCGGGCACCAGGTCATCGGGCAGGCGTTCGGCGGACGCGTCGTTCAGTGCCACGAAATCGTGCACGGCAAGCTCGGCGCCATGCACCACAACGGCGATTCGTGGTTTCGCGGTCTTCCTTCGCCCCTGAATGCCACGCGATACCACTCGCTCATCGTCGAGCGGGACAGCCTGCCGGCCGATCTTGAAATCACTTCCTGGCTCGAGGACGGAACGATCATGGGAATCAGGCACCGGTCGCTGCCGGTCCAAGGCATACAATTCCACCCGGAAAGCATCGCGACCGAACACGGACACGCGATGCTCGAGAATTTTCTCAATGACATTTCCGTCCGGCATCGCAGGAAAGCGGGGGAACTTTGATGAGCCTCGGACTCAAACCCTTCATCGCCAGCGCAATCGAGGGCCCGCTGTCGCGCGCCGAGGCGGAGGCTGCTTTCGAAATCATCATGGCCGGCGATGCGACTGCGGCGCAGACTGGGGGCTTCCTAATGACCCTTCGGACCCGCGGCGAGAGCGTCAACGAATTCGCCGCTGCAGCCGGAGTCATGCGCAAAAAGTGCAGGCCCGTGCGCGCGCCGGAAGGCGCCATGGACATCGTCGGAACGGGCGGCGACGGGCGTTCGACGCTCAACATATCGACCGCGACGGCCCTTGTCGTAGCCGGTGCCGGCGTCGTTGTCGCCAAGCACGGCAATCGAAACCTTTCGTCAAGGTCGGGAACAGCTGACGCGCTCGCGGCGTGCGGCGTCAACATCATGGTCGAACCTCGGGTTGTCGAGGCGTCCCTTAAAACCGCGGGAATCGGTTTCATGATGGCCCCGATGCACCACCCGGCGGTCCGCCACGTCATGCCGGTCCGGCAGGAGCTCGGCGCACGGACAATCTTCAACATCCTAGGTCCACTGACCAATCCCGCAGGCGTGAAGCGGCAGCTTACCGGCGCGTACTCCAGGGACATCATCCGGCCCATGGCAGAAACGCTCTCGGCACTCGGCAGCGAGAATGCGTGGCTCGTTCACGGAAGCGACGGTACGGACGAGATCTCGATTTCGGGTCCGACATCCGTGGTCGCCCTGGAGAACGGTGCCATCGAGGAATTCGAAATCGAACCCGCCGATGCCGGTTTGGCGGCGCATCCGTTCGAGGCGATTGTCGGCGGGAGCCCGGAGGAGAACGCGGCGGCTCTCAAAGCCCTCCTCGCCGGAGAACGCGGCGCCTACAGGGACTCGGTGCTGTTCAACGCCGCGGCAGCGCTTGTCGTAGCAGGCCGCGCAGACGACATCGCGGCAGGCGCCCGCACCGCGGCGGAGAGCATCGATTCAGGCGCAGCGGCCCAAAAGCTCGATGCACTTGTTCAGGCCACGCAGGAAGCTCCCGCGTGACCGCAATTCTCGAACGCATCAAGGCGTACAAGCTCGAGGAAATCGCTGCCGCACGGGCTGCTGTCCCCGAGAACAGGCTAGCGGCAGCCGCAGCCAGTGCCGGGCCAACGCGAGGGTTCGCCCGAAGACTCCGCGAAACCTCCGGAACCGGGTTCGCGCTCATTGGCGAAATCAAGCGCGCCAGCCCGTCCAGAGGCGTCATCCGCGAGCACTTCGCGCCCGGCGAACTTGCGCGGGCGTACGAGGCCGGCGGCGCTTGCTGCCTGAGCGTGCTCACCGACCGGCCCTCCTTCCAGGGCGCCCCGGAGTTTCTTACCGCTGCCCGCGGCGCCTGCGCGCTTCCCGTGCTCAGGAAAGACTTCATGTACGACCCGTACCAGGTCCTGGAAGCACGTGCCTGGGGCGCCGACTGCATCCTCGTGATCATGGCTTCGGTGAGCGATTCCCAGGCGCGCGAACTTGAGGCCGCCGCCCGCAGCTGCGGGATGGACGCGCTGCTCGAGGTTCACGACGAGACGGAGCTGGATCGCGCGCTCCTTCTCGGGTCGGAACTGGTCGGCATAAACAACCGAGATCTGAGAACATTCGACGTTACGCTCGAAACGACCAGATCGCTCGCGCCACGCGTGCCGGACGGAAGGACAATTGTTTCGGAGAGCGGAATTTCGGGTCATGTCGACTTCCTCGACCTCGCCGGATACGGTGTCCGCAGCTTCCTCGTGGGAGAGAGCATCATGCGTGAAGCGGACGTGACATCAGCGGTGCGGCGCCTCCTTTCCGGGGTCGGGGGCGGACGCCGCCGACAAGGGGGCAAAGTGTAATGTCCGGTCTGACGCATTTCGACGAGGGCGGCGCAGCTCGCATGGTCGACATTTCCGCGAAAGACGTGACGAGCCGCATCGCCGTTGCATGCGGATCGGTCGCGATGGCGCCGGAGACGCTGGCGATGATTGTCGAGGGCCGGGCAAAAAAGGGGGATGTCCTCGCCGTCGCCCGTCTCGCGGGAATAATGGGCGCGAAACGGACGCCGGATCTCGTGCCGCTGTGTCATCCGGTCGCCCTTAGCGCGGTCAGCATCAACTTCGACATCGACAAGGCTGGCTGCCGCGTCAATATCGAGGCAAGGGTCAGGACCACCGGACGGACGGGCGTCGAGATGGAAGCGCTCACCGCAGTCAGCATCACCGCTCTCACCATCTATGACATGGTGAAGTCCGTCGACCGCGCCATGCGCATTGGCGACACGAAACTCGTTCTCAAGGACGGCGGCAAATCCGGCCGTTTCGAGGCTGACCGATGATCTCCTACGAGGAGGCCATTGCAAGGACTCTCGCCCTCTTCGAACCACTCGACACGGAAACGGTGCGTCTCGCCGATGCGTCGGGGCGCACCATTGCCGCACCGGTCGCGGCAAGGCGCGACCAGCCGCCATTCCCCTCCTCGGCAATGGACGGTTATGCCGTCGCCGACGAAGACGCTCTTCAGGGCACGTCGCTAAGGGTCATCGGCGAATCGGTCGCCGGACGCCGGTTTTCCGGGCGTCTCGAGCGGGGCGAAGCCGTACGCGTCTTTACCGGAGCACCCGTGCCCGACGGCGCCGACCGGGTCATCGTTCAGGAAGACGTTGCGCGAACGGGCAACGTCATGACGATCGAAGGTCGCCCCGGCAATTCGAGATACGTCCGGCCGGCGGGCAGCGACTTCACTGCCGGGACCGAGTTTCCGGCGCCTGCGCGCCTGAGTCCTGCCGCGGTTTCACTGCTGGCGTCGATGAATGCACGGGAAGTCAGCGTTTACCGGCAACCGTCAATCGCACTCATTGCGACCGGCGACGAGCTGGTCGCCGTCGGCGACGATCCGGGACCCGACCAGATCGTGTCCTCCAACAATCTTGGCCTTAAGGCGCTCGTGGAGGCGCAGGGGGCGGTCGCGCGCCTGCTGCCTATTGCGTCGGACACGGAAGAGAGCATCCTGTTCAATCTCCGCCTCGCGCATGACGCGGACGCCATCGTCACTCTCGGCGGCGCGTCCGTCGGCGACCACGACCTCGTCAGGCGAGTGGCATGCGCGGCCGGTCTAAAAACCGCCTTCCAGAACGTGGCGCTGCGGCCCGGAAAACCCGTTTTCGCCGGGTCGATCAACGGCACTCCGCTCCTGGGCCTCCCCGGCAATCCGGTGTCCGCGATTGTTTGCGGGCACGTATTCCTGCGTCCCGCCATAGACGCAATGCTGGGCCTGGGACGCGCGCCGCTCCAGACCGAAACCGCAGTCCTGGGTGGCGGCATCGGCCCCAACGGCCAGCGGCGTCATTTCATGTCGGCCCGTGCAGGCATCGAAGACAACAACCGCGTGGTGCGGGCGTTCGGGCGCCAGGACAGTTCCCTGCTCTCGGTCTTGGTCAAGTCGAATGCCCTCCTTGTGCGACCGCCGGCGGACCCGGCGCGACACGCAGGCGAAGCGATGGACGTCATCATGCTGTGAAGGGCCTCGCCTCCGCCGGCGGGAAAGCGGCCTTGCCGACACCAGCGGCTTTGCACCCTCGCGACAGACAGGTTCGCCCGTCCCCATTTGTCATCCAGCCTCATTCCAGGTCCAGCGCCCGGGTATCCGATCACTCCCGAATTCCGCATTTGACGTACTTGGTTGCGTCCGGTGCAAGCAGTGCCTATGCAGATGAAATCGCATTCGAACAGAACCGGAAAATGACGCCGAACTTCAGACCATGCCGTTGCCTGGGCTTCGGAGAAGACGTTGCGCTCCGAGCCCAACCGTTCAGGCACGCTCTCCCAAGTGATCGTCATCAGCGAGAGCCTCGGCGAAGGATGCCGTGAATCCGAGGTTCCCTTCTTCAGGCAACGAACGCTCGTGCAGCATCGGAAACGATTGCCGGATGTTTCCGATCAATCTGCCGATCTTGCAACTTTCCTTGAAAACCGGGTCGCACACCTTGGCATTCCAATCGTTCAGCTGAAGTCGCGTCCCACCCGCCCAATTGCGCCGCCGCCAATGATGGCCGCCGAACCGTTGCTTACTGCTCCGCCAGCCCTTTCACGACATCGATCAGCGCCCGGCCCAACTTGTCGTGCGCGGACTCGCTCCAGTGGACTCCGTCCAGAGGATCCACTTCGATCACGGTGCCGGCGTCGAAGAACGCGGCGCCCTCTTCCACGGCGAATCTTTCCATCTGGTCCGATAGTCCTTCACCCCTCACCTCCGCGCCAGAAAACATTTCGGCAAAGTCTCCTGCGGGCTTAAGCGGCGGCGGTGCAATGGCCAGCGTCACCCTCGCCGCGCCCGAGAGCCGGGCTTCCCTGACCAGGCGCGCGACGCAAAGCGCGATGTCCTGCGCGTTCAGGCCAAAGGCGTGCTTCTGGTCATTCGTGCCCAGGCATATGGCAAGCACGTCGATCGGCTCGTGGGAATGCAGTATTGCAGGCAGGACTGTCAGCCCGTTGCGGAACGCTCCGTCAACCGGGTCATCAAGGACGGTCGTCCTGCCAGGCAGCCCCTCGATCACGACGTCCCAATCCGCGCCAAGGCCGCGGGCCAGCACATCGCCCCAGCGTGCGCCTGGAGGATGCACCGGCCGCGACGCCAGACACTTCTGCGGTGCAGTTCCGAAGCTGTTGCTGTCGCCGTAAATCAAGAAACGCTTGGTCAATTCACACGATGTCCTATGTTGCGATTCCATTCGATGAAGCGGCGGAATCAACCTGAATTGGCGGACTGACTAACATCCAAGTGATGTGCAACGGCCTGATCGAGCCGCGTTGCCGCTTCGAAAATTTACGGATTGTGAGGCGCAAACACTGAGAGGAATTGTCAGTAGTCCCCGCCAGTCAGTCGACGAGTTCGAGCCGTTTTTCGATTATGTCCCCACGATCCGAGATGCGGTCTACCCGCACGGCCAAGGTTGCTGCGACCTCGGCATCGGTTGCTTGGTCGCGGCGCAGAGCGACCACGGTGGCATGCACTTCTGTCAGCCTGTCGCGCAGTTCCCTGTTCTGCCTGGCCGGGGCGGAGAGTTCGGCGCGCATTGCCTTCATGTGCTCGAGCAGAAGTTCGTTTGTGACAGTTCCAGACATGGCTGGAACATGTGCATGTTGCGGCGGGAGGTCAAGCGACGAAAACGCCTTTTCCGTTTTCTGCACAAACACTCCGGCGATCATCCAGAATCCGGGCCTCTCAGTCGTAGTCGTGACTGATTGCCCGTGCCATTGTCCGCGAACGGCCTCAAAGGATCGCACGGGCGCAGCCTCCGACGCAGAATCGGCCTGTATGGCGGCGGCCTTCGCCGCCGCAGGCCGGGAGGCGGCGCATGGCTGAGCCGTTCCTCTCCCTCGACGCCCGCGAGCGCGCCGGCATCCTCCGCACCGCCGCCGCCCGCCATCGGCGCTCGCCGGTCATCCTGGAGAAGGACATCTGGGTCTGCTGGGTCCTCGACGCCCTCTTCTCCATGCCGGACGCCCATCCGATGGCCTTCAAGAGAGCCCCCTTTTTCGGGGACGTCCGCGTCCCGCCATTCGGCGCGCACCGCGTCGGCAAGCGCCTCGCTGGCTTCCGGACAGCGCGCCGAAATGTCGAGAAAGCGCTCGCGCTCCTCGACAAGGCGCCGGGTCCGCTCGTGCTCCTCGGGCGGAATGCGGACCGAGCGGACATTCCCGCGGATCGAGCGGCTGGGCACATGGCTCGGGCCGTGCCCCGGGCTGCCGCCGCCGGCGCAGCGGCGGTCGGCTTGCCGCACTTGCGGTGGTTCTCGCGCAGCTTGCCGGGCCGCAGGTCGCCGAGGGTGGCGAAGTGGGCCTGGGCCTCGTCCCTGGAGCGATTCAGTTCATCGACGTCCGGCATGAAAGACTCCGCGGGCTGGAAGGCGGCCCGCGAGCTCGGGCACGGCAACTGGTAGAAACCTTGTGCCAGATGTGCCGGCGAACTTCGTTCACGGCTGGCAGCTCGTGCAATTCGCCACAATTTTGTCGTACACCTCGGTCCAACCCTCGGGTTGACACAAAACGAGAACACAAATAGAACGTATTGAAACCCATGCAACCGGCACAATCACGAGGAAGCAACGATGTTGACGCGCAAACAGAGGGATCTCCTGGAATTGATCAACGAACGGATACAGGAAGACGGGGTCACGCCCTCCTATGAAGAATTGAAGGCGGCGCTGTCGCTACGGTCAAAATCCGGGATTCATCGCCTTATCACCGCCCTTGAGGAACGCGGCTACATTCGCCGCATTGAGAACAAGGCAAGGGCAATCGAGGTCATCAGGCTGCCGGACGCACTCGGAAGGAAGCGGTTCGAGCCGCGGGTCGTTGACGGAGGCCTCGTACGTCCGCCTTCCGGATCCATGCCGGTCGCGGCGGGCCACGCCCTTGACGTCCCGGTCATGGGACGCATCGCAGCGGGTACGCCTATCGAAGCGATTCAGGATGTTTCGCACCACGTCTCCGTTCCTGGGGACATGCTGCAAAACTCCGGGCAGCACTACGCCCTCGAGGTCAAGGGCGACTCCATGATAGACGCAGGGATCAACGACGGAGACATCGTTGTCATCCGGCAGCAGATCGACGCTGAAAACGGCGACATTGTTGTCGCCCTTGTCGACAATGAGGAAGCAACGTTGAAGCGGCTGCGAAAGAGGGGCAATGTCATTGCGCTGGAAGCTGAGAACAGGAACTACGAGACGCGCGTTTACCGCAAGGACCAGGTCAAGATCCAAGGTCGGCTGGTCGGTCTCATCAGGACCTATTGACGAATGCGCCTTGCTCCGCAGCCGGTCAGCACCCCCGGCAAGGCAGCATCGCGGAGATCCGAAAATCGGACTGCTTCCGGTCCCAACACGTCTGGATGCCGGCATACTGAAACGCCGCGCTTCAGATGATTGAACGGAGGAAGCCAGCTATGCTTGCCGGACTGGAATTAAGTACTTGAATCCACGCCAGGAATCCTGGTCTTGTGGAGTCTCATCAGGGAAAATTCCGTGACGCGATCAACGGTCGGCATGATCCAACCGTGCGAAGAGCTCCCGAACAATGATGCAGCGAGCGAATGTCTCGAATCGCGAAGTCGGCCTGATGGTGTCGAATGCCCACGTTGCGGAAGAGGCATGATTGGCGCACGCCAGGCAATGCGGGTTGGCTGCTGCATATTTCGGGACTGCAAGAAAGTGTTCGCCGTACGCAAGAGAAGGAATTTTCGGCGGTCGCATGTGCCGCTGCGCACGTGGACTTGCGCCAGGCATCTCGCCGTCGCGGCGCGGATGGGCACTTCACCCTTGCAGCCCGACGAGGAGACATGCGCCACTCGGACGCCATCCTGGCGAAGGATGCGGCGGGTCGGAGAAGCGTGCAGCGGCTACGCCAACATTCAATCCGGAATTATCGAGACCGACGTGGCGCGTGTTGGCGAATTGGAAGCCAAACAACTTCCTGACAAGATGCACAAGGCTGGCCGTGAAACTATTGGCAAGATTCCGATCATGGGCGCCGGGGAACGTGGGGCGAGGGTTGTCGCCGAACGAGCGGCAAGTGCTGATCAGGAAACCGCAAGCGATTTCTCCGCCTCGAAGGTGAGCAAGGACTCGACCGCCTCCACGGGCAAGTCCACGATCTACAACCATTTGATACTCGATCTTGACACGGCGAACCATTCGGCAGGTGGGCACGTACGAGATGCCGAACGCACGAACTCTTTCGAGAGCATTTGGTCCGTCCCGAAATGCCTGATCCACGGAACCTGGAAACACGTTTCGCCGAGGCACCTTCACCACTACAACATTGATGCGTCTTTCCGCCACAATGAGGAAAACCGCGAAATTCTCGCTGATGATCGGGTCGACGCCATGGTATCAAGATCGACCTGCAAGAGGATCGCCTGCAAGGAGGCCGTCGCATGAAGCCCTTGGCCGATGTCAAGAAAACGAATCAGGCATCCGAACCGGTTCATTCCGGCAAAACGAAAACCGTTTTCTCGAACGCCCGAAAGTTGCGGGTCAATGAACCGGCCGCACCCCCGGATGACTTTCCAACCAATGCGCGAATCAAGATGGAAGGTTTGGAGTTTCTGAATCGACTGCCAAGTGGGTGTGCAGCAGCGGCGTTTTTTGATCCGCAATTCAGAGGCGTGTACGACAAGATGAAGTACGGCAACGAGGATACCAGCCGCAATGCCGTCAGGGTGAGACTTCCGCAGATGACGGAAGAAACCATCACCAAGTTCGTTCAGGAGATTTCCCGCGTCCTTATCCCGTCGGGGCACCTTTTCCTCTGGATGGACAAGTTCCATTTGTGCAGCGACTTCCAGAATTGGTGCGACGGCACGAAGCTTTCAGTGGTTGACATGTTGACATGGGACAAGGAAAGGATCGGCCTCGGATACAGAACGCGGCACAGAAGCGAATTCTGCATGATCCTGCAAAACGAACCGCGCCGCGCGAAAGGCGTGTGGACATTACGGAACATTCCGGATGTTTGGGCGGAAAGGATCACGGAGAAGAAACACCCGCACAACAAGCCAGTGAAGCTCCAGGCCGAATTGATTGAAGCCGTGACTGCTCCCGGAGACTTGGTGATTGATCCCGCCGCCGGGTCTTTTTCGGTCATGGAATCGTGCAACCTGAAGGGCCGCGTGTTCCTTGGGTGCGACATACGCGGATGATCAAGCTATACGAAGTGAAGGGCAAGACGATCGCCCAGATCGAGAACGGAGCATACTACCGTTGCTTCGGAAACGTTGCCTTGGCGCAAATGCTCAGCCGCGTTCAGTCGCTCATCATCAAGAACGGATTTGAACTTGAGAAGATGATCACCGACCTGGCGTCCGATCGTCACATAGCGGACCTGGATGAATTCTTGTCACGTCAGATCATGCCGACCGGTACAATGCTTGCCACCAAGAGGGCGATCAAGAAATGCGACTTAATACGAGGACGCGGAATCGAACCGGATTTCATGGTGTTCCAGCACATCGGATCAAGCCAGATGTGCTATGTGGTCGAGTTGAAGGATGGCCACGAATTCGACACCAAGTCTTCGGCGAAGGAACACGCGAATCTGCACCAATTCATTTCCTTGAATGCAGATCCCCTTCGCTACTTCAAGGTCTACACCAAGATCGTCGGATTCAATGCGCAGAACCAGGACGAAATCCGCATCGGATTCAAGAACAAGATCGACCTGGATCAAGCGATGACCGGCAAGGAGTTTTGCGACCTATTGGGAGTCGACTACGATGCGATTCTGGACACGAGAGCAAGGGATCGGGAAGCGAATTTCAAAGAGCTGGCACAGGAACTGGCCAAAATTCCTGAACTATTGGAAGCCCTTGGCGGAGAGCCAAGAATGTAGTTCCCTTCCGGAGACCAGCGTCCGTTGAAGCACTTCCGCTACAGGCAAGGTGCCATCCCCTCGATGTGTTTTGGACCTTTTATCCGCCAAACGGCGGAATTCTGCGCCTACTTCCCCGCGCCCTCGGCGGGCACGACTGCGCCTCGGTCGCACGGCACGCGACTTCCCTCGATGGTCGAGAAGACGGCGACGCACAGGCGCCGATCGATCAGGGAGGCAGTACAAGGGGTTTGCCGCTGCTCATCGTCCGCAATGACCGGCCACCTTGAACGAGGTTTGAGCAGAACGCGCAGACATGTCCTTGCCGGCGTGGCAAATTGCGGTTACTCGGCTCGGGCCGTAAGCTGGGAGCAGTGACCCGTCCATGCGTCGGGTCTGCATTCTTTCACGGTTGCCCTGCAGCCACGGGCCGAGTCGGCGAAACTTCCGGGTTTTCCGCGACCAGGACTTCCCCTGATCGGGAAGTTTCGCCTTTGATTGCCCGTTGAGGAGACACCAATCATGGTGAAGCAAACGGCCGTGACTCGTTTTGCCCCGTCCCCGACAGGATTTCTCCACATCGGCGGCGCGCGGACGGCACTGTTCAATTGGCTATACGCACGGCATTGCCGAGGCCGGTTTCGCCTGCGGATCGAAGACACGGATCGCGAACGCTCAACCGACGAAGCCATCTCGGCGATACTTGACGGCCTCTCGTGGCTCGGCCTCGAGCACGACGGGGAAACGGTCTACCAGTCCAGCCGCCGTGACCGCCACCGCGAGGTGGCGGGAGTCATGCTCGCGAACGGGAGCGCCTACCGGTGCTATTCCACCAGCGACGAGATCGCAGCGGAGCGCGCACGTGCCAAGGCTGCCGGCGAGCCATTGCTCTTCCGAAGTCCATGGCGGGACGCGGATTCGGAAGCCGCACCGGACGAGCCGTATGTTGTCCGCCTCAAGTCACCGGCGCGCGGCGCAGTAGAAATCCACGACAGGGTCCGCGGCAGCGTGAAATGGCAGGCGGATACGATCGAGGATCTCGTGCTGCTTCGTTCGGATGGCACGCCAACCTACAACCTCGCCGTGGTGGTCGACGATCGCGACATGGAAGTTACCCACGTCATCCGCGGAGACGACCACCTCTCGAACGCCGGAAAGCAGGCGCTCATCTATACGGCAATGGGTTGGCCCGTTCCGGAGTTCGCCCATATCCCCCTGATTCACGGATCGGACGGAAAGAAACTCTCGAAACGTCATGGAGCGCTCGCAATCGGAGAGTATCGCACCATGGGCTACCAGCCGGTTGCCATGAGGAACTATCTGTCGCGGCTCGGCTGGTCCCACGGCGACGACGAACTGTTCACAACCGAACAGGCCGTCACATGGTTCGGACTCGATGCCGTCGGGAGGGCCCCTTCACGGCTCGACTTCAAGAAGCTCGACAACGTTTCAGCCCACCACATAAAGACAACCGACGTTTCGCAAGTCGTGGCTGACCTGCTCGCATGGTTGCGCGCATCCCGAAATCCGTTGCCAAGCGAAGGACAGGCGAAGTTGTTGAGAAAGAACATCGGCATTCTCCGTGAACAGGCCAAGCGCCTGCCGGACGTTCTCGAGAGAGCATCCTTCCTGTTGTCGCCCCCTGCCCTGACGTCCGCGGACGTCGCGGAGAGGCTCGGCTTGCGCGTGGCCGACGTGACCTCTCTGCTTGGCGGTCTCGCGAGTCACTTCGAGGATTCCGAATGGACGCCCGAAGGGCTCGACGCCGCAATACGGTCCTTTTCGGACACGATGGACGAAAAACCGGCAAAGCTGTTTCGAATCCTGAGGTTGACGCTTGCGGGCGATGGCAAGTCGCCGTCGGTTCCGGACATGCTGACCGCACTTGGAAAAGGTGAGTCTCACCGAAGGATTCAGAAGATTCTCGCATAACCGCAGTGACCGGCATGGCCGAATCTGTCTGCGCTGTGCTAGAAACCGCGCGATCCATCAGGAGTCTCATCCTGGCCGGGCGCGCGCTTGGCAGGCTGGCGAACTTCGCTGCCGCCTTTCGTGCTGCCGCAAAACCGACAGATACTTGCGAGGAAATTCATGAACCAGGCCAATAAGGAAACTGCGACTCTCACGTTCAAGGGAAAGACGATTGAACTGCCTGTCCTTGAAGGCACGACTGGTCCGGACGTCATCGATATTCGAAGTCTCTACCGCGACGGCGGAATTTTCACCTATGATCCGGGATATACATCGACTGCCTCATGTGACTCGAGCATTACCTTCATAGACGGGGAAAGGGGCGAACTGCTTTATCGCGGCTATCCGATCGAGCAGCTCGCGCAGGAATCCCACTATCTCGAAGTCTGCTACCTCCTGCTCTACGGCAACCTCCCGGACCGGTCTGAACTGGAGGACTTCGAGAACCGCGTGACGATGCACACGATGGTGCATGAGCAAATGCACAATCTGTACCGCGGTTTTCGCCGCGATGCCCATCCGATGGCAGTCGCTTGCGGCGTCGTCGGCGCCCTGTCGGCGTTCTACCATGATTCAACGGACGTCAACGATCCCGTTCAGCGGGAAATCGCATCCATACGAATGATCGCGAAGATACCGACGATCGCCGCAATGGCCTACAAGTATTCGGTCGGACAGCCCTTCGTCTATCCGAGGAACGACCTCGACTACGCATCGAACTTTCTGCAGATGTGCTTCTCCGTGCCCGCCGAGCCGTATCGCGTGGACCCGATCCTGAGCAAGGCACTGGACAGGATATTCCTCCTGCACGCGGACCACGAACAGAATGCATCAACTTCCACAGTCCGACTCGCCGGGTCGTCAAGCGCAAATCCGTTCGCCTGCATTGCGGCCGGAATTGCCTGTCTCTGGGGACCGGCGCATGGCGGTGCGAATCAGGCCTGCCTCGAGACGCTCAAAGAGATCAGATCGGTCGACCGGATACCCGAATACATCAAGCGCGCGCGCGACAAGTCGGACCCGTTCCGGCTCATGGGTTTCGGCCACCGCGTCTACAAGAGCTTCGACCCGCGCGCCAAGGTCATAAAGGAATCGGCGGATGAAGTCCTGGAGCAACTCGGAACGACAACCGATATCCTGAAAGTCGCGAAGGAACTCGAAAGAATCGCGCTTGAAGATGATTACTTTGTCCAGAAGAACCTTTACCCGAACGTCGACTTCTATTCCGGGATCATTCTCGAGGCGATCGGATTCCCGACCTCCATGTTCACGCCGATCTTCGCGCTGAGCCGAACGGTCGGCTGGATCGCTCAATGGAAGGAAATGATTGGCGACCCGGTACAGAAGATTGGCCGGCCGAGGCAGCGATACACCGGCGCGACAAAGCGGGACTACGTCAGAATAGGGAATCGGTGATCACGCCGGGGGGCTGCAAGTCAGCGGCCCCGGAATGAACTCCCGATGCTGAACAGAAGCCTCTCTACCGTCCCTGGAACCGGGGAGGCCTCTTTTCGAAAAATGCGGCAACGCCTTCGCGAAAATCCCTGGTGCGTCCCGCTTCGCCCTGAAGGCGCGCTTCCATTGCAATCTGTTCGTCGAACGTCTGTTCGAGACTCTCTCGCATTGCCTGTTTGATCAGCCGGTATGCTTCCGTCGGCCCGCATGCCAGCTTGCGTGCAATGTCGTTGATCGTGTCGTCGAATTCGTCGTCGGGGACCGCCTTCCAGATCATCCCCCAGTCCGCCGCATCTCGCGCGGGTACCGGCTCCGTTAGGAGCGCCGCCCCCATTGCCCTCGACAGCCCGACTTTCCTGGGAAGCCAGTAGGTGCCGCCCGCATCCGGAATCAGACCGATGCGCGCGAACGCCTGAAGGAAATACGCGCTCTCGCTGGCAACGATGATGTCCGCGGACAGCGCCAGGTTTGCGCCGGCGCCCGCCGCAGGGCCGTTCACGGCAGCAATCGTCGGAATCCTGCACTCAACAAGTGCACGCAGCAACGGTTCGTATTCCTCGCGCAAAGTCGTTTCGAGGTCTATGTCGGACACGCGTTGCGCGTCTCCAAGATCCTGACCGGAACAGAAGACCCGGCCTGAGCCCGTCAAAACGAGAACCCTGGCATCCGCCGCCCTGTTCTGGATCGCATGGTGCAATTCCGCCCTCATCCTGACGTTCATGGCGTTCAGGACATCGGGTCGGTTGAGCGTAATCGTCACCACGTCTTCGGCGACATTGCAGTCGATTGTCTCGTAGCCCATTTCCTGCTTCGGCCTCCGGCTTCCGCGTTCGCGGGACGGAAAATATCCGCTACCGTCCGGGATGGCCACACACTGCACCGTATGACGGGTCGGCCATCACCCGGTTCGCCGTCACGACCTGGGCCGGATCCGACCGTTCAGGATTCGAACCCAGGTGCAGTGCCCGCGTCGGCACGGTGCGCCATTTGCTGTCCGTGGCGTGACCGGGTCGTCGGCACAAGCCCTGCCCCGGTTGCTCCGGTAAGCATCGTTGCTCGAGTCCTTGTGGCAGGAGGTCGACTGACTTGTCCCGACTGCCCGACTACGGACAACTCTGACGTTGACCCGGCTGCCAGGCAACCGGTCGCGGGCAGCCTTTCGCGGCAAGGCCAACTCCGGGCCCTGCCCGTCACTGCCAAATGCCTGACCAAACGTGCCTGCAGGGGAGACCGATGATCGAGTCGGCCGAATGAGCATTGCCCGCATCGCCGGTCGTTCCGTCCCTCGCAAGAAGCGTCAGGGGCGCAAACGAAGATAGCTGTCCGGGCTTCAAGTCCGGACCGCATCGGGGAATCCTGCGACGTCCGGAGGATTCCGACTGGCGGGTCACGCGGTCAATCTCCGATCAATTCGGCAACGCGCCGCTTCTCTTCACCGTCGAGGGATTCCTGATCTTTCGGTGCCGCGCGGCGCAGCTGACGCCGCACGAGGAAGGCCGCGCCAGCCAGAAGGACGATCGGACCAGCAGCCCAAAGCAGGAGATTCGCGCCTCTGGGCCGCGGATACAGCAGGACATACTCCCCGTAGCGATCGGTCACGTATTCGAGAATTTCTTCGTCGCCATCGCCGGCCGTCAGCCGTTCGCGGACGAGCAACCTGAGATCAGCCGCCAACTCGGCATTCGAACTGTCGATGTTCTCGTTCCGGCAGACCAGGCAACGCAGATTGCGGGAAATTTCCCGTGCTCTAGATTCCAGAACGGGGTCATCGAGAATCTCATGCGGTTCCACGGCAGGAACCGGCAGCGCGCAAGGCATGCTCAGGACCGCAGCCGCGGCCGCCCGGATCAACGCTGATGCGAACGGTCGGGCAACCGCGCAGTGCCTGATGCGTCGCGGGGCCATCGAATCGCTCGAGTTCGCCGCAGGCGGCAACTGGCCAAAGGCAGCTGATCCGCGTTCCCCGGTCATCCGGCCTCCACTCCAGTGACTTGCCGGGCCCGTCTCCGGTTCGCGATGCCGAGGCGATAGCGTCTGTCCGAAAGACTGACGATTCCACCGAAAGCCATGACCGCCGCACCGAGCCAAATCCAGCTTGCGAACGGCTTGACGTAGGTTCGCACCACCCATTCGCCGTCATCCTGCCGGTCACCGAGCACGACGTAGAGGTCGCGCGTCAAGCCTACATCGATCGCAGCCTCTGTCGTCTGCATCCCCTGCACGAAGTAGATTCTTCGCTCGGGATGAAGCACGGCCACTGGCTGCCCGTTCCGGGACGCCAGAACGGTTCCCATGTCCGAACTGTAGTTCGCCCCGGCAACCGCATTGACGTTTAGAAGACGAAAGTCGTAACCGCTCAGACTGTATTGCCCTCCCGGACTCATCGCGCGGATGTCCTCCTGCTCCCAAGCGGTAATGGCCGAAATCCCGAAAATGGCTATTCCCAGACCGGCGTGGGCAAGCGCCTTGCCCCAGTCGCCGCGCGGCAAGGACCGAAGCCCTGCCACTGTCGCGCGAAAGCCGCGCCGCCTGCGCCGGAGCCTCGCCAAGACTTCCCATCCGGCCCCGAAAACAAGCCATGTCGCGAGCATGGCGCCGAACGGCGCGAGCATGCGACCTCCCGACTGGAGGCTCCAGGCCAGGACGCCAGCCGCAAAAGCAAGCGCGAGAACACCACGAAACATGTAGAGGGACCTGCCGACGCTCCCGCGTTTCCACGGCAATGCGGCCGCGACGGGAAGAACGACGGCGAGAAGCACGAAGAACGGCGTGAATGCGAGATCGAAGAACGGCGCGCCGACGGAGAGTTTCTTCCCCCAGACAAATTCCGCGACCAAGGGCCAGAGCGTGCCGAACAGCACGACGAAGGCGGCAACCGAAAGCAGCAGGTTGTTCACGACCAGGCCCGCCTCCCGGCTTGCCACGGCAAAGACGGAGTCCGTTCCCAGACCCCTGGCGCGCATGGCGTAGAGCAACAGGCTTCCACCCGTCGCCGCGGCGAAGATCGCGAGAATGAAGACGCCTCTTTGCGGGTCGTTGGCAAAGGCGTGAACGGAGGTCAGGACACCCGAACGCACAATGAAGGTGCCGGTCAGGGAAAACGCGAACGCGAGAATGGCCAGCAGCACCGTCCAGCTCTTTAGTGCGTCTCTTTTCTCGACCACCACCGCAGAGTGAAGCAGCGCGGTGGCGACCAGCCAAGGGATGAAACTTGCGTTTTCCACCGGGTCCCAGAACCACCAGCCGCCCCAGCCGAGTTCGTAGTAGGCCCACCAAGACCCCATAGCGATGCCGATCGTCAGCGACGTCCAGGCGACAAGCGTCCAGGGCCGGACCCAACGCGCCCAGGCCGCATCGACCCGGCCTTCGATGAGAGCCGCGACCGCAAAGCTGAACGTCAGCGACAGACCGACATATCCGACGTAGAGAAACGGCGGATGGAAGGCGAGGCCCGGGTCCTGCAGCAGCGGGTTCAGATCATTGCCGTCGATCGGAGGCAAGGCCGTCCGGGCAAAGGGATTCGAAGTGAACACCAGGAACGCAAGGAAAGCAGTTGAAATCATGGATTGAACGGAGAGAACCCGCGCCTTGAACGCCAGCGGAAGATTGTTTCCGAACCTTGCGACCAGAGCGCCGTAGGACACGAGGATCAGCACCCAGAGAAGCATGGAGCCTTCATGATTTCCCCAGACTCCGGTGACCTTGTAGAGCATGGGCTTCATCGAGTGCGAATTGTCAGCGACAAGGCGGACGGAGAAATCGGACGTGACGAACGCGTGCGTAAGGCCGCCGAACGCGATCGCTACGAGAGCAAACTGAAGGATTGCTGCAGGCGCCGCGAACCGCATCCACGGCGTCCAGCGCATTGACGCGCCGACGAGCGGCACGATGCTCGCTGCGCCGGCGAGAAGAAGCGCCACCAGAACGGAAAAGTGCGAAAGTTCGGCGGTCATGCGACTTCCGTGATCATTCCATGCCAGTATATCACCGCGCGAAACCCGCATGGAACCACGGATTCCCCGACACGCCCGAGCGTGCGCTTCCGGATTCCTTCAGTTGGTCGGCTTGAAGAGCCCCTCTTCCTTGAGAATCTCGATGACCTCCTTCGGCATGTAGTTCTCATCATGCTTGGCCAGGATTTCGGTCGCAATGAATTCCCCGGACACGAGGCGGCCCGTGGCAACGACTCCCTGGCCTTCCCTAAAGAGGTCGGGAAGGATGCCTGTGTATGCGACCGGAAGGCTGTGCGACCCGTCAGTAACCCGGAACCTGACAACGCGGCCCTCCTTGACCAGGCTGCCGCTCTCGACAAGCCCTCCCAGCCTGAAGACTTCCCGCTCTCCGAGGTCGGGAAGCCCAACGACCTCGCTCGGGCTGCGAAAGTAGGCAATTCCCTCGCGAGCGGCGTAGCCGATCATGACCGTTGCAAGCGCGAGCAGGACGACCGCCGCGCAGATGAGTTGAATTCGACGCCTTTTCCTGGTTCCGGCGGGCATCGCAACGTGTCACGGAAACAGCGGCGCGGCCTCGAGACCCAGTACTTCGGGAAGGTCGAGCATCAGGTTGGCGTTTTGGACAGCCTGGCCGGAGGCGCCCTTAACTAGATTGTCCAGGGCAGAAAAAACGATCGCGCGGTTCCCGCGGCGGTCGGGCACGACGCCCAGATGACACCAGTTCGACCCGCGCACGTGGCGCGTCGCCGGCGTCTCGCCGACGGGCAGCACGATGACGAACGGCTCGTGCCTGTACCGGTCCGCCAAGGCAGCATGCACCGCGCCAGCGTCACCCCTAACGTAGATCGTGGCGAGTATGCCGCGGTTCTGCGGCAGAAGATGCGGTGTGAACGTCGCGGTCACGCGCCGTCCGGCAACCTTGGAGAATTCCTGTTCGAACTCGGCAATGTGCCTGTGGCTCGCGACGTTGTAGGCTTGGAATCCCTCCGACACCTCGGCGTGCAGCATCCCCTCCCTCGGGGCCCGCCCGGCTCCCGACACGCCGGTCGCGAGGTCGATCACGATCTCTTCCGGATCGATCACGCCGGCCTCGAGAAGCGGAAGCACCGGGATAAGGCCTGTAGCGGCGTTGCAACCCGTGCCCGCCACCAGACGGGCTTTCCTGATGTCGTCGCGGTAGTATTCCGTGAGACCGTAAACCGCATCTTCCAGAAGCTCGGTCGCTGTGTGCTCGAGACCGTACCATTCCCGATAGACATCCGCGTCGCGGAGGCGGAAGTCGGCCGAGAGATCCACGACCTTCATCGTGGACGGCAAAAGCCTGACCGCGTGCTGGCTGGTCGCATGCGGAAGCGCACTGAAGACTAGATCGACATCGGAGAGGTCGATGTCATCCATAGTCGCGAGCCCTGGAAGGTCGAGATGGCGGAGGTGCGGGAATACCTGGCCCATCGACAGGCCGGCCTTCCGGTCCGCAGTCATTGCAGTAATCGACATGCTTGGATGGGTCGAAATCAGCCGGACGAGTTCCGCGCCGGTGTAGCCGCTCGCGCCCAGGATCGCGACATTCCTGACCTTGGAATTCTCGGTCGGCACTGGACTCTCCAGAGTTCAACTGCAGTCGGGCTTACGGCAATCCCGCTTCCCGCGCAACGCATCCGAGACCGCCTGCAATTCTATGCGGCGGGGCTGTCAGAACCCGTTGCGGCAATTCCGTTCCTGCGAAAGGGATCAAGTGCCCTGCCCGCCTCCACGAAGTACCCTTGGCCGAATTCCGGTGTCTCCTATGTCCCGAAGCGAGGGCCGCATCAGCGTTTCGAGAACTGGAAGCTCCTTCGCGCCTTGCGCTTGCCGTACTTCTTTCTTTCCACGACCCTTGCATCCCGGGTCAGGAAGCCGGCCGCCTTCAGCGCCGGCCGCAGCGACGGTTCGTAGAATTGCAGCGCCTTCGAGATCCCGTGCTTAACGGCACCGGCCTGACCAGAAAGTCCGCCGCCCTTTACGGTCGCTTGAACATCGAATTCATCCTTGACGCCGGCCACGTCGAAAGGCTGGCGAAGCACCATCTGCAGCACCGGACGGGCGAAATATTCGTTCATGTCCTTGCCGTTCACGGTGACCCGTCCGGATCCCGGTTTGATCCACACGCGCGCAACCGCATCCTTGCGCTTCCCTGTTGCATATGACCGGCCAAGATGGTCTCGAACCGGTTCCCGCCGGGCTTCGATGTCATCGGTTGCATCAACGCCCGGCTCCAGACCGGCCCCTTCCTGCAGGTCGGCCATCGATCTGATCGGCTCCCTCATGTTCTCGCCCTCCGCGTGTTCTTGCGGTTCATTGATGCGACATCCAGCAGTTCCGGATTCTGGGCTGCGTGCGGGTGCTCCGGCCCGGCGTAGACGCGCAGGTTGGTGAGCTGCCGCCTGCTCAACGGGCCTCCCGGGAGCATGCGCCGCACGGCGCGCGTAACAAGGCGCTCCGGATGCTTGCCCGAAAGAATCTGGCCCGATGTCCGGCTCTTGATGCCGCCGGGGTATCCCGTATGCCAGTAGTGCACCTTGTCGGTGCGCTTCCTGCCGGTCAGCTGGACCTTGCCGGCGTTGACGACGATCACGTTGTCGCCCATGTCCATGGACGCGGTGAAGGTCGCCTTGTGCTTGCCTCGAAGCAAACCGGCGATAATCGATGCCAGGCGGCCGAGGACAACGCCCTCCGCATCGATCAGAATCCACTTCTTCTCGATATCAGACGGCTTCGCGGAAAACGTCTTCATATGGTCACCCCGAAACAGATACAGGCGGACCGCGCCCGCAACCAGACGCGTGTCTAGCGTTGGCGAAATTGATGTCAACGCCGAATTCCAATGCCTGTCGTCAAATTGGGGAAATTTTCCGCATAGAATTAGAAGTTTAGGAATGCGGTATCATTTTACCTCACTTTCGGAGGTTGGAATCGCATACGTCAGGACCGCATGTGCGACCGGGTCGGCGATGCCGCCCGAGAAGACTCCGACCTCGCCAACGACAAGTGTCCTGCCGACCTTCAGCAACCGAGCCCTGGCGCACAGGTCCCGGGCGGGAGGCTTTCGCATGAAGTTGATCGTGCAATTCGTGGTCACCGCCAGCGCCACCGGCCCGAGACGGGAAAGTATGGCGACGTAGACAGCCACGTCCGCCGCCGCGAATATGGACGGACCCGACACCGTGCCGCCCGGGCGGAGATGCGCATCCCCGACCCTGAGGCGGACGACGGTCTCCTCGAGTGTCAGGGCCTCCACGACGACATGGTCCGCCACTTGCGGAAATTCCTCCCGGAGAAACTCTTCCGTTTCTACGACGGTCATTTTCAGTTGCATCTGCCGACTTCCGTTTTGTCGCTGACGGGCATACCTTGCGCAAAGGGACGTCCCGGACAACACGGAATTCGCCATGACTGACAACATTCTGCTCAGGGAAAACGCGGGCGCCGTTGCCCTGCTGACTCTCAATAACCCGAGGTCGCTGAACGCCCTTTCGGAAGCGATGCTTGATGCGCTGAGCGCCGAGTTTTCCCGTCTCGCGGACGACGAGAGAACACGAGCGGTTGTCCTCAGGGGAAGCGGGAGGGCCTTCTGCGCCGGCCACGACCTCAAGGAAATGACCGCCGGGCGGCAGGCGGAGGACGGAGGCCGCGCCTACTTCCGCATGCTGTTCGACAAGTGCGCGGCGATGATGGCTTGCATTCGGGACCTGCCGCAGCCGGTCATCGCTCAAGTGCACGGCCTCGCGACTGCGGCCGGTTGCCAGCTGGTTGCAAGCTGCGACCTCGCGGTCGCGGCCGAGGGAACCCGTTTCGGCGTGAACGGGGTCGACATCGGTCTGTTCTGTTCGACGCCCATGGTCGCACTCAGCCGCAATGTCCCTGTCAAGCACGCGTTCGAAATGCTGACGACGGGGGAGTTCTTCGAGGCCCGCCGCGCCCGCGAGATCGGTCTCGTCAACCGGGTGCTGCCGGAAGACCAGCTTGACGAAGGCGCTCTCGAATTGGCGTCGAAAATCGCGGGAAAGCTTGGCGCGGCAGTCAGGATTGGCAAGCGGGCCTACTACCGGCAACTCGAAATGGGACTTGCCGACGCCTACGCCTATACCGGGGAGGTGATGACGGAGAACATGCTCCACCGCGATACCGAGGAAGGCATCGCGGCATTCGTTGAGAAACGCGCGCCGAGGTGGGATCAGCCGTGACCCGGCGAGGGGCTCCTGTTCAACAGTCGTAGAGCGCGCCGAACTTCCGCTCGAGGTAGTCGAGAAGCGCAGCCTCGTCGGGCAGGCGGCCGATGGCCTCCGACATCAGCTGCGCCGGCATCATGGACCGGCCGTGCCGGTGCACCCGGTTGCGCAGCCATTCGCGGAGCGCATCCGTATCTCCCCTGGCCAACTGGCCGTCGAGTTCGGGTACGTCACGCCGAAGGCAGGCATGCAGTTCTCCCGCGTAGACGTTTCCAAGCGAATAGGTCGGAAAGTATCCGAACAATCCGGCGGCCCAGTGCGCATCCTGAAGCACGCCGTTCGCAGCATTGTCGACCTCGAAGCCGAAGTCCTCGCGAAAGCGGTCGTTCCACGCGGCTTCGAGGTCCCCGACGCCGAGATCCCCGGAAATCAGCGCGCGTTCGAGGTCGAAGCGGAGCATCACGTGCAGATTGTACTGCACCTCGTCCGACTCGGTCCGGATGCAGCCCTTCGCGACGTTGTTGACCGCACGGTAGAGGGTGTCAGGTCCGTCGAGCCCGAAATCATCGAACCTGTTCCGCATGCGCCCGAAGAGGTATTCGCAGAATGCCCGGCTTCGCCCGATCTGGTTTTCCAGAATCCGGCTCTGCGATTCGTGCACGCCCATGCTCGCGCCGGTCCCGAGGATCCCCTGCGCGAGCGACGGGTCAACGCCCTGTTCGTAGAGCGCGTGCCCGGTCTCGTGAATCGTGGCGTAGATGCAACCGAAGGGATCGCTTTCATCGACCCGCGTCGTGATCCGGACGTCGCTTCCGGACCCCGAGGAAAACGGATGAACGCTGGTGTCGATCCGTCCGCGCGACCAGTCGTAGCCGAAGGAGCTCGCAAGTTCGCGCGCAAGGGCGAGTTGCACGTCCTCGGGGAAGAATGCCTCGACGACCGGCTGTTCGCGACCGGTGTCGCGGATGCGTGACAGCAGGCGAACGAGTCCCCGGCGCAGCCCCTTGAACCGGCGTTCAATTTCCGCCGCGCCCGTACCTGGTTCAAACTCGGCGAGCAACGCGTCATAGGGGTCGCCGCCATCGGCCAGCGCTTCGGCCTCCCGGCGCTTGAGATCGACTACGCGGGCAAGCACGTTCCGGAAGTCTGCGAAGCGGCCCGCCTCCTTCGCGGCGGTCCATGACCGGAAGGACTCCGGTATCGTGCGGGCGATTTCAACCGCGAGGTCGGTGGGCACCTTGAGCTTGCGGCCGCGCTCGAATTCCGCCACCCGAAGCACGGCGTGCTGCCTGGCATCAAGGCCGGATCGGTCAATCCGGTCGATGCAGTCGCCGAGGCGCGGATCTGTCCATTTTTCGTGGAGAACTTCCGCGAGCGCCGCACAATGTTCCGCGCGCTGGGCGGTGGCACCGGACGGCATGTGCGTCTCGCGGTCCCAGTCGAGAAGTTCTGCCACCTGTCCGAGGGCTACAGCCGGCGCCAGCAGCGCCTCGACCTCCGCGATTCCCGTCCCGGAACTCAAGGCCGCCCCCCAATCCGCGTATCCGGCGGATAGTCCGCAACGAATCGGGCGCGGACGATCACGATCAAGACGACCATGGCTCCGACCTGATGCGTGAGCGCCGCATGCCAGGCTGCGCCATGCATCAGAGTGACGACGCCCAGGACGGACTGGCAAAGAACGACCACCGGCATCCAGGCGAACCACCGGCGCAGGGACGCCTGCGGCGCGCTCCGACTCGCGAACCAGACGAACGCGGTCGCAACAAGGAGGGCATAAGCGGCAATTCGGTGATTGAACTGGACAAGCGCCGGATTCTCCACGAAGTTGATCCAGAGCGGTGTGTAGCCGAAACTCTCGGATGGCAGGAATTCGCCGTTCATTAATGGCCAGTCCGTGTATCCGCGCCCGGCGTCCAGTCCTGCGGTCAGGGCCCCCAGCACGATCTGGACGAAGGCGAGGGCGAGAACGAGTGCGGCGCGGCGCGAGAGATGGACGTCGCGCCTCTTCCGGGCCCGGTAGAGTTCCAGATCCGTTCGCCTCGCCTGCCAGAATGACCAGACAAGAAGCCCGAGAATCGCAAACGCAAGGCCGGCATGAATGGCGAGGCGATAGGACGCGACGTCGACAACTTGCCCGGTCAGCCCCGAGGAAACCATCCACCAGCCCACAAGGCCCTGCAGGGCGCCGAGAGCGCCGAGAACCGCAAGTCGGGTGACCCAGAACCGGCTCAGTTTTCCGCGCACCAGCAGCCAGGCGAACCCCGCGGCCCAGACAAGTCCGACGACGCGTCCGAGAAGACGATGGCCCCACTCCCACCAGTAGATGACCTTGAAGCCGGCGAGGTTCATGGTGCTGTTCTGCAACCTGTACTCGGGAACGGCCTTGTACCGTTCGAACTCCCGAAGCCAGTCATCCGCCGACAGCGGCGGAAGGATTCCGGTCACCGGCCGCCACTCGGTGATCGACAACCCGCTGTCTGTAAGACGCGTCAGTCCCCCGACAACGATGAGAAGCGCGACGGCGAATGCGAGGAAGAGAAGCCACGCCGACATCAGCCTCCGGGCGCCCCTGTCCCTGTCGACTTCGGGCGCGGGCCCCGGCGACGGCCCTGAACCCACTTCTTCGAATACCCTGCCTGTCCCGGCCATGCGTGATCCGCCTCAAGATCCGTCGCCGCGGAAGCTAGTCGCTCCGCCCCGGCGGAACAAGCGCGACATCAGGATCCTCCCGGCGCCCTTCCGGAAAGAGATCGGACGACGCCGTGCAGGAGTCGAACGTCCCGGTCGGTGAACTGCAACCGCGAGAAGAGATTGCGCAGGTTGAGTTTCATGCCGTCAGCCTTCGTTTCGGGGCGGAAGAAGCCGCGTTCGGCAAGCGATTCCTCTATTCGGTCGACGAGGATTCGCACCTCCCCTTGTGTCGCTCTCGGATCTTCAGGAGAACACGCGGAACCAGTGGCGGTCTTGACGGCCTCGGAGCGCCATTCGTATGCCAGCAGCAGGACTGCCTGCGCGAGGTTGAGCGACGGAAATTCCGGGTTGACCGGCACAGTGACAACAGCGTTTGCGCGCGCGATCTCCGCGTTCACGAGCCCCGACCGCTCGGGACCGAACAGCAGCCCTACCCTCTGCCCTTCCCGCGCCAGTCCCACGGCGCGCGTCATCGCGGCACGGATGTCGAGAACCTCCTTGGTCAGGTCCCGCCGGCGCGCCGTGGTCGCGAAGACGTAGTTCAGATCGGCGAGCGCCGCCTCGATATCGTCAAAGACGCACGCTCCGTCGAGCACCCGTCCCGCCCCGCTCGCCATCGCGACAGCGTCCGGATTCGGCCAGCCGTCTCTTGGCGCGACGACGCGCAATCGCTCGATCCCGAAATTCAGCATGGCGCGGCAGGCGGCCCCGATGTTCTCCCCGAGCTGCGGCCTGACAAGCACCACGACCGGCTGCGACCCGGACCATTTGCTCGGATACGAGCTTCGCACTGACGACATCGTCACGGACCTTATCGTTGGTGAATCGGAATTGGCCGGCCCCGGGCCGCCGCCGACCTGTCAGCTGCCCGACCGGGAGGCAGGCGTCCCGTGCAGGGTGCCAAGGGTTTCCTTCGCCTCGCCCGCGGCACACCTATCGCAAACTCGTTTGCGCCGTAACCGCAAATGGCCGGACTCCCTTTCGCCTTTCCGGAACCGGCCTTGACCGTCTGGCGCGCAGCCTTAATCAGTGCGCAATGATCATCTACAAGATACTGCGCAAGGGCGAATATCGAGAACTCGTGGCAAACGGGAAGATGTCGGGAAGTGCTGACGACATCCGGGATGGGTTCATTCACTTCTCGACCTCGGCGCAGTTGCGCGAAACGCTGTCCAGGCACTTTTCGGGCGAGACCGGCCTTCTGCTGGTCGAGGTCGACGCGGCGCAGCTTGCGAAGGAACTTCGGTGGGAGACTTCGCGCATGGGCGATCTCTTCCCGCACCTTTACGCAGAACTGGACATCAGGCGCGTCCGGCGCGTCCGAACCATTCCCGATGACCGCGACTGGCGCTTTCCGGGGGATGACCCGGAATGAGGCCCCTCGACCGGTTCGGGGCCTCCCTGCTAGGCCGGCTCGATCCGGAGACCGGACATGATCTCGCAATCCGAATCATCGGGCTCGGGCTCGTGCCGATGCCGGGGCCCCATACGACTCCGCGTCTGCGCACGACTTTCGCCGGGCTCGACCTGCCGAACCCGATCGGGCTGGCCGCCGGGTTCGACAAGAACGCCCGCGCCGTCGATCCCCTCTTGAAGGCGGGGTTCGGGTTCATCGAGGTTGGCGCCGCCACGCCCGAACCGCAGCCCGGAAACGCAAGGCCCCGCCTGTTCCGGCTCCGCCGGGACCAGGGCGTCATCAACCGGATGGGATTCAACAGCGACGGTGCGCAGAGCGTCGCGGAACGGCTTGCCGCCAGATCTTCCTGCGGCGTTGTCGGGCTCAATCTCGGCGCCAACGCCCACAGTACCGACATGACCGCCGATCTCGCCCGCGTTCTCGCGGTCTGCGGACCACATGTCGATTTTGCGACTCTAAACGTCTCGTCGCCGAACACGATGAACCTCCGCGACCTCCAGGAACGACGCGCGCTCGCCCGAGTCATCGACAGGGTGGCGGCTGCGCGCGCCGGGCTCAGAAAACATGTGTCCCTGTTCCTGAAGGTTTCGCCGGATCTCGACGAGAACGCACTCCGCGGCATCGTAGGAGCGGTTCGGAGATCGGGGATCGACGCGGTCATTGCGACCAACACAACCACCGACAGGTCGTCCGTCGGGGACGCGCATGCCTCCGAAGCCGGCGGACTCTCCGGGAAACCGCTGTTTCGCCGTTCCACGCGGGTTCTCTCCCGGCTGTATCGCGGCTTCGGGGGAGACGTCCCCCTCATCGGCGCCGGCGGCATCGCGTCAGCGGAAGATGCGTACGAAAAGATACGTGCCGGCGCCGGCGCCCTGCAGCTCTACACGGCCCTCGTCTTCCAAGGGTTTTCGGTCGTCAAGGACATCGCGGCGGGCCTCGACCGGTTGCTTGAACGGGACGGATACGCGAGTGTCGCGGATGCCGTCGGTTCGGCCCATGGATGATCTAGTCACGGGAAACCCCGATTCCGGAACCGGCGCCAGCAGAGGGCGGGCGGCGCTACGTACTGCGCTCGAGTGACGGGTAGCGCGCCGCAAGCGTAACGCCCCGAGCGACAAAATATATCGACAGCGCTGCCCAGAGGCCGTGGTTGCCGAATTCTCCAACCAGCAGAAGCACCGCAAGCAGATAGGCGGCAAATGAAATCGCCATCATGTTGCGGATGTCGCGCGTTCGCATCGCGCCGATGAAAATGCCGTCGAGCATCCAGGCACCGACGCCCGCGAAGGGCAGTAAAGCCATCCAGGGAAGATAAGCCGCCGTGACGGAACGCACCTCGGGCGATGTCGCCATGATGGCGACGAGCCGGTTTCCGAACGGCACGAGCCCGACGACCAGGACGGCAACAATCACCGTGCCCCAGAAGCTGGTCAGCACCACGCTGCGGCGGAGGGCCTTCCGGTCACCGGCGCCAACCGCCTGGCCTACCAGCGACTCGGCGGCGTAAGCGAATCCGTCCAGGGCATAGGCGGTAATGAACAGGAACTGAATCAGGATCTGATTTGCCGCAAGCGTCTCGTCATCGAACGACGATCCAAGAAACATGAAGGAAAGGAAACATGTCTGAAGCATGGCCGTCCGGAGAAAGATGTCCCGGCTGATGATGGCCATGTTCATGATGCGCGAACGGTTGAAGACGCGCTGCCAGTCGTTCCAGTAACCGGTGGCGACCACATTCCGGGACATCCAGAGTCCGAGCGCCAACGCGCTCCATTCAGCGATGACGCTCGCAACCGCAACGCCCGGCACGCCCCAGTTCAGCCCGAGCACGAACACGACGTCGAGGACCATGTTGAGCCCGTTCATCCAAAGCTGTACCGCGAAAAGCGTTCCAGCCCGCTCCGTCGCGATGAGCCATCCGAATATGCCGAAGAGGGAAATCGCTGCGGGGGCTCCGAGAATCCTGATCTGAAGATAGACGCGCGCCAGCGATTCGACCTCAGGAGACGCGGGCGACAGGCTGAAAAACACCCAGAAAATCCATTTCTGGGCGGCAATGAGGAGTCCTCCCAGACAGGCGCCGGCAACAAGCGCGCGAACCAGGAGCGCGGCGATTTCGCGTTCGTCTTCCGCACCTGCGGCCTGCGCAGCGAGACCGCAGGTTCCAAGGCGCAGGAACCCGAACGTCCAATAGACAGCCGCAATGACGATTCCGCCGATTCCGACTGCTCCGATCGGCGCAGCTTCTCCGAGCTGCCCCACAACGCCAGTGTCGACCGTTCCAAGGATGGGCACAGTTGCGTTCGAAAGAACGATGGGAACGGCGAGTCGAAGCACGCGCCGGTGCGTGAGCGGCGCCCCGGTCAGCTCAACCATTCACTTGCGGATTCAGGAAATGACCGGTAGCCTGCGCGAACAACTTTCCCCGGTCTTCCTGCCATGCCTCGACGTGGACCGAAGCGTAGCGTCGCCCTGAACGGTTTACCCGGGCCTTGGCAAAACAGTCCCTTGGCATGCCGCTACGCAAGAAATCCACGCTGAAATCAATAGTTTTTGGCAGCCTTCTTGAACCTGTTCGGACGGCGGGAGTCCCGTCGACCGGAATTTCCTTCGAGATCGCGGGATTCTGCGCGCGCGCGAGTTCGACGATGGCCGCGGCCTCCAGAAACCCGGCTGTCGCTCCGCCGTGAAGCGCCGGTATGGCAGGGTTTCCGATGAACCTTGCATCATATGACATGACGGCCGTCAAATCTTTCGCGTCGCCAACGAGGTCGATCCGCATGAAGTCCAGAAACGGAACGCGTCTCGCCAGGAGTCGCGCCAGCCTCGTCGGATGCCTTGCTGCGGCCTTCCGCTCCGTCGCCACCGTCGGCGGCGGCCTCTTTCGCGGGTCATCTCCCGCTGCCCAGGAAGCGAGGTCCCGCGTCCAGTCACGCGTGCGTCCGGACGGACCCGCCCCGAAGGTATAGGCGCCGGTCGCCGCGGCAACCAGGTCGGAAGGATCGCCGTCCCAGGCCTGGCCGCGGACAAACGCGACGGTCTGCGTTGCGTGATAGACCTCCGCCGCGGCGTGGATCCTTTTGCCCGGCACCGCCGACCGCATGTAGTCTATGCGAAGATCGATCGTTGCCGTCGGCGCGTCATTGCCGGGCTGCAGCACCACGGCCGCTCCGCCGCAGGTGTCGAGAAGAGCAGACACAGGGCCGCCGTGCACGACGCCAGTCGTCGCGTCTCCCACGAACCGCTCGTCGAAGGGCATGGAAAGGGACACCCGCCCGGGCTCCGCCGCTTCGACGGACATACCCAGTTCACGGCAGAACGGCAGCATGCTCGTGAACATTTCCGCGAGTTCAGGTCCGGTTTTCATCTCTTCGCTTGCCGCGGCGGCCGGCGCGAGAACACGTTCAGGTCCCGCACCGCTCAGATGGTTCGGCCGCCGTCGATCGGCAGCACCGCGCCGGTGATCATGGCGGCTTCGTCGGAGCACAGGAATCGCGCCGCGTTCGCGAGATCATCGGGCACCGAGAACCGGCCCAGGGGAATCGTCGCAAGGAACTTCGCGCGCATCTCCGGCGTATCCTCGCCCAGGAACCGCTGCAGGAGCGGCGTCTCTCCTGCGACCGGTGCGAGTGCGTTCACCCTTATGCCCGCGGGCGCGAGTTCGATGGCCATCGTGCGGGTTGCGGTGATCATCCATCCCTTTGAAGCATTGTACCAGTTGAGGCCGGGACGGGGGGAGACTCCCGCAGTCGAGGCGACATTAAGAATCGCTCCTCCGCCATGCTCCTTCATCGGCGCAAGGAAGTGCCTTGCAGTCAGAAAAACCGACTTGCAGTTGACCGCGAACACCCTGTCGAATTCCTGTTCGGCAATGGAGTCCATCGGCGCGGGAAGATGGGTAATGCCGGCATTGTTGACGAGAATGTCGGGCGGGCCGAAGCGGGCCGCAAACGCTCGGGAGAAAGCCGCTACGCTGTCGTCGCTGGAAACGTCGACGTGAAACGCCTCCGACTCCGTTTCCGCCGAGACCGAACGGGCCGCGTCAAGATCGATGTCGGCCACGGCGACGCGTGCGCCGTCCTGTGCGAATCGCCTGACGATGCCGGCGCCAAATCCCGACCCGCCGCCAGTCACGATCGCCGTTTTGCCTTCGAGGCGCAATTTCCAATACTCCGCAAAGGGTTTCCGGGAAGGCGCGCCGCCCGACGCACGATTACGTCATGCGCCGCAGGGTTCCCGGCGTCAAGCGAATCGCTTGGTCAAGGCACTGACATCGTCTCCGGATGCAACAATGCAGGAGGCAACCTGGAAGCACTCCATTCCGGCTTGCGAAGCCGAAACCGAACCGCTGACGAATCGGAGATCACGACCTGCGGCCTCCCGCCGACACATTCAGATCACCACGCAAGCTGATGTTATCCGGCCCTGTCGCGGCAGCGGGAAGCCGATTGAGGTCGAATGGCGCCCACAACGAGTTGTTCCCGCCGGTCATGATTCTTCGCCGCAGCCGCGTTTTGTCCGACTCCACGAGGGTGCTTAACATTTGTGACTGCTTCGCTATCTTCAGCCGCAGAATCGTTCCGAACCATGGGCGTTTCGCCGACGAAGGTCTCCGGCAAGGGCGCATCCTTGCCGTCGGGGCCAGGCTGCGTCGAACCGCTGCGGTCCGTCGGCAAATTTGCCGGCTGGCATGCGAGAACGCTGACCGGAAGGATCGTCAATGAACAGTTTGCCGTCGAAACAGGAATTCGAAGCGATCGGAACCGGGCATTCGGCTGATCCGGGCCGGTCCATGTCGCTCAGGGCCGAAGCATATACCGATGCTTCGTGGTACGCGGCTGACCAAGCCTGCATCGTCGCCAGAACATGGCAGTGGGTCTGCCACGTCGAAAAGCTTCGCGAACGCGGCGCCTTCGTCACAGTCGATGTTGCCGGCCGGCCGGTCGCGGTCGTGCGCGGCGGGGACGGCGCACTGCGGGCATTCTACAACGTCTGCAAGCACCGTGCGCACGAGTTGCTGCGGGGAGACGGTCGGACAAAGCGCATCATGTGCCCCTATCATGCATGGACTTATCGGCTGGATGGCAGACTCGTCCGTGCTCCGGAGGCGGAGCACCTGATTGACTTCGATCCCGATGACATCTGCCTCGAACAAGTCCGGGTCGAGGAGTTCGCCGGGTTCGTGTTCGTCAATCTCGATGCCGACGCGATCTCCCTTGGAGAGGCGACCGGCAACCTGGAAACCGAGATCCGGCACTGGGCGCCGGACATAGAGGATTTGACGTTTTCACGCAGGCTGACCTACGACATCCGGTCGAACTGGAAAAACGTCGTCGACAACTTCCTCGAGTGCTACCATTGTCCGACGGCGCACAAGGATTTCTGCGACCTCGTCGATATGGACACGTACAAGGTCACGACCCACGGGATCTATTCCAGCCATATGGCGGATGCCGGAAAGAACGCGAACTCGGCCTATGACGTGTCGAACGCGAAGGTCACCACTCACGCCGTCTGGTGGCTCTGGCCCACCACCTGCCTGATGCGGTATCCGGGACGGTCGTCGATGATCGTGCTCAACATCGTCCCGGCGGGTCCTGACCGGACGCTCGAGACCTACGATTTCTTTCTGGAAACCCCGGAACCCGATTCCATGGAGATCGATGCCATGCGCTATCTCGACGAGGTGCTGCAGGTCGAAGACATCCGGCTCGTCGAGAGCGTTCAAAGGGGCATGGCGACGCCGGCGTTCACGCAGGGTCGAATCGTCAACGACCCCACCGGTTCGGGCAGGTCGGAGCACGCCGTACATCACTTCCACGGACTCGTGCTTGAAGCGTACGCAAGCGCGAATGGGGTTGGCGCATGATTCTCGCGGGCAAGGTCGCGCTCGTTACCGGCGGCCGCGGCGGAATCGGGCGTTCGATCTGCGCCCGTTTCGGGCGGGAGGGAGCCGTCGTCTACGCCGCTGACCTCGACGAGCACGGTTCAATGTCCGGCGCGGGAGCCGGTACGTTCGTACGCATGGACGTGACCGATGAAGACTCCGTCCTCGAAGCGATGGAAACGGTCGGCCGCAATAACGGCAGGCTCGACATCCTGGTAAATGCGGCTGGAATCGAGATCGAGAAAACCATCGACGATACGACGCTGGAAGAATGGAACCGGTCATTCGCGGTCAACGTGACCGGCACCTTCCTGGCGTCGAAACATGCTCTCCCGCTGATGCGGAAGGCGGTGTCCGGCGGAAGCGGAGCCGCAATAGTGAACTTCGGTTCATACGACGGCTTCATCGCGGACCCGAAGCTCGCCGCGTATTGCGCGACGAAGGGTGCGGTCCACGCGCTCACGCGCGCCATGGCGTGCGATCATGGACCGGAGGGAATTCGCGTGAATGCCGTATGCCCCGGATATATCGATACGCCGATGCTCGGCAGCTTTTTCTCGGGCGGAGACTCCGGCACGTCCGGCCAGTCTCTCGATCAGATCCAGGATGCCGTCCGCGATGTCCACCCGCTGCGAACCTGGGGGAAGCCGGATGATGTCGCGAACCTGGTAAACTGGCTGGCTTCAGACGAGGCGCGTTATGCGTCGGGCCAGCTTTGGGTTCTCGACGGCGGGCTTACGGCCCAGGTCCAGCAGATGAGGCATTGAAGTCCGGTCAAGCCAGCAAAGGCGCAATGCACGACAAGTCAGCGGGTTCAATCTTGTTCAGTTCGGTATCGCAGACAGGAAGCGGTCTCGGGAGAAGTCTTGCGCTCAGCGGCTCCGCATCCCGAATCCGGGTCGTCGCCCCCCTTCCGGCGCCCTGTGCGACCGTGACCGGACATGGTTGCCCACAGCCGGCTTTCGCCGTCAAGGAGTGCAAACAACGGACCCCGGGGGTTCGCGCGCGCATCGAATCCGCGCCGGCCCCCCAGAACTCGAAGACGATCCGTACAAGAGGATTCCGAGCTCTTGCGTCACGTCCCGGCAAAAGGTGAAAATGCATGGATAGATCAGTCGCCATCGTCACGGGAGGAAGCCGCGGCATCGGCCGCGCGATCGTGAGTCGCCTCCAGGCTGACGGATGGCAGGTTGCAACCTGCGGCCTCGGCGAACCGCCGGCAGACCTGCAGGCGGAGCTTTGGGAAGTCGCTGATGTGTCGCGGCCAGAGGACGCGGCGCGCCTTTTTGACCAAACCGTCGGTTCGCTCGGACCCGTAAGTCTCCTGGTCAACAACGCTGGCGTTCAGGTCGAAAAAACCTTGGCGGAAAGCACTGACGGTGACTGGGACCGCGTCGTCGGCACGAACTGCCGAGGAGTTTTCAACATGTGCCGGCAAGCGCTTCCGGGAATGTCGCGGGACGGCGGATGCATTGTCAATCTGGGTTCGATATCAGGAATGGTGGCAGATCCGTCCATGGCTCTTTACAACGCCTCGAAGGCCTTCGTGCATGGCCTGACGAGATCGATCGCGGTCGACCACGGGCCGCGCGTTCGCTGCAACGCTGTCTGCCCAGGATGGATCATGACCGAATTGGCCGACGACGCCTTCGCCCTTGCAAGTGATCCCGGATCTGCAAAGGCCGACGCCGTCGCCCGGCATCCGGTTGGCCGATTGGGCAATCCCGACGATGTCGCCGAAATGGTTGCCTGGCTCGCATCGGAGCGATCATCCTACGTCAGCGGACAGATGCTTACCGTGGACGGGGGCATGACCGCTGCCTCTCCCGTCCATCCCGGGCTGTTCTGACGGCCGGGCGGCATGTCTGCGCGGGCAATGCATATCCGATCCGGAAGACGTCGCATGGCCGACCAAATTGCGGCAACGCATGCAAGGCAGACCAATTCACAACCCAGGCACCGTATCATTTCGAGGGCCGGACGAGAGCCGGGGACCGGCGCGCAACTGGCCGAGAAAGGCGAGGCGCGCGACGAATGCGTCCTGCCGGTTTGGCCCTTGGCCATTGTCGGGGCATTCGCCCTGCTTCTCTCGTCCTGCATCAACTTGACGGACTTGACCTGGCAGAAAATCGATCCTGTAGAGTTTTCCGAGGAACTTCCGCGAGATCCGGAACCGGAATTCCGGCTCGAAGAACGCGAAGTTGAAGTTCCCGAGGCATTTCACCGAATTGGCATGGCTGTCTGGGACGGTTCAGACTTGTCGGACGGGATCTGGGTGGCGCACCCGGCAGCCGTGCAGCCCGAAAGGGTATCGATACGAAACATCAGCAACGGTCGGTCGGTTGTCGGAGACCTTTACGGGCGAGACGCCGACAGCTTCGAAAAGGAACCGGACGGAGCAACGCACATGCTGCTCTCGGCCGCTGCAGCGCGGGTGCTTGGAGTTGCGCCAAACATGCCGAGCCGGGTGGAAGTGACGGTCATTCGGCGCGAAATCGTCAATGTGCCGATGCCTGAACCGGGAGGGCCGAGTTTGTGATCGATCCTGACCAGACGCATTTGGCCGGAAATTTGTCAATGCGTGTGTCCGGCTCCGGAAGCGACTTCGCCGGGGCAATTTTCGTCGAACCTGATCGGAGCTCGTTGCAAACGGGACTGAGCACCGGACACGTCCGGGATTGAACCCAGTGCAGGACTTTCCCACGCTGTTGGCGATTTTCCGATTTGCCGCCGAACGGGGGGCGGACCGGGGCGTTCCGGCCGGATTCCGGGTTTGCGGAGCCGTCCGCGCGCCGTCGCGGGCGCCGGTTCCGGTCCCTTGGTGATTCGTTTTCGGGGCTTGGCGGCCTGCCGGCGGCGTCCGGGAGCCGGCCCGGACGCGGCCCGGCTCTCAGGGCCGGGTCAGGGCGGCGATGGCCTCGCTGCGGTTCAGCTGCAGGCGTCGCCGGGTCTCGGCGAGGCTCTCCGCCTCGCGGCGGCTGGCGAAGACCACCGCGAGCGCGATGCTGTTCAGGCTGGCCCGGTTCGCCGGGCCGTTGCCGGTGCGGGTCAGGCAGGCGTCCTCGCCGAAGACGCAGTCCCTCTGGCGGTGGTTCAGGTTCTCCACACTCCAGTGTCCGCGATTCAGCTTCAGCAGCTCCTCCGGCGACGCGGCTTCGGCATCCAGCGAGGTGATGACATACGCGATCTCGGTGCAGTCGTTTCCCCCATCGTCGCCGTCCTTCTTCAGCGGCTCCCGGTAGCGGGTGATCCGGGCGATCTGGCTGACGCCGGGGTAGTTGATCAGGCGCTTGAGCGGCGTCAGGACGCTGATGGAGCGCTGCTCCAGGCGGCCGTGAACCTTTTCGAGATCCTCCGCGAAGCGGCCGGTGGCGTCCCTCTCCCAGTCGATGCCGTCGAGGATGCCGAAGGTCTCCGGCGCGTTGCCCTTGACCGAGAAGACATAGTCGGCTCCGCAGCGCCCGGTGACCATCTTCGCGGTCTTGCGCGTCGTGTGCAGCGCGTCGAGGGTGATGACCTTGCCGCGGACGTCGCTGCGCTCCAGGAGGTCGTGCGTGGCCGCCAGCTCGCCCCCGTCGTCGCCGAAGTTCAGGAGCGCGAAGGGCGCGCCGGTCGCGTGGTCGACGAGGGCCACGGTCTCGTGATGGCCGTCGCCGTTGCGGTTGGCGCCGCGGATGCGCTTGCCGTCGGCGGCGAGCGCCCGGGCGAGGGGAAGCCGGGGCCGGGACCAGCGGCCGACCACGTCCTCCAGCGCCTCGGGGTCGACCGACTGCACGACCCTGTGGATCGTGGACTTCGAGACCGGCTCGCGAAGCCCCGTCTTCGGGTTCCGCCAGGCGCCGACGGCCTCCAGCTCCTCCTGCGACAGCGAGCGCGCGAACTGCGCGGCGGCCAGGCAGCCCTTCATGTTCGCGAGCTCGGCGAGCACGTGCACGGCGAGCACGCAGGCCACCGCGTGCTTCCTGCCCTGCGCCCGGCGGAAGTCGGGCACCGCCGCCAGCTCCGCGTGCAGCGAGCGCATTGTCCCGGGGTCCCGCGGCGCCAGACCGGGACCGGAGGGCGGCGCCACGTCCGGCGGCAGCGGCTGCGGGCTCGAGAGCAGCGCCCGGGCGTCGGGCCCGGCGGCGTCACGAAGATCTCCTTCGGCCTGCCGTGGGGGTCGGTGTAGCGACCGTTGGCGCGGGCGAACCCCTTCGTCCGGCCCAGGCACTCCCAGCCCGCCGCCCTGTACATGGTGCCGGAAAACCTGGCCGGGTCGCAGAACGTCTCCGCCAGGAGCACCCGGTGCCCGTGCGCCGCCAGCCAGTCGTCGGCGAGCCGGCGGGTCATCCCCGCAAGGAAGAAGGAGGCGAGGTTCGGGAACGCGCCGGGCTCGGACAGGATCAGGAACCGGGTGTTGTTCGCCACCATCTCCAGCCGCCGGAACTGCTGCTCCGGTCTCCAGCCGCACCACCTGTCGCGCGGAGCGCACTTGAAGGCGCCGTTCTGCCACGCCGCCAGGCCCAGCCACCGGTCCCCGAAGCTTGCCACGTAGCGCAGGCCGCGGGCCGCCAGCCGCTGGAAGCCGAGATGGCGGCGCTCGTCCATCAGCGAGTCCCAGAGCGGGCGCTCCTGCGGCCTGGCCAGCCGGATCTCGACGTCCGACAGGGAAAACCCCGCCGGCATCCCGCGAAACGGGGCATGGAACTCGAGGCGCTTGCGAATCGACATGGCCGGAGCATCGCACGTCCGGGACGGGAACGCCAGCGGAAAATTCCGGCTCCGCGGTCGCGCGCGCATGCAACGCAGACAAGCCCGGTGTCAAGGAAAACCAGCCGAAATCAGCGTGGGATGCCCCTGGAACCCAGTGGAGACCGTGTTTCAATTCCCAAAGGCCGGCCATTTTGCGAACCAAGCCTTTGCCACTGCCGCGGATGTCAAGGACAAAGTCAGGACGGTTTGGGAGGCATTCGCGTACACGCCGGATCGAATCGCCTCCTTCGGAAGCCGAGTGTGGGCAAGACTCATCGACGACAAGCCAACCGAAACGTCAGCTCAGCTCGGCAACGCCGATGCGTGAAAACCATTGTGAATTGGCATGATACGGCAGGCCTAGCCAGGCTGATGGGCTGATCCATGGCACTTGTCGCACTCACGGGCCAAGGGTTCGTGCAGGCGCGTCGCGATAATTACTTGCATGTCGCATTTAATTGCACTATGCATTTAATGGGGATTCGCCTCCCCTGCAATTTACACGACTACAACTCTTCAAGGAGGAGACCATGACCTACAAGATGCTCAAGCCCTTGCTTGTGACGGCAGCCATGCTGCCGCTCGCAGGTGCGGCAGCGGCTGACAGCCACGCTCGGACCGATCTTGTGATCGCCGATCTTGGTCAGCCGGAAACAAACCCTTGGGTGATCAACCGCCATCGCTTTGAACGCTGCGTAGCCGATGCGCTCGGTGTCGAGTTGAAGGAGTTCGACGATCAAAACTCTGAAGAACAGCACGCGGCACAAGCTGAATCCATCATCGCAAGCGGTCCGGACGGACTGATCTTCAATCCGCTGACCTCGCCCGCCGGCATCCAAGTCGCCCGGCTTCTGGAGGAGAATGACATTCCCGGCGTCGCAGTCGGTCGCCTGGTCGTGTCGAGCTACGACGATGACTACGAGGGCGAAGATTTCATCGCGCAGGTGACCCAGAATAACGACACGTGGGGCCAGGCAATCGGCAAGACCACTGCGGAGCTTGGACACAAGAAGGTCGCCATGATCTGGAACCAGAAGGGCGTCACCTCTGCTGAGGAGATCTGGGTCGGCGTCCAATCCGAACTCGATGCAGCCGGCATCGAAGTGATTGCCGAAGCCTGGGACCGTCTCAACCGCGAGAACGGCCAGAAGTATGCAGAGCAGTACATTGCCCGTTTCGCCCCCGGCGAGATTGATGCAATCATCGTGCTGGGCGCGGTTGCAGGCCTTGGCAGCCAGTTCGCGGTGGACCAAGCTGGTCGTGATGACATCGCCATCATCACCACGGATATCGATGAGCAGGTCGCTCAGTTCATTAAGGACGGCAAGCTGGACTTCTCGATAGGCGGACACTGGATGGTTGGCGGTTTCGGCCTGATCCAGCTCTACGACTACCTGCACGGCCACCCGATCGAGAATACTCAGCCGCGCGTCGGTTTGATCCCGGTCACAGCCGAGAACGTGGACGTCTATGCGAGCAGCCTGCTCAGCGGCTGCATTCTGTCACCGGACACGATCCGAAGCCTGAGCAAGGTGCACAATCCCGACGCCGACCTGCCGGGATTCATAGACGCCTGGCAGGCAAACTGGCAAGACTACGTGCAATAACCTCCCTTGCACGCGGCTCGCCCCCGGCCCGTCGGGCCGGGGGCCCAAGACAGCAGTGACCTTATCGAGGACCGCAGATGAGACTTTTCGGATACGCTCCGGAACGCGGCGCCGCCGCTGGAGATACGATGCCGTTCTTTCACGACGGCAGGTGGCACCTGTTCTTTTCGCAACCGCCCGTAGCCGCCTGGGAATATGTTGAACGGGCGCGGGTCTCGACCGCCTATCTGAGGTCCGACGATCTTGTGAACTGGGAAGCGATGCCCGATGCCTTTGGTCCTGGCGCCCATGGCGATTGCGACGGCGACGGCATCTGGACCGGCTCCGTCATCGAGCACGGAGGCGTATTTCACTTCTTCTACACCGGCTACAACCGCCAATCCGCTTCACCGCAGACGATCTGCAAGGCGACATCCGTCGATCTGGAAGACTGGGCAAAATCCGGGGCCAACCCAATGATCTCGCCCGACCCGCGCTGGTACGAGACGGTCGACTGGCGCGACCCCTTCGTCTACCGCGACGACGAGGCGGGGTGCTTCAAGATGCTGATCTCGGCCCGCCTGAAAGAGGGGCCGCAGTTCCGCCGTGGCTGTATTGCCGTTGCGACCTCCGACGATCTGGAAAACTGGGAGGTCGGCCCGCCGCTTGCGTCCTCCATGCTGACGCATTGCCCCGAATGCCCCGAGATCTTCAAGTTGGGCGACTGGTGGTATCTCGTCGAGAGCCGGTATTCCGAACAGATGCAAACGGTCTATCGCGTCGCGAAGTCCCCGGACGGTCCCTGGGAGAGCCGCAAGCTCGACAGTCTGGATGGGCGTCGCTTCTATGCCGCCAAGTCGGCCAGCGACGGCAACCGCCGCATGACTTTTGCCTGGATCCCGTTTCGCAAGCATCACGATCCCAAGGGGAACTGGGTCTGGGGCGGTGAACTTGGCAGCCCGCGCGAGCTGGTCTCGCTGTCGGACGGAACGCTGATCAGCCGACTGCCCCAGGACGTGGACAACAGCTATGCGGTGGCAGTGCCCCATGAACTGCGCCCGATGCTGGGCGACTGGACCGGGCAAGCAAGTCCACGCTGCGACGCGACCGGATCCTACGGATACGCGTTTCTCGGCGGTCCGGACCGAGACGATGTCCTTCTCGATCTGGTCATCGAACCCGACCCCAACACTGAATCCATGGGCATCCTCGTTGAACCCCGCGGCGGGGATCATCTGGAAAGCGGCTACAGCCTTGCCATCGAGCCGATGAAGGGGCGTGTGCTCTTCGATCGCTGGCCGACCGCGATGGACCCGCTGTGGGACAGCCTTGTGCTCAAGGAACGCCATGGCATCGATGTCAGCCAGGAGATCGACAGCCCTCTGGTCGAACGCCCGCTTGCCTTCACTCCGGAAGATGGTCGCTACCGGGTCCAGATCCTGCGTCACGGATCGGCCATTGAGTGTTTCGTGGCTGGGCAGGTCGTTGCGTCGTTCCGGATCTACGACATGTCGAACACTGGAGCGTGGGGCCTGTTCGTGCAGGAGGGCGCGGCCAAGTTCCACGACCTGAAGTTTCGGAAGTAAATGTCGCACCATGTCCCTGGTAACCCTCCGACAATTGCTGGACTACGCCGCCGAGCATGGCTTTGGCATACCCGCGTTCAACATCTCGAACATGGAACAGGGCCTAGCGATCATGAATGCCGCGCTGGCCTGCGACGCGCCGGTGATCTTGCAGGCCAGCCTGAATGTCCGCCGAACCTATGCCGGGGACCAGATGATCGTGGCTATCGTGAAGGCATTGGCCGGGATGTATCCGGACAATCCGATCTGTCTGCATCAGGACCACGGCCACGACGAACGGGCCTGCGTCAGCGCCATCTCTGCCGGGTTCACTTCGGCCATGATGGATGGATCGTTGATGCCGGATGGCAAGTCGCCGGCCAGCTATGCACACAACGTGGACATCACCGCCCGTGTCGCGCAGATCGCTCATTGGACAGGGGCTTCGATCGAGGGCGAACTGGGCGTGCTGGGATCGCTGGAGACCGGCGAGGCAAGCAAAGAGGACGGGTCCGGCGCAACGGGCAAGCTGGAACACGATAAGCTCTTGACCGATCCGGATCAGGCTGCCGAATTTGTTGCAGCAACCAATGTCGACGCCTTGGCCATTGCCTGCGGAACGTCGCACGGTGCCTACAAGTTCACGCGAGAGCCTGATGGCGACATCCTCGCCATCGGTCAGATCGAAGCGATACACCGCCGAATCCCGGACACGCATCTTGTCATGCATGGATCAAGCTCTGTGCCGCAGCACTTGCAGGACCTGATCAACGCGTTTGGCGGTGAGATGGCGCAAACCTGGGGCGTGCCAGTTGAAGAGATCGAACTTGGCATCCGCCACGGGGTGCGCAAGGTGAACATCGACACCGATTGCCGCATGGCAATGTCCGCCGCAATGCGGCGATTCGCACTGGAAAACCCGGCGATTTTCGACCCGCGCGCTTTCTTCCTCTCCGGAATGGACGAACTGGAGAAGCTTGTCCGCGACCGATTCGAGCGGTTCGGGACGGCAGGTCACGGGCGCAAAGTCAAGCCGATCCCGCTGGCCGAAATGGCACGGCGCTATGCAAATGGCGCCCTTGACCCACGCCTGGAAGCCGCGTGAGCCAAGCGCTCTTCATTGGCCGTTCGGTGCTGGACGTGACCGCGCTTGTCGCGGACTTTCCCGGTCCCGACGGCAAGGCCAAGGCTTTGGCCAACGATGTGATCCCGGGCGGGTCAGCGCTGAATGCCGCCGTGACCTTCGCATATCTTGGCGGCACGGCCTCACTGGCCACGTCGCTCGGGCCTCCAGGTCCGATGAAGGCGTTTCTGGAATCAGATCTGAGTGCCCGAAACGTGACGGTTCATGACGTCTGCAATGACCCCGACTATGGGATTCCCCTGTCCACAGTCGTTTCAACCCGCAGTCTCGGCAGCAGGATGATCGTCAATGGTGCGGGCGACGAATGCGAAGTCGTGCACAGCCGGAACGACTTGATCCTGGGCGGTGCAAATCTGATTCAAATTGACCAATACGAACGGCATTTCGTGGCTGCGCACAGCGGTGCGTTGCAGGCCTTCGAGGGGACAATCGTTCTGGATGGCGGCAGCTGGAAGGACTGTTCACCGGATTTCCTGCGCCTAGCGGACATCCCGATCGTCAGCGAGGTGTTCTGCCCGGACGGTCCTGGCGCCTTCGCCAGCATGTGTGCCGACCTGGGAATCTCCCGCTGGGCGATGACGCTGGGCCAACGCGGTGTTGTCTGGCATGATCGGGGCGCAGAAGGCGAGATACCCGCCCTTCCGATTGATGCCGTCGACACAATGGGGGCTGGCGACATCTTTCACGGCGCCTTTTGCCACGCCTTCCTTGAAAACGGGTCCTTTGTCGAGGCGTTGAATGCCGCAAATCAGGTTGCCGGCAGATCCTGCACCCTTGCCGGCACACGGAGCTGGATGGATGCCTGAACGCCTTCGTGACTACGCCAGCCTTCTGCGCGCTGTCGAGAAGAGGTTGGACATTGTGCAGCCGCCGCTGATCGTCGCAATCGCAGGACCGCCCGCGACGGGAAAGTCCACGCTGGCCCAACGGCTGACCGAGGATCTCCAGGCCGCGGGGCATTTCGCCGCCTATTGCCCGATGGACGGGTTTCACAAGACGAACTCGCAACTTGCCGCCGAAGGGCTGCGCGGCGTGAAAGGCCGTATTGATACGTTCGATGGCACCGCATTTGCCAAGGCCGTGGCGCGATTGGCCGAGGGCGACGCTTTCTGGTGGCCGCGATATTCGCGGCACAGTCACGACCCGGTCCCGGAAGGCACCCGGATCGAAAGCAACGAAACCGTCTGCATCGTCGAAGGCAATTACATTCTGACGAATGGCAGGCCGTGGAGTTCGGCCGCGGCCCATTTCGACCTGCGCATCTTCATCGACGCGCCGGATTGCCTCCTGAGGCAGCGCCTGTCGCAGCGCCACCAGCGCGGCGGCAAGGATGAGAGCGAAACATGCGCAAAGATTTCTCGAATCGACATGCCGAATGCCAAGCAAATTCGGAAAGGCGCAAGGACCGCGGACTTCCTGTTTCAAGAGGCCATCAATAGGTAAGGCCGGACAACTTATTGCAGGCCGCAAGCAATGCTCGCTATGATTGGACCAATGCAAAACAATGAGGTCCGGACATGAAAGGCGCCCAAAAGGGCTTGTCAATTGAAGGTATACAGGGACACAATCGTCGTGCCATCCTGGCTGCCTTGCAAGACATGGGAGCGTGTTCTCGCAAGGATATCAGCGTTGCCACCGGCCTGGACCAGGCGACAGTCACGCGCGCGATTTCCCCTCTTCTTGGCGATGGCGTCGTCGAAGAAGTGGGGCTCGTTCGTGGGGAACGCGGCCGCAGATCGATCAACCTGAGTTTTTCGGGTTCCGGCCGATATATCCTTTGCCTGAGATTGCAGCGAAGAAGTTTCTCCATTGGTGTGTTCAGTCTGCGCGGCGACTTGCTGGACGCCACAGAATTCCCCATCGCGCGTGACAGTTCCGCAAAACAGACCTTTAATGAGATCTCCGCGACATTGGACGGCCATATCGCGAAACTGAAACAGGTCGATGGCATCGGCGTTGCCGTTCCGGGCCCGTTTCTGGAGCGAGATGAACGGGTCATCCTGATGACCGAAAGTCCCCAATGGCAGCGCTTTGACCTTATTCAGGAACTTCGCTCTCGTTACCCGGACGTACCCGTGCATTCCACTCACGACGCCAAGGCCGCCGCCTTGACCGAATGGCGCCACCATGCCCGCGCGTACGGGGCCAGGGTCATGCTGTACCTGTCTGCCGGGCAAGGGATCGGGTCCGCCTTGGTTGTAGATGGTCACGTCCATCGTGGCGCCCAAGGATTGGCGGGTGAACTTGGTCATACCTCCATCAGCGTAGATGGTGAATTGTGCAAATGCGGAAATCGCGGCTGTTTGGAACTCTTCACCTCGCGAATTTCCCTGCTGCGGGCCATTCGTGAACGCGCCAGCGGATTTGGTGGGACTCAACTAACCCCCTGCTGCGACTTCAAGCAGGTGCTGGATGCCTACGAAGCCGGGGACGAACTCGCCGTTGAAGAAGTGCACCGGGTTGCGCGCTACCTGGCGCAGGGGATCACCAACTGCATCAACTTTGCCAATCCTGATCTGGTGGTGATTGGCGACGAGTATGCCGATTTCGGTTCGAGGTTTCTCGACCAGATCAAGGCCCATGTAAAATCGACGGTTCTTCCCAGCATCTATGACGCGGTTGAAATCGAGCTGAGCCAGCAAAGCGAAGACACCGTGCTGCGCGGGGCGTATCTGGATGTTCTAGCCCAGACATATCTGGGCATTCCAAGGGAGGAGCCGGAACGCCTCGTCGCACAGGCGACTGGCTAGATGTGAGGGAAATACAACGATGAATGGCCAAACCGCCAAACCGCTCCTTTCTGTCAAGAACGTTTCCAAATCCTTTGGCGGCGTGCGGGCGCTGCGTGATGGCTCGTTCGACCTGCATCGCGGCGAGGTTCTTGCCATCGTCGGCAGCAATGGCGCTGGCAAATCCACTCTGATCAAAGTCGTGGCCGGCGCGCATGTTCCGGATGGAGGGCGGATCGTCATAAGTGGCAAGGAAGTGCCTCGGGCCGAACACAGCGTCTCTCACATGCAGGAATGCGGGATCGAGGTGGTTTATCAGGAACTTGCTCTCGTTCCGAACATGACGGCACCTTACAACCTGTTTCTTGGGCGCATTCCACGCAAATGGGGAATCTTCGTGGACGAACGGAAGATGCGAAACAAAACTCGTGAAGCGCTCGCGCAGCTCAACGTCACAACCGTTCAGGATTTGTCTCAACCAATTTCATCCATGTCCGGCGGTCAACAGCAAAGCATCGCCATTGGGCGTGCCATCGCCTGGGGCAGCGATATCGTGATACTGGATGAACCGACTGCCGCTCTTGGTCCGAACGAGACCGCCGAGGTCGAACGATTGGTCGAGGACGTGCGCGACCGGCACGGAACGTCCTTCATCCTGATCAGTCACAACCTCGACCAGGTGCGCCGCTTGGCCGATCGGATCGTGGTGACCCACCACGGAGTAACTTCGCGCGAATTCAGGCGTGACGAGATCACGTCGGATCGGCTCGTCAAGGCCATCACACTTGGCGAATGAGGAAAGAGCGATGACCGAGACAACCGCCTCCCGTCCACTTCTGACCCCCAAGCGCGCAGAAATGCTGCGAGGTTTTGTGCCTTTCATTGCCATCTCGCTGGTCATCCTGATGTTCTGGGCAATCTCGGGCGACCGGTTCATGTCCGTGCGCAACTGGACCTTCATCGCTCAGCAGACACCGGTTCTGATGCTGCTGGCGTTTGCGCAGCTGATGGTCGTGACGACCGGTTCGATCGACATTTCCATCGGATCCAACCTGGCGTTTTCCGCCTTTCTGGGGGCCCTTGGAATGCTTTGGTTCGGGGATGCGGGACTGATCCTTGGTGTCCTTGCGGGTGGTCTCGTTGGAATGGTCAACGGTCTGACCATCTCCCTGCTGAAGATTCCATCCTTTGTGACAACACTGGCGATGCTCATCATCGTGCGGGCCGTCGTGATCATCGTCTCGGACGGCACGGCCATCTACATTACCGATGACAGTGTGTCTGGCGGCACCAACATTTCGTCGGTGGCGGCGCCGTGGCTGTTGTCGATGGGGAAGTTCCCCGCGATCTTCATCCTCGCGGCAGTCGTCGCGCTTTTTACGTGGGTCTTCTACGAAAAAACCGTATTCGGCCAGCAGTTGCGTGCGGTCGGCGGCAACGAGAAGGTTCTGCGCCTCGTCGGAATCAACGTCACGGCTTTCAAGATCAAGGTCTTTGCCGCGGCCGGGCTGATGGTCGGGCTGGCGGCTTGCGTGAACCTGGCAAGGGCTGGAGCCGCCACTCCGCAAGCGGGTTTGATGATTGAACTCGATGCCATTGCCGCAGTCGCGCTTGGGGGCACCCCGCTCACTGGTGGCTACGGAAGCGTGGTGAAGACAATCATCGGCGCTCTGACCCTGACAATCGTACGCAACGGCCTGACCATTGCTGGCGTTCCGCCGTCATGGAGTCAGGTTGCCCTTGGCATCCTGCTGATTGCAGCCATCGCCATTTCGCTGAACCGAAGCAAGGTCGATGTGGTGAAATGAATTACGACTGATTAATGCAACGACGCTGCCAAATTGACATGTCGCGACACTCGGAGGATTCGGCCTCGTAGGAGGGGCCGCCGCCGAGCCCGCCCCAAACAGACCTGCTTTCCGCGCTCGGAGCGCTAGCGCTGCCTGTTCCGCCGCATGAGCAACTTGGCGGCCAGGGTCTTCGGGGAGGACGCCTGGCCCGGGTTGCGGGAGCAGGCATGCGCCGCCTGTCAGGCGCCGTCGCGTGCCATCGCCCGCGATCTCGCCGCCGATACGGCCCGGACACGGAAGAACGAGTTCCCGAGCGCGGTGGCCAACTTCGAGGCCTGCATCGCACATCTGCGGATGCCGGCGAGGCACCGCAAGGCGATCCGCACCGCCAACCCTCCGGAGCGGCTTTTCGGCGAGGAGCGCCGGTGCCTGACGGCGGTCCCCAACGCATTGGGGGAAAAGCCGGTCCTCAAGCAGATGTTCGCGGCCATGACCCGGGCTTCGAGCGGCGGCAGACGGAGCGGGTCGAGTTCGTCTGCGATGCGAGCATGACGGACCTGAAGGCCGCGCTGGCATGCTTTCGCGAAAGGGACGACAGCATCGGCCCCGGCATGCCCCTGGCGTTCCTGACCGCCGTCGAACGGGATGCAGTGTCGAACGGCCCGAAGGGGTTCAGGGTGTCGCTCTGCAAGGTGTTCCTCTTGCAGCACGTCGCCGCGGCCATCAAGGCCGGCAGCCTCAACCTAGAGGGGTCCCGCAAGCATCGTCCGCTGGACGACTGCCTGATCGGCCGGGAACGACGGGAGCGGGAACGGCGGACGCTTCTCGAACGCGCGGGGCTTGCGGAGTTTGCCGATCCGGCGCCGGTGATGAAGGAGCTCGGGCCTGCGCTGGACCGGCGATGCGAAACGACCAATGCGCGGTTCGCGACGGAACCAACCCTTGCCTGAAATTCAGCTCCCCGGGCAGCTTCCGGGTGGCGACGCCCGCTCTCGACGAAATGGAGAGCGATCCGCTTCGGGACGTCATTCCAAGGCGCCGCCTGGCGCCCCTGTCCGAGATCCTGGCCACCGTCGACCAGCATTGCGGCATGCTCGGGGAATTCAGGCACTGGCAGCAGCTCGACGTCGACCAGACGCCCTCGCCCGCGACCGCGATCGCCGGCATCATGGGGCTCGGCTGCGCCATCGCCGTCCGGAAGACGGCACGGATATCCCACGGCATGGCGGAGCGCGAGCTGGAGCACGCGGTCATCCGGCAATTCTCGCTCGACAACGTCGTGGCCGGCAACGACCGTGTCGTGGCCGCCATGGAGCGCATGGATCTGCCGCAGATCCACCGGCGCTCGCGCGAGGCGCTCCAAACGTCAAGCGACGGCCGGAAGTTCGAGGTCCGGAAACCCTCGCTCAACGCCAGCCATACGGTCAGGCACTTCGGCCGGTTGCAGGGCGTCAGCGCCTGCACCTTCATCGACGTGCGCAGCTTCCTCTGGCACCCGCCGGCATTCAGCGCCGCCGGGCGCGAGAGCACCTGTGTGATCGACGGGCTGATGCACGACGACGTGGTCAGGAGCGACATCCATTCCACCGACGAGCACGGCTTCATGGAGGCGGCCTTCCGTGTCGCGCATCTGCCGGGCATCTCCTGCGCACCGGGATTCAGGGACCTCAAGAAGCACAAGCTCTACCGGTTCCGGAGTGGCAGCGATCAGGAGGCCGAATGGCCAATCACGCCGGCGACGCACGTCAACGAGAAAGCCGTTCGCGTCTCATGGGACGACCTGCTGCGCCTTGTTGCCGCCATCAGGCTGAAGGAGGCGACGGCCTCCGAGATCTTCCGCCGCCTGAACTCGCATTCCCGGCAGCACAGGCTCTACGCGGCGATGAAGGCATTCGGCCGGATCATCAAGTCGATGTTCGTCCTGCGCTGCATCCATCAGGTCGGGCTGCGGCAGGCGATCGAGAAGCAGCTCAACAAGGTCGGGCGCGCGAACGGCTTCACCCGGGCCGTCGCGGTCGTGAACCAGCGCGGTCTCGAACATTCCGACAAGAAGGACCAGGAAATCGCCGAGGGCTGCAACCGCCTGATCAGGAACAGCATCAACTGCTGGAACCATCTCTGCCTGAGCCGTCTGGTTGAAGCCGCCAGGACGCCGGAAGAGCGGGACAGGATCCTGAAGATGGTCGCGCTCCATTCGCCCATGACATGGCGGTACATAAGCCTGCTCGGCGAGTACGATCTCACGCAGGATCGGCTGCAAGACAACACCGGCGTCCTGCCCCCCAAATCCGCGCAGAGGATCGTCCCGGGCAACTGGGAGCCGCAAGTTCGATGATGCCTCCGCCATTACTGGCCGAAATCAAGTTCCCTATGGCGGATTCGGTATCTATGTTGGTTTAGGCCGATCCTGTGGTGGGTAATGTACCATAGTCGAGATAGACCCGATTTGCACGACATCCCGATCGACTGGGTGGCGTTCGCGACATCTGGAGAAATCCGCCGCGTCCTCGAGCTGAAGGAGCTTCGCCCGCATCAGCGGGACGCATTCGCTGCCGCCGTCGGCGGCCTCGCCGAGTGGGGCAGCCGGGGCACGCTGCTCATGGCCTGCGGGACCGGCACGACCCTGACCGGGCTGCGCATCGCCGAGGAGCTGGCCGGAACGGGCGGGCGCTCTGCCTGGTGCTGTCGCTCGCCCTGATGTCGCAGACAGTGCGCGAGCGGACCGACGATGCGGCGCTGGAGATCGCCGCCCTTGCAGCCTGCTCCGATTCCCATGTCGGGCGCCGCAAGAGCGCGGGCGACGAGCCGGTCGACATAGACACGATGGATCGGGCCCTGCCCGCCCCCACCGACCCGGCGCGGATGGCCGAAGCCGCGTCCGCCGGCCGTCCGGACGCGGCGACCGGTTCCCCGGGCAATGTCTGCGCCGACTCACCGCGTCTATGTCCGCTGCGCCCAGAAGACTTCCGTCATTCGGCTGACCTGCAGAAACTCTTCAGCCCCGGCCGCCGCTGTTCGGCATGGCGAGAAGAATCTGCCGCCGCTTCATCCGCCGGTCATGCCAGTCCGCCGGGTTTGTCGGATTTGTTCCAGAACACGAATGTTTTCTGCACCCAGACCACGGCGAGAAACAGGGCCAGCCCGAGAAAGCTGAGATATATGATCAGCGAGAACACACGCGGCGTGTTGAGCTGCGAGGCGGAAACGCGGATGAGCGCGCCGACGCCTTCGCCGCCGCCCAGGAACTCGCCCGTGATGGCCCCGGCCATAACGCCGACCGCCGCAATCTTGAGGCCGGTGAAGAAATACGGAAGCCCCGTCGGCAGTTTCAGACGGACCAGAATCTGCATCCGGTTCGCGCCGATGGATTTGAACAGCATCCGCTCATTCTCGGTCGCGGCATAGAGGCCCGCCGCGGTCGAAACGACGATGGGAAAGGTCGCGATGAATGTGGCCAACGCGACTTTCGAAGAAATGCCGAAACCGAGCCAGGCGATGAAGAGCGGAGCGAAAGCGACTTTCGGCATGGTGTCAATGGCCACCAGGTAAGGCATCACCGCGCGTTCGCCGAATTTGGTCTCGCCCACCAGTACGCCCAGCGAAAAGCCGATCGTCATCGCCAGGAGAAAGGCGAAGAGCACGGTCTTTGTCGTGGTGATCAGCGCCTCCAGCATGTAGCCGCCGTCCAGCATATTTCCGCCAACGAAAACGAAATCGTTCCAAGTCTCGCCGGGCCCCGGCAGGATTATGTTCGAAACGATCTCAAACGCGGCCACGGCCCACCAGACTCCCACTATCAGCACGAAGAGCCCGGTCATCGCGACCCAACGGGGTATCCGGTCGATGAATGGATCGCGCTCTTCCCAGACGGTGTCGCCGGTGAAAGCCGCCCGGCCGTCGGTCGCTGCGGAAATCCGGCCGGTTTGCTCCGTCATGATCCAAAGGCCTCACGGCCAAGCTTCTCACGGATATGGTGAACGATTTCCCCGAATTTCGCGGTGTTGATCATGTCGAGGTTCCGGGGCTGCGGCAGGTCAATATGGACAACCTCCACGATGCGGCCGGGATTGGCATCCATAATGTAGATCGTGTTGGCCAGGATCACGGCCTCCGGGATCGAATGGGTGACGAGGAAAGCCGTCGCCTCACGCTCCAGACAGATGCGCTGGAGTTCCATGTTCATGAAATCCCGGGTCAGTTCATCAAGCGCCGAGAACGGCTCGTCGAGCAGCAGAACCGCAGGGTCAGTGATCAGCATCCGGCAGATCGCCCCGCGCTGTGCCATGCCGCCTGACAGTTCTCCCGGATAGATATTCTCGGCGCGCGCCAGGCCCACAAGTTCCAGCAGCTCGCGGGCCCGGCCCCGCGCCTGCCGCGCGGCGGCCTTGCCGTCGCGCATTTCGATGGGAAGCAGCACGTTTCCCAGCGTGGTTTTCCACGGCAGCAGCGTGGCCTGCTGGAACATCATGCCGATATCGCGGCGCGGACCCATGACCGGCTGATCTTCAAGCATGACCCTGCCCGCGGTCGGCGGCATGAGCCCTGCCATGATTTTCAGAAGAGTGGTCTTTCCGCAGCCCGATGAGCCGATGACCGCGCCGAACTCGCCTTTCCGCAATGTGAGGTTGACATCTTTCAGCGCCTGAAACGCATTGCGGGCGTAAACCTTCGAAAGCCGCTCGATCTGGTAAACCGGCCGTTGTCCGGCCGGTTTACCTGTTTGTGGTGCCCGCGGGACGTCCTGATTCACTCTGCGTTCCAGCCGGCGATCCAGTCGTTGGAATAACCCGCTGTCAGGTCGTCGAACGGAGCTTCGAGATCGCCTGCGGCAAGCAGGCTTTCCTGCCAGGTCTCCCAATGTTCGGGCGGCTGAAAGCCGAAGCCGGAGCCGATGTAGGTGTCGGTCGGCGTCATGCGCTCCACAACCGCGGCAAGGAGCGAGGAGGCGAATTCACGGTCCTCGCCTTCCTGCGGGTTGCCCGCCGCCATGTGATCGAGGGCAGCGTCCTCGTTGGCGGGATCGGAGATGAACCGCATGCCCCGCACCAAGGCCTTGCCGAATCCCTCAATTACGCCGGGATTCGCGTCAATGTAACTCTGCAGCGCAGCATATCCGTTGCCGAAAAAGGCCAGATAGGGTTCGGGCGTGATCTCGCTCAAAACCAGGCCGCGGTTTGCCAGGATGGCCGCGTCGCTGACGGCCCCGGCATAGGCGTCGACATCGCCGCGCAGAAACGCGACAGCCGCCGTGCCGCCATCGCCCACGGGCAGGAAAGTGTAGTCGTCGCCCTCGTTCATTCCGGCATCGTTCAGAATCGCCCGGGCGAAGGAGACCTCCGCCCCGTCCGCCGTGCCGACACCCACAACCTTGCCCTGAAGGTCGGTCGGGCCCATATGGCCGGAGTCGGCTTTGACCAAGAGACCGAAAACGCTCTTGGGATAAAGATTGTAGATGAACACGACATCAAGCCCGCGCGCGCGGGCACCCAGAACCGGGCCGGGGCCGGGAGCCCCGATCTCGGCCTGGCCGGCCGACATGGCCTGAAGCACCTGAGACGAGCCGTCGACAGCCTGAACATCGATGCTCAGCCCCTCCTCTTCGAAATAGCCCTCGCCGATCGCCGCCCACATCGGCGCCCAGGTGATGGCCGACGGGTTCGGCACGGCGACCGTGATCTCAGTCTGGGCCGTCGCGGTGACTGCGAAGCCTGCCGACAGCACGGCAGCAGCCGCGCCGGTCGTCAGGCATTTGAATGCATTGCTAATCCGCATGGATTTGTTCCTCCCTTTTTGCGGCCGTCCCATCGGCCGCAACGTGAATTATGTTTTATTCCAGCAGCATCATAACGCAAGATGAAAGCATTGCCACCATCAGTCAGCCGAGGCAGGCCGGGATGCATGGGAAAGACATGCATCCATCACTTCCGGCTTCCGCCGTGGCGCATCGGTTTTGCAGGTCAGGCGCGGATGCCGAAGAGTTCGGAACGGCCTGGAAACGGTTGCGTTGGGTGTAAATTCAACATGGCGACGTTATTGGGCTCATGCTGCGAGGACCTGTCGGGTTGGATTTGCGTTGTCATTTGCCGCAAGTGCGGTCCACGCGCGGTCGAACCGGCCTGAGAGGATCAGCGCCCGAAAGGTCATGACCGCCTGGCCGCCCTCCATGCTCCATCGCATGCCCGAGCCCTTGAATCCTTTTGTCGCGATGCTTTTGTTCGCAGCCTCGACCACACCGCTCCCGATCGGGAGATTGCGGTCCTTCAGGGCCCGACAGCGCATGCGCGATCCGTTCCTGCGGAAGTATTCCAGTTCCCGCTCCACGTCTCCACGGCCACGACCGCAACTGTCCCGCAGGCAGCGCATGGCCCGGATGACCCGTTCCACCCCGCCGTGTTCGTTCATCAGCACACCGCGCCGCTTCCGGAACCAGCGGTCCGGATCACGTGCGGATTGTGCGGCGACATGAAGGTGTTCGAGTGCGTGCCAGACATCGAGAACCTCCGCATGGGGGTCCGGCTTCGCAAGGAACTCCCGGCTCGACAGCGCCCCGCCGGCCGCCGCCGCCAGCACCAGGTCGGGACGCACCTCCCGGATCCGCGCAACCTCGCCCAGGAGCCGCGCCTTCAGGCCGGTCATGCCCGCCTCCGGCATGCGTGCCAGGCAAACGCCGGCAAGACGCGTCCCTTCCCTGTCGAGGAAGGATGCCGTCCCGCAGGAGGCCTCGCGCCAGCAGGCCTCCGCGCGCCCGTCCTCGCCCGGACGCATCGGAACCATCACGCCATCCAGAGAAACCGCCGCCGATGCCGCCGCGCCCGGAATGCCTTCGGCCTCCCGCACCTGCTCCGCCGCCGCATCCCCGGCCGCGCTCCGGCGCTCGTGCACCGCGCGCGCCGGATCCTGCAGCGCACTCGCCGACGGAGTCATCGCGCCGGTCTTCCGCAGCAGCTGTTCCGCATCCTGGCAGGCGCAGCGGGCCGCCGTCGCCGCCGCCGCCTCCGCCGCCGGCCGCGCCGTCCAGCCCCCGTCAGCCCGAGACCCTCGTCCACCGGCATCCATGACATGGTTTCGTCACGGCGGCGAAAGCGGCTGCGCACATGGCCCGCCTCCCCGAGCAGGGTCATGATGGTCTTGCGGGTGGCACCGGCCCGGTGCCAGGGCTTGTCGTCCCGCACCAGCCGGGGCGCGGCGACATCGCGGGCTTCGATCAGGTTCCGCAGCATCTCCCGACCCGCCGCGGCAACGGAATCGAAAACCGGCATCCCGACCTCGGCAAGGCCGCACCCGGCACCGGCCGCGGCAAGGCGTTCGAGGACCTCGCGGCGGATGTCCGCAGCCGCCGCATCGGCAATTCCGGACATGCCGGGAGGGTTGGACAGCGCCGAACAGGCATGCGAGAGCGTCGTCGGGAATGCTCCCTGCTTCGGCGAAACGCCGAGTTTTGTGATTGGCCGTACGATAGCGATGTCGTGCGGAAGGAACATTCCCAATTTCTCCCGATGGTGACAAAACTCCGGACCGACCCGAAATCCCGCCGCCCCGACCGGCCAAAACACGCCGGAACACCCGCTTTCGCCTGATTCGCAGCCGCCGAATCCCTCCATCCGCGCCAGATCATGTCGCCTTGCGAGATTCACACCCGTTGCGTTCTCCGGAAGGGCGTGTATTTCGCATGGCGGATTGCGTTTTTTTAGTGCGCTGTAATTACGCCATTATTTTGTTGCCTGTACGGCGCTGATCTCCAGTTTCGCGGATTTTCGCGAAAAATTCCCACACGAACTGCAGATTTTCCACGTGTCGGCGATCTCGGTTGCATGCCTGACCTCGGAAGGGGGGCGTGGTAGAGTGCTCCAACACAACAAAAAGAGCTCCGAAAACGGGGCTATAAAGGAGCACTCCGATGCAGAAACTACAGGCCGAAACACCCTTTGCCAACACCGCCCTGAACGACGAGGTCGCGAAGACGGCCCAGGAACGCCTGGCACATGCGATGGGTTCCCTGACCCTGGCGGCCGCCGAACTCGACATGGCGGAGGATCTTGCAGCGATGTTCAGGCAGGACCCGCTGAAGGCCGAGGTCGCGTTTCGCGACCGCTTCCATGAACTCGCCTGCTCGGTCCTGCGCGATACCTTCGAGCTGATTGACGACCATGGCGTGTCCCTGGAAGCCGAGGGCGAGATCTACAGGAAGGTCGAGGCCTCGACCGGCCATGCGATGACGCTGTTCGGTCCGGTCGCATTCGACCGCTCGCGCTACCGTCCGTCGTCGGGCGGGGGCGAAGCCTTGTTCCCGACCGAGAGTGCACTCGGGCTGACCGAGTGCGGCCTGACGCCTGCGGCGGCGGGTCTTTCGCTGTATTTCATGAGCAACCTGACCGCCCGCGAGAGCGCGGAGGCGTGGGAACGGTTGTGCGGCAAGGGGCCATCGGCGAGCACCCTGGTGCAGATTTCCACGGAGGCGGGTCGCCGCTTCGAGGGCTTTTCTGGTGATCTGATGGTGGAGCTTCGGGCAGATGAGGAGCTTCACGAGGACGCGGTCGCACTGCTCGTTTCCCTCGACGGGGTCATGGTTCGCATGAATGCCGAGACGGTGGACGGGCACGTGGTGGAGCCGGGTTGGCGCGAGGCGTCGAGTGGCATTGTCGCCATGCTCGACGCCGAGGGCAACACGGTGCAGGCCCGGTATTTCGGGCGTCTCCCGGAGCAGGGCAAGACAAGCCTGAAGGCGCGGGCGAGCCAGGAAGTGTTCCATTGGCTGAGGCGCAAGGAGGATCTCAAGGTCGTGGCGATCGCGGATGCGGCCCGAGAAAACTGGTCATTTTTGGACACGCTTTGCCCCGATGTCATGCTGGTCGACTTCTGGCACTCGACTCAGCATTTGAAGGTCGCGGCCGATGCCGCCTTCGGTCCGGACAGCGCGGAAGGCACGGCCTGGTTCGAGAAATGGCGCCACATCCTTCGTCACGATCCCAAGGGGGTCGGCAAGGTGATCGACGCACTCCGCTATCTGAAACGGAAGGGAAAGGGCAGCGCCGACATTGCCCGGGAACTCGGTTTCTTTCGCAACAACCGAAAACGCATGGCCTGCAGCGAAATCGCCGATGCGGGCTATCCGATCGGTTCGGGCGCCGTGGAAAGCGGGAATCGCATGCTCGTGACCCAGAGGCTGAAGAGGTCCGGCCAGCGCTGGGGACGTGACGGCGGCCAGGGCGTACTGACATTCCGGGCACTGCTCAAGTCCGGTCGTTTCGACCGGGCATGGTCCACGCTTTCAAGGAGTTGGCAGCAATGGAAGCCACCTGCACCCGCAAACGACAACAAGGCCTTGGTGGCGCTCGCCGCGTGATTCGCTTTACAACCTCAATACCCGAAAAATCGCGCCATACCGGAATCACGCCCCTCCGGACAGGACTTTCCCACGCTGTTGGCGATTTTCCGATTTGCCGCCGAACGGGGGGCGGACCGGGGCGTTCCGGCCGGATTCCGGGTTTGCGGAGCCGTCCGCGCGCCGTCGCGGGCGCCGGTTCCGGTCCCTTGGTGATTCGTTTTCGGGGCTTGGCGGCCTGCCGGCGGCGTCCGGGAGCCGGCCCGGACGCGGCCCGGCTCTCAGGGCCGGGTCAGGGCGGCGATGGCCTCGCTGCGGTTCAGCTGCAGGCGTCGCCGGGTCTCGGCGAGGCTCTCCGCCTCGCGGCGGCTGGCGAAGACCGCCGCGAGCGCGATGCTGTTCAGGCTGGCCCGGTTCGCCGGGCCGTTGCCGGTGCGGGTCAGGCAGGCGTCCTCGCCGAAGACGCAGTCCCTCTGGCGGTGGTTCAGGTTCTCCACACTCCAGTGTCCGCGATTCAGCTTCAGCAGCTCCTCCGGCGACGCGGCTTCGGCATCCAGCGAGGTGATGACATACGCGATCTCGGTGCAGTCGTTTCCCCCATCGTCGCCGTCCTTCTTCAGCGGCTCCCGGTAGCGGGTGATCCGGGCGATCTGGCTGACGCCGGGGTAGTTGATCAGGCGCTTGAGCGGCGTCAGGACGCTGATGGAGCGCTGCTCCAGGCGGCCGTGAACCTTTTCGAGATCCTCCGCGAAGCGGCCGGTGGCGTCCCTCTCCCAGTCGATGCCGTCGAGGATGCCGAAGGTCTCCGGCGCGTTGCCCTTGACCGAGAAGACATAGTCGGCTCCGCAGCGCCCGGTGACCATCTTCGCGGTCTTGCGGACCGCGGTCAGCGCGTCGAGGGTGATGACCCGGCCGCGGACGTCGCTGCGCTCCAGGAGGTCGTGCGTGGCCGCCGGCCCGCCGCCTTCGTCGCCGAAGTTCAGGAGCGCGAAGGGCGCGCCGGTCGCGTGGTCGACGAGGGCCACGGTCTCGTGATGGCCGTCGCCGTTGCGGTTGGCGCCGCGGATGCGCTTGCCGTCGGCGGCGAGCGCCCGGGCGAGGGGAAGCCGGGGCCGGGACCAGCGGCCGACCACGTCCTCCAGCGCCTCGGGGTCGACCGACTGCACGACCCTGTGGATCGTGGACTTCGAGACCGGCTCGCGAAGCCCCGTCTTCGGGTTCCGCCAGGCGCCGACGGCGGCAAGCTCCTCCTGCGACAGCGAGCGCGCGAAACTGCGCGGCGGCCAGGCAGCCCTTCATGTTCGCGAGCTCGGCGAGGATGTGCACGGCGAGCACGCAGGCCACCGCGTGCTTCCTGCCCTGCGCCCGGCGGAAGTCGGGGATCCTCATCAGCTCGGCGTGCAGCGAGCGCATCGTCCCGGGGTCCCGCGGCGCCAGACCGGGGCCGGCGGGAGGCGCCACGTCCGGCGGCAGCGGCTGCGGGCTCGAGAGCAGCGCCCGGGCGTCGGGCCCGGCGGCGCCGCGAAGATCTCCTTCGGCCTGCCGTGGGGATCGGTGCAGCGCCCGTTGGCGCGGGCGAAGCCCTTCGTCCGGCCCAGCATCCGCCAGCCCGCCGCACTGTACATCGTGCCGCACTGTACATCGTGCCGGAAAACCTGGCCGGGTCGCAGAACGTCTCCGCCAGGAGCACCCGGTGCCCGTGCGCCGCCAGCCAGTCGTCGGCGAGCCGGCGGGTCATCCCCGCAAGGAAGAAGGAGGCGAGGTTCGGGAACACCCCCGGCTCGGACAGGATCAGGAAACGCGTGTTGTTCGCCACCATCTCCAGCCGCCGGAACTGCTGCTCCGGCTTCCAGCCGCACCACCTGTCGCGGGGCGCGCACTTGAAGGCGCCGTTCTGCCACGCCGCCAGGCCCAGCCACCGGTCCCCGAAGCTTGCCACGTAGCGCAGGCCGCGGGCCGCCAGCCGCTGGAAGCCGAGATAGTGGCGCTCGTCCATCAGCGAGTCCCAGAGCGGGCGCTCCTGCGGCCTGGCCAGCCGGATCTCGACGTCCGACAGGGAAAACCCCGCCGGCATCCCGCGAAACGGGGCATGGAACTCGAGGCGCTTGCGAATCGACATGGCCGGAGCATCGCACGTCCGGGACGGGAACGCCAGCGGAAAATTCCGGCTCCGCGGTCGCGCGCGCATGCAACGCAGACAAGCCCGGTGTCAAGGAAAACCAGCCGAAATCAGCGTGGGATGCCCCTGCCCCTCCGGAATGGACGCAAAGGAAAAATTGTAATATCCAGCCAGCCGGGAGTTCAGGAGTCTGCGGAAAATGAACGGCCAAGCTGTGAAAAAGCCTGAACGACCGTGCATCCCAGTCATAAATTCTGATCAGAGATTTCCGGTGCGCCGGGTCTACTGCATCGGAAAAAACTACGCGGCGCATATTCAGGAAATGAAGGCCGATGAGCGCGACCCGCCGGTGATTTTCATGAAACCGACAGACGCCGTTGTCGCGGACCGCGGCGAGATTCCGTATCCTGTCTTCACGCAGAATTTTCATTACGAAGGCGAACTTGTCGTCGCGCTCAGGTCCGGCGGCTACAACATCGCCGAAGCTGACGCCTGTTCGCATATTTTCGGCTATTGCGTCGGACTCGATATGACGCGCCGCGACTGCCAGGCTCTGGCCATAGAGAAGGGAATGCCCTGGGAAGTCGTGAAGTCCTTCGACATGTCCGCGCCGGTGGGGCCGGTTTCACGCGTCGAGGATGCCGGCCATATCGACAATCATGTCCTGCGCACAAAGGTCAACGGCGAGGTCCGGCAGGAGGCCAATGTGAATCTGATGATCTGGAACACAAGCGAGATCATCGCCAAAATCTCTGAGCAATACCAGCTGAGGGCGGGCGACCTGATCATGACCGGCACACCGGCCGGCGTCGGTCCCGTCATCACCGGCGATATGATCGAGGTCGAGGCCGATGGCTTGGCACCTCTCAAGATCACTATTGGAGCCGCTGCCGCTTGACCGGATATTCGGACCTCGCGGCGCATGACAGTCCAGCGGCCCTTGCCACCGCCGCGGTTGCGAACGCCGCATGCCGGGCTGCGGGAATCCTCAGCGGCGCGGTCCCGCCTTCTGCGCCGGCGGGCGCAAGGGTTTCGGATCCAGCCGCAGGCCATCCGCCGCAAGAGGGTGCTGCGCGCGCCGTCGGCGGTGTTGACATGCGGCGGGCAGTTTCGGCCGCTGCCGGCAGTGATGCGGCCCTGATTTCCGGGACGGTTCTTGCGAAGGCCGTCGTGGCAGGGGCGGCGGACGCCCCACAGCGGAAACAGAATTCATGGGCCGCATCGGGCAAGACGGAACGGTCCATGAGCAACTTGGCCTGACTCAGCGAAGGGAGACATCGTCATGGCTGCAGAAAAGATCGGCATCATCGGCACTGGCCGCATGGGAACCGCAATCGCAACCCGGCTGGCGGACCGGGGCTTTGCAGTGACAGTCTGGAACCGGAGCCCGGGCCGGACAGCGGCCGCGGTGAAGGCGGGCGCCGCCCGCGCCGAAAACCTGGCCTCGCTTGCCGCGCGGTCCAAAATTCTCATTTCCTCGCTGACCGACCACGCCGCCATTGCGGGCCTTCTGGACGGAGAGGCCGGACTGCTGCGGGCCGGGATCGGGGGAAGGCTCTGGATCGAGATGAGCACGCTTTTGCCTGAACAGCAGCAGGCGCTTGCATCGCGGGCCGCCGCTGCGGGCTGCATGTATCTTGAATGCCCGGTCGGCGGAACCGTGGGCCCGGCCCTGAAGGGCGCGCTTCTCGGCATGGCCGGGGGATCGGAGGAAGCCTTCGCGCGGGGGCGGCCGGTGGCCGAAGCGCTGTGCAAACGTGTCGAACTTCTCGGCCCCGTAGGCGCCGGCTCCGCCATGAAGCTCGCAGTCAATCTGCCGCTCGCCCTCTACTGGGCCGGCATGGGAGAGGCGCTGTCGCTGCTCGCTGGGCAGGGTGTGGAGCGCGGCTTGGCAGCCAGCGTCATGTCGGACAGTTCCGCCGGGCCGGCGATGCTGAAAAACCGGCTGAACTTCGTGATCTCGACGCTGGAAGGCAATGACCAGCAGGGGACTTTCGATATCAACGGGCTGCGGAAGGATCTGGGTCTGGCCCTTGAGCTGGCGGGCCTAAGCGGCGCGCCGACGGCGCTGTCGGCAGCGGCGCGGGAGGTCTATGACAAGGCCATCGCATCGGACCTGGGCGGGTTTGATGGATCGAGCCTGACCCGGTTCATGCTGGACCGGTAGGGTCCTTTTGCGCCATTTGCGGATTCAATGACGGGTTTCCACGGAGCCGTTCACGATTTTTCGGAACTGCTGCCATTGGCGGCGACGCTGATCGCTTCGGGCGCGGCCATCGGCCTGCTGGCCGGTCTGTTCGGTGTCGGCGGCGGAGCGATCAGCGTGCCGATATTCTACGAGACTTTCCTGACGCGGGGTCTTGATCCGGACGGAGCGATGCCGCTGGCTGTCGGAACGTCGCTTGCCATGATGGTGCCAACAGCGATCCTGTCCGCATGGGCTCACACCAGGAAACGCACCTTCGGTTCTAAGGCCCTGTTATAACGTCTGTTTTTCCTTCCTCAACCTGCGGATGCGGACAGGTTTCGACCATGATTCCTCCGCGTCTGCAACTGACTGCGGGAGGAAGACATGCCGAGAGTGCGGCTCACGGAAGCGCGAATCAACGCGCTCAAACCCGAAAAGTCGGCACTGGACGTCCGTGACGCCGCCCTGAAGGGCTTCGGCGTCAGGGTCATGCCCTCCGGACGGAAACGGTTCTTCATCCACACGCAGCATGAAGGCCGGCGTGTCTGGAAACTCGTAGGCGAGCCGGGCCGGATGGCCCTGGCCGAAGCACGCGATGCGGCAAGGACGGAACTCGCCGCCATCCGGAAGGGCCGGCCTGCTGCAAGGTCGCCGGACGATACCCACTTCGAGACCGTCGCGGAGGAAGTGTTCCTCCGCTATTCCCGCCACTGGAAGCCCTCCACACTGAGGGTGAACAGGGCGTATCTCCGCAATCAGATCCTGCCATGGTTCGGGGGGAGGCAGATCGCGGACATCACCCGGAAGGACGTCCGGGACTGGTTCATGTCGCTGCATGCGACGCCTGTCGCCGCCGACCGTTCGGCGCCGGTGCTGTCCGTCATCATGGCCCAGGCCGAAGTCTGGGGCTGCCGTCCCGAGAACAGCAACCCGTGCACCGGCATCAGGCGCTACCGGCGGAAGGGCCGGGAACGCTTCCTTTCCGACGCCGAACTCCGCCGCCTCGGCGGAGTCCTGTCAACGCACGAGACTGACCGGCCGCTGCAGACGGCAATCGTCAGGATGCTTCTGCTGACCGGCTGCCGGGGCGGCGAGATCCGGACCCTTCAATGGCGGGACTTCCGCGACGGGAACCTGTACCTCCGCGACAGCAAGACGGGTCCCCGAACCGTGTGGCTGTCATCGCCGTCCCGGGACGTGCTGGCGGGATTGCCGAAGACATCCCGCTGGATCTTTCCGTCGCGTCGGAACGGCAAACCGGTCTCGAAGACAGCGACCGACAGATTCTGGCAGCGCGTGCGTTCCGACGCGGGACTGGCGGACGTGCGGCTTCACGACCTTCGCCATGCCTACGCGAGCATCGCCATCATGCAGGGCGAGACCGTCCCCGTCGTCGGCCGCCTGCTCGGTCACGGCGATTCAGGCACGACCCTCAAGTACGCGCACCTTGCCGAGAGCGCCTTGCGCGACGCGGCAGACGCGGTGGGCGACATACTCGGAGGAACGGAATCATGAACAGGGTTCGCCTTACCGACGCCGGCGTCCGCCGGCTGAAACCGGGGGCGCGCGAATGCACGGTTCGCGACACCCGGGTTCCGGCGCTGGGCGTTCGCGTCCATCCGTCGGGTGCCCGGACCTTCGTCTGCCACTTCCCCGACACGAAGGCATCCCTTGGTCCGGCCGCGCTGCTGACTGTCGACGAGGCCCGCCGGGAATGCCTGAGGCTGCAATCCGAAGGGACGGACCGGAAGGCCGCGGCGCCGGCGTTCGCTGCCTTCGCCAAGGGCCCGTGGCGCGATTCCTGGCTTCCCCGTTGCAAGCCGGCAACGACCCGCGGTCGGGACGCGGCGCTGCGCGCGCAGCTCCTGCCGACCTTCGGCGACCTTCGCATTGACAGGATCACGCCCGCCCATGTCCACCGCTGGTTCGACGACTACAGCCGGACGTCGCCCGGAGGCGCCAACAAGGCGCTGGAGGTGTTGCGTCACGTCCTCAACCACGCGGTGAGGCTTGAACACATCGCGGCCAGCCCGGCCCGGGGCGTCAGGCCGAACCCGCGCCCGAAACGCACGCGGTTCCTGTCCCGGGACGAGATCGACCGCCTGCATGGTGTCCTCGACCGCCATGCAGGCGGGAGGCGGTGCCTGCAGGCCGACATTGTCCGCCTCCTGCTGCTGACCGGCTGCCGCAAGAACGAGATCGTCCGCCTGCGGAGGCGGGAAGCGGATTCCGGTCTCCTGAGGCTCGAGGACAGCAAGACGGGGCCGCGAACGGTCTTCCTGAACAGGAAGGCCCGGGACATCGTTGAGCGCCGCCTCGCGGCAGCGTCCGGCGAGTTCCTGTTTCCCTCTCCGAAAGATCCTGCAAGGCCGCTATCGGACGGCCTGCCCCTCTGGCACGAGGTGCGCCGGGAAGCCGGGATCGAGGACGTGCGGCTTCACGACCTTCGCCACACATTCGGAACCCAGGCCGTCATGCAGGGCGTCCCCCTGCCGGTCGTGGCCCGGCTTCTGGGTCACAGCAAGGCGACGATGACGCTTCGCTACGCCCATGCAGGCGACCGGGAGATCGAGGCGGCGGCGGAGCGGATCGGAGCCAGGATATCGGAAAGTCTCGGGCTTCAGGACCGTACCGCGGATCCCGATTGATCAGTGTTCCCGCCCCGGAACATCCGTCGGCATCCGACAGGCCTTACCGTATTATTGCTGGGGAATCCGACGCCCGGCGGCACGGCAACGCTGGTACACGCCAGGCAGGCTAGGCAGACCAGGGGCCGCAGGACCGATGTCGCCTACAGCGTCCGGTCGGCGCACTTGTGCCGGTTCGACCTCGCCATTCCGAACCCGGGCGCGGAAGATCATCGACTGGGCAGGAGTCCGCATCGGCGGCACCCTCGCCAACTCCTTCGGCGCCGGCGGCCGTCGCATCCCCGACGGCCTCTGCAGGGGCGACGACCGCGAGGCGATCCTCGACAGCCTGTCCGGGCACGTACGCGGAAGCCGGAGCAGCCCGGTGGCGCCCCGACCCTAAACGACGGCAGCCGCCTGCTTTCCGCCGATCTGACGAAGAAGCGTGTATTTCGACGCCCGGTCCACCGGGGACGCCAACGCGCCGCTGCGGTCCTTCCCCATGATCGCGTTCGCCTCACGGTAGCCGAAACGCTCCTTCGTCTCCACCACCGTCGGGCGCTCGGAGATGTCCACGCGGTTCGGGATGCGACTGCGGCCCGAATGCCTGCCGCCTTTCCGGTCCGGCTTACTTCCATGCCGACGGAGGAACAGGCAGAGTCGGTCGCCGCCCTTCCGATCGGTGCTCCACCCCTCTGCCAGCCCATCATTCGCCATCCGCCACGGCTTCATCCTCGTGACGATGCGGCGCGAGTGCGGCAGTGACCGCATCCGACCCTTCCGGCCTTCGGGTCCGTCCCGACCGCCTCCAGCCACTCCTTTCGTTCCGCCCTTTCGGGACAGGGTTCCCGCAAGGCGGCACCCCCGTACTCGACCGCGTGGCGCGGATCGGGAATGACGGTGAACTTCAGGCCAGACTGCAACTCCGCGCCGACATTGCGAATCCGGGGCGCCGCATCGGAGATCGCCACGGCCCGCCTTTCCTCTGTGCAGATGTCTGGCCTCGTTTGGCACACGTCAGGTAGTGGCAGCCCTTCTGCATGGCGGCCTCCCTGCTTCGACACAGGGACTGTCTTCGCCATCCGGCCGATTCGCAACATCCCGCGGCGATAGACGCAGGTCGCCACCATCTCCGATGTTGCACTTCAAAGTGGGCCGGGGAACAATTAAATTGCGTGTCATGTCGGAAAAATGTTGTATGTCATCCAATGTGATCTCATGCATAAGTATTTGACGCACCTAAACGTTGAACACCAACGCATGAACCAAGAACCGCACCAACAAGACACAGGATAAAAGACTGATATGCCATCTATTTTCGGCAGCTATCGCCGAAGCGATGCTGGAGGACACGCCGGTCGCTTGCATGACAGGCTCCGGCACTGGTATCCTGATGATGAACTGTTCTTCGACGTGAATTCGATTGAATGGGGTGACGACTTTCCAAAAGCAATCTATGACGCGATTCGCACCGCCAAGATCGTCCTTGTAATCATCGGACCCGATTGGGTAAAGGAAATAAACGGACGCGCAAATCAACCGGAAATCGACTTTGTTCGGCGCGAAATTTCGATAGCGCTGGAAAGTAGAGCTTCGGGAAAAACAGAAATCTTTCCCATCCTGGTGGGCAATGCCCGCATGCCTGGCCCTTCAGCGCTCGACATGTCGTTGACGGAGGATCTCGGAAAACTGTTTGACTGCCATGCACACTCATTTCCGGCTGACGTTAGACAATGGGATGATCAGTTCCAAAGATTGCAGGAGTGCATTGCCCGAGTGCAAGGCGTACCGTTACCCGAGGCTCAACTTTCCCGTCAGGACGGGCGCTTGACGTTCGCCTCCCGTGAATCCAAACCGACGAGGCGAAAGGGTTCCGTTGATGTTTCAGCGGTAAAAAGTGTGTTCGGAAAAGTTTCGGTCGATCTCCTGAATTGGCCACAGGAAATCAATGGGCATTGGATTGAGCGTCCGGAGTTAGCCAAGCTGTACAAACTGGCCAAGGGTCACGGATCATCCGTAACCGCGATACTTGGCGAACCTGGCAGCGGAAAGTCGGCCATTCTGGCTCGTCTGGGGGTACGCCTTAAAACGGAAGATGTCGTGCTGTTGGCAATCAAGGCGGATCGCCTGCCAAGGAATACTTCAACATTCCAAGATCTTGAGGATTGGATCGGAAGCGAGGTTCCAGTCACGGAAGCACTCCAGAAACTTGGGAAGAATCAACGGATCGTCGTCCTCATCGACCAATTGGATGCGTTGTCCGACCTCATGGACCAACACACCGAACGGCTCTGGTCAATTACTCGCTTCGTAAATTCAATTCGAGATATCTCAAACCTCGTTGTTCTTGTGTCGTGCCGTGAGTTCGAGTTTCATAACGATATTCGGTTCAAGATTCTGAACGCAGACGAAGTGACTTTGCAACGCCCGACGTGGGAGCAGGTCGATTCTCTCCTGAAGGTGCTCGGACTTGACACCGGTCACTGGAGCGAGGACGTGCGGGACGTGCTGCGAACGCCGCAGCATCTCGCCATGTTTCTCGAATGCGGCCTGCATTCAACAGGCGTGCCTTTGTTTGCATCCTATCATGCGCTCTTGAACAGCATTGTGAGAAGGCGGCTTGAGGTCCCGCACGGCGAGCGGACTGTTGAAGTGGCGGAAACCATTGCGGCGGAAATGGCAGATGAAGAGGAACTCTGGCTAAGCCGAAGGCGATTCGAACGCAGGTTTCCCGAGGAACTTGGACGGCTGGAAGAATCGGGCCTCCTGAAACTATCGGGGAACGGGCTGTCTGTCGGGTTTCGCCATCAGACCGTGTTCGATTTCCTGCGCGCCAGCGGATTCCTTCGCGATGGCCGGACGCTGGCAGAATATGCTGTTGAGGAAAAAGGACAGTCTCTGTTTGTACGGCCGACGCTTTGGAGCACGTTGAACTACCTGAGGGACAGCGACTATGCCGTCTACCGTAAGCAGTTTTACGCACTGTGGAGCCGAAAGGACTTGCGGACGCACGTCCGAGATCTGTTGGTTCGCTTTCTCGGACGGATTCCAGACCCAAGGGATCAAGAGGCGCAGTGGCTGCTTCCCCTCCTTGAGGAAAGCACTCTTCGGAGAGTAGTGCTATTGGCCGTATCTGGCAGTCCGGGATGGTTCCGGCGAGTTGCCGGACGATTGGCAGGATTCATGACGGCGGGACCTGAGCAGGCGTGGGAGGTGACGCCGGTCTTGAGGGCTGCAACGGCGTTCGCCGCCCCGGACGTATTGACGTTGGTCGAAAGAAACTGGGCGAACGACAAGGAGTACGCCAACTGTGCATTTGCCGTTCTGCGCAACATCAGTGATTGGGGCGAAGACAGCGTTGATCTGGTTTGCCGACTTGTCGATTACGGTGTCGACGACACGTTTTTGGTAAAGAACTTTGCCGACAAGGTTTCGAGATCCCGACCGGATTTGGCGCCAAGAATCATTGTGCAGCATTTGCGGGCAGCGACGCGAGCACTGGACGAAGAAGGAGTGAGGCTTGACGGAGACATTGCCTCTCATGAATTGATTCCAGGATCTGTAAAGCAGACGGTTGGCCCCCGCGAAGACTTGAGATTGTACCAAAGGTTGCTCGAAGGTGGTACGGATTGGTACGGCATCGAGGATATTGCCGGACGGTGCGCGAAGGAGTTCGTAATCGAGATTTGGCCGTGGCTGACTCAAATGTTCACCCGGCTGGCGATACCGGAAAATCCATGTCTGAACCAATACAGGAACCATCAAGGCCTTGCGTTTTTGCGTGATGGACCCTTACACCAGCCATTGCAGTCGGCGATTTTCGTGGCGGTTACCGGTTTTGCAGGAAGCGATTCCAAGGGATTCCTCGAATTCGTGCAAGCAAACAAGGCGTCCAACCTCAACGTTCTGCATCGTCTATTGGCGAGGGGTCTTGCGACGCTGGCGGATCGACATCCTGATGCAGTTCTGGAATATCTCCTGGAGGATTCGAGGCGGCTTGAAATTGGAGACATTTTCAAACGGCATGCTGACACCAAAGCGCTCATTTCCGCTGTAGTTCCAAGGTTGACCGAAGGGCAAGCATTGCGTCTTGAAAAGGCGATTCGGAACTGGACATGCTATCGGACAATTCCTGAAAGTCGGAGTGCAGAGTCAAGACGAGAGCGGCAAAAACGGATGCGCAGAGCACGGCTCAACCTGATCAGGGCGTTTCCATTCGACCGACTATCGGCAGCGGGAAAATCGTATGTCATGGAGGAAGAAAGAGCGTTTCCAGGTTATTGTAGCGAGGTTGAACCCACTGAGCTTCGCAGGGTTGTCAGCCCAATGTCCAGCGAACAAATGGATAGGGCGACAAACGCCCAGATCCTGAAGCTGTTTGACGACCTGACTGACGATACTGGGTGGAATCATCCCCGGCGCCGGCGTACTGACTATGTGGGTGGCAGCATCCAGGCCTCCAGGGAGTTTGGGGAATTCGCGAGTAAGGCTCCGGGTCGCGCTTTGAGCCTGATCCAAAAGTTTCAGGCGGGGAGAACCGAACGACCTGCGGGTGCAGCTTTGAAGGAACTAGGAAAGAGTTCGGCAGATCCCAACGCCATGATCGCATGCGTCCATGAACTCGATTCACGGGGGTTCGCGTCACAGGAGTTTCGCGAGGATGCGGCCTCGTGCATGTCCGCGGTGGCCCATCGCGCAGGTGGATTGAACGACAATGCCTGCAGGTTGCTTGAATCCTGGATTTCCGAGTGGGCGCCTGAGGCAGACCCGGACGCGGGTGCAGGCGACAGTGCGAATGACATTCTCGCAGGCAACGATGATGACGACATTGATCGGAGCCTGCTTTGGAGTCAGTGGGGAGGCTACGTTCTTCCGCACGGAAACTATCCTTTCCTGAACGCACTCATGCAATCATGTCTTTGCAGGGAATCGCCCGCCGTAGACAAATGGCTGGATGTCCTGGAAAGGCATTTGACCTTTCACGAGAATCCCGAGGTGTGGCGCGCCATTGCACACGATCTTTGGCGTTTGGCCGGGGCGGACCCGGGTCGGGCGACTGCCTTCTTTGAATCGCTTTATTCGATGCACCCCGAAGCCTTTTGCTCGGTCGACGGCGTGCAAATGGTGTCGAAGGTCATGTCATGGCTGCCGCGTCAGTTTACCGACAAAGTCGTTGATGGCTGGAGTTCCGGTGATTGGAGACGTGGACCGCAAGCGGTGGGCGAAGTATTTGCGCTGGACTGCTGCCTCAACCTGTATGATGAAAACGCGCATCGAAAGGCTAAAATAGTCTTGTCTGGCGACGATCACGATGCAGAAGTCGTCGAAAGTATGCGTGTCGGCCTGACCCACACATTCGCAGTCGCTTGGCCTGAGAGTGCCCTTCGGGCAATGGCGACAAAATACCTTGTGCGTTTGGCGGCTACAGGATCTCGACGTGTCAACAAGGCACTGGGCGCAGTTTTTGCAAATGCCGATCCGCTGCCGTCGGATGACTATACAGGAGACCTCTTGGGGGCCTTTTTGGAGCAGCCCGAAATATTTTCAGCGGACCCGCATTTTTTGACCAAAGGCTTGAAGGAGTTGCTGCGAACTGGATGGCGCCCCAAATTCGTGGTCAGGATTGTCACCGCCCTGATTTTTGAATCGGCAAAAGCGCGGCAAGGCGGCGGCCGGGCGTGGGTTGGCGATGCCGGGGATCTTGCGGACATCGCGTTAACGCTTCACCGAATCCCTGAAACGAGAGAACAGGGACTGCAACTTTGCGAGCGCTTGATGGACCTTCATTCCTATGATCTCGATGAACGCATCGCGAAAATCGACAATCGGCCTTTCCGTAACTGATTGAGAACTCTGAAGTATTGTGTGGTGGGCCGATAGCGACCAAGGCATTTCTGTACCCTTGACAAACGGGGGATACCTGAATGCAGATTCCGACGACACATGACCGTTTGTCCTCATTTCCTCTACGGACTTGTCGGCATTCCGGTCCTGCGGCCAAAGCCGTCGATCCGGGCAGCAGTCCGCGCCGTCGCTGATCCGCGAGAAAGCGGCTTGAAGGCGCCGGTTCTCCCCCGACACCTGCTTCCGAACGATGCACTTGCGGAGGCAGGGGCATCAAAGAAGAGAACCGACATGACGACATTGCGATCAATCCCGAGGCTGCGCCAAGAACCTGCCCAGTAGCTTTCCGAAGCTGCGGCCGCGGCGGGCGTCTCGAAGGGCACTGCGGCGAACGTCGTCGCGCGTGCGAATGCGGCGGCGTCGCCTGGCCGCTGCCCGGGGATGACGCCGAACCGAACGACCTGACCTTCCCGCCCTGGGACCCGCCACGCGCCCGACCGGAATGCGGTCGGCAAGGCCCTGCAGGCACCGCGCAAGTGCCGCAAGGTGGCCATGACGAGGCGCGAGCAGTGGCGCCGGCATTGCGACGACGCGGCAGCGGCCGGCCCAACCGGCCTGCAGCTGCAGCCGTTTCTGCGAACTGCTCGTCGAACAGTCGACATCGGATGATAGGCTGCACATGCACTTCGACTGGCCGCCCGGCGAGTTCGCCTTCGCAGACTGTTCCGGCAGACCCTGTCGCCGGTGAAGGCCGGCGGCCCCCGCGATGCCGGGACCGCGGTTGTTGTGCCGCCGTCCTCGATTCTGACCTGCGCGGAAGCGGTGGAGAGCCAGTCGGCGAAGTGCCGGACCACGGCGCTCTGCGGGACGCTGGAACACTTCGGCGGGGTGCCTGCCCGAATGAAGCTCAACAACCTCAAGGCCGGCGCACCGGGAACGCGGGGGAGGATCCTGACCTGAACCCGTCGTTCCGCGAGTTCACGCCCTGCTGCTGCATTTCGGCGACGCCGACCAAGCCGCACCTTCACCGGAACAAGGCTGCCGCGGAGGCTGCGGTTAAGGACCGTGGTCCCTGCGTACATTGGCCCGTGTCTTGCGAACTCCCTCTTTCGCTTTTGTCGCTAACTGGCGCCCTTCTTGAGGTTGCATTTCTTGCAGAGCATTTGCAGGTTGTCATCGACGGTCAGTCCGCCGTCCTTCCAGGACTTGATGTGATCACCCTCCATTTGCCTGAACTCGAATTCTTTTCTGCATTCCGCACACTTGCGTTCCTGCCGCTCGTAGGCCGCGGTCTTCTGTTTCTTGCTGAAAGTGCGCAAGTTGAGATGCTGCTCATTTCCATCGAGCACATACGGATATACGCCCGGCAGTTTCTGGATCACGTTTTTTTCGGTCGGCGTCTTCAAGGCTCAATAGGTGCCTGATTTCATCCTCAAGCGCACCCGTGTCCAGGGTGTCGTTTCGATGTTTTGCGTGGAGAGTTCCCCAATCGACGCCTTGCATGATTGGACGCCTTTCGGGGAATGTGGTTTCAACCCATTTGATCACTGTCTGGAAATGCGACCACAGTTCATCGGCATCGGCGTCATGCTGATGACGCGCCATGTAGTCTTCGATATTTCCGCCGCTGGCCCACTTGATGGCAGTTTGTAGAAGCTCCTGCCTGATCGGCCTGCCCTTCAAGTATGCATCGCTGATGACCTTCGCCGCACAGCCCGGGCGGCTGAAATACCGCTTGGCATCCGTCACCCAGGAACCGGCATAGACCGCATTGCGCAGTTCCTGGTCGGTCAGCCTCTCGCCAGAGATGTTGACGATCCGGAACCAATCCAGTTTCTCGCTGGTTTCTCCTTCGCACAAGTAGATCGTCAATTCGTATCCCTTGATGCGTCTACGTACATCGTCGGGTCGGTTGTCGTAAAACAAGTTGTCAATCGAGAAGTCGCCGTTGACATACTGACTGATTGAGATGGTTCGCTGCTGGCCGTCCAGGACTTCGTATCTCCCGTCTGGACGTGTCGCCCAATACATCACATTGAGCGGAAATCCTGCGAGAACAGAACGAATCACGTCGTCCCTCTGCTTGTCCTTGTAGACGAATTCGCGCTGATAGGGCGGGCGGATGTCGAGTTTGCAGCCATAGCCGACAACGCCGCCCTCCCGATTGTCACTGTAACCGTCGACCAGTTCGCCGATCGTGACTTCCAATTGTTCGATCTTCATGCCGGTTCCTTTGGCATCTTGTTGCGGACTACCAGTCGATCAAAGAGTCTCCGATAAGTCCCGTCATCACTACGTAGGTAAAAGCGAGGGCCGCCCTGCCGGTATGTTCCCCTTTTGGCTATGTCAGACATGGGCTTGCCAAGTACACGGCTAGAACCCAGAATCTCGAACTGATCCGGGTTGTGCTTGTCCAAGAATGTGATCGGGACGCCTATTGCTCCAGCATAGTCCTTGGGGATGTCCTTGACTTTGCTGACCTCAATGGCATCGTAGTTGCTGTATTTTGGATATTCTTCTGGCTTGTAGCTTCGATAAAGTATCAATTCCTCATGTCGTTTCTTGTGGTCGATGTTGGTGAACCAACGGACACCTTTTACCCTGATGAACTTTTTGCCGTCTCCGTCAACCCGGCAGGTTGCCGCTTCAAGGGGGTAGTCATCAGGAACCCCAAACTCGCGGTCGCCGCTGCTGATGCTCGGACCGAGCCACAATCTATCCGCCATGAAGAGCGGAAACACCTCCTTGTACGTGATTGCATTGACACTGCCCAGGACAATGAACGCCTTTTCGTATTCGACGAGTTGGCTGAGGTATTCACGGAACAATGAGAACGGCGGGTTGGTCACGACGACATCCGCCTGTTTCAAAATATTTATGCATTCCTTGTTGCGAAAGTCCCCGTCACCGTCCAAATGCGTCATCCCGATGTCTTCGACCTTAGGAACGCGCTCTCCGTCGCGAAAACCGTCATATTCGAGCTTGATCGCTCTTTCGACGTTGTGCTGTGAGAACAGATCCGCTGCTGATTCCTGTAGCAGGTGGTGATCAACTTCTTCAGTCCGAGATCGGAGAACTTCAGGGAGAAATACTTGAAGAAATTGCTTATCGTCGGATCATCGCAATTGCAGTAGACCACCTTTCCTCGAAAGTGGTCCGGTAATGTACCATTTCCTTCTCGATGTCGGGGAGCTGCGTGTAGAATTCGTCCTTTTTTGCGGCAGCAGCGGCAATCAGCCCAACATTTCTCACGATCTTGCCCTACTCGACTGGCCATGGACCGATGACAGGCCACCATACCAGAGTCGCTTGCCGATCATTCCCGAAATGGCGCCCGGCATCTGCGTGCTCGTGTCCACGTACCACACGCTTTTAAATTCCGGGAATTCGTCCACATGGCATCGCAACTGTTCCTGCTGAATTTGTGGTTTGCGCCCCGCTTGCGTGTTTCAGAACGGCCCGAAGAGGCTCGATCCGGCTGGCATGGCCGATGATGTCACGTTGCCATGCTTCGACATCGTGGTCGACGCATGCACGCGTGCCGTCCATACATACACAAGATGTACTGTAATCCGTGCAGAGTTGCGGCGTTGGCTCCAGACGGCCATGCACGAAGCACCGAACTGTCACGGTCTTTGTGTCGGGGATGACACGCGCGACAACCATTTTGGACCGGCGCGCCTCGCTGCTGGCAGTCACCGTGTTTCCGACCGGGGCGCGTTCGGCACTCATTTCCCTGGATCCGTGCTTGTTTTTTTGATCACGCAAACAAAAGTTCCTTTACCTTCAACTGGACGGCAAAGTTTGCCAACCTTGGTGTCATGGGTCGCGCAAAGGATGTGCGTTTTGTACCAAACCGCCTTCTGACAAACCCCCGATTCCCGATGCAGGCGCGTTGACGATACGGCTTTGAAGCTCTTGGAACAATAGCTGATGCCACCCGCTCAATGACGATGCCTGATCTTCAAGCCTTCCATTGCAGTTCCGGTCTTGAAGCTGCACTTGAACTTGCCGACCCCCTTGCGACAGCGATGCGCCATCTTTGGATTCTTTGCGTTCCCCCGCGCCACTCTCTGATGTGAAACACCAGAGGTGGTGGCAGCCTGCGTCCTTCGGCGCAGGATGTTACGCGAATCGACCAGATGGCGATGATCGTCCCTGTGATGAAGCAAGGAGACTGTCGTGCCGAACGGCTACCGCCACCTGATCTACGAAGAAAGTTGCCAGATTTACGCGCTGAGGAAAAGCAGGCTGTCTGATCCCCTCTGATCCGGCCATTGCCCGGCAGTTCGGCCGGGACCGGACGACGGTCTGGCGCGAGACCCGGCACAACAGTGGCGGACGCGACTACGCTCCGGTCGGACGGGTCTTCGGCCGCCACGGGCCCCGTTGTCCGGCGCCCCGGGGCCTGGATTCACCATCACTGGGCCATCTTCCCCGCCCGGGCTGCGCGCTCGCTGCAGAAATGGCCGGTGTTGCACTTCGGAATGGAAGCGGGAGTTGATGGTCATCCGCGTTGAATTTCGGGTAATGCGAATCGTCCAGCCAACGCTTCTCTGCCACCCAAACCCTGTTGGACTCTTCGTCGCGGAACATGCCCGCGACTTCCGGAAGCGTCCGGCCCTTGCCGTGAAACCTGCCAGGTGCTGCTTTGCCATGCGATCCCAATCCGTAGTCTACAATAATGTGACAATGGAGATGCGGCGCAAGAGAAAAGGAAATAAATCACTTCGAAATAGCCCCCGCATTTTGGGCTTCGATGTTCCAGGTACGGCCGGGAGTTCCCAACTTGGCATGAACTGTCGCATCCTTGCTGATCCCATGTGACATGCGGGCGCAGCAACCGTCCCTAGCGCTGACCTCAGACGTTCGAAATCTTGAAAACTCCGGATTTCGCGAAGCTGAAGAGGATGCTCTCATGATCGTCGGAAATGCCGAAGAACCCGCTTGTAAACGAGTTCTCGGATGTGCCTGTTCTCGAACTGATTATGCAATTTACCTGGCCTGAGCTTCTTGCCTCCCACGCAGTAGCTCCCCAAGTCACTCATGTTGCCCCTGTGTCGTGACAGCCGAGGCAATGGCACGAACGATCAGCATGACTATTCCTCCACATTCCACCAATTTTCAAATTCATCATCCAAGTTCCAATCCTTCGCCAAACGTCGCAAGATCTCTTCGTGACGCTTTTCAAGATCCGATGGCTTCCATGTATCGTACCCGCGCACTTCATTCGTGATCGTGAATGCGCACGCATTTCCGGGAGCAAAATACTTGGCTTTCTTCTCTTCGAAATCGTAGTTCTGGGCGGCCGAGTTCTTTCGAAAATTGAGCAGAATTAGATTGCCCAAAGCGTGCAGCCAGTCGTTGTAGTCGCCGGGGTTAGAAAACCATTCGACCCATTGGGAATCTTCTCTCGGGTTTTGGGGGCAGACGTGTTCTACCGAGATTGTCGGATAATCGTAGTTGGCCGTTCCATCTGTCGAGGCTTGTTCCAGACGTAGAAGAATTGGTTTTACTATCCGCGTTGCCAGATAAAATTCGCTGCTGTCGAGCTTGTCGAACAGTTTGGACGCCTCGGACTGGGTCAGGGCAAGGCCTGAAGAACGCCGTCTCGCATTGGCTCTTGGCCTTGGATTCTCAAGCGGCTCCAAATCGTCCAGAACATCGGCATAGCGCGACATTCTCTTGTTTACGTATACTCGAACCGTGAAAAGGTAATAGGCCAATCGCTCGAGCTTTAGCAAGAAGTCTGACACGTCGTTGCGTGTGCCTTCATTATGCAGCCTCAAGCAAAGAAGCAGGGCGGGGAACCAGTCCTTGTTGTCCAGCCTGTCAAGGGACCGCACCAGGTCAGCGGTTTTCCGTCCGAACTGCTTGCTGAATTTCTCGTCGTTGAGCGTCAGCATTAGCGCGTCGGCATAGGGTTCCAGAACGCTGTCGATGAACTTCAACGGATCTTCACGAAAGACGGGAACATGTTCAGGGAATCCTTTTTCAAGAGCAGTGCGCGGTTTGTCCCGCTCGTAGATCATCCGAATATGCGTGAACAGGTCGCTGAACTTGTCTCGCCCCAGTGCATCCTCAATATGTTCCCACCGTTCGGATAGTTCAACTTCTCGGTCTTCACCCGCATGCTCAAGCAGTTCGGCCTTAAGGATGTCCGTTGCCGAGAGGTCCAAACCCCGAGCGTTCAACACTGTGAATATGCGCCGGGCGGCGGTATCCGTCGGGACCTCCACGACCACCAGGTAGCATTTCTGCAACAGGAATTGGAGAAGCTCGGTACGCCCGTCCTCGCCAATCTGGACCAGCTTTTCACGAATGGTCGTGGCGTTCTGAATGATGCGCTTTTCCACATCATCTTGTCCGTCCGCGGAAGGAAGATTGTTTGTTGCTCCCCGCCTTTGGATATGCCGCTCGAAAAAGGGCTGGTCACAATCGCGGAGCTTGAGGCGCAGTGTCTCCGGGATGTCTTCGTCTTCGTTGGCGACCTGTTTGACATATGACTCACGGCTGGCCGTTCTCTCGGCATCTTCAGTCAGATCACGGATCACGCTGAAAAGGATCGTAAGCGTGGTCAGCCGCTGCTGTCCGTCGACCACACGCGAGTTCGTGCTGCCATGCGCCTTGGCCAGCACCGTGCTGCCCAGAAAGTAGAAACCGTCGGAATTGGACTCCGGCCCCATCGCCTCGATCAGATCCGTCAGCAATTCTTCAACCTGTGTGGTCTCCCAGGCATACGAACGCTGGTAGGCAGGTATTGTGAAGGAGTAGTCTTTCGAAAACACCTCAGAAATCTTCTTGTGCGCTGCCTCGATGCGAAGCTGATGAACATCGGACATTCGAAAACTCCTTGACTATTGATGCGGTTTCGGCATGGCACCTGCTACAGAATGCCAACTGGAGATCCGTCTTTTTGTGCATTCCGGGGTCATTGTAAAGAGGCGACCGCAAGAGCGTGCTGCGAATTCCATTTCGTCCTTAAGGTTCAACCAACCATTCGGGCGGCAGGAACGTCACGGTGGGGATCTTTCTGCCATCCCGAATTTTTCGCGCAACCGTGTCTTGGGCCGTTCTTCCCGTTCCCCCTGTGACCATTCGGGTGTATGACCGCGGCCATGGCGATCAGGGATTCGGACGGGAAAGAGGAGAGCAGGAATTCCGACCGCGACCTGCTGCTCGGCCGCGCCGGCAGGCCCGGCGCTTCCCGGAAGCCTGCCCCGCCCTCCCGCAGGGTCAGCGACCCTTCCGGCCAGGCCGACAGCGCGCTGCTCCGGGAAAGCCTCCAGCGGCTCGACGGCCTCCTCGAACGGACCGCGGCGGCGGAAAGGTCCCTTCGGGAAGCGTCGGCGACGCTGGAGCGGATGGTTCCGGCAGTCGACGAATTCGTCCGGCGCTCCGGCGAGCTGTCCCGGGAACGGGCCGCCGCAGCCGCCGCGCTTTCGGCGGTCCTGTCGCGGCTCGAGGGGACCGACGGGAAGATTCCGGACGCGGCGGAGGCCGCGGCGCCGCTCGGGCAGGACGTCGCCCGGCTGGAGGAGACGATCGGCGAGCTTGCCCGGACGCCGGACGAGCGCGGCGGCGAAGTCGCGAATGAGGTCCGGCTTCTTGGAAGGATGCTGACCGTCAGGATGGACGAGGTCGGCAGGAACCTCGACGGCATCAGGGCCGCGATCGGTTCCGCCGTTCCCCTCGACGCTGCAGGAAGGCGCATTTCCCGGAAGGAGAGGGAATTGCCTCCGCCGGTTCCCGCCGTCGCGGTTCGGAACCCGGCCGGCCCCGATGCGATGGAGCGGGCCGTCGGCGTCCTCGGCGACCTGCACGGCAGGCTGGGCATCGGCCTGCAAATCCTGCAGCAGGCGCTTCCGCAGGCGGACCGGAGACGCGCGGTCGCCGAGTTCCGGCGCAGCCTCCGCCGCAGCTCTCGCCGGAGCCGGCTGCGGCAGCTCCCTGCCGCCGCCGCCCTGGCCGTCGCCGCCGCCTGGGTCGAGGAGACCTGGCATCCGCTCGGCAGCCTCATGGCCTGGATCCGGTTCCTGGCCGGGTGACCGCCGCGACGGGCTTCGCCTGATGCTGTCCGGTCCCCGGCAGCTTGCCGGCGCCGAGCAGGCCTTCGGCTACTTCCTGCACGAGTACCTGGCGCGGAACGATTCCTCCCATCGCACGGCCAATCGCTGGCACGGGCGCGGGGCCGAAGCCCTCGGCCTGCCGCGGCGCGTGGGCAGGCGGAAGTTCGTCTCCGTCCTTTCCGGCCATGTGCCGGGAACGGACATCCGTCTCGGACGGGTCGTCGCGGGCGAGCGCCGGCACCGCCCGGGATGGGACCTGACGTTCTCGGCGCCGAAGTCGGTCTCGCTGGAGGCGCTGCTCCAGGGCGACAGGCGGGTCATGCGCGCCCACGACAGGGCGGTTCGGGCGACTCTCGACTGGGTCGAGTCGGAGTTCCTCCAGACCCGGGGCCACGACCCGGCGACCGGGCGGCGGCCGCGCGAGGCGGCGGACGGCATGATCGCGGCCACCTTCCGCCACGTGGCGAGCCGCAACAACGATCCCCAGCTTCACACGCATGCGGTGGTCGCCAACATGACCCGGAACCGGGACGGCGAGTGGCGGAGCGTCGAGCCGACGCTGCTCATGCGGAACCGCAGGCTGATCGGCGCCTGGTACCGGAACGAGCTGGCCCGGGAGCTCGTCGAACTCGGCTACGTGCTGGCGCCGACGACGGTGGGCGGGCTGCCCGGATTCGAGCTTGCGGGATACTCGAACGCCTTCCTCGACGCCTTCTCGACCCGGCGGCAGGACATCCTCCGCTACATGGAGACGGAGGGCATCGACTACACGGCGGAGAACGCCGGACGGGCGGCGCTGGCGACGCGGAAGAGGAAGGACGAGCCCGGCCGCAAGGTGCTCTCGGAGATGTGGCGGCGGAAGGCGCGGTCGCTCGGGCTCGCGCGCGATCCGGGCTCCGTCAGGCTCGGCCGGAAGGAGCGGAAGCTGACGCGGCCTCCGCCGCGCTTCTCGCCGCTGGAGGCGGCCTGGCAGGCCATGCACCACCTGGAGGAGCGGGACTGCGTGTTCGGTCACGCCGACCTGCTGGCGGCGGCGCTCGGCCGCGACCCGGGGCGTCACTCTCACGTGGAGCTGCGAGCGGCGATCGGGCGGCTGGAGAGGGACGGCCACCTTGTCGGGACGAAGGCCGGGGACTTCACGACGCGGCAGACGCTCCGGGCGGAGAGGGAGATCGTCTCGCGGATGCGGGAGGGCCGCGGCCGGGCGGAAGCGCTGGCCGACCCCGCGGCGGTTGCCGCCCGTCTCGATGCGACAACGCTCACCGAGGGGCAGAGGGACGCCGTCGGCCGGATCCTCCTCTCGCGCGATTCCGTCATCGGCGTGCAGGGCTTCGCCGGAACCGGCAAGACCCGGATGCTGGACGAGATCGTCCGGCTCGCGGGCGAGAGGCCGGTGTTCGGGCTGGCGCCGTCCTCGGCGGCGGCCCGGGTGCTGGAGGTCGGGACCGGGATCGGCGCCGCCACCCTGCAACGGCTGCTGGCGCGCCACGGAGCCGTTGCGGAGGGAACCGCGTCGGAGGACGAGCTCCGCCGGGCGCGGGAGCGGTTCGCGGGCGCCGTCGTGGTCGTCGACGAATCCTCCATGGTCGGCACCGTGCAGATGCGGTCGCTGATGAGGATCGCCGACGCGCTCGGGCTCGGGCGCCTCGTGCTTGTCGGCGACACCATGCAGCTGAAGTCCGTCGAGGCGGGACAGCCGTTCCGGCTGCTGCAGCGGGCCGGAATGGAGACCGCGCGGATGGACGACATCCTCAGGCAGCGGTCGGCCGATCTCAAGGCGGCGGTCGCCCACATGGTCGCGGGAGACCCCGATCTCGCCCTCGCCAGCCTCGGGGGCGACGTCAGGGAGCTTCCGGCCGACGCGCTGGCGGAGACGGCCGCGAGGCTGTGGCTGGCGCTGCCCCGGGAGGCGCGCGCGGGAACCGCGATCCTGGCGCCGACCCACGAGCTGCGGGAGGGGATCAACGCCGTGCTCCGCCGCGGCCTCGCCGAGGAGGGCGTTCTCCGGGGGCGGAGCCTGGAGATCACGCGTCTCGTCGACCGGCGGCTGACCCGCGTCCTCGCCGCCGACCCGGAGAGCTACCGCCCCGGCGACGTCGTCGTCGCCGGCCGCGACGTCTACGGCGTCCGGGAGGGCGAGGCCTGGACCGTCACCGGCAGCAGCCGGGAGCGCGTCGAACTCGCGCGGAAGGGCGCCTGCGGCGGCTTCCGCCCGTCCGGGAACGCGTCGCGGAACGTCTCTGTGTTCGAGACCCGGCCCCTCTCGCTCAGGGCCGGCGACGAGATCGTCTTCACCCGCAACCTGAAGGGGAGGAAGGTCATCAACGGCGAACGGGCGACGGTCGAGGAAATCGGCCGCAGGCGGGTCCGCATCCGCCTGGCGTCGGGGCGCGGGCTCTCGTTCGCGGCCGGCGACGACGATCTCCGCCACGTCGACCATGCCTGGAGCTCGACCGTCCACCGCGCCCAGGGGATGACGACGGACAACGTCATAGCGGTTCTCGACGCGTCGAGCATGATGAGCGACCGGGCGATGCTCTACGTGGAGATGAGCCGCGCCCGCGACGGCTTCGTGCTGCTGACCGACGACACCGAGCAGCTGGCCCTCCGCCTCGAGCGGGAGCACGGCCGGGCTCCCTCGGCCCTCGAGGAGACGGGACAGGAAAGCTGGCTGTCCGCCGGGCGTACCGGGGCGAACCTGGACAAGGGACCGGCGGTTCCCGCACTCCGCGACTGGCGGGCGCTGGAGGAGGCGGCCCGGGAGGCGGGCGTTCCCGTCTTCCACATGGACGGCTGCGACGCCCTGATGGCGCGGATCCGGCGGCGGGCGGAACGCGGCCCGGACATGCCGGAAGAGCTGAAACGCGCGCTTGCGGACCACGAGCCCTTCGCCCGCGACCGGGAACGGGTCGCGGCCTGGGCCGAAGGGACGGAGGCGGCCGCCGGCGAGAGGACCCGGCTGCTCGCCGCTGCCGGCAGCGAGAACGCGGGCCTCCGCGGCGGCGGGGGCCGCTCGCGCCGCTGGCGGCGGGACGCGGAGCGCCTGCTGGCGGAGGGGAGGGAGCTTCTCGGCGACGAGACCCGCTTCGGCCCGCATCTCGACCGGATCGGGAAGTCCCGCGAACGCTTCGACGAGCTGGAGCGGGCCTGCCGCATCGACGACCGGGCTGCCGGGCTGCCGAATGCCCGGCAGGAAGGCGGACGCCGGCCCGGCGACGCCCTGGCGACCGGGGACCGCGAAGCGCGGCGGGAGGCGGAAGAGCGGAGCGAAGGGCACCTGGCCGCCCTCGCCGCGCTCGCGGAAGAGCGGAGGGGGTTCCCGGCGGATTCCGCGACTCCCGCCGCCGCGCAACCCGGATACGCCGGCTGGCGCCGCAGGGTCGAGGATGTCCTTGACCGGACTCCGGAAGTTTCCGCTGCCGAGTTCCGCGACGCGGCGGCGGCGGCGGACGCGGCCCGTTCGAGGATCGGGCTGGACGAGGCTGTCGCCCGGCTCGACGGCCGGTGGCGGGAACACGCGGCCGAGGCGGAACGGAACGGGCAGCATCCCTTCGCGCGCGACGGCGCCGAAGCGCTGGTTTCCGAAATCGCCCGGATTCCGGCGGACGAGCTTCCGCAGCCGATGCAGCCGCTGGCGGCGGAGTTCGGGCGGTTCCGGAAGGACCGGGAGAGGGTTCGGCATCTGGCCGGGAGCGCCGCCCGCCTGGCGGAACGCCGCGCGGACCTGCTCGAGCGCGCCGTTGCGGCCGGCCTGCCGCCTTCGGAAATCCCCGGGCACGGCGCCTGGACCCTGGAGGCGAAACGGCTGGCCGGAGACGGCCGCGCGGTCCTGTCCGGTCCGGGCCGCTTCGTCCCGCGCGCGGGCGACGCGGACCGGAAGGCCTTCGGTGCGGAGATCGCGGAACTGGAACGCGCGCTCGAATTCGACCGCCGCGCGGAACAGCTGCTGCGGGACCTCGGCAACGGACAGCCCGGCGGCGAACTCGCGGACAGGATCCGGCGGACGGAAGCGGAGGCCCGCCCCGGCGAGATGCCGCCCGCGCTCGCGAAGGCGCTGCGCGACCGCGAGGAACGGAAGCGGGCCGGAGCCGCGCGCGAGTGCCGCGCGCTCCTCGAACGGTGCCTGGACGAGCGGCAGCGCATGCTGGCGGAGTCCCCGGAGCCGGTCGCCGGGACCGGCGAATACGCGGACTGGCGGCAGCGGGCGGAGGCGGCGCTTGCGCGACTCGGGGAAGCCGGGCCGGATGCCGGCGGCAGCGAACTCGCCAGGGGAATCCGGGGCGCATTCGACCGAGACGAAGAAGCGGCCCGCGCCTGGTCCGACTGGCGCGTGCGCGAGGCGGCGGCGGAGCGCGAGGGCCGGCATCCGCTGTTCATGCCGGGCCATGACCGGCTGGCGGAGCGGATCGAGGGGCTTGGACCGGACTGCCCTGCCGCCCTCGCCGGCGCGCTCGCCGAGAGCCGGGCGCTGCAACGGTCGATCGACCGGCTTCATGCCGTCCGCGAGGACCTTCGCCGAATCGGGGAGGACGGGGGCGACGCGAAGCCCGGCGGCGATGCCGCCAGGCAGACCGCGGACGAGGCCCGGCGCATCCTCGCGGACGAAGGCGTCGAGCGGGCGTTCCTGCGCCGTCACCCCGAAGTCCGCAGGGAGATGGCCCGCGCCTGCGACGGGATCGAGGAGCGGCTGGTGAGCGCGGAGCGCGTCCGGACCATGCTCGGGGACTGGCAGTCGCTGCAGTCGGAGGCCGGTAAGGCGCGGCTGAATCCGTTCCTCATGCCGGGATACGGATCCCTCATGGAACGGATTCGCGAGCACCGGGGACGGCTGCCGGAGGAACTCGCCAGGGCGAAGCGGGAGCACCCTGCGCTCGAAAGGTCGAGCCGGCGGGCCAGGCGGCTCCTGGAAACGATCCGCTCGTGCCGCGACCGCCGGCAGGACCTGCTGGAGACGGCGGACGGAAGGCTCGGCCCCGGCGAGCCGTTTCACGGCATCGGACGGAAGCACGGGAGCTGGCAGCGCCGGGCCGCGCGCGCGCTCAGGGCCGGGAAAGAGCTGCTGGAAGGTCCGGAACCGCCGCTCCTGCATCCGGCACTCGGGCGCGAGGCCGCGGCGGCAGTCCGGCGGATCCGGAAGGCCCCCGCGCTCGACGGGTTCCCGCCGCGCTTCATCCTCGACTGGGAAGCCTTCGCCGACCGGGCGGCCAGGGCGGGCGGCCACCGGTTCTTCGTCCCCGGCTACGAGGATCTCTGCGAACGGATGGAAAGGCTCGAGCCGGACACGATCGGGTCCCGGCTGTTCAGGAGCGAAGAGGTCGGGACCTGCCGGGAGATGCGCGGCACGCGGAATGTCCTGGAAGGCGCGGACCGGGACGGAGAAAGGCTCCTGCGGGAAAGGGAAGAGCACGGACGGGACCTCGCCGCGTGGTCCGGCTGCGAACCCTGGCGGATCGAGGCCCGGTACTGGCTGGAAGCAACCGGGAAGCGGCTGGAGAAGAGCCGGGAGCACGAGCCGTTCCTCGCCAGGGACCCGAATCTGAAGGCCCGGCTGGAACGGCACGCCAGGTCGCTGTCGGAGCGGCTGGAGGCGGACGCTCCCGTCCTGGAGGCGGTCAGGGAGCAGAGGCAGCGGGAACTGGAGCGGGAACGGGCGCTGCGGAAGGCCCGCGGGCTGGACCGCGGCTTCGGCATCGAATGGTAGCGGTCCGGTCGCGGATCAGGGCCCGATCCTCCTCGACGGATCGTTCGCCGCCGAATCGGGAAAGGTTCAGTCGCTCGGGTCGTAGACGAAGCTGTCGACAAGGGCGGCCCGCATGTTCCAAGGCCGGCGGCTGCGCTTGCCGCGGCCCGGCCGACCGCAATGCCACCGCTTCCCGTAGAGCTTCTCCAACAGCAGGCCGTAATTTTCCGGTTTCCCCAGCGTCGTCCCTTCCGTCCCCCCGATGTCGAAAGCTCTCGCCAGGCCGGCACGGGATCCAGTGTTTACGGATACGAGCCTGTCGGGCCGCGCGAGCGCGAGAAACCGCGTAGCCGCGCCATGACTGAAGCCGTCTTCGCGGCAAATCCGTTCAAGCGCCTTCACCGCAATTTCGGGGAACTTCCTGTCATGCGCACTGATCACGGTTTCGACAGCATCCCTGACCCGGCCCAGTGTTCGCCTGTTTCCGGCTTCATTCGAACGATTGAACACGCCGTTTACAGTTCTTGCAGGTTTTAGCGTTCCCAACAGGCCCCACGTGCCTTCGACGCCGTCGCGCAGTCCCAAGAGGATTGTCCGTTCCCAATCATCCAGGTCGGCCCAGCTCCTGCGATGCGCAATTTCCCTCCCTTCCTCAATGGTATGGATGTAGCTGCATTCCGTTCCGAGAACACTCCAGCTTCTGCCTTCGGCAGCCCAAAGCTCGTCGCACTTCTCGAGTGCCGCAACGTATTCATCCCAGCTGCCGGCCTCTTCAAGCAGATTCGCGCGCGACGTTCGTCCCCGTTCCGGCTGTGCTGTCAGCTGCGCCGCAACTCGCGACACGCCCTCGCGCCTGCGCCGCCTGCGGTACTCTTCGACCGCCGAAGCCGGCGACGGACCTCCGAGCTCCCTCCAACGTCTCGAAAACCAGTCGGCAGCCGCTCGATGGTCGCCGGTTTCGTAAACCGCCTCTTCGTTGCGCCCGAACCCTGCCCCCGTGCAATTGGCACTGCCGATCCAGGCACGGGACCGATTTCCATTCCGGAATATGTAGACCTTCGGGTGAAACAGTGCTGTTCCGCCTTCCACGATGCACAATTTCCCGATCTCCTGCAATCTCGCCAGCGCATCCGGATCCGTCGCGTTTCCGAACGTCCCGACAATTGCGCGAATCGTCAGGCGGCGTCTCTCCCGGGCGGCGCAGAGCAAGTCCAGCGCCGGGCCGAACGTCGCCCACGCAGACGCGATGTCGACACGCCTTGCCGAGGCCAGCCTTTTCTCGAATTTCTTTGGAAGCTGCTTGGTAGTCAGAAACACTTTGGCCTCCTGCAACTTTCATTGGTCGGGCGAACCTTGGGCATCCCTGTCCGCGCGCCGCTCCGCAAGCCCGAGTGCGCGCCGGCACCCCCCTTGGAGTCCAGCCTAACGGTTTCGGCCCTGCGCAAAAAGGACATCTTTCCGGGAACCGGCGCGCTCTCGGGCCGTGTTCCTGCGTCTGCGACGCGAGGTTTCCGTCCGCGCATTCCCGGATTCCGGTTCGTTCATCCGCCGCTGTCCGGGAGGCGGAGCTCAGTGGACTCCCCCCTGAATCGCCTTGCCGTTCCAGGGGTGCATGGATGATTCGGAAACAGGTCGCCGCGCTGACGCCTGCCCTGCAGCACAAAGGCGAAGTTCCCGGCCATTCGGGCCCTGCTCGCCGAACAGGCCGAATCGTTTCGGGATCTCCGGGACGGGATCAGGCGGCTGAAGATGCTTCCGCGCTCTCCGGACCGGAAGCAGGGCGGCGCTGTCGCATCGGGCGAAGACGCAAAAGGTTCGTCATCCGGATCATGCTGGCCGAGGATTGCGGCTTCGACATCGGATGGCAGCGGCTCAGTCGAGCAGGCCCTGTCCGCGTGCGCGGGCCAGGAACCTCTCGGCGATTCTTCCCCCCTCCTCCGGGCCGAACAGGTCCGTGAGGATCATGATCAGCTCGCGCGTCCGGCGGTTCCTCGCCATGTCGAGCATGGTCGCCCTGAGGATGAAGCCCACGCGCTTCCGAAGCTTGCCGAGATCGGCGAGATCCTCCGGTTCCGCCATCCGCTCCGCGATCATCGCGACCCGGTCGCGGATCAGGGTCTGCTCCTCCTCGCCGAGAACGAGGCGGGGCGGAAAGCACGGCCGGTCGTCTGCGCCCGCGGCCAGCTCTACGCTCAGCGCCTTCGAGACAACGTACTGCGACATCGACATGCCGGCGGCACCGGCGCGCTTGCGCACCCGCTCCCAGTCGGCATCCGGGCAGGAAATCGTCCGCACCATCGGCGAGGCGGTCCGCTGCCTCCGCCTCATTCCCCGTCCTCCCCGCCATGGATGCGGCAGAGAACGGCCAGGGCGCCGAACATCGACATGCCGATCCCGGGGATCGTGTCGTGAAGCCCGCGGCTGCAGCGGTCGAGCATCTCGATCCTGTCGAAGAGGAGCCTCTGCTCCTCCGCCGTCAGGGCGAGAACGGTGTCGATCCGTTCCGGCTCCTCCTCCCGGAGCGCGCAGGCGATGACGAAGGCCGAGGTGTTCATGTCGACGGAACGGGCCCGGTCGACGATGTCGGCCCAGTCGACCGGGTCGCAGTAGATGCTCCGGCGGCGCGACCGGCTCATGGCCCTTCCCCGGCCGCGGGATCGCCGGCAGCCGGCCGCCCTGTGCGGAGACGGAACCCTACCCTCCGGAGAGCGGCATCCCAGTCTTCGGCTTCCCCGCGCTCCGCGAGCCGCTGGCGCTCGACTTCCGCCAGCGCGAGGACGGCTGTCTCGATCCGTTCGAGCTTCGCGGCAAGCTCATGGCTTGCCGGGCCCGGCGGCGGCCTGCGCTCGGGACCCGCCGAGCGCAGGCAGATGAAGCTGGAGATCGACATTCCGGCCGCCTCCGCCCGCTCGCGGATGCGGTTCCATTCGCTGTCCGTCGCCATGACGGACCGAGGCCGCCTGCGGGGGTCGGATTCGTTTCCGTCTGCTTGCATAGTCATGGCGCCGGGATATGCAACCTGAAGACTGGCGACGTCAATCGCGCCAAAACATACATGGAATATACATGTGCATCGTTGCGCATGTGCGCCGGATCTCCCGCGCCTGTCGTCGCTATTGCCGCAGGGGACGCATGCATTCGGCGCCCCGTCGCGGCCGCGCATCTATGCACGGACTTTTCCGGAAATGCAACTGCGGTCGCCGAATTCCTCGCGCGCGGGACATGTGCGCCTTGTCGGAAAGGCGCTTGCTGGTCGCCGTAACATGTTGTAAACAAAGCAGGAAATGGAGGAACGACAGGCGCTGGGCACGGGCCTATGCAAGGGCGCTTTCGAAAATTATGGGTTCACACCAGGAAAGGCGCGCTTGATGCCATTCTTCTGCGGCGCTGGGCTCTGCCGGTATTGCTGGGTGTCGCCGCAGGCAGCGCTGCCGCCCGTATCGCGCCGGCTGAGCTGTTTCAGATTGTCTTCGCCGGAGTGGCGTCGGTGATGGCGGCGAAGCTGATTTTTGCCAAGCGCCCCTGGGTCTTGAGAGACAGCATGCCAGCGGGGATTGCGACCGGGCTTTACGGCAGCCTTGTCGGTCTCCTTTCCGCGCTGATGGGCATCGGCGGCGGCGCGATTTCGAACCTCATCCTGACGCTACATGGATTCAGCGTCCACCGCGCGATCGGGACGTCGGCAGGCGTGGGTGTCCTTGTGGCGGTTCCAGGCTCCGCCGGCTACATTCTCGCGGGCTGGGAACAGCCGCACCGCCTTCCCGACGCATTGGGATTCGTTTCGTTGGGCGCGCTGGTCTTCAGCCTGCCTGCGGCGCTCGTGACGACCCGCCTGGGCGTCAGACTCGCGCACGCGCTGCCGCGCCACATCCTCTCGCGCCTCCTCGGTGTGTTCCTGGCCTTGGTGTCGCTCCGTTTTTTGCTCCTGCTGTTGTGAGGAGGGCCGATGACCTACGAGGCCAGCACGCACGGCGAGCGTCCGGACCATGTGCTCGGGGGCGTGGCGGAACATCTGGACCAGTTCATCGCGGTCTATCTGAAGGCAAACGCGGACGCCTGCTGACACGCGTCGCCGGACTCGCGAGCGAGGGCGAGTCGACCCGTTCGGCCTAAGCGGGCAATCCCCGCGAAGGCGGGAACTTGTTCGCGGCTGTGCCACAACCGATCGGAAAACGGGGCATCCCCGTGCGGGCGGAGCGCATCATTCCTCCGCGGCGAGCGACGGCGGCTCTTGCAATCCCGTGCCAAAAACGGCGAAATGGGCGCATTGGAACCTGTCCCGAGACCGGAGTCCCGACTTGCGCATTTTCAAGACCGTCATGCTGCCAGTTCGCGGAATACTGCCAAGGGGCCGCCCCGCCGCGCGTCTTCCCGCCAACAGCGCGCAGCAAAAATTCCTGCAAATCGCGGTTTTCGTTTCCGCGCTGATGCTTCCGGTCAACGCGGCGGCAATGGACACGACCGCGAGGGCCGCCATGGTCTTCGACGCGACCTCCGGCGTCGTTCTTCTCGAAAAGAACGCGGAGACGCCAATCCCGCCGGCTTCGATGTCCAAGCTGATGACGCTCTACGTCCTCTTCGAGGCGATCCGCGAACAGCGGGTCAACCTGGACACCATGTTCCAGGTTTCAGAGAGGGCTTCGAAAATGGGCGGGTCGAAGATGTTCCTGCGGCAGGGGGAAAACGTGAGCGTCGGCGACCTGATTCGAGGCATTGTCGTGCAATCCGGAAACGACGCATGCATCGTTGTTGCCGAAAACCTGGCCGGCACGGAAGAAGCCTTCGCCCGGCACATGAACGCAAGGGCCCGGAAAATCGGCCTGATGGACTCGACTTTCTCGAACTCGACAGGCTGGCCTCACCCGCTGCATCGCATGTCGGTGCGCGACCTGGTGGTGCTGGCGGAGAAAATTATCGAGGACTTTCCCGAATACTACGGTTATTTCAGCGAGCGTTCCTTCACCTGGGACGGCATTGAGCAGCCCAACAGGAACCCGCTGCTCGGCCTCGATGTCGGTGTCGACGGGCTCAAGACCGGCCACACGAGCGAAGCGGGATACGGGCTGGTCGGCTCCGCGAAAAACGGCAGTCGCCGGATCATTTTCGTGGTGTCCGGAATGGAAAGCGAAGCCGAACGAAAGCGGGAGGCACTGCGCCTCATCAACTGGGCGTTCCGCGAATTCTCGCTGCTCAAGATCTTCGACCGCGACCGGCAGATTGCGCTTGCCGATGTCTGGCTCGGCGATCGGCGAAACGTCGGGCTCGTGTCCGAACGCGACATCTACACGCTTGTCCCGGTGCCATTGGGAGGCGACGATCTGTCCGTGAACCTGAGTTATCAGGGCCCTGTCGAAGCCCCGATCCGGAAGGGAGACAACATCGCGGAAGTGGTCGTGTCCGTCGACGGTTTGGCACCGACATCCTATTCGCTCGTGGCGGAAGACCATGTCGAGCGGGGCGGCCTGTACTCGCGCCTGGTTTCCGTTGCGCGAATACTTCAGATGAGATTTCTTAGCTATCCCTTCGGAGACGGATAGCGCGCGTATGCCGCAATCGGGGCACTTCATCACACTCGAGGGAATCGACGGCTGCGGCAAGACGACGCAAGCCGGGCTGCTCGAGGAGGCGCTTCTTCGGACGGGAATGGATGTCGTCAGGACACGCGAACCGGGCGGCTCCCGCGGCGCGGAGGAAATCCGCAAGCTGCTCGTCGAGGGCAATCCCGACCGGTGGACGCCAGAGACGGAAATCCTGCTGTTTGCCGCAGCCCGTTTCGACCACGTGGTTCAAGTCATTGACCCGGCCCTGAATCAGGGGCGGATCGTGGTCTGCGATCGCTTCACCGACTCCACGCGCGCCTATCAAGGGTCGGTTCGCACGGAGTCGCTGGCTCTGTGCGACAACATACACGCGCAGCTTGGCATCAGGGAGCCGGATACGGTCATCCTTCTCGACATGGACCCCGAAGTCGCCTTTGAACGCAGTTCCGCGAGAACTTCCCGGGAGTCCCGATTTGAGGAATTCGGCCTCGAATTCCAGCAACAGGTTCGGGATGCGTTCCTCCGACTCGCGCAAGCGAATGCCGGAAGGTTCGTGGTCCTGAACGCCGACCGCCCCGTCCCGGAGCTCGCATCAAGCATCGAGGACGCCTGCCGGGGGCGTTTCGCATGAGCAGCAACGCGCAGCGGCCAGAGCCGGATTGCATGGAAGGCGCGCCGCATCCGCGGCTCGCCCGAAACCTTCACGGCCAAGATCGCGCGGAAAGACAGTTCCTGAAAGCGGTTCGTTCGGGCCGCATGCACCACGCATGGATAATCTCGGGACCAAGGGGGACCGGCAAGGCGACTTTGGCCTGGAAGATAGCGCGGTACATGCTCGCGAAACCCCAAGACCGCGGCTCCTCGTCCAATCTGTTCCCGCCGATCGAAGTCCCGAAAGCGGGGGGCGCGGAACAAGCCTGCCCTGATGCGGCGGCCACAGGGATTCCGGCACCGGACCCTGACGATCCCTTGAACCGCCGGATCACCGCGCTGAGCGAACCGAGACTGCACCTCTGCCGACGCCCGTGGGACGAAAAGAAAAAGCGACTCCGGCAGTTCATCACGGTTGACGAGATTCGCCGGCTGAAGGCCCGGTTTTCACTGAAGCCCACCGTGCCGGGATGGCGCGTCGCCATTATTGACTCGGCGGATGAAATGAATGCGAACGCGGCAAATGCGCTCCTTAAAATCCTTGAAGAACCGCCGCAGCTTGTCCTCTTTCTCCTGGTGTGCCACCAGCCGGCCCGGCTACCCGCGACGATACTCTCGCGCTGCCGGCGGCTCGAGTGCGGATGCCTCGATTCACGCCAACTGAATACGGTTCTTTCGGAGATCGGTTTCGACCAGGAGAACCAAGGCGGGGTCGCAGAACTCTCCTGCGGCGCGCCCGGCGAGGCAGTCAGGCTGATTGGCGGCGGCGGCATCGACATCTATGCCGACTTGATCGCACTCCTGTCGGACGCTCCTGGCATCAACAGGCGCACAGCGCTCAGTCTTGCGGAGCAGTCAGGCGGCCGGGGAAAGAACGACAGGTTCGCACTTACCCTGCACCTCATGAGCGTATTGCTGGCGCGCCTTGCCAAGTCCGGCGTGGCGGGAGCCGGCAGCTGCCCGGAGGCAGTGCCGGGCGAAACGGATGCCTTCCGCCGGTTGGCGCCTGACTCGAATGCCGGCCGGGTCTGGGCGGACACGGCGCAATCGCTGGCTTCCCGCGCCGCCGACGCCGCGCGCGTCAACCTTGACCCCGCGGCGGTGATACTCGACATGCTGCTGAAAACCGACGCGGCGGCAAGGCGCGCAGTTTCCCGGAATCCGCCATGACGGCACCGAGAATTCCCCTTGTAGACAGCCACTGCCACCTGGATTTCCCTGATCTCGCTGACGACCTGCCCGGCGTCGTCGAGCGCGCCGCGGCAGCCGGCGTGGGGCGAATGGTCACGATCGCGACGAGTCTTGCGAGGGAGGTTCACGCGCGGCGCATCTCCGAGGCCTTTCCGGAGGTGTTTTTCGCCGCCGGCAACCATCCGAACCGCGTGGCGGAGGAACCGATGGCGCGCACCGAGGATCTCGTCAGGATATCGGCTCATCCAAAGATGATCGGGATTGGCGAGTCGGGGCTCGACTACCACTACTCCATCGAGGCGGCCGGCAGGCAGCAGGAGAGCCTGAGAGTTCACATAGAGGCCGCACGTCTGACGGACCTTCCCCTGATCGTTCACGCGAGGGATGCGGATGACGACCTGGCGGAAATTCTCGCCGATGAGTACAGCAACGCGCCGTACAGCTGTGTGATGCATTGCTTCTCGTCCTCGGAGCAACTTGCACGGACGGCGCTGGATCTCGGATTCTACCTGTCGATGTCCGGAATCGTGACGTTCAGGAACGCAGAGGCGCTGAGGGCGATTTTCGCTTTCGTTCCAAAAGATCGAATACTGGTGGAAACGGATGCGCCCTATCTTGCGCCCGTGCCGCATCGCGGCAAGCGCAATGAACCGGCTTTCACCGCGCACACGGCGGCCGTGGGCGCCGCGCTTCATCACATGCCGCCCGACGAGTTTGCCGCGCTTACGAGCCGCAATTTCGACCGGCTGTTCTCCAAGGCGGGCCGCTGGAGGGCCGCCGCGTGAACGCCGGCCTCGCGTTCACGATCCTCGGATGCGGGTCCTCGGGCGGCGTTCCCCGGATCGGCGGCAAGTGGGGTGCCTGCAACCCCGACGAACCGAGAAACCGGCGGAGAAGATGCTCGCTGCTTGTTCAGCGCTTCGAGGCCGGCGGAGCCACGAACGTTCTCGTGGACACGTCCCCGGACCTGCGAAGCCAGCTTCTCGACGCCGAGGTCGGACTGCTCGATGCAGTCGTGTTCACCCATGAACACGCGGACCATACGAACGGGCTCGATGACCTCCGGATGGTGGCCATGAACCGGCAGGAAAGGATTCCAGTTTTCGCCAGCCCCGCTGCCGCTGCGGCCGTGACCTCGCGGTTCGGCTACGCGTTCCGGACTCCCGAGGGGAGTTCCTATCCGCCGTTTCTGGACATCAAGCTGATCGACGGACCGCTGAACATCCAAGGCGCCGGCGGCGCTGTCACCCTCGCGCCCTTCGAAGTCGAACACGGCGACATCACGGCACTCGGTTTCAGGATCGGCGACCTCGCCTACCTTCCGGACGTGTCTGCCATACCGGAGACCGCGTGGACGGCGCTTTCGGGGCTGGACTGCTGGATCGTCGACGCGCTCAGACGGAAACCGCATCCGTCGCACTCGCATCTCGAGAACACGCTCGCGTGGATCGAACGCGCGGCTCCCCGCCGGGCCATTCTGACGAACATGCACATCGACCTCGACTACGCGACCGTGAGGGACGAGACTCCGTTCAACGTCGCACCGGGCCACGACGGGCTCAGGATCGTCTTCGGGGTTTGATGCTGCACATCCTGGAGATCGTGCTGCCGGTCTTCCTTGTCACCGGCGCCGGATACGTCGCGGTCCGTTCCTCGGCCTTCACCGAAACCCAGGCAAACGCGCTCATGAGATTCGCGCAGGGATTCGCCATCCCCTGTTTTCTCTTTGCCGGGATCGCTAGGATCGATCTAGGCACCGCATTCCAGCCGGAACTCCTGGTCAGCTACTACGGTGCTTCGACGACCGTGTTCCTCCTTGGCATTTTCGGCGCGCGAGCGATCTTTCGCCGCCGACCGGGCGAATCGGTTGCCATCGGGTTTTCGACGCTATTCGCGAACAGCGTGCTCCTCGGGTTGCCGATTGTCGGCCAAGCGTACGGCGAACCGTCGCTGGTTCCGGCCCTGGCGATCGTGGCTCTGCACGCCCCGTTCTGCTATCTCCTCGGCATTGCCACGATGGAATTCGCGCGCAGCGACAGCAGGGTGTTCGGTGCCACGGTGCGCGCGATCGTCCGCGCGATGTTTTCGAATTCCCTGACGATAGCAATCGCGCTCGGGTTTGTCGTTAATGTCGCGGGCGTCACTCTTCCGAACTTTCTCCAGACCAGCCTGGATCTCATGGTGAGCGCCGCGCTGCCGGTGGCGCTCTTCGCGCTTGGAGGCATTCTCGTACGCTACAGGCTCAAGCAGAACGCAGGCGAGACTGCATTGATCTGCGGCCTGAAACTCGTCGTCCACCCCTGCCTGGCGTATTTCCTCTCGACGGCTGTATTCGACCTGAGCGAGGACTTCACGCGGGCTGCGGTCGTCACCGCCGCAATGGCGCCCGGCGTGAACGGGTACATTTTTGCCGACATGTACGGTCGCGCGAGAAACACCGCCGCATCCGCGGTACTGGCCGGAACCGCCGCTTCCATCCTGTCGGTCTCGATCTGGCTTGCAGTCCTCTGAAACCCGGGACGCGCCGCCCGAGACGAACTTCCTGCAGGGTCAGCCGTCGTCAGCGCGGTAGTGACGCGCGAGAAACGGCGTGTGCGCCATGAAGAACGCAAATACTGCTACGGGGAGAACAAAGGTCTTGAAGCTGACCCAGATGTCCGTCGAAAACATCCTCCAGACAAACTCGTTGGCTACGGCGAGTGCAACGAAGAAGAGCGCAAGCCGCCGCGTCAGCGCCATCCATCCTTCCGGCGACAGGAGCAGGTATTCGTCCATGACGAGCCGCAGGTAGGATCTCCCGCGCAGCAGCCCGAACCCAAGGGCGCCGCCGAAGAGAACATAGATGATCGTAGGTTTCATCTTGAAGAACCGCTCGTCGTTGAACCAGACCGTCAGCCCGCCGAAGGCGACCACGACGACTGCGGTCACGAGCTGCATTGGAGAGAGCTTTCCGGTCAGGCGCCAGGTGAGACCGGTGGCGGCCAATATGACCGGCACGAACAGGAAGGCCGCGACAATGAACCCCTCGTACGACGTTCCCAGAACAACGAACTCCCTGTCCCGGATCAACATGTAGGTCACGAAGAACACGGCGATCGGCCCGAGGTCGAGCAACGTCCTGGTCGTTCCGTTCAGTTTGCGTTCGCTCATGTTGCACAGTCCCTTCCGGTCAGCAGCCGCAGTCGGCCTCGCCCACGCAGCCCGCAATAGCCGTCGAGGGTGACATAGGCAACGCCCGTGCGCGACCGCCCGCAACCCTCGGTGAACGCAGGGCCGGCAGTCGCCATGGAGTTTCTGGGCGCAATTGTCCCCTTCCCCGCAGGATGGCCTGCCGAATTCGCCGAACCGCGGTCCGACCGCAGGTTGGCGCCTTGCAAACGCCGCGCGCCGCCCCTGCCGGGCAAGAGTCGGCATTCGGTGCGGGTTCCGAATGACCGCATCCCTGAGACGGTTCAGGGCAAGCTCAACTTCGCCATGCGACCACCGTCGACGACGAAGACCTGGCCGGTGACGAACCTGCTTTCTTCGGCTGCGAGAAAGGCCGCAAGTGCCGCCACTTCGTCTGCGGAACCGGTTCGACCCACTGGGTGGATGCTGCCGATGTCGCGGCGGAACGCATCCGGATCGGGCATCTGTTCGATGAATCCGACATTCAGGTCCGTATCGATCCAGCCGGGCGCGACCGCGTTGCAGCGAATTCCTTCTGATCCGTGATCCACGGCAACCGCACGAGTCAGACCATGCAGGCCGGCTTTCGAGGCGCAGTAGGCGGCATGCCCCGGGTTTGCTCCCAGCCCTTCAATCGAACCGATGTTGACAATCGAACCCCGGGTCTTCCGGAGATGCGGCAGGGCCGCACGGATCATCAGGAAGGGAGCGGTGAGATTGATCGACAGGACGCGGTTCCAGTCTCCGATCGACATGTCTTCGATCCGCGCTTCCGACATCGCCCCCGCGTTGTTGACCAGAACATCCAGCCGGCCCGAGAGCGCTACGACCTCGCCGGTCACGGCACCGGGGCTGTCCGGGTCACCGAAATCCGCCCTGATTCCCTCGAATTCCGCGTCCTCACCGCGTTGAGCGGTAAAGACTCGCGCACCTTCATCCCTCAACCGACGGGCGATCGCACGGCCGATGCCGCTGCTACCGCCCGTGACCAGGGCCACCCGATCCTCGAACCGCTTCATGATACGGGCTTGCCGCCATTGACCTCGACAAGCGCGCCACACATATAGCGCGCGACGTCGGAGGCAAGGAACAGCACCACATCCGCGATGTCTTCCGGTTCCGCAATTCGGCCGAGCGGAACCGTCTTTCCGAGTTCGGCAACGGATGTTTCCGGGTCGAAACCGCGTATCTCGAAACCCGAGCGCAGCATGGCCATGCGTGTTCACCTCGTTGGGGCAGACCGCATTCACCCTGATCCCCTGACCGGCATGGTCCATGCCCATGCATCGCGTCAACGCGGCGAGCGCCGCCTTGGTTGCACAATAGAGTGCGTGATTCGGACCTGGTGCAATCCCACCCCAGCACGAGGAAACATTGACGATCGCACCGCCGCCTGCGCGGGCCATGATCGGAATTGCGGCGCGGCATATCCGGAAGGGTGCTTCGACGTTTACGCCCATCGAATGCGCCCAGTCCGCATCCGTGGTCTCTGTCACCGGACCCCTGGTGATCACGCCGGCATTGTTAATGACGACATCCAGCCCGCCCAGCGCCTCACAGGCCGCCGCCGACAGTCCGTCCGCAAAGTGTCGGTCCAGCAGGTCTCCGCCAAGGCGGGCTTCCGCCGCGATTCCCTCGACATCGCGATCAGCTGCGGCGACCCGGGCGCCCTCGGCGCGAAGCTGAGCCGCGACCGCAGCGCCTATTCCGCCTGCAGCGCCCGTCACAAGCACGGCCTTTCCGGAAAACCTCGTCATCGCCAAGCCGCCGGGAGTCCTTCAACAGATGCGCCGATCAGGCCAAAAACCTGGTGCCGCGACGCGGAAAGGTTCCGCAAGGCAGCATGCCACCGCATCCCGCTTGGCACAAGCATCCGGAACCGGCCTCATCGTTTCATCGTTTGACAATTTGAGAAAGTCGACCTACGTTTCAACTGTTGGGACATGTATGGAAGTTGTTCCCAACACCTAATCTAGGGGCGTCTTCGGGTGCCCCATAATTTTGTTTGATGACACATGCATTCTGCAGATTGCAGTCTTCGTTCACGCTGACTACTTTTATGCTCAGGGCTCCAAACTTCTCGCAAGAAAAAGGCGGGCAGGGAGTCGACAAGACTCTCGGCGCAGGAAGTCCTTGACCATCTGACCGAACTCGCACGGTCCTTCACCTCCGTTTGTCGCCTCCTTCGAATTTACTGGTACGACGAGTTTGCTCAGGAGCAGCTCTCCGAGCATGGAAAAGGATCAGTTCGGCCAGTTCCGGAATGCCAAGCAGCGTCTCAAGCTGGCGAACGGTCCGGAAACACAGAAATGGGGTGCACTCGAACCGGCACTTCGTCTCGACAGCCGTTGCCCGGCTCGTCAGCCGCCATCGCCGGTCAGCGCGCGGGCGAAATCCACCGCATCAAACGGCTGCAGATCATCGATTCTCTCCCCTACGCCGATCGCATGGATCGGGAGGCCGAAACGATCCGCGAGAGCGACAAGGACACCGCCCTTTGCCGTTCCGTCCAGCTTCGTCATGACAAGGCCCGTCACATCCGCGACCTTGAGAAAGATGTCGGCCTGGCTCAGCGCGTTCTGTCCAGTCGACGCATCGAGCACAAGCAGCGTATTGTGGGGCGCTTCGGGATCTATTTTCCGGATCACGCGAACTATTTTTGCCAGTTCGTCCATGAGATCCTTCCGGTTCTGAAGGCGGCCGGCCGTGTCGACCATGAGAATGTCCGCCTCCGCGCGTCCCGCCTGGATCATTGCGTCATAAGCGACCGACGCAGGGTCGGAACCAGTCGTCGCGGCAATCACTGGAACGCCGGCCCTCTCCCCCCAGATCTGCAGTTGCTCGACCGCAGCCGCACGAAAGGTGTCCGCCGCCGCGATCACCACGGACTTCCCGGCATCCCTGAATTGCGCCGCAAGTTTTCCGATCGTCGTCGTCTTGCCCGATCCGTTGACGCCGACGACCAGCACCACCTGCGGTTTTCGGCCGTAGAGGGGCAAGGGCTTTGCGACCGGTTCAAGGACGCGGGCGACCTCCTCTGCAAGCAGTCGCCTGATTTCATCGGATCCAAGCCGCCGCCCCATCCAGCGCGACGCCAACTTGGAGGTGACCCGAGTCGATGCATTGACCCCGAGGTCCGCGGTGATCAGCAGATCCTCCAGATTCTCGAGCATCGCGTCATCCAGCTTCCGGCGCGGGCCGGAAGCTGGCGCGCGCCTGCCGAAAAGGCCGCCGAGCAAGCCCCTTCCCTCACCGGCCGGCTCCTGCCTTCCGGCCGGTTCGGTCGCCTCTGCGGCTGAGAGCGCCTCATTTCCTGCGCCCACGACTTCCTTGAGCCCTTCCCCGATGTGCGACGCCGACTTCCCGAGCCGCTCCCGGAGCCGTTGGACAAACGACATGGCTAGTCTCCAGCGTTGTTCGCCAATGCGTTCCGTGCCCGGAAGCCAACGCATGAGCCTCCTGGCTGCAAGTTCCTGCGGGGTCCGAGTCACACCGCCGTCCCTTCTCTGCTGCCGCGCGTTCACGGCGGGAAGACGGAAACCGCCGCGTCTGACGCGGACGCGACGGGAAGTCCGGCGTGAGTCGCGGCCACTTCATCCTTCCGTCGCTCCGAACGGCAACGGCGCAAATCCCCCTGTCGCAGAATGCCTGGCACCTTCTGCATGCCAGCCGAGCACGACCTGAAGGAACAAGATGCCGCCGCACTTATCCGCAAATTCAGAAAACGGCCATACCGGTCGCAAACGCGCCTCTATGTCAGCCGCCTCAACTTTCGCGATCCGCTGCAAGCGGTGCGGCTCCGACCTCGCCGTCACGGAACTGTATGACCATGGAACGGGTCCTTGCGGCGACGCCTGCGCTGGAAATGACCGGTCCCGTTCTGTCTTCTTCCCGGACGACGGCGAAACCCCGTTCCAGAGTCGCCTGGTATCCGAGCGATCCGAGAAGGCGGCCGAGATTGTCAAACCGTGTGCGAAGCATGTCGCGATGACGCCGGTCGGCCAGGGCCAGGGCGGCGGCGCTGCGCTCAAGCAGCGTGCGCGACTGCGCAATGTTCCGGTGCAGAGAAGAAAGCCTGAGGCCGGCGCTGGCCTCGCTGAGCCGGCCCACCTGCATCCGGACCGCACCCCGCAACCCGCGCTCCAAGCGGCCGGCGGCAATGTCCAGCCGCTGACCTTGCATCGCCACATATTCGTCAGGCCTTGGCATTGCGCGGAACAGGTCCCGAAGCCGTTGCCGTCGCTGCCCGAGGGCGGCCGTTTGAGCGCGCACGCCCCGTTCGGAAACAGATGCAAGCTTGCCGAGAAGCTCCGATCGCACCGGGACCGCCAGTTCCGCCGCCGCGGTCGGGGTTGGCGCCCTGACGTCTGCCGCGTGGTCGATGAGCGTGGTGTCCGTTTCGTGCCCGATAGCGGAGATCACCGGAATCCGGCTCGCCGCAACGGCGCGAACAATCGGCTCGCTGTTGAACTCCCAGAGATCCTCGACCGACCCTCCGCCGCGGGCCACGATCAGGAGATCCGGTCGCGGAACGTCGCCGCCCGGATCGAGCGCGTTGAACCTCGTGACCGCATCGACGACCTCGGCCGTGCAGTTCTCTCCCTGCACGGCAACCGGCCAGAGAAGAACCGTTCGCGGGAACCGGTCGCGCAGCCGGTGCAGGATGTCGCGGATCACCGCCCCGGAGGGCGACGTGACGATCCCGATGACATCGGGCAGAAAGGGAATCGGCCGCTTGCGCTCCGCTGCGAACAGCCCTTCGGCCTCGAGTTTCTTGCGCCGCTGTTCGAGCATTGCCATGAGGGCACCGATGCCGGCTGGGGCAATGTCGTCGATGATCAGCTGGTATCTCGACTGTCCGGCAAAAGTCGTCAGCCGTCCGGTGGCGACAACCTCCAGGCCCTCTTGGGGCCGTGTTGCGAGGCGCGATGCAGAGCTTCGCCATACGACCGCCGAAAGCACGGCCCCCTGGTCCTTGAGGTCGAGATACACGTGCCCCGACTGCGGCCGCGAGACACGTCCGACCTCCCCCCTGATGCGAACGCGCGGGAACGCACCCTCGATAATCCGTTTCACGTTGCCGGAAATCTCGGAGACGGTGAATTCGGGCACGTTCGGGCCGGACGCGTGTTCGGGGAATTGCCGGGACATGGGTTCAATCCGCAACTGCGCAACGCTTGCATGGCTGCATGCGCGTGTTTAGAACGTGATCCTGCGGACGCCAATAGTTCCGCAACCGCTCACCGGGACAATGCGCACGCACGCTGAGGTATCCGGCCGCTGCGCCCTGATTATTTCGAACTGGACATCCGCCGACATGGACAGCCGCGACCTTCGCTCTGAATGCGGGCGTCCCCAGTTTTCGTTCGCGCCGGTCAGGACGCCATGGTGGGCATCGCGTTCCTCCCGACGCTGCCCCGCGGCGAGTCGGACGCAGAACGCATGAACATCCTCGTGCTCGGCGGGGGCGGTCGGGAACACGCTCTGACCTGGGCGATCAGGCAGAATCCGCGCTGCGACGGATTGTTTTGCGCCCCCGGCAATGCCGGCATCGCCGAAGTCGCGGCCTGCCACGAATTCGACATCGTCGACGGCGCGGCTGTCGTCGGGTTCTGTCGGCGGCACGCGATTGACTTTGTCATCATCGGTCCCGAGGCGCCACTGGCCGCGGGGGTCGCCGACGAACTGCGTTCGGCGGGCACGGACGTGTTCGGCCCCGGCGCATCGGCGGCGAGGCTGGAAGCGTCCAAGGCATTCACCAAGGACATCTGCGACAAAGCCGGCATACCGACCGCATCCTACGCGACGTTCTCGCAGCTTGAAGCGGCGCGCGAGCACGTCATTTCCCGCGGCGCACCCATCGTCGTCAAGGCGGACGGCCTCGAAGGCGGAAAGGGCGTGACCGTTGCGGACTCGGTGAACGATGCGCTTGCGGCGCTCGACAGAACGTTCGCAAGCGGAGCGGACGAACCCGGTGCAACGGTCGTGATCGAGGAGTGCCTGGAGGGGGACGAGGCATCCTTTTTCGTGCTCGCGGACGGGAAGACCGTTCTCCCGATCGGAACGGCGCAGGATCACAAGCGCGCATACGATGGAGACAGGGGGCCGAACACGGGCGGGATGGGCGCCTGTTCGCCGGCATCGGTCATGACTGAGGACGTCGAGAAAGCTGCGCTTGACGACATCATCGGTCCCACCCTCGCGGAACTGGATCGTCGCGGAATCGCGTTCCAGGGAGTGCTCTATGCCGGATTGATGATCAAGGACGGGAAACCCAAACTCCTCGAATACAACGTCAGGTTCGGCGATCCGGAATGCCAGGTACTCATGGTCCGTCTCGGAGCGCAGGCGCTCGATGCCATGCTCGCGTGCGCTCGGGGTGAACTCGATTCGGTCAGGCTGCAGTGGGCTCCTGACCACGCGGTCAGCGTTGTCCTGGCATCGGCCGGATATCCGGACGCCTACGAAAAGGACAGCATCATCAAGGGCCTCGACCGCCTGAATCAGTCAAGCAGACTCCGCGTTTTTCATGCCGGAACCAGGCGAACGGAAGCCGGCATCGCCGCCGCCGGCGGGCGCGTGCTGAATGTGACCGCGCGCGCGGAATCCATGGAATCGGCGCGGAACCGGGCGTATCGCGCAATCAACCGGATCGACTGGCCCGGCGGATTCTGCCGGAAGGACATCGGTCTCTGCGGACCATCCGGCCCGGGCTGACGTACCGCCGGGAGACCGGCGCCATTCTTCATGCAGCCTACAGGGACCGGTGCGCCGGCTCCTGAGCCTCGATCCAGACCGCGAGGTCGACGGGCGCGACTTCCCGCCCACCAATCAGGAACTTCCGACCCGCGCGCTCCGGCAGGGTCGCCGGGGAATTCGCGAAATTGAAGGCGAAATGGACATGTCCGCGACTGGTCAGGCGCAGCCCGTCTCCGGTCGGCTGAACCGGAACACCCGCACGCGCCGCCGCTTTCGACATCACGTCCGCAAGGAAGTCCCCCCGCGGCAGCGCGGCAAGGTATGTTGTCCTGCTGTTCTCGATGATCGCCGGACTTCCCGGCCTGTACGATCCGGCGAACCGCGCAACCACGGACTCGCCGCTTTCGATGACTTCCCGCCATCCGGCCACCTCGTAAGGTGTTCCGCCGTATTCGACCGGCTCACTATGCCAGTCCGGCAGGCTCTCCACGCGAACGACCCTGACGTCGACCAAGGCGCGCAACATTCCCGGCGCGCCGCTTTCGGGCAAGTGAAAGTCATCCGTTTTGCTTCCCGACCGGGGTCCGAAGACGAGTTTGGCATCGCAGTCTGCGAGACTGTCCGCAAACCGCTTCGTCGCGATCAGCATGTCCGGCACGAGAACGAGCGCATAGCTCGACAGGTCATGCTCCGGACCGATGACATCCACGTCGATGCCGAGTTCGCGGATCGTTCTGTACCAGTCTGCAGCGATCGCGGCGCCGGAATATCCGTCGCCCTGCGGCAGTGCCTCCTGCGCCCAGCGCGACGGGTAATCGACAACCAGGGCAACGGGCGCGGCACCGCGATCCGATTGCGGAACCAGCGCCCGTTCCGCAGCGACCCGGCCGATCTCGTGCGCGGCGCTGTCGGGCTTGCCGTCCGGATGGTGGAGGGCCGTGTGATGCTGTTCCTGCGCGAATGGGGCCTGGCGCCAGCGGAAATACAGGACGATGTCGGCACCATGTGCGTAGGCGATCCAGGTCCACAACCTGACCGCACCGTCGGCCGGGGACGGATTGTTCGCGGCCCAGTTCACAGGGCCGGGTTGCTGTTCAGTGATCCAGAGCCGGCCGCCACAAAGGCCGCGGTAGAGGTCGCAGTAGTATCCTTGGTAGTCGGGTGCGCCGGTCCGCAGCCAGCGCGATTTGTCGGCCCGGTCGAGGTGCCCGTGCATCAGTTCACCGAGCGGATAGCTGTCGAAGCCGGCCGCGTCGAGCGAAGCAGCTGCGGCGAAATGGTCGAAGGCATGGCTTCCGGCCATGAAATTGTGGCAGATCGGACGCCCGGGCGACCGCGACCTGACGATTTCGGCCTGCATCTCGCAAAACAGGGCGACTCGATCCGAGGAATATCGCGCAAAGTCCAGCGCGTGCGTCGGACTGGGTTCCGCAACCAGGCCGACGGGTAACCCGACATCATCGAACTCATCGTAGCGCATGCCCCAGAACGACGTGCCCCATGCGCGGTTCAGGTTCCCGATCGTCGAGTAACGCCGCTTCAGCCAGAGCCTGAACCCGGCGAGCGCCGCCCGGGAATAGCTTTGCACCGAATCATGGTCTCCGATCTCGTTGTCGATCTGCCATGCCCTGACGTGAGCGTTGCGGCCGTATCGCGCAGCGTAGGCGTCCGTGATTCGTGCCGCCTCTTCATGATAGGCGTCGCTCGAAAGGCAGCAATGGCGCCGCGACCCGAAATCGCGGACGCGACCGTCGGCGGCGACTGGCAGGATCTCCGGGCGTTCGTTCACCAGCCATTTCGGCGGCGCCGCCGTCGGCGTGCACAACATGACCTTGAGACCCGCGCCGCCTAGCGCGTTGATCGCCTCGTCGAGCCAACCCCACTCGAACCGTCCCCGAGCGGGTTCCGTGGCAGCCCACGAGAACTCCCCGATTCGGACCCATGACAGGCCGAGATCCACCATGGCCCTGCCGTCCTCGCGCCATAAAGCTGGATCCCATTGCTCCGGATAGTAGCATGCGCCGAGTTCGGGTCCGGACACTTCCGTCACGCGTGCCGACGCTCGTACCTGCGCTCGATCCACTTGAGAAGGCTTGCGCAAGCGAGCGTAATGACGACGTAAAGTATGGCGGCCGTGTTGAACGGCGCAAAGGGCAGGAAACTAGAAGCCTGGAACTCGCGCATGCGCTGCGTGACGTCGCGCACCGACAGGATCGACAGCAGCGAGGTGTCCTTGATCATCGCGATGAACTCGTTGCCGAGCGGCGGAATCACGATTCGCAACGCCTGCGGAAGTATCACGAGCCGCGCCGACTGCCACCGGGACAGGCCGAGGCTCTTGCTGGCCTCGGTCTGACCGGCCGGAATGGCCTCCACGCCGGAGCGGAAGATTTCCGCCATGTAGGCGGAATACCCGACAGAGATGGCGATGATTCCGCGGGTCATGTTGTTCAGGTCGATGCCGCCGCCGGATGCGTCCTTGATCGCTCCGGACAGCGGCAGGCCCACATACAGGATTATGACAAGCATCGGTATTCCCCGGATCGTGTCGACGAAGAACTCGGAACCGACTGCAAGCGGGTGCAGACCGTGCAGCGTACCGCCAATCGTCAGGACCAGAAGGAGGGCGCCAAGGACCGAGAACGCGATGGCCGGCGTCCTGGCGCCATCGGGAAGGAAGCTCGTTCTCCAGATCTCCGGGAATCGCCCGTCGTGCATTTCCACCGGCACGAACGCGCCGGAAACCGTGTCGAGCGCCGAGATCTGTTCGAGCGCTGTCCGCGCATCCGGCGCGCTCCGGATGCGGGTGGCCTCGCCGCCTCCACCGGGGTACTCGCCGAAACGAATCACGTCCGCCATGCCCTGAGGCGTTCCCTTGACGATCGCGATTCGCGCTTCCGTGGTACCGAGGAGAATGTAGTTTTCCTTCGGCTGCGACCAGAAAAATGCCGCCACGGCCAGCAACAGGATGCTTATTGTGCCGTACGCGGGCACCGTACGCGGGGTCATGCGGAAGGTCTGCAGTCCGGTCCAGATCAGTCCGAGAATCGCCGCCAGCATGTAGGCGAACACGGCTGCGCGGAATGTCACGGCAATGCCGGTCGCGAACCCCCAGTGCGAAAGGAAAAGGAGATGGAACAGCGCAAGACCCGACGCTGCCTGGAATACGAGGGCCGCATGCCGGCGAAGCAATCCCGTCCGGCGCGTGCGCGTGATCAGGAAGAACCCTGCGGCGAGGCCTCCATACGCAAGGAGTCCGGCGCGGAAACCTGAGGCCGCGCCTTGCGCCGCCTCCGCCGTGAGCCTCCAAGGTCGTTCGGTACGGTCGACGTATCCGGAGGAAATGTGGTCCAGGGCGTTGAAGAAGACGGATTGCACGAAGGACTCGGTGAGCGACGGCATAACCAGGACGAGAGGGATGCCGAGCAGATGCACGGGAAGCGCCGCCCGCGCCGCAAGGTTCAGCCAGCGCGGCGGCGTCTCGAGAATGATCGAGCGTCTCGCCGCCAGGAACCCGAACGTGGCGAGCAGCGCAATTGCCGCGAACCCCTGAAAGAGTTCAAGCGCACCGTCCTCGACGCCCACGATCGCCTTCAGCGACCGCGTGTACTTGCTGCTTGAGGCGAACAGATAGACGATGAACGGCGCGGCTGCGAGCAGCACCAGGTTGCTTGGCCTGATCGACTTCAGGTTAATGCCTGCAACCCCGCGAGACTCCCTCCGGCGTTCCGGAAATCCGGTGAATCTCCCCTTCGCCGGGCGCTAGTTCAATCGCTCCAGTACTTGCGCACGAGTTCATCCAGCGTGCCGGCTTTGCGGATGCTGGCGAGACCCTCGTTGAACGCGTCGACCATCGCGTCGCCTTCCTGGAAGACTATGCCGAGCGGGTCGGCCTGAAGGCCGGTAATCCCGACCGTCAGCTCCCCGGCGAACTCCTGTTCGTAGGCAACCGCCGATGTGCCGTCGATGACGACGCCGTCGACATCGGCATTCTGCAGCGCCAGGATCGCGCCTGCGAAGCTGTCATAGAGGCTGACGTTCTCGCGGCCGACAAGTTCTTCCGCCAACTGGGCGTTCGTCGTTGCGGTCTGGGCCGCAAGTTTCCTGCCGCTGGACGTGAAGTCGTCCACCGACAGCCCCTCGTCCTCGACCCTGAGTAGAATTGCCTGGCTGACAACGAGGTAGGGATCCGAAAAATCCATGGTCTTGTCGCGTTCGTCGGTGATCGAAACCCCTGAAATCACGAGATCGAATTCACCCTGCTGCAGGGCGGTGAAGATCCCGTCCCACGCAGTGTTGACGAATTCGGGGACGCAATTGATCTCGGCGCAGACCGCGTTCATCACGTCGACGTCGAAACCGACGATTTCACCTGTCGATTCATCAATGGTCTCCATGGGCGGATACGTCGCATCAGTTCCGATCTTGAGGATCTTTCCGCCGAGGTCGGCGGCGAACGTTGCGCTCGTTGCCGCCATGAGGAACGCGATTGCGCCCGAAAACATGCTTTTCATTCGGTGTCTCCTTCAGGTTGGCATGATCATTCTGGATTGCCGGATTCGAATTTGCAACTCCGAGCGCCGCGGAATCCGCGCCTCAGATCTGCCTTTCCGGCATCTGAACGATCAGCCCGTCAAGCGTGTCCGTCACCACGAGCTGGCACGTGAGGCGGGACTTAACCGGGTCGGGTTCCCACGCAAAGTCCAGCATGTCCTCTTCCATGAATTCCTTTTCCGGAAGCCTTTCCACCCAGTCATCGGCCACATAGACATGGCAGGTTGAACATGCGCAGGCGCCGCCGCAATCCGCCTCAATGCCAGGAATGCCGTTGTTCCGGGCGCCCTCCATGACGGTCAGCCCGTTCGCGACGTCGACTTCGTGCCTGGTTCCATTGTGCTCGATGTAGGTGATCCTGGCCATTGCCGTCTCCGCAAAACCTTGCCGGGGTGTTTCGGGGGTGCTGTGTAGTATGTCGCGCCAAAGCAATCCAGACCTACTTGCGCGGCTGAAACCAATCCTGTTTCGGTCTTCCGAAACTGTTTCCGCACACCCTCGCCTGACCTGCGAACGATCGCGCCGGGAGGCCTGACGATGCCCGGACAGACCGATGCGGACGCGCTGCCGTGTCAACGTGCAAGCGGCTGTTCCGAAACGGCTCTGCAAACGGGCCTGAAGGCAGAGGAAGCGCCTTCGGGCTGTCATGCAAACCCTCTCCGCCCTTTGCTGCCGCCCCGCAGGCACGCCGTGCGGCCAGGAGGAACTGACCGATTCCGCAACCTTCCACGCTCCGCTCTTCACGATTCCCGGATGCGATTGCCGATCGCGCCCGCAGCGGAACTCTCGACGCGGTTCGCTCCGGTGGATGTGGAGTGCGGCACTTGAATGACTGCCTCGCCCGGCTGCCTTCCTCCTTCTCGGGACGAGTCTTGCGCGTATGACAGTCGATCCGAATCCAGACTTTGAGCGTAACTTCTTGCCCCTGGTTCCGGTTTGATGTCGGGGTGACGGCCGACGGACACATCCGTCCGCACGAGACTGCCTTCCTGGTTGTCACGCTGCAGGGGAAGTTGATACCGTGGACGGACCAGGCTGTCGGTGGTCATCGCTGTTGACGGGCACCGCCAACGGGCTGCTTCGGATCCAAGGCCGCGAGCGGGCCGTGCCAGATGCTTCCGGGACTCCAGCCCCCCGTGATCCGTGTGTTGAAACGCGCCTCGGGGGCGATGCGCTGATGAAACGCAAGGCGCCGACAATGCGCCCGGCCGGGATCGACCTGGGCCGGTGCGGGCTCGACGGGTTCGGCTGCGGCTGCCCGGTGGAATTGATCCACGGCTGCGCCCGCGAGTTCCTGGCTGACTTTCCGTTCCGGGTCACGGAACCGGTCTGCAGCGATCCGACGCACCTGCGCGCGACCCGCCGGTCGAGACGGCGGCACCGCCGCGAATTCACTGATGCGGACCATGTCGCGCTCCTCGACCCGCTCAGGGGCCTGCCTGCCAGATGATGGACTCGGGACATCCTTCGGCGCTGTACCACGACATGCTGCCGGAATTGGGCCGCGTCGCCTTGCAGGTGACGACCCGGATCAGGTCCGCACCGAGGAGATCTGGCTCAACCAAAGCGTTCAAAAACCGTGTGAGAAATTACGTCCAGCGTTCGAATTTCCTAGGCTGTGGACTCAATTAACCGGCCTGCGACCCGCCGGAGCAGGAACCGGCTGATGGCCAGGCGCACGGTGGACAGGAAGTTGCGCGCGGTCTTGTCGCAGCGCGTTGCGACCCTCCGGAACTCCCTGGTCCTGCCGATGAATCTCTCGACCGGACTGCGCTCCCGGCATGCCTCGCGGTCAAGCTCGCGCTGCTCGTTCCGGCTGGACTTCGGCGGAATGACCGCGGTCGCTCCGGCCTCCGCGATCATGTCGAGGATGGCGTTGCTGTCATAAGCCCTGTCGCCGATCACCGTCTCGTCCGGCCCGAGCCCCTCGAGGAGCGCCCCCGCCTGCGTGCAGTCGGCCGCCTGGCCGGGGGTCAGGAGCACGACCTTCACCAGCGCGTTGCCGTCGATGCCGATGTGGACCTTAGTGGTCCTGCCGCCGCGGCTCAACCCGATCTCGGGAGGCTCGCCGTCCCGTGGGGCGCCCGCGCCGTGCTTGTGGACGCGGATCGACGAGGAATCCACCATGCGCAGGCGAAGCTCCCCGCTGCCGCCGTCGCCGTCGTTGTCGTCGCCTTCCGCAAGTTCCTGAAGCTTCGACATTATCTTCTCCCAGAGGCCGTTCCTGCTCCACCGGTTGTACCGGTTGAAGCAGGTCGTGTACGGACCGTAGCGCTCCGGCAGGTCGCGCCACGGCGTGCCGGTGCGCAGCACGAAGAAGATGCCGTCCATCACCCGCCTGTCATGCACCCGCTTCGGGCCCTGATGCTTCTGCGGAAGCACGGAACGGAGGATTTTCCACTCCGCATCCGTCATGTCGTGTCGGTCGCCGCTCATGCCTCGAACTCCTTGTCTGGACTGTTTCCTGCAGGAATCACGGAGGCGCGGGAATGTCAACTATTTTGGGTACAGTGCCTAAATTAAGGGCGCGATCGAGCAGAGAGCGATCGATTTCATCTTTAATACGGCAAGGATGCCGCTCGACAAAGACGTCGCGCACGACGGTCCACGGGTCTTCGTCTTCACGCTGAAGGTTGGCAGCCGCACCCCGCCAGTTGAATCCTTGCCAGGACAACCGGAAGGCCAGGTAATTCGCAAACGCGCCGTCGCTCACTCCCTGTTTCTTTGCCACTTTCCTGACCACGCGTTGCAATCGCGTAACTATATTGCCGGCCTGTGCCACGCAATCCGCTGCGAGTTCGTTCGCCTTGCCATCAAGCATCTCGTTTCCCGCGAACTGACCGGCTGCGAATTCCTCGTCCGACTCTCGACGTTTGCAGGACGTTGCTTCAGCCTCAACCAGTTCGAACGTCCTCTCTTCGGGCCGTTGCGCTGCGTGGAATGCCTTGTGGAGCAGATCAAACGTCCAATGCGCCTCGTGCTTCGACCTCTGCTTCAGCACGATCGCGTTACGGCCCTCGCAACGCCAGCACGCACCGTGGAAAGTCCCTCTTCCCCTGAGTGGAAGCACAACCACCCCAAGATCCCACAGCGCATGAAGAACCGCGCGGAGATCATCCTTCCCCTCGCCACAGGCCAAAATTCTCTTCCGCATTTCGCCCGGGTCGGTCGGAATTGACTCAATCGGGTAGTCGGCCATCCCGCCCATGGCCACGAGGGCCAGGTGATTCGCGCAAGTTGCGAGGAGTCCTGAAGCCCCTCGTCACGTCGCTTCGGCAGCTTGAAACGTGCGGCAGCGGTCAAGGGTGCGGGCAGTGCTTGAGCTCCAAAGATGTCGTCGCGCCTCCATCCGAAGACCGTTCCAGCACGACCGCCGCTTTCACGGTCAGTCTCTGGTCGTTCGACTGATCCGGCACCTCGCCATCCGCGACTGCGGCATCCGCCGAAGACAACAAGCGCCCGACGACGAAGTCCCGAGTCAGCCGTAACTGTCCAACTTTGGCGAGCAGGCCTTCGAAGCTGTTCGGTACGACGGGAAGCAGAATTTCATTTTCCATTCGAAGCTCCAGGGCGCGGGCTACCTGGCACAGTCGCTGGTAGCTTGCGGACGCATAGCGGTCCGCCTCGTATCGCTGGATCTGCTGTTCCTTGAGCTTCAGGCGTTGCGCAAGCGCTCGCTGGCTAAGGCCCCCTGCGATCCTGGCCTTGATCAGGCCGTCCGAAAGTTCTTCGAACGAGCCTACGGAAATGACCGACACGTCGGTTGACTTCAACTGCTTGTATTCCTCCAGCTCTTCCAGCAGGTCTTCCAACTGGCTCTCCATGGCCTCGCGTTCGGCCTGCAAGAGCCTTGGATGCACGTCTGTCCGGCTGTACGAATTGGCATCGAATTCCTTAATCGCGTGGGTAAATTCGCGCGCCTTCTTTCGCGTGATCCGGTACTGTCTCTCGTTGGTGATCATGGCAAACTCCCCAGATCGATCGGCACGACGCCTTTCTCGACCCCGTTGCGGTCGGTCAGGAAGAAGTCTCGAAAGAGCACTCCCGGCGCGGCTTGCGCCGACGCCGGGGAAAGGTCTCCGAGATATTTCGCTTTCATCGCCGGGCGGGGGTGCACGAGATGGAAAAACACTGGGTCCAAACGGTTCGGATCGACTCCCTCCGTTTCCCAAGTGGTGTCGCAGTCCCCCGGCAGCGCCTTTGCCGTAACGAAACTGCCGTCCGGCAGCAGTTCCCTTCACCCGCTGCCGCCAGATTGCGGCATGCAGTCAGCAAGGCCTCAAGTAACCGCTCTCGGCGGCTGTTGCCATCGAAGTGACCGACGACGTCGCACCGGCTGGCACTGTGGATGCCTGGTGGGAGTAGCCGGTCTTGGGGTTGAGGTTGGGCATCATGTGCACAACAATATTGTTGTGTTCAAAACCTGTAAATTCAAGCGGATATTGCCTTTGAGCCATTGACGGGCAAGCCGGATGTTCCTTATATGTTCTCATGCATGCCCGACGTCAGAACCAAGGGACCAGCTGGCCGAAACCGCCCGTTTGCCTGCACAACAACCGGCTGGGAGATCTGCCGCAGGGGACCGTGATTGCGGTTGCCGGACTGGTCCTGGTCCGCCAGCGGCCCAAGACTGCGAAGGGCGTGATCTTTCTGACGCTGGAGGACGAAACCGGAATTGCAAACATCGTGGTCTGGCGGAGGACGTTCGAGACATTCCGAAGAGCCGTCATCTGCGGGAGGTTGCTGCGCGTGACCGGCCATATCGAGCGGGACGGCAAGGTCGTCCATCTCATTGCACGCAGGGTCGAGGACATTTCCCACATGCTTGACATGCTCCTGCAGGGAGGCATTCCGGACGGAGCAAGCGGTCGGACGCTTCCGGCAGAGGAGCCGCCGACACGCGCCGGACGCGACTCGGCGTCCCGGGCCGGATAACGGCCGGCCGCGCGTCGGAGGTCCGGGAACAGCCCCGCGCAGCGATGAGAACGGAGAGTGCGATTACCGCGGGGCATCCGAAACATGGATGCCCCGCGGAACAAGCGTTCAGTCTTCGATAGACAAGCCCACGTAGCGCGGAGATCCTTCCCGCTGGACGAGCAGCAGAATCGACTTTTGCCCGGACTCCAGGCTCTCCGAAACGGCACGCGCAACATCCTTCGGCACGCGGATCTCCGACTGGCCGACCTCCGCGATCAGATCGCCTTCGCGCACGCCCTTGGAAAAAGCCTCGCTGTCGGGAGAGACTTCCGTGACCACCACTCCCTCGACTCCGGAGTCGAATCCGAAGTCCTCCCTGAGTTCGTCGTCGATCAACGACAGTTTCATGCCGAGCGACATGTCGGGTTCAGGCACATCCTGTGGAAGGGCCGCGGGAACCAGTTGATCCCTTTCGGCATCCTCGCGGCGGCCAAGGGAAACGTGGATCGTCATCTCTTCGCCGTCGCGCGAAACCAGGACCGGAACGGTGACACCGACGTCCGACTGACCGACCAGCCTGACGAGTTCCCTGGTATTCGCGATTTCCTTGCCGTCGAAACCAACGATGACATCGCCGGGACGGATTCCCGCGCTCGCCGCGGGCCCCTCCGGAACGTCGCTCACGAGCGCTCCCCTCGGTTCTCCGATGCCGAGGGCTTCGGACAGTTCCGCATCGACGTCCTGGATCATGACGCCGAGCCAACCGCGCCGGGTTTCGCCGTAGTCCAGAAGCTGGTCAACCACCGGGCCGACTACATTCGAGGCCATCGAGAAGCCGAGGCCTATCGAACCGCCGGTCGGTGTCATGATCACGGTATTGACGCCTATGACCTCTCCTTCGAGGTTGAACAGCGGGCCGCCGGAATTGCCGCGGTTGATCGCCGCATCGGTCTGGATGTAGTCGTCATATGCTCCCTGGAGCGCGCGCCCCCGCGCCGAAATGATCCCAGCCGAGACCGAAAAGCTTTGGCCGAGCGGATTGCCGATGGCCAGCACCCAGTCGCCAACCCGTGCCTCGTCGCTGTCTCCGAACTCGACGAACGGAAGCGGTCCGGCGGCGTCGACCTTCAGCAGCGCGATGTCGGTCTTCGGATCGATGCCGGTGACGGACGCATCCATGCGCGTGCCGTCGCGGAATTCGACGACGATTCTCTCGGCATTCTCGATAACGTGATTGTTCGTCACGATGTGGCCGTCAGCCGAAATCAAGAACCCGGCCCCGATTGCGGAATTCGGGCGCATCCGCGGCCCGGGATTCTGCCGCTCGAAGAATTCCCTGAACATGTCCTCGAACGGCGTCCCTTCCCACGGCATTCCTTCGGGAAGGTCCGGCCGTTCCACCGCGGGGAGCGCGGTCGAGACGGAAATGTTGATCACCGCCGGAGCCAACTCCTCCACGAGGTCCGCAAAGCTTTCGGGGACGCTGCGGGCCGCAGCAGCCCCCGCCTGCAAGACGATTAGGGCTGCGGCGACCAGGCCGGCGACCGCCTGCGCCCTGCAAGCGCCTGCGGACCTGCTTTCGCGTAACGCGAAAATTGATTGAATACTCACTGCATGCCTCCTTCGATTGAACACGCGGAATAGATATTTGCTCGCGCGACACGAACAAAATCGCAGCCCGTAAATTCAATGTGAGCCGCAATGACCGGATTGGCGCCTGCCGTCCGCTTCCGCGCCGGCCCCGCTCGTTCAGAAAACCTGTTTGGCGAGCCAGATCAGCATCACGCCAGCCGACATCAACATGAGGCCGATCAGCCGCCGCTGGTCGCGGCTCAGCCGGTTCAACGCTGCAATCATGTCCTCGAGGCGCATCGGAACCACCACGAGTACGAGCCCTTCGATTGCTGCCACCATGCCGAGGCCGAGCAGCAGGTCCCGCATCAGTTTCCGACCGTGTCGGACTTCAGGTAGTCGAAAAACTCACTGTCGGGCGCAATCACGAGCGTCGAGTTCTCGCCCTTGATCGAGTTCTCGTACGCGTTAAGCGAACGATAGAACGCGAAGAACTCCGGATCCCGCCCGAACGCGTCGGCGTAGATCGCGTTTCGCAGCGCGTCAGCTTCGCCGCGAACGATTTCCGACTGCTTGCCGGCTTCCGACGTGAGTTCGACGACGGTCCTGTCCGCCTGCGCGCGGACCTTCTGCGCGGCTTCCTTTCCGCGCGCTATCTCGTCGGCGGCTTCGCGCTGGCGCTCGGCGCGCATCCGCTCGAACGTCGCGGCGAGGTTCTGCTCCGGCAGATCCGCGCGCTTGATGCGGACGTCGACGATTTCCACTCCGAGGGCCTCGGCCTCGGACCTGGCACCGTCGCGGATCTGGTTCATTAGCGCGGCCCGGTTCGCCGACAGCACTGTTCCAGAGGTCACGCCGCCCAGCACCTCGCGGAGCTGCGCGTTCAGAATGCGTTCAAGCCTCGGCGCGGCACCAGCCACACCGCTCGTCCCGACGGCGCGGCGAAACTGGACAACGTCCTTGATGCGCCAGCGTGCGAACGCGTCAACCACAAGCCTCCGGTCGTCGAGCGGAGTCACTTCCAGAGGTTCTGTGTCTAGGGGAAGAATGCGGTCGTCGTAGCGCACGATCTCCTGGATGACCGGGATCTTGAATCCCAGCCCGGGATCTTCCTTCACGGTCTTGACCTGGCCAAATTGCAGGATAAGCGCCTTTTCCCGCTCGTCGACGATGAAAATCGCGGAAAGAAGGAGCCCGGCCCCGATCACGAGGATGACAGGCAGTAGGATGGCACGGCTCATCAGTTGGTTCCTCCAGACGCGGACTTTCTGAGTTCGTTCAGGGGCAGGTACGGCACGACGCCCTGCCCGCCGTCGGCGCTCTCATCGATTATGATCTTTTCGACGTCTCCGAGCACCCTCTCGATCGTCTCGAGATAGAGGCGCTTGCGCGTCACCTCTTCCGCCTTCGCGTATTCGTCGTAGACGGCGATGAAGCGGGAAGCCTCGCCCTCGGCCTCGTTGACCACCTGGGCCCTGTACCCCTCCGCCTCCTGCAGCAGACGCGCCGCCTCGCCCCTAGCTTCGGCGACGACCTGGTTGGCGTATGCGTCGGCCTGCTTCTCCAGCGTGTCGCGCGTCTGCTCCGCAGCCTGCACCTCGCGGAAGGCATCGATGACCTCCCTCGGAGGATCGGCCTTGTCGAAGTTGACCCTGACAATGTTCACGCCGGAACTGTAGCTGTCCAGCGTCAATTGAATGAGATCCTGAAGCTCCTGCGCGATAATTCCGCGGTCGCGGTTGAGAATCGGCGAGAGGTTCGACCTGGCTATGATCTCGCGCATCGCCGACTCCGAAACCGCCCGGATGGTATCCCTCGGCGCCGCGAGATTGAACAGGAACTGCGGAAGATCCCTGATGTTCCAAACGACCTGGAAGTCGATGTCGACGATGTTCTCGTCGCCCGTCAGCATCAGCCCCTCGTCCGACCGGGTTCCCCTGCCTACGCCGATGTCCTCGGTGTTCTCCCGTGTTACCGGCAGAATGTCCTTCTTGATGATCGGCCATGGCGCAAAGTTCAGACCCTCCGTCCCGGTCTGGTAGTACTCGCCGAAGAGCAGTTCGACGGACTGTTCGGACGTGTCGACCCGATAGAAGGACGCATAGGCCCAGATGCCGAGGACGACCAGCAGGATCACTCCGATCCCGCCGCGTCCGATCCTGCGCCCGGGACCGTCGCCGCGGCCGTTTCCACGCCCGCCGCGGCCTCCCCTGCCGCCCATGAGAACCCGCAGCCGTTCCTGGCCCCTGCGGACGATCTCGTCAACTTCCGGAACACTCTGGGGGCCGGATCCCGGTCCGGGACGCCGGTCGTCGTCCTGCTGACCCCGTCTTCCGTCTTTTCCGCCCAAGGGTCCGCCGCCCCAAGGCCCACCTGAATTGCTCGTTGGCATCGGTCCGACGTTCCTTTCCGCAAATCCGAATTCGCCGATGATCCGGCTGGCCGTGGGCCCCGGTGTGGACAGCACGGCCTGTACTGATAGCCTATTACCCAAGTTTCAGGTGGCAATGCCAGCCGAAAAGACGAATCCACACTATCCTAGAAGCGACTCACTGTCCCGAAGCAGGCCGGAAGGCCGCCCCGCCGACGGTCCCGCGCCGTCCGAATGGCCCGCTTAGCGCGCCTTCAGTACCGTATGGCGCGAAAGCGCGTCGGGCGGACATCTCCTCCGCATCCTGATTCATGCCCGTCAGCGCACGCCCCAAGTGTCCGCAATGCGAAACCCGCGCGGCCAGGGGTCCGCCGGGTCCAGCATGTGCTGGTGCACGCCGGTGATCCAGGCGCGTCCGGAAATCTCCGGGACGATCGCGGGATTGCTGCCGACGGTCGTGGTCCCGGCGATGCGGCCGCAGAACTCCGATCCGATGATCGACTCGGCAATCAGGGTCTCTCCGGCCTGCAGCTTGCCACGCGCATGGAGAAGCGCCATGCGCGCGGATACCGCGGTGCCGGTGGGCGACCGGTCCACCCTGCCCGGCTTGACCACAACCGCCGATCGCGTGCGGAGACCCGCAGCGGCTGGCACCGTCAGGCCCGCGAACAGGCAGAAGGAAATTCCTCCGCGGTCAGGCAACTCGGGATGGCGGAACCGGAGCTGCGCGTTTGCCGCCTCGGTAATTCGGGAACCGGTTTCGGCGATGCGCCGGGCTTCCTGCGCGGTAAGTTTGAATCCGAGGCCGGCAGCGTCGACGACAACGAAGGAATCGCCTCCGTAGGCGGTGTCCACCAGGATTCTGCCGATGCCGGGCACATCGAGTTCCGCATCGAGAAGGTCGGCGAACGACGGCAGGTTCCGGACCGTGATCCGCTCCGCCTTGCCGCCGGCGCAATCGGCCCGTACCTGCACAAGCCCGCCCGGCGCCTCGAGGCAGAACCGCGTCACCGGCTCCTTGATCGGGAGAATTCCCGTGTCGAGAAGGACGGTGGCAACGCATATGGCATTTGAACCCGACATCGGCGGGCAGTCTTCCGGTTCGATGATGATGAACCCCATGCGCGCATCCGGGTGTTTCGGAGGAACCAGAAGATTTACGTGTCGGAACACGCCGCCCCTCGGCTCGTTGAGCAGGATGTCGCGCAACTCCCCGTCTGTGGCAATGAAATCCCTTTGTTGCCAGAGCGTTTCGCCCGGCGGCGCTTCGACGCCGCCGACGATCACGTCGCCGACCTCGCCCTCGGCATGAGTCGAGACGGTATGGATCACTCGTCCGCTTCGCATGACGGCTATTCCTGCAAAACGCGCCGGGAAGTCACCCGGAATCCGGATGCGAGCGAGGGATTGACCATTTGACCGGACGGCGGTCAGGAGCAGGCAGGTGATCGTGACGGGGACGGACGCGAAGCCGGGGGACCGCACTTCCGTCCTCGCACGGCGGCCGGTCGGGTTGCCGTGCAGCACGGGCCGCGAACGGGAAGTCGGCGCATGCGATGTCCCCGGTTGCGCTGACCGAGTTCATTCCGCGTCGGCCACGGGCACGCGCAGGGTCACGAGTTCCTCCGCGGCCGTGGGGTGCACGGCAACCGTCCGGTCGAAGTCTTCCTTCGTGGCGCCCATCTTCACGGCGACCCCGGCAAGCTGGATGGTTTCCGCCGCCGCCTGACCGACGACGTGGCAACCGAGCACTTTCCGGTTCCGCTTCGCAACGACAAGCTTTACCAACATGTCCTCGTCGCGCCCCGAGAGCGAATTGTACATGGGCCGGAAGCGCGAGCGGTAGATCTCCACGCCGCCGTGCTGCTCCTCGGACGCCCTGGCTTCCGCTTCGGACATGCCCACGGTTCCGACTTCGGGTTGCGTGAACACCGCAGTCGGGACCGCAAGGTGGTCGGGCTTCGTGGGATTGCCGCCGAAGACGGTCTCGACGAACGCGGCCCCCTCGCGAATCGCCACCGGCGTCAGGTTTACGCGGTCAGTGACATCGCCCACCGCGAAAACCGAGGGCACGGATGTCTGGGAAAATCCGTCGACGGAGATCTCGCCCCGGGCACCGAGCGCAACGCCCGCCTCCGCAAGCCCGATGCCGCCGCTGTTCGGTTTCCGCCCGGTCGCATAGAGAACCTGGTCGACGACATGCCTCTCTCCATGGGAGTCGCGAACCTCGTATCCTTCCCCTGCCCTTTCGATCGAAGTCACATCCGTTCCAACCCTGACGTCAACGCCGCGCCCCGACATTCCCGCGGCAACGACGTCGCGAATGTCGTCGTCGAATCCGCGCAGGATGCGGTCGCCCCTGTAGAGCTGGATGACCTGTGCGCCGAGCCCGTTCATGATGCCCGCGAACTCGCAGGCGATGTAGCCGCCCCCGACCACGGCAATTCGGCGCGGAAACTCGGCCAGGTCGAACGTCTCGTTCGACGTGATCGCGTGACGCGCGCCGGGAATTTCGGGTACGAATGGGGTGCCGCCGGTGGCAACGAGAATGTGCCGGGCGCTGAAGCGCCCGCCGTCGCCGGTTCGGATCGTGTGCGGATCCGCGATCCATGCGCGAGCATCGTGAAGCACTACTCCTGCAGCCTTGAGATTGCGCCGATAAATTGCCTCGAGCCTCGCGATTTCCCGGTCCTTGGCAGCAACAAGGCGAGCCCAGTCAAAACTCCTGTCGCCGACGGTCCAGCCGTATCCAGGCGCGTCCTCGAACGCGGCCAAGAACGCCGACGCGTAGACGAGCAGCTTTTTCGGCACGCATCCGCGGATCACGCATGTACCGCCGTAGCGGTGCTCCTCGGCCAGTCCGACGCGGGCACCGGACTGAGCCGCCAGACGGGCGGCCCGCACGCCGCCCGACCCGCCCCCGATCACGAAGAGATCGAAGTCAAACGCCATCCGCTGCTCCCTGCGTTGCAGTCTCCAGGACAATATGGCCGTCATCGTCGCCAACGATGCAAACGTCGGCGACGTCCAAGAACAAGCCGTGTTCGACGACACCTGGAATGCCGTTGAGCGCGGTGGCCAGAACATGCGAATCCGGTATCTCGCGGAGGTGGAGGTCCAAGATGTTGTGCATCTCGTCAGTCAGCAACGGTTCATCCCCCCTCCTGCGGAGCGTGATGCGGGGAGACCGGTAACCTAGGTCCATGAGTGACAATTCGATCCGGGCACGCGTTGTTTCACGCCCGAAGCGGATCACCTCGACCGGCAGCGGGTATGCCCCCAGCCGCGCGACCCGCTTTCCGGCATCTGCAATGATCACGACCTTCGCGGACGCCGAGGCGACGATCTTTTCGCGCAGAAGTGCGCCGCCTCCGCCCTTGATCAGGTCGAGTGCGGGGTCGAACTCGTCAGCTCCGTCAACGACTAGGTCGAGGGATCCAAACCGATCAAGATTGCCAACCTCGATGCCGACCCCGCGCGCAAGCCCGGCAATCCGTTCCGAGGTCGCGACCGCGGCGATCTCAAGGCCGTTCCGGACCCTGTCCCCGAGCGCGCGCACGAACAATTCGGAAGTCGAACCCGTTCCGAGCCCGAGGCGCATGCCCGGTTCCACGAAACCGAGGGCGCGCTGAGCGGCGGCGGATTTCCCGGGAAGGCTCAAGTCGCCATACTCCCTAGCCCAAGTCTTGTTGACGTTCCTGCGAGGACGGAAATGGTCCAGGAACGACCGCCATCGGCCGGCCCCGAGACGAGAATCGCTGACGTGACGCCGCCTTGACCGGAATCGCCCATTTGCACCTTGAGAACAGGATGAATCGCCATCGTCAGCTTGAGTAATCTTTGGAAATGCCTGCGAATCTGGTCCGAATCGCGGTGTTGTCGTCGATTGAAGCTCGCCCGCAGAGAACTGCCAATGTCAGACAGAACTGAACCATCAGTTTCACCCAACGCCAAGCGGGTTCAAGCCATTTCCCGCAGTCTCGATCAGTCGCCAACAAGCTGGCGGGTTGCGTTCTCTCGTCCGACGGTCGAAACGATTCGGCAAAGGCGATACAGCGGTCGCCAAGCGAGAGTCGCCCTCGGCCATTGTCAGGTTTCGGTATCCCAGCATGATTCTGGATGCGGCGTTCGCATGCCAGTCCGAACGATTTTCATCAACACGCATCAGGCACTCGCGGACAATGCTCAATTCCTGCTGCGTTTCCTTCCGGATGCACCCAACTTCCCGTCGCAGCGAGGAACCTTGGGTAGCGATCAGCCCGGCCATGGCCACACCACTGCCAATACAATCTCAAGTTCTGAACGCACAAGCCGCCTCTATAAACCCGCCCGTTTATCTAGACTATCGGGATCGGAAAGGCGACTGCCATGAGCCGCAATCGGATGATCGAGATCAAGAAGCCACTCTCGTGCCTTGGAGACCACGTCAAAGATCAGCCGAAGGGAACGTGCGCGATTCGAGCCATTGCTGGTCTGGCGTTTTCCCGTCACCGGCCATGGCAGGCTGGCATGTGCGGCAAGCGCTTGAACCAGAAACTAGGAACCAGTGCGCATAGGGGTCAGCCACAAGCGCCGGTCGTCGAACGGAGTCACTTACGGCGATCCGGAATCGAGGTGAAGGATGCGGTTTCCGCGGGGCCGGACTCGCCTTGGAACGGACGGGGGAACTTGCTGAGTACCAGGACCGCCCGTGCAGCCGAAATAGTCGAAATTGGCCCATGCCGCGAAGGAGAGGTGCGCCGCCTCCCGCATGCCGTCAGAAAAAAGCCGCTGCAGCGCTCTTCCCGAAGGGCTGCACTTGACCCGCGGCTTTTGCCCTGCGCAGATTTTGTTAGGCTGTGGACTCAATTAACCGGCTTGCGACCCGCCGGAGCAGGAACTGGCTGATGGCCAGGCGCACTGTGGACAGGAAGTTGCGCGCGGTCTTGTCGTACCGCGTTGCAACTCGTAATAGGGGCAACTTTCCGGGAATTGCAGCAGGATTCAGGGGATTCCCTCCCGAATCGTTTTCTGATTCCAAGGGGGCATGGATGATTCGGAAACAGGTCGCTGCGCTGACGCCAGCCTTGCAGCGCTGAGGGCGGAGCTCTGCGGCCATCCGGGCCCTGCTCGCCGAGAGGGACGCGCAGCTTGCGGAGAGGGCCGCGCAGCTCAACGACCTCGCCGGCCGGCTTGCCGATAGGGACGCGCAGCTGCCGAGCAGGACAGGCGGCTCGCCGGGCAGGCCGAGGGTCCGGGAGCTCGAGGACGAGATCAGGCGGCTGAAGAAGCTCCCGCGCCGTCCGGACCTGAAGCCGAACCGCAGCCCCGGCGCATCGGACGGGGACGGGGACGGCCCGCCGCCGGGCTCGCTCCGGGTCCGGCCGGTCGGAGAAGGAAAAGAAGAAGAGGAAGGGCCGCGGCCCGCGGCGCCGAACCCGAACCTGCGCCGCCGCGAGGAGACCGTGAGCCTCGGGAACGTGCCCGAGGGCGCGGTGCACAAGGGCTATCAGGACCACACGGTCCGCGACATCGTGCTCCATGCCGAGGAGGTTGTCTATCGCCGCGAGGTCTGGGAGTTTCCCGACGGCAGCCGGCACGTGGCGCCGCTGCTCGCCGGGGGCGGCGGCTGGACCGCGAGCAGTACGGCCCCTGCGTCAAGGCCCTGGCCAATCCATCGCGTGTACGGCACCAGTGCCAGTCGACGGCGGGACGGATCGCGGAGATGCTGAACGCGCGGCCTGGACGTCTCCGAGCGCCAGGTCGGGCGCTTCCTGAACGCGGATGCCGGGGGCATCGCCGGGGAGCAGCAGGAGGTGCTGCGGGCCGGCCTGGAGACGGCGGCGTGGACGTCGACGACACCGGCGCCCGCCACAAGGCCGGGCGGGTACTGGCACGGCGATCGGCAACGATTTCTTCGTGCATTTCCGGTCGACCGGCTCGAAGAGCCGCCTCGACTTCCCGCAGCATCTCTGCGCGTGGACAGGAAGATTGCACCATAAACGACGCCGCGCTCGACTACATGCGGAAGCGGAACCTGTCGGGAAGGGTGATCGACCTTCTCGCCGGCCACGAGCGGCGGCCTTCGGCGACGGCGACGGCTGGCGGGCCCATCTCGAGGCCTGGGCATTGCCGGGATGACGGTCTCGCCGGACCCTGTCAGGATCGCCACGGAAGGCGCGCCTGCGGGGGACGATCCGCGATGCGACGCATTGCCGGAACCGTGATCCTGAGCGACGACGCCGGGCAGTTCCGTCGGCGACCTCCACGCGCTCTGCTGGTTCCACGCCGAGCGGAACATCGGCTGAACGGAAGCGCCCCGTACCAGCATGAACGGGTCGACGGGGGCTTCCTGTACCGCAGCCTCTGCCGCTACCGGAAGCGTCCCACTCCGCTGCGCAAGCTCGTCGCAGCGGCGGTTTCGACCGGATCTTCGGCACGGCCTCCACCCGGCTACGCCAGCCTCGACCGGCTGCTCGAAAGGCTGGGCGAACCGGGACGAGCTCCTGCGCGTGCTCGACCGTCCGGAGACGCCGCTCCACACCAACAGGGTCGAGAACGACATCCGGGACTACGTCACCCGGCGCAAGGTCTCGTTCGGGACGCGGAGCGATGCCGGGAGGGCGGCGCGCGATGCCTTTATAGGAGCGAAGAAGACCTGCAGGAAGCTCGGCGTGCCGTACTGGGACTGCCTGAGAAACCGCCTCGTCGTTGCCGGCGCGCCCGACGTGCCGAGGCTCGCCGACCTCGTCAGGCAGCGCGCCGCGGCCTGACACGCCCCCTCGGGCCCGGCGGCAATTCCCGGAAAGTTGCCCCTATTACTGCAACTCTCCGGAACTCCTTGATCCTGCCGATGAATCTTTCGACCAGATTGCGCTCCCGGTACGCCTCGCGGTCAAGCTCGCGCTGCTCGTTCCGGCTGGACTTCGGCGGAATGACCGCGGTCGCTCCGGCCTCCGCGATCATGTCGAGGATGGCATTGCTGTCATAAGCCCTGTCGCCGATCACCGTCTCGTCCGGCCCGAGCCCCTCGAGGAGCGCCCCCGCCTGCGTGCAGTCGGCCGCCTGGCCGGGGGCCGCGGAGCACGACCTTCACCAGCGCGTTGCCGTCGATGCCGATGTGGACCTTAGTGGTCCTGCCGCCGCGGCTCAACCCGACCTCGGGAGGCTCGCCGTCCCGTGGGGCGCCCGCGCCGTGCTTGTGGACGCGGATCGACGAGGAATCCACCATGCGCAGGCGAAGTCCCCCGCCGCCGCCGTCGCCGTCGTTGTCGTCGCCTTCCGCAAGTTCCTGAAGTTTCGACATGATCTTCTCCCGGAGGCCGTTCCTGCTCCACCGGTTGCAGCGGTTGAAGCAGGTCGTGCAGGGACCGCAGCGCTCCGGCAGGTCGCGCCACGGCGTGCCGGTGCGCAGCACGAAGAAGATGCCGTCCATCACCCGCCTGTCATGCACCCGCTTCGGGCCCTGATGCTTCCGGGAAGCACGGAACGGAGGATTTTCCACTCCGCATCCGTCATGTCGTGTCGGTCGCCGCTCATGCCTCGAACTCCTTGTCTGGACTGTTTCCTGCAGGAATCACGGAGGCGCAGGAATGCCGAATGTTTTGGGTACAGTGCCTAGGATGCTCTCCTCGGAATGCGAGGACCAAGGACATTGGGTATAGGAGCCAAACTGAACAGGAGCTTTCGAGCCTTCATTGACAAACAGCCGGTGTTTTTCGTGGCCACCGTGGCACCCAAACGCCGAGTGAACTTCTCGCCGAAGGGCATGGACACGCTGAAAATCCTCAGCACCACCCGTATCCGCTGGTTCAACCTCTCCGGCAGCGGCAACGAGACGGCTGCCCACCTGCGTATTTCTGACAGGATGACGCTGATGTTCTGCGCCTTCGAGGGCGATGCCTCAATCCTTCGCGTTTACGGCACGGCCGGAGTAACCCACCCGCATGATGCCGACTGGGCGGGCGTTGTAGAATAGGTCTTTTTCTCGAAGCTGCGCTTGCCTCGTGGATGGACAGACCCGTGTCTGGCTTTGCATCTCGTCGCTTGCATTCCCTGTTTTCCGCATGCATTTGGATCTACCCCTGACGTTCATCGCCTTCGGTGCTGCGGCTCGTGTGCGTTTAGCCCCGACTGGCGGGCGCGGGCAATCCGGGTGCTGCCCATCCGCAAGGGGTAACCAGCATCCGGTACTTTCGTGTGTTGACCAGTTTCGCCGACAGCGGCCTGCTGAGCCATGTGGTTTCTTGCGCGCGGCGGTACCAGTCTGGCAGGCGTTGCCTTGCTGCGTTCAAGAGATTGCTTCTGCGATTTCGGGAGTACAAAGCGCGTCAGAAGACGCCAACCAAACAATGCCGCACGCTTTTGGGCGTGCGAACACGCGACCACCGTTGCCATACGGGCATGCGCAACAACCTAGAGCGAAAAAACATGATAAAGACGATTCGGAACCGAAACAGGGAATTCTTAAAGAATATGAATCCAAAGTCATGCATTATCGCCCAGGCGCGCCTCGTCCCGGAACCATACGTCCACGCGGGCCGGATCTGTGCCCTCCGGCAGCGAAGCGGTCGCAACGGCGCTGAAATCGCTGCGAAACTTCTCTTGAGCCTCCGGATCGGCCTTGGGATGAAGCGGCCGCGGCGAAAGACGACGAAACCCAGCGCCATATCAGGCGGCGAACCGCCTCCTGGGACATGACGATGTCGAAGAAGTTCCTGATCCTGTTCCTGACCAACCCAACCGTCCATGCCGGAACATCGTCCTGTTGACCCTCGTCGAGCCGGCGCCCGACCTCGGCGCGCTGGGCCTCGCTCAGCCTTGAAGGACACCCGCGGCCCGGCTTGTCCTTCAACCCGGCAAAACCCATGGGATTGTACCCGTTGACCAAGTCGCACAGCGTCGGCCTGTCGACCTTCGCCCGCCGCGCAATCTCCCCTCCCCGGGGCTCCCCGCACCTTCCTTCACCGTTGCAATCGCTTCCAGGCGTCGAGCCTCCACCCGGTTATTGCATTTCAGGGCCAATTCCCTAATCTCTTCCGCCATGTGGTCGGTGTTCGTGATCTCGATGCCAGCCGGCATGGCTTCCTCCTGTGACTGTTTGCCATAACTACAAGACAATAGAAGCCAGCACCGGCCGCTCCCCGCATGATATTCATGTTTTGTTCATGAGTCTTTTTTCTGTGGATCTGTATTAGCTCCGGATTTTCGGGCATAATACACGCGAAACTTGGCCATTTTCTCGACCATCTGCTCGACAAAAGTGTCGTGAATGCCGCCGGTAACGATGAGTTGCGACGAGGCGGTACACCTCTGCCCGGCCGAGTGAAAGGCCCCCGAAATCGCCAAATTCGTCGCTTCATCCGGATCGGCGTCATCGAGCACAATGAGCGGGATCTTACCCCATCTCGATCCGCATCCTGCCGCTGCGCGCAAAGATCTCGGCACCCATTCGGCGACTTACGTCCGTCGACCCGGTGAAGGTCATGCCTGCGACATCCGGATGCGCCGCCAGAGCCGCTCCCACGTCTGCGCCTTGGCCCATCAAGAGGTTGAACGCCCCAGCTGGCAGACCCGCGCGCGATAATCTCCTCCAGGCCGGAGCGCGCGACAGACGTTCTTCGTTCATGACGCAGTGATGAGAGCAGGTCCCCCGATGACTTGGCATGCATCGCGTCAGGCAGCATTGTATTGACCATGGACTCAGACCATGGTACAAATAGCTCCATGGAAGAGATTCAGATTTCGAAGTTCAAGGCGACATGTCTGGCCGTTCTCGACCGGGTGGGAAGAATGCGCAAACCCGTTCTAGTCACCCGCTTCGGCAAGCCGGTCGCCCAGATTCTGCCGCCGCCGCCGTCGCCGGCCGGGGAATGGCTCGGCGCGATGCAGGACGATGGCGAGATCCGCGACGATCTCATCGCACCTGCGGCGGACCTCGCGGAATGGGATGTCCTCAGGTAGATGGGGCTGCTGCTCGATACACACATCTGGTTGTGGAGTCTTCTTGACCCGGATCGGCTTGGCGATTCCGCAAGACATGCCTTGCAATCCGGCGAGACCGAGCTCTTTCTCTCCCCTATAAGCGTGTGGGAATCTCTGCTCCTTGCCGAGCGCGGCAGGATCGTGCTCACCCCCGATCCCCATCGTTGGCTTCGCAAGGCGATGTCGATCTCCCCTGTCACCGAGGTCCCGCTCTCCATCGATGTGGCGATCGCCAGCCGTACCGTGGACCTCGAGCACCAAGATCCTGCAGATCGCTTCATCGCCGCCACTGCCAAGGCGCACAGCCTGACACTGGTGACGGCGGACACTCGGTTGCTTCGGTGCGGTGACATCGACCTGCTGCCAGGTCATTGACGCGCGTCAATCAGCGAGTCCCTAGCCTTCGCCGCCGCTGCCCTGATGCGGCGTTGACGACCGACCCGTTGCTGGGTTGCAGGATAATTCGGTATTGAGGGACAGTTTTGTCACGGATTGGATCGGTGTCTGATCGCGTGGAAACCGGAATGGCCCGCAACATCCTTTTTCCTTCCCGGCAGCCTTTTCAGCAGCGCTTCCTTTCCGGCCGGTGGCGGATTCGGGTTTTACCGGCAGCGTCACGGATGCGGATGCGCCGCGTGGCGAATGTGCTGATTTCCGGGATTGATTCACCTTACCGGAGTGTTTGACTGCGTCCGCAGGAGGCGCTCTGCTTCCCGGTCTTGCGGACCGGGTTCCGCGCGGCATCAAGCGTGAAGTGTTAGAGAAGAGGGGTGGCCCGCAAGGTCAGGAACGTCTGCGCCAACGCACCGTCCGACGTAACCGGGGCGTTGATCCGGCATCTCTCGCGCTATTCCCGGTTATGGCATCGCAAAGCGCCAAATCGCCAGCACTTCGACGGCTCCGTCACCCTCCCGTGCACGCAACGTCCCTCCGGACCTTGACCGGACCTTGATCCGGCGACCAGGCTGAACGCCCCGAAACCACTTTCTGCCATGTGGATCGACATCCGCTCGCGGCTTCGTTCAAATCTGCTTGGCGACGGCGTTTCAGCCGTCACCAACCAAGACATTGGCGATGCCGACCAAACAACACCGCGCGCGTTCGGGTGTGCGAATACGCGACTGTAGTTGCCATACGTGCATGCGCAACAACCGAGAGCGAAAATTTCTCGAATTCCAGTTCAGGCAACCCTAACTTAGGTGTCTTCAATGACCTCCCGGGGTTCGGAACGGACAATTCCGGATTTTCGCGCTGCCAGCCGGATCTGTATGGACAATAGAAGCTTCAAATCGAACTTGAATCCACGCGCGGGGGGCACGAAGCCCTTACCAGATGCCCGCGATTTCCTTACGCGCGGCGCTTGCCAAGAACGCAGAGCGGTTCATTCCGCGCGATTTTGCGGTGTCGTCAATCGCCTTCAGCAGTCCCGGAGAGATCGATAAATTGACTCGCTTGGAAGAGCCGAGATCGAAGATCAGCGGCACATAGGCCAGCGTTGCACCATCCCGCCATTCAGCCAGGTCCGGGTCAGACTGGACCTGCTGAACATCGCTTGGTTCGCGAACAGCCTAGCCGTCGGCAACCATGCCTTCGACATGAAACGCCTGAGCCTCGCGTGCCATGCGAAGCGCTTCTTCGAACGTGTCGCCTTGAGTCACGCAGCCCGGGAAATCCGGGAAGCTGACGCCGAATCCAGGTGCATCATCCGTGTGAACAAACGCCAAGTAATGAATTTTATGTTTCTCCTTACCTAAGTTTGCTTCATATTTTGTTGGCGCTACATTCCCCGAGACCCCCTATCTCCAAACTGCCTGTTTGTAGATGGACATGACAATCCCTTTCTTGATGTCCTTGTTCGGGTGCGGAACAGTGTGCCAGCCCGGCTTTGCCGGCTGCTTGAACTGAACGTGATCTCCCTTGATGGCAACATCCCTGGCGAGGTCGATCTCCAATAGCTCGAAGGCCCGGCCCTGCAGTTCCGTCGGCTTCGCCAGCAGCGGCAAGGCATGGTCCGGATTTCCCGGCAGCGTCACCTCGTTCAGCGTCAGCGTGCCCAGGTCGGCGAGAAGCGTCCGGAAGCTGTGGACCGGAAGCCCGTCGGGGGTCCGCTTCGTCCCGGCCTTCGCCTTCGCGCTGTCCGAGACCCCGGCGGGCTCCACCGGCGAGTTCCGCCGCGCCCTTGCGCCCTCGCGGTCGTCGTCCTCGAACAGCATCGGCGCCAGGCGCCGGCGCATGTGCCACTCCACGTGCAGCGCCAGCATGCACAGGAACACGTGCGCCCGGACGCGGTCCTCGGTGCAGACATGAACCGGGCGGATGCGGAGGTCGCCCTTCGCGTTCCGGAACGCGCGCTCCACGCCGGCGAGGGACTTGCAATCCTCCACCGCCGCCTCCGGCCCGACGGCCCCGGCGTCCAGGCTGGTGCGCACGACGCAGATCCCGTCGAGCCTGGCCTCGGCGGCGATCCTGTCCGCATTCCGCGCCCAGTCCATCCCGTCGTCGCGCACGGCGACGTCGAAATGCTTCTCCACCCGGCGCCGGTTCGCCTTCCGCCCCAGGGCCTTCACGGTCCGGTCGCGGTTCGCCGGGCCCGGCCTGCCGCGCGCGGCGGCGGCGGCGATGCCGGAGAGCGTCTCCTCGGTGGCCTGCAGAAGCTCCTCGCGCTTCCGGGCCCGCTCCTCGCGCAGCCGCGGGTTCAGGCAGACCATCAGCCGCTCGCCGGGGAAGTCCGGCCCGGCGGTCTCCGCCACCGCGTCGGGAACCAGCGCCTCGGGCAGCAGCGGCACCGGGGCGCCGTCCGCCGAACCTGACGAAAATAGCAGCCAACCTGATCGGGCTGGTCGACGTTCCGCTGGCATTCAATTTCATGATCGCGCTCTCTGCGGGACATATGAGTGACGAGGAAAAGGACTATGTGCCGGAAAGAGAACGTCCGATAGCGTATCGCGTCGCGCGCATCTGGCTAGCGATCCATGTTGCGGTCATCGCATTCGTCATGTGGATGCAGTCGATCCTGCCGCTTATGGTGACCGGAATGCCAAAATCCGCCTGCACAACTTGCGGAGCCCTCAATTTGGTGCAATCGTCCGCAAAACGTCGCAAACGGCACTTCGACACCGAGACCGCCGGTACAGTGTGGCGGAAACAGGTTCGCGGGGCACGGACATGTTTCTGAGCATCTTCGACATCTTCAAGATCGGGATCGGCCCGTCGAGTTCGCACACCATGGGACCGATGTTGGCGGCGGGGCAGTTCCTGAAGATTGCGCGTGCCTGCGAGACCAGGGTGGATCGTATACGGTGCAGCCTGCACGGATCGCTCGCCTTCACCGGCAAGGGTCACGCAACTGACCGGGCGGTGATCCTGGGCCTCGCGGGATTCACCCCGGAACGGTTCGACATCGACAAGGCGACAGTTGCCCTCGATGACATACGCAGAAACCGGATACTGAGCCCGCGGTTTCACCATCCGTATCGTTTCGACCCCGAAACCGACATTCGGTTCGACTACGAGGTCCGGCTCCCTGGGCACACCAACGGCATGGTGCTCTACGGTTTGGACCGGGAGGGGTCCGAGGTCGTGCGGGAAACCTACTACTCGATCGGCGGCGGCTTCGTACTTACGGAAGCCGAACTTCGGGCGCAGGCAACGTCGCAAGAGGTCGTACCAGACGTCCCCTACCCGTTTCGAACCGCCCTGGAGCTTGTCGAGATGGCGGAAGCCAGCGGAAAGTCGGTCGCCGGCATGATGATGGAAAACGAGTGCGCCATCGACAGCAGGACCGCGGTACGGGCGAGAATTCTCAAGATCTGGAGAACCATGAAAAGCAGCATCGACGCCGGCCTCTCCCAGGACGGGATCCTCCCCGGAGGTCTCAACGTCCGCCGCCGCGCCAAGGGAATCCACGACTCGCTAAAGGCGGAGCGCGGCCTTAACAGATCCGCGCCGCACGTCGTTAACGACTGGATATCCGCCTACGCGATGGCCGTGAACGAGCAGAACGCCGTAGGTGCGCAGGTCGTGACTGCTCCGACCAACGGCGCGGCGGGGGTCGTTCCGGCAACGTTTCGCTACTTTCTCGACCACGTGTCCGCCGCGCGCGAGGAACATGTCATCGACTATCTTCTGACCGCCGCAGCAATCGGCGGAATCATCAAGACGAACGCATCCATTTCGGGAGCGGAGGTCGGGTGTCAGGGCGAAGTAGGATCGGCTTCGGCCATGGCGGCTGCAGGCCTTTGCGCCATACTCGGCGGTACGCCGCGCCAAGTCGAGAACGCAGCGGAAATCGCGCTCGAACATCATCTTGGCATGACATGCGATCCCATCAAGGGGCTGGTCCAGGCACCGTGCATCGAACGGAACGGCCTCGGCGCAATCAAGGCGGTGTCGTCCGCATCGCTCGCTCTGAGAGGCGACGGCAAACACCTCGTGCCGCTCGACTCCTGCATCAAGACCATGCGCGAAACCGGCCTCGACATGAACGAGAAGTACAAGGAAACGTCGCTGGGCGGGCTGGCGGTCAACCTTCCGGCGTGCTGAGACGTTCACACCGGTACGGAAAACCCAAGCGCGACCGCAGCCGCGTGAAGGGCGGCTCGCGGCAACAGGACCAGAAGGTCGCCGCTGTCCACAAAAAGTTCAACCTCGCGCCCGCAGGTCCTGTTTGACGTGCCAATAGTGCCGGAGGGACTCAGTTCAAGCCCGTCCAGCGGCCAGCGAAGGCCCCGGCTCCGCGCCCGCACTGCGCTGAACGGAAACAGGGAAATCCTGTCGCCCTCCCGTAGCCGCAGGGCCAGTTCGGACGGGGCGCGGAAACAGACGTCGTGTTCGCCGAGCACGATCACACGTTTCTCGCGCGTCCTTGCGACGCAGGCCAGGACCGCAAGTTCGTGGTCGATCCGGCGGCCGGTAAACCCGACGCAGACCAGGCGGGACTCAGCGACCGCGGACAGGCATTTTTCGAAATCGGTGGAGTCCTGCGCCTCGACATGCACCAGCCTGTCCGCAAACGCGGCGCTCGCTTCCGGCGAGATCGAATCCATGTCACCGATGACCCTGTCCGGGATCAGGCCAAGTGTCAGGGCGGAATTGGCGCCTCCGTCGGCGCAGACGAGGACCGGCGCAAGCTGCAGTGCAGCTCGAACGTCCTTCGCAGCCACGCCAGCCCCGCCGAGCAGGGTGACGCCAGGGACATCCCTTCCCGGCCGCCGCATCATCGGGAGCGCCCTCCCCGGCGCTGGCGCGGTTGCAACAGGGAACCTCCGGCGCCATCCCCGCCCGAAGGTTTTCGCCCCCACGGGAAGGCCAGTCGGCCGCGACCCTGCGCGCGCCCGGCCGCGTGCGGGAGATCGAGAGGTTGGAACCTGCTCACTCGTCCGGATCCTGCCTGCCGATTCCCCGGAACACGAACCGGAGCGGCAATGCCCAGGCGATGCCTAGGACCACGTAGGCGAGCAGTTCGAGAGCGAGCGGAAGACGGGAAACCTTGTTCATGAGGCTGACTGCGAGAACGACGTAGAGCGGAAGCCCGACGGCCAGGATGAGCAGGGACAGGCGTCGGCGCGTCTTGTAGTTCAGCTTCATCAATCGGTGAAGGGATCGGTCACGCGAATCATGTCGTCGCGCTCGGGAGACGTCGAAAGCAGCGCCACCGGACAGTCGATGAGCTCCTCGATTCTTCGCACGTACTTGACTGCGGCGGGGGGAAGGTCGGCCCAGCGCCGGGCGCCGGACGTGCTCTGCGACCAGCCCTCGAGTGTTTCGTAAACCGGTGCCACGCGCGCCTGCCGGTTCGCTGCGGCAGGCAGGAATTCCAACCGTTCTCCATCAAGTTCGTATCCGACGCAGACCTTCAGTCTTTCAAGTCCGTCGAGCACGTCCAGTTTCGTGAGCGCGATTCCGTCGACGCCGCTCGTCGTACAGGACTGCCTGACGAGAACGGCGTCGAACCAGCCGCACCTGCGGTGGCGTCCGGTTACGGTTCCGAATTCGCGCCCGACAGACGCGAGATGACGGCCCGCGTCATCCGAAAGCTCGCACGGGAACGGCCCTCCTCCGACGCGCGTCGTGTACGCCTTGACGATTCCGAGAACGAACCCGATCGCGCCCGGCCCGAGTCCCGTACCGGTCGCCGCCGCCCCGGCGATCGTGTTGGACGAGGTGACATACGGATACGTTCCGTAGTCGACGTCGAGATGCGCCCCTTGCGCTCCTTCGAAAAGGATTCGCTCGCCGGCGCGGCGGCGCTCGTTGAGAATCCTCCAAGCGGGCGCCGCAAACGGGAGTATTTTTGGCGCGACGTCCTTAAGCGCCGAAAGGAGGGCGTCGGAGTCAACCGGGTCGGCGCCAAGCCCGCGCCTGAGCGCGTCATGGTGCGAAAGCAGGCGGTGCAGGCGCATTTTCAGTGTGGCCTCGTCGCCGAGATCGGCGACACGTACGCTTCTGCGCCCGACCTTGTCCTCGTAGGCCGGGCCAATGCCAAGGCCGGTCGTTCCGATACGCGCGTTCCCGGCCCCCGCCTCCCGCATCCTGTCCAGATCGCGGTGTATCGGAAGGATGAGCGGCGCGTTTTCCGCAATGACGAGGTTTTTCGGGCTGACATTCACGCCCCGGTCCACAAGGTTCCGCATTTCGTCCACGAGCGCCCACGGATCGAGGACGACTCCGTTGCCGATTACAGCGAGCTTTCCCTCCCGCAGGATACCGGATGGCAGCAGGGAAAGCTTGAAGACGCGCCCGTCGGTGACGAGGGTGTGCCCGGCGTTGTGTCCGCCCTGGAACCGGACGATCACGTCGGCGCGCGCAGAGAGCCAGTCCACGACCTTGCCCTTGCCTTCATCGCCCCATTGAGTGCCGATGACCGCCACATTCGTCATTCAGGATTTTCCTTGTCCCGGGAGTGCCGGAGGCCGGTATACCGCAGACTTTCGACCGCCTAAACCGCGGAGGGCCAAATTCTCGGTCGCGCAGGCCGGGTAGTGCGGCATGTTCCCGCCACTCCGGAACGCATTCCGGCTGGGGCGAATTGAGGGGCCGTTCCAAGCCTGCCCTCGGGGTAAGCAGCCGGATCAATCCCCTGATCGGGGAGCAGCACGAAAATATCAACTGCCGTCGCAAGGCACTTCCGGTCCCGCGGGGGGTTCCGAAATGCCATGAATCTGGCGGATGCCGGAGTGCAGCGACTGCTGCACATGCTCCCGCAGCGCATCGGCGAGCCGTGCAGACGTTGCCACTCCGCAGCGTTACCGCCGGTCGTGACGACACGGCGGGCGATTGCGGCGTGTAACGTGGCGCGCTACAATAACTCATTAGGATCAGGCACAAGGCATTGCGGGCGCTGCACGAGCGGGACGACGCGGCGCGGTTGCCTTCCGGTATAGCACCACGGCTTCGGCGCATCCTGTTCCGGCTGCAAGAAGCGGCGCATCCGCGCGATGTCAACGCGCCGGGCTTCCGGTTGCATCCCCTGAAGGGCGGCCGCACAGGCCAGTGGAGCGTTCCCATCTCGGGAAACTGGCGCGTGGTGTTCCGCTTCGAGGACGGCGAGGCATGGACATTGACCTGATCGACTACCACTGAGCGAATGGAGCACTGACCATGAACGACATTGCGAGCGATCGCGTCGGCCCGATGCGGAACCCGCCGCATCTAGGCGAACTGATCCGCGAGAGCATGGACGATGTGGGTTGGAACGTGACGGAGGCCGCGGCGCGTCTCGGCTGCGAGCGCGGAACGCCGTCGCGCCTGCTGAACGGCAAGGCAGGCGTATCGGCGAACATGGCGCTGGCGCTTGAGGATGTCGGCTGGGGAACCGCAGAACACTGGATGCGCATGCAGGCGAGCTTCGAACTTGCGCAGGCTCGCCTGAAGAGGATCGCCGCCGAACGGCGCACGGACGCGCTGTACGCATGATCGAACCTCGCGCCGGCGCGGATGGACGGGGTACTGCCCGAGCGACTATCCTTCATCCGCATCCGGCCAACGGTCGGTTGCCTCCCACACATTATCCGCCTTCGACGGTCGCCGCGTCGAAGCGGTCAGCGCGAAAGACGTGCGCAACCGGCATGACGACATCATGGCCATGTGTCCGGACTCGGCGCACTGGGCACTCGAGGCGATGTCTTCGATGATGAGGCACGCGGACTGCGGCATAAGGACTCTATCCCCATGCAAGGTGCTGTGGCAGTGCAAAGCTGGCTTCGAGGCGCACCACCTGACGGACGACAAGTTCGCCGCGCTCGGTCGGGCACTCGAGGTTGCGATCTTGAGCCTCAGGCACATCTGAGCCAAGCATACATGCGGCACGCCTATGCGCATTTTCTCGAGAGTGAAGAACCATCTATTGTAGAAGTCTTCAACGGTTACCGTCCTCCAACTTCGAGTCGCGCATCACCCACACAGCTAAGTCCAGAAGACACCGTTCGAGAGGTTTTTGGCGACGGCACACTCTCCTACATTCCCTCGCGATTTGATTCTTCAGACAATCTTGTGCGTGCGCTCAAACCTGACCCCCGAGTGCTCGCTCGCTACATTGCGGATCACTTTGAGTCAAAAGACCTCGTTCTGATCGATAGCCCGCCGACCGACTCCGTGTTCACGAGGGCTGCATACCATGCTTCCCGATATGTCTTGGTACCGGTGCGGCCCGAGTAATTCGCGACCGTAGGATTCCCGTTTTTAGCGAAATAGCTTGAATCATTTAGAGTGGAAAACCCGTCACACAACATTGAGGTAATCGGCGTTTTCATAAACAATGGGTTTATGATGGAGGCAACGACAAGGGACCAGAAAAACGACGTGCAATGCCGGAGATAGTTGAAGAAGCGGAAAAGAACGGATGGCACATATTCGGCAATCAGATTCCCCATTCACGCGGCTTCCCCAAGCTCATGCGCGGAGACAGTAGCCACGGCGGCAACTCTTCGCGCTTTAACCTGTTTGCCGATGAATTCCTTGAACGTCTCGAACTGGAAGGAGACGAAAAATGCCAAAACGGGACTTAACCGAAACTTTGCAGGGACTAGTGCGTCGTCACGGAATAAGCTCGGTATTGCATAGTCTTGCCGACATACAAGCTGTACCAGACCAAGATTCTTCTTTGGCGCGGGCGCGTACTTGCAATTCAGGGAGCAAGTCGTCAGCTATCGATTATGTAAGCAGGATGACTATGTAAGCAGGATGACACTTCCGCAAAACAAAGCCGAGATCATGATGCGTGCTGCTCGGTGTTTCGAGGACAGGGAGTTCCTGCCCAGTATTGCAGACATTCGAGAATTCTGTCGAATTCATAAAGTCGATTTGAGTAAATCGGCTTCACGCGCGAGTTCTGTTTCTCGTGTGTTCAAGTCGTTGGCTACAATGGATGCTGCCGAGACAACGAAGCTGCTTGATAAAGGCGCATTTTCTGGTCCGGCTCGTCTAGCACCGCTCGCTGACGCAATTCGCAATCGTTCGGCTGCGCACGGCCACAGTCGTCGCGCCGGCTTCACACAGGCGGTATCCGACAAGACGATCACGAATCGGTCATAGAATCGATAACGCTGCCAAGAATGCTGCTTGCTAACGAGAGTAAAGTCCTGACTTCGACGGTTTTTTTGCGTAACGCATTGATTTTCAATGATTCACATTTTGGATTAGGCACTACATCCGGCGCCCGCGGGTGAGGTGTGGGTCAGGATCGAGCCGATTTCGTCTCCGCGCCATCGGTGCCCAGCCCATAGGGGCGGGCCGAGGCATTCAGCCCGAGGGTGGCGTAGATGGCCTTGGCCTCCGCGCTCGGCCGCGAGGGAATGACATAGCGCTTGCCGGTCTCCGGATCGTGCAGCACCGAGCACTGCCGGTCGTTGAGCGCCTCGCGAATGACCCGTGGCGACATGGGCCGCTTCTGCAACGCCACCCGACGGGCAAGATGGCGCACGCAGGCATAGGCCATGAAGGCAATGGCCAGGTGGGCACGGATGCGCCGGTCGGTCCAGTGGAACACCGGCCGCACCCGCAGGTCGTGTTTGGTGATGCGGAAACTCTCTTCAACCTGCCAGAGCTGACGGTATCGATCGAAGAGGTCCTGCACGCCGATGCCCCTGAGATTGGTGACGACACCATGCAGCCCGTCCCAATGCTCGGCGGCACGGATCTTCTCCTCGTCGACCTCGAGACTGGAATCGCCGACAACCCGGACGTAGCGGTGATAGCCGCTCGTGCCGAGCAGCTGCTTCGGCGTCGTGCTCTTGCCCAGACGCCGGATCAGCTTCGCCACCGCGCGGCGCCGGTCATGGGCGTCCTTGCGGGCCCGCTTCGCGCTCCATGACACCACCAGGCGGCGGCCGCCGTGACGGAACACGCCGACCTTGAGCTCGCTGCCGGCAACCCTGCGGTAGCGGGAGGTCCCGAGAACGCGCGCGGTCAGGGCCTGCGGCAGGTTGCGCAGCCGGGCACCGACAATGAAGCGGCAGTCCTGCGCCTCGAGAGCGGCCAGGTTGTCCTTGCTGAACATGCCCGCATCGGCGACGATCACCGCCCGCGCCGTCTCGGGATGCATGGTGCGCAGCGTCGGGATGAAACTGTCCCCCTCCCAGTTGTTGCCCGGGAAGACCTCGTAGCCCAGCGGCAGGCCGCCGCGTGTCACCGCCAGTGCCAGCAAGACCTGGACCTCGCCGTGCTTTCCGTCCTTGCTGTAGCCGTAGGCCCGCAACGTGTCCGCGCAGGTGGATTCGAAGAACAGCGTCGTGCAGTCGAACAGGACCAGGTCGATCGGCTCGGGAAACAGCGAACGGGTGCAGGCGCCAATCCGGTCCCGCATCCCGGCAATGGCCGCCTCGTCGAGCCGGTCCATCATCCGGCAGACCTTCTCCAGCGGCACATGCACGCCGAAATCCCGCTCCAGGCGCCGGACACTGGCCCGCTTGCTGTCGGGATTGGCGATCCGGGCCATCACCGTGTGATAGAGGACCCGGTTCGACATCCGCTGGCGGCCCGCGGGGAGCACCAGGTCGAGGCCGAGTTCCCGGTAGATGCGGCCATAGACCTCGTGGATCCCGGTGATGATCCGATGCTCCTCGCGCAGGCGGCTCAGATCCTCGACCGGGAGCCGTTTCCGCCTGCTGCGGCACCCGGCATCGATGGCCATCTCGGCCACCTGTTCGGGCGGGAACAGCCCCGGGCGGCGCTTGTGCAGCATCCTGGCCTTGATGTGTTCGGCGAGTTTCCTGAGTGCGCCTCGTATGTTCCGAGAACCGGAAACGAACCAAGGGGTGGCTGTGGAAAATTTTGGCGCGGGTTCCTGTGGAAAACCCGCCTCTTGCCTCCCGCCGCCTCCACGGTTCATTCCTGTGTCGGGACCGCCGCCGCCAGGCCTGGCGGCGGCGGAGCGGGGCCTGGCCCCGCAGGACGGGTCGGACCGGAAGCACCATGGATCGCGCAAGCGGATCCGTGCGGAAGCGTGGTCGGCCCGCCCTCCCTTCAGCCTCCCGGGTCCTGGATGGATGCCTGGGTTCGAGAACCGGATCATCGCGAGGATAGGAGCGGGAGAGCATGACCATCGTAGCCGCCGGCATTGACGTGAGCAAGAAGACGCTGAACATCCACCTGAACGGCAGGGATCACGCCGCCGCCAACGACACGGACGGCTTCCGCAAGGTCGCCGGCATCCTGAGGGACGGCGGGGCGGAGAGGGTCGTCATGGAGGCCACGGGGCGGATGCACCGGGCGCTCCATCAGTCGCTGCACGACCGGGGCTTCGCGGTCCTGGCGGGCAGTCCCCGCCAGTCCCGGGACTTCGCGAAGGCCGCCGGCGACATGGCGAAGACCGACAGGGTCGACGCCAGGGTGCTGGCCGCCTTCGGCGCCGCGTTCCCGGCCAGGCCGCCGACGGCGCCGGCCGAGGCGGCGATCGACCGGCTCCGCGACATGCTGGTGCTGCGGGAGAGGCTCGTCGACCAGCGCACGCAGCTGAAGGCGGTCTTCGACGAGGTCGGCGATCCCGACCCGGACGGGCCCGTCCCGAAGGTCCTCTCGGAGATCGAGGCCGGCGTCCGCCAGTACGACCGGCGGATCGCGGAGACGGTCGCAGGCGCGGAGGAGCTTGCCGGGAGCCGCGACATCCTGATGTCGATCCCGGGCATCGGCCCCGTCACGGCGGCGGCCCTGATCGCCTGGATGGGCGAGCTCGGCGCGATCGGCAGCCGCCAGGCCGCGGCCCTGATCGGCGTCGCGCCCTTCGCCCGCGACAGCGGAACCCTGAAGGGCGCGCGCCGCGTCGCCGGCGGACGGAGGCGGCCGAGGGACGTCCTGTACATGGCGGCGATGGCGGCCTGCCAGTTCAATCCCGACATGAAGGAGACGTACGTCCGGCTCGTCGAAAGAGACAAGCACCACAAGGTCGCCGTGACCGCGGTGATGCGGAGGCTGATCGTGACCGCGAACGCCCTGCTGCGCGACCGGCGCATGTGGGAGGACCGGACGGCCGCGGCCGCCGGCTGACGCCCGCGCGGGCCGCGTCCCGCGGCGGTCCGCCGGGCCCGGAACGAATCAATGGACCGGTCGCGTCCCTGCGACCGGCGGGTTCCCGCCTGCCCGGACGGTCGCCCGGATGCGGACAGGACTGTGGACAGGGTGTGGAAAACCCGGACAGGGATCCCCGGAAACCGCCGAAAAAACGCCGAATCCGGCCTTGACCCGAAACATGGATGCTTCCTCGTCGGCGTCCATGGCGATGCCGACATGGCGGACGATGCGTTGGCGGACCTTCCTGCCCTCGCGGAAGGACTCGACGATCTGGACCGATTTCCTTGGGGAGTTCGGGGTTGTCTTGACGCGGATGAACATGGCGGGAGGATAGAGGACGGCGGGGCGATTGTCAATGATCCGGGGCTCCTAGGCACTACAACGGCCTTCTCGGGCGGCGACGGGAAAAAACGCGTTCATTCAACGGCTTGAAAGCCCCCGAAATCAACAATCAAACGAAAACCGTCGAAGTCAGGAATGCTGCTTGCTAACGAGAGTAAAGTCGTGCACCGAACCTGCAACGCGGTCACGGTTCAGATGGCGGAGAGCAAAGAACGCGAGAACCGGTAAGCTGTCGAAAGATGGGTGAATTCGGTTCATCCTCGAATGGCTGCCGGGCTGACAGGCCAGCATCTTGGATGTGCCGGGTGCGCGTGGCTTGGCGAGCCAGCGCAGCCGGACACCAGCGGAAACGCTTCCCGGTTGCATTTCCTCAGGAACTCGAGCCTTGATCCCGGCAATGCCGGTGCGGAACGAAGGAGAGCTGCATGCGCCAAATTCCGGCCCCGATCAATCCGGACTTCGAAACAGCCGTACGGGACAGCTTCTCGCGGCAGGGCCTGATGGCTACTTTCCGGGCACGGATTGCGCACATCGGGCCGGGTCGTGTTGCGATCGATGCGCCCGCCGCGACCGAGTTTTCGCAGCAGGACGGATTCCCGCATGCCGGTTTCGGCTGGAGCCTCGGCGACTCAGCCGCCGGTTACGCGGCGCTGACCCTGATGGCACCGGGAGAACGCGTGCTCACCGCCGAAATGAAGACGAACCTGCTCGCGCCGGCTATCGGGGAGATGTTGATCGCGGACGGGCGCGTCCTGCGTTTCGGAAGGCGTCTCTGTACTGTGCAGGCGGATGTTTTCGCGGTGGACGGTGCAGGGAGCACTGAACGCGTCCATGTCGCAATCATGCTCGGCACCATGGTACGAATGACGGCCGCCGATGCCTGAAATCTCAGTTCCGGTGCGCCCACTCCCCCTGTGACCTGCCCCGCGACGGAAACGGCGTTCCGGCCGAATCATTCTCGACACCGGCCCGAACTTGATTTAGAAAACGCGCCTTGGATCTTGTGAAAGCCCGCGCCCAATGCAAAACGTCGTCCTCGTTGTCCATTTGATCCTGGCATTGTGCCTGATCGCGATCGTGCTCTTCCAGCGCTCCGAAGGCGGCGGACTCGGAATCGGCGGCGGCGGGAATCCGATGGGCGGACGGGCGCAGGCGAGCCCGCTTTCGCGGGTAACCTGGGCGCTCGCGGTCGCCTTCCTGGTCACGAGCATGGCGCTGACGATTCTTGCGGCGCGCCTGGCAGAGTCCGATTCCGTTCTCGAAAGACTTGGCACGCCCATCGAGACGGAAAGCGAAGGGGATTTGCTGCCGCCTTCGCTTGGAGACAACCTGATGCCGCCGACTTCCGACGATTCTCCCGCGACTCCGCCGAAACAGGAGTAGGCCGGGGAAACTCCCGCTGGCCGCCGCTGACGAATTCAAGTTGCCGCCGTCCGTGCTTCGCGCAGTTCCGTTTCGCGAGGGCGGCGAGGCGGCGTCGCCAGCAGAAGTTTTCGTGTCGCGAAGCACAACCGGGAGAGTTCTTCATGAATGGCTGAGCCGCATTTTGGCTTTGCCCTCTGCCCAATTACGAACAACCAAGTCGTGCCTGCCCATGGGCGGAACGAGGTCTCGCGGAATCCCGGACGGAATTTCGGCTGTACTTGCCCGCCCCGGTCCAGGCATCGACCTCCGCCCGGTGAGGCTCCTCGCGGTGCGCCTCGGCGGCGTCTGCGCGGGCGCGTTCCTGCTCGCAAGGCGAATTCCAGGAGCGCGAGGAAAACGAGGCGTTTGCCGCCTCGTGACGCGGGAAGAGGTTGTCGACTTCGCTGACGTCCGGTCGAGCAGATGGCCCGAAATCCTCGACACGAATTGCCGTGCCCCGAATAGTGGCGGATTCGGAAATGTATGGCCGGAGGCAACCTTGCATGGAAAACCTGACCGCGGGGCATGCTGTCACCGCATGACCAAACGCTTCCAATCCAGCGCGCAGACCATAAACAAAGGTATTGGACCAGCGCTTCTGCAGGTCGCCAGGCAACAAGATCCGCCGCCCTACCGCTCGGCACCAAATGAGCCGACAATCCCGTTTCTGCGGAATTCGCCAACGACTTCCTGGTGCGCCGGGCCGGCGAACCTTCCAATGAGGTGTTCTACTTCAACTCCTTCGATGCGGCCAAACGAAAAGGCGCCCTCGCCAGTGACGTTGAGGTCTTGCCAGATCATGTCGGCTGCCGGTGTCTGTTCGGTGACGTTCCAGATGTTCGTGAAGGACACGTCCAGGTTCATCAGTTCGCCAGGATCCTGACCCGGTGGGAGCGGCCCGGTCGGTGCCGCAAGATCGTCGATCCTGATCTGCGCATCTCCTAGGAAAACGTCAGGCTCTACATGGCCGTTGAACCCGTCACGGGCATCTTCCATGCCGACCATTAAGCCGGTCCAAGTAGCCGACCCGGCGCCACTCGGCGGTGAACCGGAAGGAATGATGTAGGCGGCGGCTTCGGGAAATGTACTTTCCGTGCCCGTTACAGACGTGGCATGCGAGCGGAAGGCCGAGAACGCCGCGTGATCGAGCCATGCCCCGTAACTCCGCACCTCATTCGACACCAATTGATCTTCTGGGTTGAGGTCGTCGAGTCCGCCGTCATCATAGTCAACGTAAGTGACGTTAAATTCTGCCTTCGCGAGAGGAATGCTGCCGTGTTTCAGAACCGGAGCTAACGTACTCGACTGCAATAAGGACAAATCTTCTTCGTCCAGTCTTTGTGTTATAATGGAAACTTGGCAACCGCCTGATGGCGCTGATGCGCAGGCGACGGGACCAGGAATCATGACGAGGGATCCTTCAAGGGTCGCTAGAAATGCGGCTTTTATCTCTGCGCCCGTCATTTCAAGCGTCGGGTTCCCCGCCTGGTAGCGCTGCCAGTTTTCCAGGAGGTTCGCGATTGCCTGGCCGCCCCCTGCGGGCTGATCCGGAGCCGGGTCGGCGGCGAACGAGGTCGTCGCGGAATAAGATTCGCCGACGGTGCCGCCATAGAATTGGATGATCACGTAGTTGCCCTTCGCGAGGATGGCATCGGTTATGGTAACGGTCCAGCTTCCAGCCTGTCGGGGAATTTCGGCACCGCTCGCGTCCAGCACCCTGATATTCCGGTTCGAGCTGCCTGTCGTGGCGATTGTCAGGGTGCCCGGCCGCGTAATCGGCAGCGTGCGGTCGTCAACGTGGTCTGCGGATCTGACGGTGCCGGTGATCCGTTCGCCCAGGGTGATCGCGGGCGGACCGTCGTTCTGTTTCCCGCCACTGCCACCGCCGCTACAGGCGGCAAGAGCCAGCAAGGCGGATGCGGCCAGCACCAGTGTCTTGGCTCGCCTGCAGCGACTGTCTGTCAAAGTCAAAGTCATGCGCTTAACTCCTTGAAATTGCATTTTGTTTGGCGCGGCTGAGAGCCGAACCGTTCACACACACTTCCGGAAGATGTCTGTGTGTTTGGTTTCGTGCTTGGTGCCGGTGCCGACCGTGTCGACGAACACTCCGCTCCTGTTCAGAATAAAGGCGACCTGAGGCATCTCGGTCTTGCTTCTTCCCGAAAAGAGCCCGGTATAGTGAATAAACGAGTCGCCGCTCATGGATCGACGCGACGCAGATGGAAGCCGCCCTGGAATTCGAAACTCTCACTCGTCCCTCCCGTTTCGACCTACATACGGCTCCGACGGGCGCCGGGCCGTTGCAATCGTCACACGAGGCTGTCGTGAGAGACCCCGCTTATTCGCCAGGCACGGGGAGCTACCCCTCGCCGGGTACAGACTGTTGTATTCAGCGGGCGACCCGACAGAGCGGGCAGCCTCGTTGACGATTGCGGTGCCGAAGATCATTTGGTCTTGACCCCTTGTCAAGCGTCGATCCACGTCGGCGTCTGGAGGCGCAGCAGATGCACAGGGCGCCGGCGATCGCCTTGAGCATCCCTCGAAAACTGGGAAGCGAAGTTTCCGCTCGATTGCCAGCGACGCCCACTCCGCCGGCGTGCCCAACGTTGCGTCGTCAAGATGGACGCGGCAGTTGGCGTTGCACCGATGTACAGGCAGACGTCCCTCCATATGCAGGCTCTGCCAGTTCATCATCGTGGATGTCGCCCGGCGATGTCCTGCCGCCCGTCGAAGCCGCGTGTCTCGCCGATCATGCCCGATGCATGAACGTCGGGAAACCGGACGCATTCCGCGACGGATATCTCGCGGCGGGAGCGCAGGCAAAATCAGTCGGTGCCTTCGATTAACTCGAGGCACCGCTACGCGAACTTTTACGGGCGCTGTCAGCGACTGCGGCGAGGTTGCCTGGAATTCGGCCTCATCCCAAAGAACGAATGGTTGGCAGCTTCGGACTTTGCAGCGCAGAACGGGACGCGTCACAACCCAGCGCGGTTGTGCGGACCGCGCGGCGGGAGTCCTACGGCGTCAAAGAAGGAGAACTTCTCGCTGATTTGCCAGCCCAAGGCGGATCGACAGTAAAACCGCTCCTGCGACAGGATCGCGAATATCCGCGAAACCGCCGGCTCGTCCCGCAGCTTGCGAAACCCCGTGCCACTCTTTCCGGCCTGAGCCCCAGAGAGGCATCGCACGCGTGGATCATTCGCAGGCATTCTGGAGGCTGTACGCTTTGCTGGGTTAATCGGAACTTCACGGGGAAGGGAAGCAAGGATTCCGCAGGAAAACCGTTGTTTTTCAGGGGTTTTCCGGCCCGGCGGGCGTCGCTCAGCCTGGCATCCTCATGGGAACATCCTGGTCGTGCCCGACCCCGAGCAGCTCGAAGGCCCGCTCCTGGACCGGGGTCGGCCTGGTGACCACCGACAGCAGGCTGTCGCCGCGGCCCGGCAGGCGCACGCGGTTCAGCACCACGCCCGAGAGATCCGCGAGAAGCGTCGCGAAGCTGTGGACCGGAAGCCCGTCGGGGGTCCTCTTGTCCGACGCCTTCGCCTTCGCGCTGTCCGAGACCCTTGCCGGTTCCACCGGCGAGTTCCGCCGCGCCCTTGCGCCCTCGCGGTCGTCGTCCTCGAACAGCATCGGCGCCAGGCGCCGGCGCATGTGCCACTCCACGTGCAGCGCCAGCATGCACAGGAACACGTGCGCCCGGACGCGGTCCGCCGAATACACGTGGACCGGGCGGATGCGGAGGTCGCCCTTCGCGTTCCGGAACGCGCGCTCCACGCCGGCGAGGGACTTGCAATCCTCCACCGCCGCCTCCGGCCCGACGGCCCCGGCGTCCAGGCTGGTGCGCACCACGCAGATCCCGTCGAGCCGCGCCTCGGCGGCGATCCTGTCCGGGCTGCGCGCCCAGTCCATCCCGTCGTCGCGCACGGCGACGTCGAAGCGCTTCTCCACCCGGCGCCGGTTGGCCTTCCGCCCCAGGGCCTTCACGGTCCGGTCGCGGTTCGCCGGCCCCGGCCTGCCGCGCGCGGCCGCGGCGGCGATGCCGGAGAGCGTCTCCTCGGTGGCCTGAAGAAGGTCCTCGCGCTTCCGGGCCCGCTCCTCCCGCAGCCGCGGGTTCAGGCAGACCATCAGCCGCTCGCCGGGGAAGTCCGGCCCCGCGGTCTCCGCCACCGCGTCGGGCACCGGCGCCTCGGGCTCCAGCGGCGCCGGGGCGCCGTCCGCGCCCTCCTTCAGCAGCTTCCTGATGTCGCTCGTCTTCAGCGCCGATATCCAGTCCAGCCCCGCGGGCTCCAGGTCCTCGCGGATGCGCGCCGTCGCGGGCATGCCCCTGTCGCCCGCGAGCGCCACGCGGTCGATGCCGAAGCGGGAGCGGACCTTGTCAACCTGGCCCGCCACCGTGGACGGGTCGGACGCGTTCCCGGCGAAGACCTCCACCGCCACCGGGCAGCCGTCCGCCGCGCAGAGCAGGCCGCAGGCGATCTGCATCTTTCCCCTCTTGCCGTCGCGGCTGTGGCCGAAGGCCGCCAGCGGGCAGCACCGTCCCTCCAGATGCGAGCTGGAAACGTCGTGCAGGATCAGCGTGTTCCCGCCCTTCAGGTGCCGGTTGGCCAGGCTCCGCTCGATCCGCGGCTGGCGCTTCAGCAGCCAGTCGAGCATGTCGAGCATCTCGTTGCCGGAGACGGGGCCGAGCCCGAGCAGGGCCCCGAGGCTGCTGGTCGCGGTCTCCGGGTCCAGCGCCCGGGCGGTGGCGAGCTTCGAGGCCGGGTCGAGGATCCGCGCGGCGACGGCGGCGATCGCGAGGTCCCGGCTCCGCTCCTTCCTGCGCCCGAGGATGCGCCCGAAGCCGAGCCGCTTCATCGTCCCCAGCACCGCCGCCGCGTGGCCGTGCAGCAGGGAGCGCTCGACCTGCAGCAGCTCGCGGACGTCGCTGACGGCGACGGCGCCCTTCAGCACGGCCCGGAACCCCTCGACGGCCTCGGGCGGGAGCCTCGCCGGGTTGGCGACGGTCCGCTTGCGGACCCGCTTCCCCTCGCGCCACGCCTCGCGGAGGAGGACCGCGGGCCTTCCGTGCCTGCCGGAGATGCGTTCGATGTCGGGAGCCATGGCGGACCGCCTCATGGGAACGTGACTTGCCGGCATTCTGCCGGCTTCCGCTATGATGTCAAGGGGGAATTCGGAAAGAAACGCTTCCATGCAGCGCCGTTTCCGGAACCGCCCGCCGGGAGCGCCGGCTGCCGCCCCTGCGCGCCTCATGGGAACACGAGTCCCGCTTCCGGCCCCTTGGATCGCCGAATTTCCGTTTGATGTCAAGAGGTTATGCGCGAAAACCCCGTTTGAAGTTCCGGTTAATGGAAGTGCGGTTCGAAGCCGTGATCTTTCCGAGGCGGAGGCGGCGCTTTTCGTTGCTATGCCGATATCGGCATAGTGCGTTAGAACGCGGCTTCAGGATGGCAAAGGTCAAAATGAAGTTCTACGGATGCGTCAGGACTTTCACCTATGCATGGTACTAGTGCCGATCTCAAGCTGCCTGCAATCCATGGCGGCGATAGGCTACAATCCACTCGTCGCCATCCAGTTCGCGCTTGCAGGACGGGCCACCGAAATAGTCAAGTGAACGCAGAACCCCGATCCTGATCGTGAACGGGTGAGTAGTTACGTTCGGCTGATTGTTGCGAACGCGCGAACGAGCGAGTCGATCGTTTCTTGAAGGACCTAACATGTACGGGTCGGTCGACTGATGCCTCGACAATAGCATGACGCCGTGACCTTCCGGTCCGCGCGTTCCTGCGCCAGCGTCAGGCGTTGACGCAGCATGAGCGCCTCTTCAGAATCTCCGCGTCGGTCGACGCACTCCGCCAGCCCGTGCAACGCCCAGACGTTGTCCGGGTGCTGGCAGCAGCGTGGCACGCCGTCGGTCAGCCCCAGGTCCTCGCGATAAACCTGCTCTGCTTCTTCGAATCGCCCCTGTTCCGCCAAAAGAGCGCCCAGCGCGTGGCGTGGCGGGTGCATCCAGGCCCAAGGCTCCGTGTAATTCAATGCGTCGTCGCGGGCGACGGCGAGGCGAAGCAACTCGAATGCGCGATCATGCTCGCCATTGTGGTATGCGATCTCGCCTTCCATCATCGCCTCTCCCACCGCCAGCATGGTTACGACCGGATTGGAAAGGAACACCGACTCCGGGTCGATCGCGGCGACGATCCGGTGGAAACCGGCGCGTGCCGATTCCGCCGCATCGAACTCGCGCAATACTGCATGGGCGATCGCTTTGCCGTAGGCGAACATGGCGGCAGTGACAGGTCTTTGGCGTGCGTCCGGAGCGGACGACAGCTTCGTGATCTTCCTCCATTGACCGAATCGCACGAGCACATGGATGCGCATCGCAGCGTAACCGTCCAGAATCGAACTCATGAATGGAGGCGCCCATTCGATCAACTCTTCGGTCGCCTCCTCAACAATCCGGTCAGCAGCGAACATCGCGGTTTCGAATTGTCCCAGGAACATCGCTGAATACATCAGCAGATGCAGGTCATGCGCCCTGGCCGTAGTGTAGAAGTTTCGTGCGCCGGCATGTTTCAGGTACTTGTCGTCTGCACGGACGGCTCGGAATCCCTGTGCCACCGCCTCGGCATACTCGCCGACCAGCACGTAAATATGCGCTGCCATGTGCTCAAGGTGGCCCGCGTCCGGTGCAAAACCCTTCAGCAGATCGGCAGAGCTCAATGCGCGTTCGGGGAAAGGCGACATTTCCAACGCGTGGACATGGGCGTGCAGCAGGCCCGGATGAACAATCCCTTCGACCTTGCAGTCGCCCATCGCCCGGGTACAGGCTTCAATGGCCTCTACGACATCCGTGCCGGGATTGGGCCTGCCCGTGCGCAGATTCCAGAGTTGGCGCGGCGTGCGGGTAATTGCCGCTTCTGCGAACAATGCCGCTATGTCGAGGTCACTTCGGTGCGTCCGCCAAGCATCGCGCATCGCGTCGGCGTAGGCATCGTGCCATCGGTTCAGCTCGCTTCTGTTGAAGCAGCGAACCTCCTGATAACGGAACGGAATTGCCCGTATCAACGACTGTTCCGCCGGGGTGCAGCCGTCGACGCGCGCTATCGCCTCTCTCGCAGCCGAATTGCAGAAAGGGAGGACTTCTGCGATCTCGGAATCCGTGAAGCGGATCCAGGGGCGGTTATAGAACGGGCCGCGGGCGTATGCGATTCCCCAGTACGCCATGGCGCATTCCGGATCGTGTTCCAGCGCCCTCGAAAAACACACGCAGGCTTCTTCATGGTTGAAGGCGAAGATCCAGTTCAGGCCCCGGTCGAACCACGTCTGTGCGTCAGGTGAAGATGTCGTGACGGTTCGCACCCAGGGTCCGAGGTCGAACGGATAGTCCCTGTCCCTCAAGTCAGAAGAACCTCAGGACTTGCCCCAGTCCAGACTCGTCCGCACGTTTCAGCATTGCATGACCCAGAGCGATGTCCGACAGGCTCAACCCCCGGTGCCAGAACAGAATTGTTTCTCCGGCATGTTCGCGTCCCGACTTCGCGCCGGCCACGATTTGGCCTAGCTCGGCATGAAGCGTATCGGCGGTCAGCTTGCCGGAATCCACATGCGCCCTGAGCGCGCCAAAGACACCACGGGCCTGTCCCCAGTCATCCATCACGATCTTGTCCATTACGTCCGTCAGGCTCAGTTCCACGGCCGACATGGTTCCGTAGGGAATGACAAGTGCGCCCTTCTTCACCCATTCCGTTCGAAAAAGGGGCTGCGGCGCGGTCAGGCGCGATGCCTCGACCATGATGTCGGCACCCTCGAGACAGGACCGCCAATCGTCGGTCACCGTGATCTCGCGGTCCAGATCGGCGCGGAGCTGTTCGGCAAACGCTTGGCGGCTCTCGGGCCTGCGGGAGTGAACCCGGACCTCGTCGAAGTCAAACAGTTTGCAGAGCAGGCGGACATTCCAGTACGACGATCCCCGCGCGCCGATGTGGCCCAGAATGCGAGGCGATTCGGAGGCCAGATGCTTCGCGCCCAGCGCCGTCATCGCGCCGGTGCGCATCTCGGTGATTCCACTGGCTTCGATCAGTGCCTTGGGAGCGCCGTTCCTCGGGTCGAAGAGTGTCACCAAACCGTACTCGCTGGGTCGGTTTTCGCGGTAGTTGTCGACAAAGTCGCCGACGACCTTTGTCCCGGCGCTGTCGATTTCGCCACCGATCCACCCGCGAAGAACATTGAAGTGTCCTTCGGCGCCTGCGCGCGGCCTGATGTGAGTCCGCGGTTCGATTTCCGTCTCGCCCAGCCCCTGCATTCTCAACGCGCCTTCGACGGCATCGAGAATGTCATCGTCTGAAAACTCCAGGGCCTCGATGTCGAACCGGTTCAAATACGCGACATAGACTGGCGGGGCTACCTCCATGGCTCAACTTCCGAACCATTCGACGTAGTCCCGCGTGAACGCCGCGTAGCCGGGGCTGGTATGGCGGGTTTCAGAACTCACGAGGACATGCAATTCGGGAAGGAGGTAAAACGGCACCTGCGGAAACACATGGTGCTCCACATGATAGGGCATGTTCCATGCAAGAAACCGTACAACGGCGTTCGTCAGCGTCGTGCGGGTGTTGTCGAACATGTTCGCGACGAACGGACAGCGTCCGTGTTCGGCAAGCAGATAGATGCGCAGGAAAGGAAAGCCTATCGCCAGCGGCACGATCCAGACCCAAATCAGCAGCGGTGTTGCAAGAACGGTGAACAGCAGGACGATCGCGTAGACCCCCAACATCCTCCGCGCCTCCTTCCGGAGCCGGTCGTGAGCGCGAGAAGGCAGGAACGGCGCGTCGATCATGCCGAACGCGTTGGACCACAAGAGCACGCCCTTGCCTTTCCAGTACCCAACACATCCCGCATACCAGGCGAAACCTAGCCAGTCGTTCGGTTTTGGCAGGCCCAGAAGTTCAGGATCATTGTCGGGGTCCTGCGTGTATCGGTGATGTGCGAGATGAAAGTACCGAAACCAGAGGAATGGCTGAAATGTCAGCAATCCGGCTCCCCATCCGGCCCATTCGTTGAGCGTTTCGTTCTCGAATGGCGTCTTGTGCGTGGCCTCGTGCTCCAGGGTGAACAGAAACGCGATCAAGATGCCCTGCGGCAGCATCAACAGCCACCAATACGGCACCTGCGACGCGATCAATGCCCCCAGAACGACAACGAGCCCGAAATGCATGCACAGATGACGCAGCCCGGCAGCATCGCTCTTGCGCGTCAGCCTGTTCCTTTCGGCCAGGGAAAGCGACTTCAGGAAATCCTTGTGATCCATGGCTTCGTCACATCGAATTCGGCAGCCAGAGCGCAATGATCGGAAAGAGAATCACCAGGACGAGTCGCAGGAAATCCGCGCAAATGAATGACACTATTCCGCGAATGATTGTGCTGAGGGGTATGTCCTTTCGAACTCCGTGCATGACAAACACGTTAATGCCGATTGGCGGCGTGATCATGCCAATCTCGATCAGCATGATCATGACAATTCCCCACCAGATCGGGTCATACCCTAATCCTTCGGTAACCAGCGGAAACACGAAGGGAAGAGTAATGACCATGGCGGCAACGGAATCAAAAATCGCTCCGAGGCCAATGTAGATGACTGCGAGAACGAATATCACCGCGAGCGGTGCCAGCCCCAGCCCGGTGACCCAATCGACCATCGCCGCCGGCATCCGCGTGATCGTGATGAAGTTCGAAAACACATGCGCTCCGATCAGAATGATGTAAAGGAGCCCCACATTGTTCGCGGTTTCAGCTACTGTGCGCCAGAATACGGCCCGGGTCAGTTTTCCCCTGGCGACTGCAAAGCCGAAGGTGATGACGGTTCCCGCCGCCGCGGCCTCCGTGACTGTGAAGATTCCTCCGTAGAGACCTACCGTCATGATCAGGATGATAAGAACGATACCCCAGCTCTGCACCGCGGTGCGGCCTGCCTCGCGCCAGCTCCGCCGATCACCCGAAGGCGCCAGTGACGGACGACGAAGCACCTGGATCTGGATCGCGCCGAAATAGACGAGGATGGTCAGAATCCCTGGAATTATGCCTGCCACGAACAGGTCCACCACGAATTGTTCGGTCAGAAACGCGTAGATCAGCATGATTGACGAAGGCGGGATCAGCGAGCCGAGAGTGCCTCCTGCGGCGATCGAGCCCGCTCCAAGGCTTTGGGCGTAACCTCGCCGCTCCATTTCGGGCAGCGCGATACGGGCCATTGTCGCGGTAGTGGCGATGGATGAACCGCAGGCGGCGCCGAACCCTCCGCAGCCAGCGACTGTCGCCATTGCCAGACCACCCCTTCTGTGGCCGATGAGCGCGTTGGCCAGATGGTAGAGGTCACCTGCCAATCCTGACGCTCCTGCAAACGCGCCCATCAACAGAAACATCGGTATTATGATCAGGTCCGGGCTGGAAATGGCGCTGGCCGTTTCTGATCCCAACATCGAAATGGCCGCCGGCAGGTTGCCGGTCATCAGGTAAAATCCGCCCACTCCGCAGATCGCCATGGAAATGCCGATCGGAACGTGCAGCGCGACCAGTCCCAGCATGACGGCAAAGGAGATCAACGAAATGGTGACCGGATCCATGGATCAGAGCGCTTCTTCCAACTCGTGGTCGACGTATTCTTCCGAGCTTTCGAGCGGTTGACCCTTTTGCAGCTTGCGCCATGTCTCAAGACACACCAACGCCTGAACCGGTATGCAGAACGCGAATATCAGCGTCGCAAGCACCCAGCTCGGCCAGACCGGAATGCGAAGTAGCCAGGTGTATTGTCCGTATTCCATGACTCCGGAGGCGTATCGCCACAGTTCCCATGCAATTCCGGTAATGACCAGAAGGGCTACAAGGCAGCCGACGAGTTCAACGAGTTGACCCGGTCTTGCCGGCATCGCTCGGCCAAGGAACCGGACGGTAATGTTCTGGCGGTTGAAAATGGCCAGTGGAAGGCATGAGGCCACGATTACCGGAGTGACGATCTCGACGAAGTCGCTCAACCCGAATATCGGCTTGTTGAACGCGCCCCGCATGAAGGCGTCGCTCAGGATCGCGACGGACAGGGCCAGCAGGCATACGATGCCGATGCAGGCCGCCATTCGACCGAACATGCCTATCCGGTTTTTCATGGCGTTGCGCAGCGGAGAGGTCCCGCGCGGAACATTGTTCCGGCGCGGGACACAGGTTCAGTCGTCCGCGAGGTCGGCACGGGCAGCTTCAATCGCGGCGGTCACTTCCGAAAACAGATTGACGCCGTTCTCGTTCGGCTTGTCCCATTCGGCCGCAACTGCCGCCAGCGCTTCGCGAGCCCGCGCGACGTCGGATTCGCTCCAGGTGTAGATGGTATGCTCCGCATCTGACCGGACTTTTTCCATCGCACCGGCTTCCTGCCTGTCGAGGCCGTGCCCGAGTTCCTTGGTGAGCCATGCGCCCGAGAATTGATCGAAGCCAGCCCGGGCGGCGCCGGACATTTTTTCATGCGTGTCCCGACGCATCGGGAAAATGACGGCGACCGAGCCGAGCTTCAGATCCCACAGGTGATGATTCGCGGCATCTGCAATCCGGAACGTGTAAAGGTTGCCCGGCGCCATCAACGTACCATCCAGCAATCCGCGGCTGATGTTTTCGGCAATCTGCGTGGCGGGAATGTTGCCAACGGGAACCGCGCCAAGCGCCTGCACCATTGCGCTTTGGATCGGCCCCGCAGCGCGAAGCCGGAGGCCGCTCAGATCATCGAGCGTCGGGATCGGCTTGCTAGTGGCGATGCCGTATGGCCCCGAGATGATGACGCCCGCCAGCATCAGTTCGTCAAAGTCCGAAAGGATTCCCTTGTCGTACATGTTCCAGGCGGCGAGCCCCGCCTCGACATTGTTTTCAACGAGGAATGGAAGTTCGAAGACCGCCAGTTCGGGGAAGCGGCCCGGCGTATAGGCAACCACGACTTCGGCTATGTCGGTGACGCTGTTTTCCACCATGGACAATTGCTGAACCGGGCCCTTGCCCAGAGTGCCGCCGGGATAGTGCTCGACCTTGAGCGCACCGCCGGAAGCCTCCTCAACCGCGGCAATCCAGTTCGGAACGCTTTCGCGGTTGTTGGTGCTCATTGCGGAAACAAAGCTCGCCCAGCGCAATGTCGTGTCCTGCGCGGGCGCGGCCGAAGACAAGGCCGCCAGCGCCAGGCTCGCGGCAACCAGCGTTCCGGTAGTCCGTTTAATCATGATCTCCTCCCTTCAAGGACCAATGCAAACGCGCGTTTGCCCAACGCTTGTTTGCCTGTATATACAACTAATCCCTGTTTCAGTTGGAGGTCAACCGACTTTCGAGACGTCGAGGCATCCACAACGATAGAGCCAGCATGTCGCGATCCCAAAACAGCCTTATCAAGGAGTTCATCTGCAAGCGGATCGAGACCGGAGTTCTTTCTGCGGGCGACCGGATTCCATCGGAGTCCCAATTGTCGAGAGACTTTGGCGTATCTCGCATGACGGTGAACAGGGCCATGAAGGAACTGGAACTGGAACGTCGAATCAAGCGGGTTCAGGGTGTCGGTTCCTTCGTCACAAGAGCGATTCCCCAAGCTTCGCTTTTTGAAATACAGTCGATTCGGGAAGAAGTTGAATCGCGTGGCGAGACATATCGTTGCGAGATTCTTACGCTGGAAGCTTGTGGCGCCGACGAAGAATGCGCGCGGCGGATGGCGTTGCCGATCGGCAGCGCGGTGTTTTATCTCGAAGCATTGCACATGTCGAATGCGACGCCCTTGCAACTGGAACGCCGGTACGTTCGCCCGAAATTCGCTCCCTACTTTCTGGAACAGGACTATAATAGGGAAACTGCATCGGACTACCTTGTTCGATCAGTGTATTTCGAGGAACTTGAACATGAGGTCTCGGCAATCTCGGCCAGTCCCGAGATCTCGGAAGCCCTCGGCATCGAAGCTGGCGAACCATGCCTTCTTCTCAATCGAAAAACCCTTGTCGGAAATTCCGTAATCACCAATGTTGACCTGATTCATCCCGGCCGGTTTTTCCGCTTGTTGGGTCGAATGTCGAACAAGGTGGCAGAGAGAATCGCCTCGTGACGCTCGTCAGCTCGCATCGAATGTATGACGTGAACCCGACGGTCGCGGAGCATTGGCAGGAACTGTACGACCGGATTTCGAAAATGTCCGGCGTTCCTCTGGTCCCCTCGGACATTCGGCCGCCCGCGCCGATCAGCGCCTTGTGGTCCCGTCCCGACATGGGGCTCGCGCAGATGTGCGGCTGGCCGTACTACTGTGCCGACCCCCGGCCGAAGGCGCTTGCGGCACCTGTTCCGAAAGGCATCCTCGCCGCCGGCAAACCGGTCTACTGGACTGAAATGGTCGTGCGGGCCGACTCGTCTTTCGAGTCGCTTGAAGACACGTTCGGTCATCGGCTCGCCTGGACGACTCCGGGTTCGCATTCCGGATACAATGCCCCGCGCCGGCTGCTGGCGAAGTCGTATGCCGAATGCGGAGGTCCGCTGTTTTCCCGGACCCACGGACCCGTCATTACGCCTCGCGGAGCGATTGAGGCATTGCTTGATGATCGCGCGGACATAGCGCCGGTCGACGGGTTCTACTTTCTCCTGTTGAAAAGGCACGAACCGGAACTCGCGAAGAAGTTTCGTACCGTCATGCGCACGCCTACGTCGCCGATCTTGTGGTTGTCCCTTGCTGGTGGCGTCGGCCGGCATTTCCGAGAAACACGTCGTTCCCCTGACCAATGCGCTGTTGCAGGTTCACAGGGCCGCCGATTGCGCGCAATTGCTCGACGCGCTTTGCATTGTCGAATTCGTCAAAGTTGATCCGGCTTCCTACAGCGTGTGCGAGGATTGGGCACGGGAATCGGAGGCAGCCGGCTACGCCGAACTCATGTAGGGCTTCGCGGATTCGACTCACCGCCATGCAGGGGAAACCTGTCTGGATTCGCTCCTGTTCGCGATGCCGGGCTTGGGCACTCCGTGGACATCAGGACAGGCTCGGGCGTGATTTGCACCTTATCAAGTGGAACCTTTCCGCAGCTCGGGCGATCCTGCGTACGGCGCGTGAACGGAGGACGCGTCGGCGCGCTCCAGCCGGGATTCGCAGCTTCCGGACCGCCGGAACCGGCTCCGCTTACGGTCTCCGGACGGTTCGGTCGCGATGTCGGACGGTTTTGCGGCGATGCCCGGGATCGTCACCGGACGCGTTCGGCTCTCCGGTTCGGGCCGGCGTCACGATGGCCTCGCTGCGGTTCAACTGCAGCAGCCGGGTTTGGCAGTGGCTCTCCGCCATGCGCCGGTTGGCGAGGATCGCCGCGAGCGCGACGCTGTCGGGAGCTGGCAGGGCTCGTAGGGTCGTCGCGCACGAGGCAGGCAGGAGTCTTCGCCGAAGAGGAAATTCCGGCGGTGGTTGTTCTGGTTCTCCACGACCCGGCTCACGCGAACCGGCCAGCGATGGAGATTCGCCGGTGGCCCGTGGAACCGGCGCGCAGATGTCCCCGAAGCGACAAGAGCACGCCCGCTCCCCGACCGCGCCGGTCCCTGGGTTCGGCAACAAAGCGGTCCCGGCTTTTCGTCACGAAGTTCTTTGTTTTGCGCGCTTTGACAACTACGGCTTTGCCGTAGTAGGCCGTGCGCATCATCATCTTCCATGAATCGATCCGATAGCAAAATGTCCCTTGCATTCATTCTTGAAGCTGCAACAGAATCCACAAATTCATCAAAGGAGTTGATGACATGCATACAATCGCTTGGACATCTACCAGCGACGCCCAGGCGAAGCGTCTTGGGCTCACGGAAGATTAACAAAATCCAAGCGAGACAGAGTTGGAAGAAAACCCGCGCTCCGGCAAACTCATCAAGGGAACCGGCGGTGCGCGAAAAATGCGCCATAGAGGCCGCGGCAGAGGAAAACGAGGTGGTCTCCGGACGATTCATGTTCACTGCGGGGACGACATTCCCGTTTTCCTACACGCGGTGTTCGCAAAGGGCGAAAGGAGTGACTTGTCAGACGCTGAATGCAAAGAGCTTAAGGGCATCATTCGGCGTATTCGCGAAGAGTATCGAAGTACTGAAGGCGCGAGAGGCAAATCCGCTCCGCCTTGAACATTGAGCAAGAATGCGATGACTTTCGGTGAAGAACTTATCAATAGCGCCAATGAGGCTTTGGCCATTGCCAAGGGCGAATCTGCATCCGCGCGCGATTACGTGCCGCCAAAGGTGGACGTCGCCGAAATCAGGGCCAGGCAAAACCTGTCACAAAAAGACTTTTCAGAAAGGTACCGGTTGTCTTTGGGCACGGTTCGGGACTGGGAACAAAACCGCCGCTCGCCCGACCGCGCCGCTCAAGTGCTGCTGACTCTAATCGACAAGAAGCCCAAGATGGTTCTGGGAGCTTTGGAGGAGATGGACATTGTGCCATAGCTTGGCGACAATGTCATGGCAAGTGTCGGCTTTCGCATCGGCTCCAAGGCCACTCATCAAAATCACTTTAGCAGGATGACCGTTCATCAGGGTGCAGTTCCTTTTTGTCGCGCAAGCCTTCGCGGCGGATGTTCTGGGCTTTCATCCGTACGCCGGAACCTTTGGCACCGAAAGGATGCTCGCTGTCATCGATTCGCGTTCGGATTTTCGGCTGGCGCCGGTCATGATCGAGGCGATGCCTTGGCGTCCGGAGACGCCGCCACGACCCTGAGGGACGAGCAGGACTGCTGATTCGCGCCCGCCTGCGACGTCGTGACCGACTTGCAGCAGGTCCGCATCGTGTTCGCGGGCACGTCCTGACAAGTGCCGACCGCTCTCTCGATCCTGCATCTCGACGACGCCTTCAATCCCTGCGACCTACTCAACCGCAGGCTTGGCCACGACTGCGAGACCTGGACCGCCACGGCCGGACGCCTCCATGCGGGCCGATGACGGATCCCGGGGCGGACAATGGCATCAATTGTCGTCCTCGCCTTCGCGCCTCGGGGGCCGTTTTCAGGTCACGCCCAGAACTGTAGCACAGTGCCGCTATGACCACGCATTTGCAGATCATGCGATGGGTGAAGGACAGCCACGGCTGGTCGATTCAGCACGATTTCCGCATCGCCCACTGCAGGGAAATCGCCGCCCTCAAGCGCCGCAGTGCCTCGAACCGCGCGGACGACCGGCACGTCCCGCCATGTCCGCGAGGAAGCGGTTCGCCTCCTCCATCACAGTGATCCCCGCATTCCGCAACTCCTGCGGCAGACGGTTCCACATCGCACCTGACGGCCCCGCGCCTTGGGGGAGCAAGACGGGATCATCCGGATCCCGAACTGTTTCAGCGCCCGCCCCGCCTGTATCGGGCTGTCCCTGTCGACCTTCCCGCCGCCTCCGGCGTCTTCCGGCAGCGGTAGGCAAGGTCCACGCAGAGCATGCGGAACAGTCCTTTGCGCCTGATCGTCGCCGAGATTCCCCGGAAGCTGCTCGTGCGTCGATACGTCCTGATACGGCATCATCCCCGGCATCGGCTTCCACGGCCGCTTCCGGCGGTGCGCACCGCGGCGATTCGCCTTTCGGATGCGCCCTGGTCCCGTAGCTTCACGCGCAGGGGGTTGCAGCCGAATTGGTCAGCGAGCTTCTCGCGGAAGTGCTTTGTCGTGCGGTCGTGGCACCTCGTGTCGAACAGCTCCGGACTTCCGCCACGATGTCCTTCGGAATCCGGTCGCCCGGAACGCGGTGGAGCCGCGATCCGGACGTCCATCGTCGCCCTCGGCCCCGCAGCGGCCTCGTGGTGCTGTAAATTTTTCACCGAATCACCGAAACACCCGTCACCCTCGCCGCGTCATCCTGGTTCGGTTGCCCGGCCTGCATCCTCTCGACGAGTTCCTTGAACATCATTTGCCTTCGCCGCTGCATCGCCCTCGCCAGTCCAATGATTCGTTGCTCCCGGGATTTGGGAGCCATCTCGGGACCGGGCAGATGGCATGTTGCCTGCATCGGACGTACAGCTTGCCATCGACATTTTTCGTCAGGAAACCTTGCCGCTGGGCGCATGATGATGTAGCAGAGAAACCCCGTGGATGATGGTGATTCCGGCATCCAATTTCCAGGCCGGAAGCCCGTTCTCGCGGGAGGTGCCCACAAGATGGCGCGGTATGTCTTCATTACAGGCGGAGTCGTTTCCTCCCTCGGGAAAGGCCTGGCGACTGCGGCGCTCGGCGCCCTTCTTCAGGCACGGGGCTACACCGTCAGGCTGCGAAAGCTCGATCCGTACCTGAACGTGGACCCAGGCACCATGTCTCCGTTCGAACATGGCGAAGTCTTCGTCACTGACGATGGCGCGGAAACCGATCTGGACCTCGGCCACTACGAACGGTTCACCGGCGTTTCCGCGCGAAACTCGGATTCAGTCTCGTCCGGCCGCATTTACTCCAGCGTTCTCGAGAAGGAGCGTCGCGGCGACTATCTCGGGAAGACAATCCAGGTCATTCCGCACGTCACGAACGAAATCAAGGACTTCCTGGCGATCGGAAACGACGAGGTCGACTTCATGCTCTGCGAGATCGGCGGCACCGTCGGCGACATCGAGAGCCTGCCGTTTCTCGAGGCGATCAGGCAATTCAGCCAGGACCGTCCGGACGGCCAGTGCATTTTCCTTCACGTGACACTTCTTCCCTACATCGGCGCAACAGCCGAACTGAAGACCAAGCCGACCCAACACTCGGTCAAGGAACTCAGATCGATCGGGATCGCCCCGCACGTGCTTCTCTGCCGGTCCGACATGCCGATTCCCGGCGGCGAGCGCAGCAAGCTTGCGCTCTTCTGCAACGTCCGGCCGGAGAGAATCATCGCCGCGCAGAACCTCAAGTCCATCTATGACGCTCCGCTTGCCTACCATCGGGAAGGGCTCGATCAGGCGGTCCTAGACTCATTCAGGATCGAACCTGCGCCGAAACCGGACCTGTCGGTGTGGGAAGACGTCTCGGATCGCGTGCACAACCCCGAAGGCGAGGTCAGGATCGCAATTGTCGGAAAGTACACGCGGCTCGAGGACGCCTACAAGTCGATTGCGGAGGCGTTGACCCACGGCGGGCTTTGCAACCGCGTCCGGGTTCGCACAGAGTGGATCGATGCCGAACTGTTCGAAGACGACGTTGACGTGACCACGAGGCTTGCAGGTTTCGACGCAATCCTCGTACCCGGCGGTTTCGGCATCCGCGGAACCGAAGGCAAGATCAGGGCAGCGAGATTTGCCCGAGAGAAGAAGGTGCCGTACTTCGGAATTTGCCTCGGCATGCAGCTCGCCGTCATAGAGGCGGCGCGAAATCTTGCCAAACTGAACACTGCGGGGTCCGAGGAATTCGGCCCGGTATCCGGCGAGGAGGAATTCGAGCCGGTCATCTACCTTCTCAAGGAATGGGCGGACGGAAACCGCACGATACGGCGCACGGCCGAAGACGACATGGGAGGCACGATGAGGCTCGGCGCGTATGATGCGGTCCTTTGCGGCAGTTCGCGCGTGGCGGGAATCTATGACGCAACGTCGATTTCCGAACGGCACCGGCACCGCTACGAGGTCGACGTCCGCTACCAGGATGCGCTCAGGTCCTGCGGGCTCGAGTTTTCCGGCATGTCGCCGGACGGCCGCCTGCCCGAGATCGTCGAACTGGACGGGCATCCCTGGTACATCGGCGTTCAGTTTCATCCGGAACTGAAGTCGAAGCCATTTGATCCGCATCCGCTGTTCCGGGACTTCGTCCGGGCGGCCATGGAACAGTCGCGCCTCGTCTGATGCGCGCGGACCCGCTGAAATCCCGTATCCGGCCGCTGCGGGACAACCACCTTGCGAGACACGCTTGATTGCCGACATCCTGAACATGTTCCGGACGCAGGAGCCGCCGGAAAGGCTGCCGGACGAGGATGGACGGCTCGCGCTTGCGGCCCTGATGATCCGTGCGGCGCGGGTTGATGGTCACTACCTGAGCGAGGAAAGGGAAGTCATCGAGCGCACGTTGTCCGAGCGGTACGGGCTGTCAGCAGCGGATGCCGGGCTGCTCCGCCGTGATGCGGAGCAGGTGGAGGCGGAAGCACCGGACACCGTCCGCTTCACCCGCGTCATCAAGCAGGCCGTTCCCTACGAGGACCGGATGGCGGTGGCAGAGGCGCTCTGGACGGTGGTGCTCGCGGATGATTATCGCGACGCCGAGGAAGACGGGTTCCTGCGCCTCGTCGTCAAGCTGATCGGGGTCGCGGACCGGGACAGCGGAATTGCCCGGCAACGCGCGAAGGCAAGAATGACCTGATGGTCGCCACGGCCAGCCTTCCCATGTACGACGTCCCCGCTCTGGAGGCGGACAACGGCCTTTTCTGGAAACGCATCAGGGACGGCCTGGCGGACAGGGGCATCTGCGCACCGAGCCTCCTCGGCAAGACGGTATTCGCGGATGCATCCTGCGACTTCGAAAGCCTGTTCTTTACCCAGGTTTGCGGACTTCCGTTCAGGAAGCACCTCATCGGCAATGTCACGCTCGTTGGAACGCCGGACTACGGAATCGCGGGGTGCCGGCCCGGATACTACAGGAGCGCCGTCGTCGTTCGCGCCGACGACACGCGTCGGCGCGTGACCGACTTTGCAGGGGCCACGCTCGCATATACCGACGAACTGTCGCAGTCGGGCTACGCTGCGGCGCTCGACCTGGCGTCTGCCGCAGGCATCAGTTTCGGACCATTGGCGAAATCCGGCGCGCACCGGTTCTCGGCGCGCATGGTCGCCGCCGCCGACGCCGACCTCGCAGCGATCGATGCCGTTTCGCTACGGTGCATGACGACCGTGGAGAGGGAAACCGCATTCGAGAACCTGCGCATCCTTGCATGGACGGAACCAGTGCCGGGACTGCCCTACATCGCCGCGGCAGGCGTTGACCGGCAAGTCTATTTCGAAGTCGTACGGACGGCGATCCGCAGCCTTCCGGCGAGTACCAGGACACGGCTCGGCCTCAATGACCTGGTCTTCATTCCGGCGACCGACTACCTTGCCGTGAAGGATCCCTGAACGCGGGCTTCCGGTTCGGGGAGAAAGCCGGCGGCGGGCACCGTTCTCCCGCGCGCCTGGCCGCCAAAGGTCACGGCGCCTGCCCGCGCTCCTTCTTGATCCGGTCGTAAGCGTCGTTCGCTTCAGCCAGTTTCCGGTTTCCGATCTCCAGAAACTCCTCCGGCAGCCCGCGCGCCATCACGAGATCCGGGTGGTTTTCCTTGAGGATCTTGCGGTGCGCTGCCTTGATTTCGGCATCGCTCGCCGCGCGGTTCACGCCGAGAATCTCGTAGGGGTCAGTTTCGTCGCTTCGGCTTACGGCTGTGAAAAAGGTGTTTTCGATCCGGTTGAGCGCAGGCTTGTCGAGGCCGAATATTCGCGCGACATCCGCAATGAACCGGCGTTCCGAGACATGATACGTTCCGTCCGCCCCTGCGATCATGAGAAGCGCGCCAATAATGTGCTCCAGCATCTGGGGCTGAGCGAAGAAAATGTCCGAAATCTGCCGGGCATACTCCTCGTAACCCGCGGAATCGGCCTTGGCCGCGTTGAAAATGGCACCAACCTCCCCGACAGCTTCCTCGGGAATCGGGAAGATGCGCCTGAGGGTCGCGATTTCGTCCCGCGTTACGCGCCCGTCGACCTTGCTGAGCTTCGCTGCCAGGGCAATGAAGGCGATGCTGAACGCAGCCTGGAGGTGTTCGGGAGAAGCCGGACTCGGAGTCTCGAGGTTCGCGTCCCGCGATCGCTTGTCCACGAAATGGTGTCCTGCGGCCGCCCCTACGAGCGCGCCGAGGGGCCCACCGAACACGAAGCCGAGCGTTCCTCCGACGATCTTGCCAAGTACGCCCATTTCCCCGCTCCCTGCCAGCCGTCCCCCGACCCCGCACGGGTCAGGAGTGCAATAATCTGCATATTGCCAACGGCGATCATTGCCAAGTCCCGGCTATCATCGACGGAGCCGCCCACGCGACCCGCCTGGGCCGTTTGACAACGAGGATGACCCGACGGCATTCGCGACTGCAGGACGCCATCGCGACCGGGGGAGCTGCCAACGTCCGACCTCCGCTTCGCGAGCCTGACGTCATGCCACCGGGACCACTTCGCCAAGGGCAGGAGTTCGGTCCGTCACCCGGGTCGCCGGGGCTTCCTGACCGAGGCTCCCGTCGAAACTGCGCCGGACCCGTTCGGCACGGACCGCCAACGATTTCGCGATCGGCGCTGGCGCGCCGGGTATCCCGGGTGCGGAGGACGGGACTTGAAGACCGGGAAGTGCGGGATTAGTTCTGTCGTCGCGGGAACGCAGATTCCGGTGTGCTGCCGGCGGCGTGTCTCCCGGGACAGGGTTGCGCGGTCGAGTCATGAAAGTCGGCATACTTCAGGCAGGGCGAACGCATCCCGCGCTCGCGCAGGATCACGGCGAATATCCGGAAATGTTCGCGCGGCTGCTCGAAGGAAACGGGTTCGAATTCGAAGCCTGGCCGGTCCTCGACGGCGAGTTCCCCGATGCTCCCTCCTGCGCGGAGGGTTGGTTGATCACGGGGTCGCGATTCGGCACCTACGAGAAACTGCCCTGGATTGCGCACCTCGAGGCGTTCATCCGCCGGACTTGCGATGAAGGCGTGCCGCTCGTCGGCGTGTGTTTCGGCCACCAGATCGTCGCGCAGGCGCTCGGCGGGCACGTGGAAAAGTTCTCCGGCGGCTGGTCGGTAGGCCGCATCGAATATGACATTGAAACCGAGGACGCGCCCCTCTCCCTGCTTTCGTGGCATCAGGACCAAGTCGTTCGGTTGCCGCCGGATGCCAAGGTCGTCGGATCAAGCGGGTCCTGCAGATACGCAATGCTGGAGTACGGGCGACGCGCCCTCACGCTGCAGCCGCACCCCGAGTTCGATCCCTCGTTCGTTTCCGGGTTGATCGACTCGGTCGGCCCCCGAATCCTTGATGCCGACCGGCTCGAGCGGACGCGCGCCGGTCTGGACGGTCCGCTGCACAATCGAAGGATTGCACGGATTCTTGCCGATTTCCTGTTGCAACGCTCATCCAATGGTCGACAAGGCGATCGTTGAGGGCTGGGTCGGCCTCCTTCCGGAACCGGCAAGATCCTACATTGGCGACTCGCTGCCAGTGGAGGTCGACTGCATCATTGCCGACATTGCCGGAGGCGCGCGCGGAAAGACAATGTCGGCAGACAAGTTCCGGCCGGACGGAAAGGTCTTCCTGCCTGATACAATACTCTACCAGGCGGTTACCGGCAGCTACGCAGGTTCGGCGATGTCGGAAGACCAGTATCGTGAAGTCGATGTGGTTCTCGTTCCGGACATGGCGACCGCTACCGCCGCGCCCTGGTCGGGAGATGTCGCGCTCCAGGTCATCCACGACGTGCAGGATCAGGCAGGGGTCCCCTTGCCGCAACTTCCGCGCAACGTGCTCCGCCGAGTGGTCGGCCTTTACCTGGAAAAGGGTTGGAGGCCAATCGTCGCACCAGAACTCGAGTTCTATCTGGTGGCCCGCAACGCCGACCCCAATCTGCCGCTGAAACCGATGTCCGGGCGGACCGGGCGAACCCCCCGCAGCTTCCAGGCCTATTCGATTTCGGGCGTGGACGAGTACGGCTCGATCATTGACGAGATCCACGACTTTGCAAACGCGCAGGGCCTCGAAATCGATACCATGACGCACGAAGAGGGAGCGAGTCAGATCGAGTTCAATCTCAGGCACGGCGACCCTGTCCTCCTTGCGGACAAAGTGTTCCACTTCAAGCGCCTGATCAGGGAGGCGGCGCTGCGCCACGGCTGCCTCGCCACGTTCATGGCGAAGCCGATGGAAGGCCAGCCGGGCTCCGCAATGCACATCCATCACTCCGTCGTCGACGCGAACACCGGCCGCAACGTGTTTTCCGGACCCGACGGCAAACCCACGGATCTTTTCCGGCACTTCATAGGCGGTCTGCAGACATTCCTGCCTGCTGCGACGCCGTTCATCGCGCCTTACGTGAATTCCTACCGCCGGTTCGTTCCGGGTCTTTCGGCGCCCGTCAATCTCGAGTGGGGCGAAGACAACCGGACCACCGGGATCCGGATTCCCGTCTCGACACCCGAAGCGCGTCGAATCGAAAACCGCGTGGCCGGCATGGATTGCAACCCCTACATCGGCCTCGCCGCCAGCCTTGCGTGCGGTTTCCTCGGACTCGTACGCGGCCTGCAGCCGCGAAACGCCGCAACGGGAGTGGCCTACGAGAACGGACGCGAAATCCCGACGTCCCTTCCCCAGGCGCTGGAACTTCTCGACGACGCACCGGAACTGTCCGACGCCATGGGCCGGCGATTCGTGGACGTCTACCGGATGGTCAAGAAGGTCGAACTGTCCGACTTTGATCGGGCCATAAGCCCCTGGGAAAGGGAGCACCTTCTCATGCGGGTGTGAACGCCGGCGCATGCGCATCCGGTCTCCCAGCCTTCTGCGACTGAATGACCGTCCGGGCGCCTATCCGGACAGCTGGTACGCCGCGACCGCGCCGGTCCATCCGCTCCGCGAGCGGCTCGCAGGCTCCGTCACGGCAGACGTCTGCATCGTCGGCGCGGGATACACCGGCCTCTCGGCAGCGCTTCACCTGTCCGGGCGGGGGTTCGACGTCGCCGTGCTCGACGCACACCGGGTCGGCTGGGGCGCATCGGGGCGAAACGGCGGCCAGGTCGGCAGCGGCCAGCGCTTGGGCCAGGGCGCACTCGAGAGCCTGGCCGGGAAAGACGCCGCGCGGAAACTCTGGCTGATCGCCGAGGAAGCGAAATCCACCGTGCGGGGGCTCATCCGCAAGCATGGCATCGCCTGCGACTACCAGCCCGGCGTTGCGCGGCTAGGAGAATCTGCCGCGTCCGCCGAACGGATCCGCAAGGCAGCAGAAATGCTCGAGCGAGACTACGCCTACGGCGAAATCGAGGTGCTCGACCGGGTCGCGGCGGCGGAAATGGTCGGAACGGACATCTATCGCGGCGGCCTCATCGACTGGGGCGCCGGCCATCTTCATCCACTCAACTTCGCGCTCGGCCTGGCTGACGCGGCGACCGCCGCAGGAGTTCGAATCTTCGAGAATTCGGAGGTTCTTGGCATTGGGGACGACGGCGCTGCCGCGGTTCGAACGGACCACGGGCAGGTCAAGGCTACAGCGGTTGTCCTTGCCTGCAACGGATACCTCGGAGCGCTGGATGCAGGCACGACCGCGCGGGTGATGCCGATCAACAATTTCATGATCGCGACCGAATGTCTTGGCGAAGCGCGCGCTCATTCGCTGATCAGCAGGAACGTCGCCGTTTGCGACGACAGGTTCGTCGTAAATTACTTCCGCCTCTCGAGGGATCACCGGCTCATCTACGGCGGCGGCGAAAGCTATTCCTACAGGTATCCCCGCGACATCGCCGGCCTCGTCCGCCGGCGCATGCTTCGCGTCTTCCCCGGGCTCGGCGGCGTCAGGGTCGACTACGCATGGGGCGGCACACTCGCGATAACGCGGAACAGGATGCCATATTTCGCCCGGTCTAGGCGAAACGTCTACACCGCCTCCGGTTATTCCGGGCACGGAATCGCCATGGCCACGATGGCCGGAAAGATTCTCGCCGAAGCCGTCGCGGGAGAACAGGAACGTTTCGATGTCATGGCGGAGATTCCGACGCCCGCCTTTCCGGGCGGATCACGGTTCAGATTTCCCCTGCTCGCACTCGCCATGACATGGTTCAGGATCCGCGACCGCCTTGCCTGAAATCGTCCGCCGCCGCACAAGGAAACGGACGCAGATCCGGAACGCACGATGAAGACTGCCTGCAAGGACAAGCGGGACGGCGCCTGTCGCCTCAAGGACAGCGCACCGGAGCCACTACGACGGTTGGGCCGCCGGCTACGACGAGGGCTTCGCCCGCTCCGTCGGGCATGTCTGCCCTGAACGGATCGCGACGCATCCTCGAGCTTGCCGGACCCGCCGACGATCCTGTCGCGGACGTCGGCTGCGACACCGGGCTCGCCGGAGTTTCGCTGAAGGAAAGCGGCCTGACAATTGACGGGTCCGACATTTCGAAGGGAATGCTTGCCGATGCCGGCGGGAAAGACGCCTGCCGGCACCTCTTCGCGGCTGATCGAGGACGGACGACTCACTTTCGACGGTTTCCCGCGGACACGGCTGAGCGCCTCGCTTCGGTGAAGAACCGGTTGCGACTCGCTCCATGGCCACGCACCTGAGCCGAGAGACCGCGGCGCCGAGACGATCTCGCTGGACGAGGTCGAGCGGATCGTTATCTAGTGGCGGGAGAGTACCGAAGACCATGACAACACGGACCAAACACAAGGAAACCCGCCGGGCGACCTACCAGGACGTGCTCGACGCACCGCCCCGCATGGTCGCCGAGGTTGTCTCCGGCACGCTCCATACCCATCCGAGGCCTGCCATGCGTCATGCCTGGGCAAGCTCGATTCTCGGGGGTAGCCTTGTCAATCCGTTCGCCCGGGGAAGCGGCGGTCCCGGCGGCTGGTGGATCGTCGACGAGCCCGAATTGCACTTGGGCGAGGACATCGTGGTGCCGGACCTCGCCGGCTGGCGGCGCGAGACGATGCCCGAATATCCGGACGCGGCATACTGCGCCATCGCGCCGGACTGGGTCTGCGAGGTGCTCTCGCCGTCCACGCGGCGGCTGGACCTGGGCGGGAAGCGGGGGCTCTACGCCCGCGAGGGCATCGGCCATCTCTGGTTCGTCGATCCCGATGCAAGGACGCTCGAGGCCTTCGCGCTGCGCGACGGGCGCTGGCTGCTGCTGGCCACTCTCGTCGACGACGCGCCGGTCTCGCTTCCGCCCTTCGACGCCATCACCTTCCCTCTCGACGCCCTCTGGCCCGAGGCGACGGCAGGTCCGGAAAAGGGGGATGCCGAATGACGTTCGATCCTTCCTCGCCGGATGCGAATCAATCCTGCGGTGCGCCATGAACGGAGACAGGCGCCTCAGGGAGAAGCTCGCCAAGCTGGAGGCGCTGTTCCGGCGAGCGGGCAGTCCGGGAGAGAACCCTGCTTCCGGCGCTGCATAAGGAAGCGGACGCATATCCGGAGCGCACGTTGAAGACTCCAGGAAAGGACAAGCGGGACGGCGCCTATCGCCTCAAGGACAGCGCAGCGCACCGGAGCTACTACGACGGTTGGGCCGCCGACTACGACGAGGGTTTCGCCCGCTCCGTCGGGTATGTCTACCCTGAACGGATCGCGCGACGCTTCCTCGAACTTGCCGGACCCGACGACGACCCGGTCGCAGACATCGGCTGCGGCACTGGGCTCGCCGGAGTTGCGCTGAAGGGAAGCGGCCTGACGGTGGACGGGCTCGACATTTCGAAGGGAATGCTTGCCGAAGCCAGCAGGAAGGACGCCTACCGGCACCTCTTCGCGGCCGACCTCACGAAACCTTCCACCCTTCCCGAAGAGAGATACGGGGGGTTGATCAGCTGCGGCACATTCACCCTCGGGCATCTCGGTCCGGATGCCCTCAATGCCTGCCTTACGATCGCTCGGCCCGGCGCCCTATTCGTGATCGGCGTCAACAGCAAACACTGGCAGGACGCCGGCTTTGGACAGCTCTTCGACCGCCTTTCGGTTGCGGGAGCAATCAGTTCTCCGGACATCTCGACTGCGGCAATCTACGCGGACTCCGAGGATCCGGCAGCCCCGGAGAACGTCGCTTCGCTTGTTGCGTTCCGGACAGTTTGGGAAAGTTGACGCGACCTGTTCCCAGGCAAGCCCCGACACCCGTCGGTTCGGCGGTCGTGTCGCAGTTCGATGATCGCATAATTTCCTGTCGGCAGGTAACCGGCGTTCGGATTCGGCAACGGCGCCTGAAAACGGATTCGGAGCGCGGCACCGTCGAGCGATTGACCATCCGTACGCGGACGGATACGCGTCGCCCGAAAGCACGACTCGGTTACTATTTGGCGATCCCCGCCTTGCTGCGAGGCATCCACCGTCTCCGGACTTCGTTTGACTTTGTTTGCGGAACCCCGACCATGAAACTTCCTGCACTGACTGCAATCGTCCTCGCCGTGGCGCTGGAGGCCTGCGCGCCGCAGGCTTCACAACCGGAATTCATGCCGGGAGAGACCTGGACCGACGAACACGGCAATGAATGCACGGCAGAGACGGCACATTTGGCGGCATGCACCACTCCAGACGGATACGCATTCACGATCGAGACGAAACCGTCGCCGGAAAGCCTGACGGGCGACCCCGCCAAGGCGGTCATGTACGTGGTGACGAAGATTCGGTGACCCGAACTTCGACACCGCTTGTGCGTCGACATTTCGAATCTCCCGCAAGAAAGCGCAATTGGCCGGATCGACATCCGGACTGGACGAGCCTTCAAGGCCCGATCAGTGAATGAGAAAAAATTTCGGCCAAACAGCGCAGTAGAGGAAAGAGCTTTAGTTTTTTGCGGGGTGTTCAAGGGCGGAATTCCCGCGAAGCTTCGGATTCCGTCGATCGGCAAGAATTTTGCGCCGGCTATTGCCAACCAGACTCGGTTCCGGGAAGTTCTTCGACATGAAATCGGGAAAGACCAGGCACGCGCCGTCGAGACTCCGGTTTTCCGGCCTGGTCGGAAACGGCCCTGTTCCGTGGTTCCGGGGATTTCCACACCCCTACCAACTTGTTGCGGAGCAGCGTGTTTTGTAGTGTGCTTGTCAGCGCGATAGCGTGGCCACCCGCTTTCGGCCAACGAACAGGGAAGCGACACCGGTTCAGGAAGCGAAGATCCCGAGTTGAAAAACGAAATGGTTTCGAAGTGCCTTGCGGACTCGCTTGCGGAAACTGCGAGTGCAGTCGATGCGATTCTGGAGCAGGAGTTGCCGGAACCTGACGGCCCGGATGCGCGACTGTTCGAAGCGATGCGCTACGCCACGCTCGGCAGCGGCAAGCGGATGCGCGCATTTCTCCTGAGATCCAGCGCACGGCTCGCAGGCGCCGATGACCAAAGGGCGCTGCTCGCGGCGGCTGCGGTCGAGATGATCCACAGCTATTCGCTCATTCACGACGACCTCCCTGCCATGGACAATGACGACCTGCGCCGCGGCAAGCCGTCTTGCCACAAGGCATTCGACGAAGCGACAGCGATCCTTGCCGGCGACGCGCTGCTCACCGAAGCCTTCAGACTGGCAGTGGAACCTCGCATCCATCCGGAGCCCATGGTGCGGTGCGAACTCGTGCAGGCCATGGCCAACGCCGCGGGAGGACCCGGGATGGTTGGCGGGCAGATGATCGACATTTCAGTCGAGCATGGCGATGTGGACCGCGAGCTGCTCACCACGCTTGCCAGAAAGAAGACCGGCGCGTTGATTGCCTTCAGTTGCGTTGCAGGCGCAATTCTCGCGGAGCGCCACGACGCGGTCCGGGCAAAACTCCTTGCATACGGCCTCGACGTCGGCCTCGCCTTCCAGGTGGTCGACGACCTTCTCGACGTCACGGGCGTTGCGGAAACGCTTGGAAAAACAGCGGGCAAGGACGTTGCGGCAAACAAGGCAACTTTCGCGACACTGCTCGGAACCGAGGAATCCGCACGTACAGCCAGAAGCCTGGTCGACCGTGCCGTCTCCAGGCTGGACGACTACGGATCGCAGGCTAATGAGCTGCGCGCCTTCGCCGAGCTCGTCTTCGCGCGGAAGCATTAGCCCGGTTTCCCGAGCGCGCCGTCTTTGCGGGCGAAGCCTCGCCAGGAAGTTGTTGCCTTCGGAAGGCGGCATCCAAGGCGGAATGCGGCAAGCGTCACGCAAAGGCTTTCCGTGCCCGCTACACATCCGGACAAAAAACGGCGCACCCGGAGTCTCGTCGGCGGCACGGACCGGACGCAGACAGCCACACGTTTGACCAATCCGCGGCTGGCGCTATAAGCCGGGCAGCCTTGCACGGGTGGACGCCATGCGCAAATCCAGAATTGACCGCGAAACCTCGGAGACCAGGATTTCCGTCGAGATCGATCTCGATGGAACCGGAAGGAACTGCTGTCGAACCGGCGTGGGTTTTTTCGATCACATGCTCGAGCAACTGTCACGCCATGCGCTCGTCGACTTGACGGTATCCGCTGACGGCGACCTGCAAGTCGATGACCACCACACGGTCGAGGACGTTGGAATCGCGCTTGGGCAGGCGCTTGCAGCCGCTGTCGGCGACAAGACGGGCATTCGCCGCTACGGCTCCTGCCTCCTGCCGATGGACGACGCCCTCGTTCGGGTCGCGGTCGACCTGTCCGGCCGATCATATCTCGTCTGGAACGCAGACCCGCCGGGCGCCAGGATCGGCACATTCGATCGCGAACTCGTGCGTGAGTTTTTCAACGCACTGGCCAGCAGCGGCGGGATTACCCTGCATGTGGATGGTTTGCACGGGTTCAACAGTCACCACATCGTCGAAGCCACGTTCAAGGCATTCGCCCGCGCATTGCGTCAGGCTATTGAAATCGATCCTCGCGCGTCCGACACCGTGCCTTCGACCAAGGGCACACTTGTGGAATGACCTGTTGCGCCATCGTCGACTACGGCAGCGGGAACCTGCGCTCGGCCGAAAAGGGTTTCCGGCGAATGGCGGACGAAGTTCCCGGGACGGAAATCGTGCTGACGGGCGATCCGGAACGCGTGCTCGCCGCCGACATGGTAGTCCTCCCGGGCGTCGGCGCCTTCGCCGCCTGTCGAAAGGGACTCTCCGACCGGCGCGGCCTTGAAGAGGCCATTCGCGAATCGGTTGTCGACAGGGGGACGCCGTACATGGGGATTTGCGTCGGCATGCAGCTGATGGCCACGGTCGGCCGGGAACATGGAGCCGATTGTCCCGGATTCGGCTGGATACCTGGCGAGGTCGTCGAGCTCGACCGGGGCCATCCGCCCGTCAAGGTGCCGCACATGGGGTGGAACGCGTTGAGCGACTGCCACACTTCTCATCCCGTCCTCGCCGACGTGGAACCAGGCGATCACGTCTACTTCGTTCATTCCTACCATCTACGCCCGGCCTGTGACGACATGGTTCTGGCAAGGGCGAATCACGGAGAATCCTTCGCCGCCGCAGTCGGCCGCGACAATGTGGTCGGCATGCAGTTCCATCCGGAAAAGAGCCAGACGACCGGTCTTCGCATCATCGGGAACTTTCTCGCGTGGCGGCCTTAGCTCCCGTTCCCGGCTTCACGCGGCTTTCAAGGCCTCCCCAATGCGGCGGCGGTCGGCCTGACCGCTTGCGCAACATCTGTCGGCCGAGTTCGGGCTTTCGCTGCACATGATCCTCTACCCGGCAATCGACCTCAAGGATGGTCAGTGCGTCCGCCTGCTCCGGGGCGAAATGGACCGCGCGACCGTCTACAGCGATTCCCCGGCACAGCAGGCCCGGCGGTTTCAGGACCTTGGCTGCGAATGGCTGCACGTCGTCGATCTCGACGGCGCGGTCAGAGGCAAGCCGGCGAATGCGGCAGCCATCGGCGAAATCGTCTCGAGCGTCCGTGCACCTATACAGCTCGGCGGAGGAATCAGGGACCTTGAAACAATCGGAGCGTGGCTGGAAAGAGGCGTCACTCGCATCATCCTGGGCACGCTTGCCGTGGAAGACCCGGATCTGGTCCGGCAAGCTGCGCGCAGGTTCGGAGGGCGCATCGCCGTCGGTCTCGATGCGCGAGACGGGCTGGTCGCCACGCGCGGATGGACAACCCAGACCAAGGCGCGCGCCGAAGATCTCGCCCGTAGGTTCGAAGATGCGGGTGTCGCTGCCATAGTCTATACGGACATCTCGCGCGACGGCGCCATGGAGGGGCCGAACGTGGACGCGACCGCAGCGCTGGCGCAGTCCGTGGAGATTCCGGTTATCGCATCCGGCGGAGTCTCGTCTCTTGCGGACCTTCGCGCACTTCGCGATTGCGGGGCCGGCCTCAATGGGGTGATCTGCGGCCGCGCGATCTATGACGGCGCGATCGACCCCAGCGAAGCAATCGCCCTGTTGAGGGTCGACAGGTGCTGAAGACACGCATCATACCATGCCTCGACGTCAAGGACGGGCGCGTCGTGAAGGGCGTGAACTTCGTCAATCTCGTCGACGCGGGCGACCCTGTCGAATGCGCGCGAGCCTATGACGCGGCTGGCGCCGACGAACTCTGTTTTCTCGACATTGCGGCCACCCGCGAAAATCGCGGCACGATGTACGACGTGGTGCAGCGCACCGCGGACCAGTGCTTCATGCCGCTGACCGCTGGAGGCGGCGTTCGCACGCCGGACGACATGCAGGCTCTCCTGCTCGCCGGCGCCGACAAGGTTTCGATCAACTCGGCGGCGGTGGCCGACCCGGAGCTCGTGGCCGCCTGCGCCAATCGGTTCGGCCGGCAGTGCGTCGTCGTCGCAATCGACGCCAAGTCGACAGGCAACGGCAGCTTCGTCATTTCGACCTACGGCGGCAGCCGCATGACGTCGATCGACGCGGTCGATTTCGCAAGGCAGGTCGAGTCGCGGGGCGCCGGAGAAATCCTCCTGACATCCATGGACCGCGACGGCACGCGCCTCGGCTACGATCTGGAACTGACGCGCAGGATTGCCGATGCGGTGGGAATTCCTGTCGTCGCATCGGGCGGAGTCGGAACGCTCGATCACCTTGTGGAAGGCGTCGTGTCCGGTCGCGCCAGCGCCGTGCTCGCCGCATCAATCTTCCATTTCGGCGAATCCTCGATCAGGGAAGCCAAGGAATACATGGCCGACCGCGGAATTCCGGTGAGACTATAGGCCAGCTCCATGCCCAACGTACTGACCCGCCTCGCCCGCACCATCGAGTCTCGCAAGGGCGAGGACGAACGCAAGTCCTACGCCGCAAGACTCTTCGCACGCGGTCCCGAGAAATGCGCGGAGAAGTTCGGCGAGGAGGCTGTCGAGGCCATAATCGCCTCCGCAAAGAACGACCGCAAGAACCTCACTGAAGAAGCCGCCGACGTTATCTTTCATCTCCTCGTGATGCTGTCCGCGCGTGGAGTCAGGTTCGAGGACGTGCTGGAGGAACTCAAGCGCCGCGAAGGCCGGTCGGGTCTTGTCGAAAAGCGCGAGCGCAAGAAGAGGCAGGCTGATGCGGTTTGCCGGACTCGCGGAAAGTGTCACAGACGCGCGTTGAAGGCGCCATGCGACGCAAGACAAGCATTTATGCTCTGCCTCCGGTTGCGCCCTCCGGAACCCCAGCGGGCATGCGCCGCGAATCAGTTGTTGACGCTACTTTGGCGATGAGCAGGTGCGCGCATCCTGTGCCCTCCCATCGTCGGGCCGATAGGCGGGTGGATAGGCAGGGTATTGCCACCGTGCGGCGCATGCCTGAAAATCAACTGCTTTCCTGCGGCGAAGGCACCAGCCGGAGAATCGGGGAGAACCGGCCATGAAACTCAAGCGCGCGCTCGTTACCGGAGCATCCAGCGGGATCGGCGAAGCGACCGTTCGCGCGCTCTCCGCCTCGGGCCGCGAGGTTCTCGCAGTGGCGCGCAGACACGACAGGCTTGAAGTCCTCGCCGAAGCGACAGGGGCAAGGACGCTGGCCGCGGATGTGCGCGACATCTCGATTCTGGATGCCGTTGCGGATTTCTCGCCCGACATCCTCGTGAACAATGCCGGAGTCGGACACGGGATGGACGGTCTTCTCGGCCTCGACCAGGAGGTTTACGAGGAATCGGTCGCAATCAACGTCCTGGGGCCTGTCCGGATCACCGCCGCGACAATTCCGGGCATGAAGGCGCGCGGGCGGGGTCATGTCGTCAACGTCGGATCGATCGCGGGGCTTCACACCTCGATTTCGGCCCTTTACGGGGCAACGAAAGCGGCCATCCACATTTTCAGCCAGAATCTCCGTTACGAACTTGCTGGCACGGGCCTGCGTGTCACCGAGATCTGTCCCGGCCGCGTCACCTCGGAGATTTACAGCGCAGCGCGGGGTGATCGCCGACGACTGGACGCAATGTACGAATCCGGCATCCGGGAACTGGACCCGGAAGACATTGCTGCAGCGATCATCTATGCCGTCGACGCCCCGGAACACGTCAACATCTCGACCATCGAATTGTTGCCTACGGATCAGACGGTAGGCGGCATTGCAATGCGCCCTTCAGGCACGTAGCCCATGGGGCGTCTCGACAACAAGACCGCGCTCGTCACGGGTGGCGGCAACGGGATCGGCAAGGCCTGCGCACTCGCATATGCGCGCGAAGGTGCGAGTCTCCTGCTGATCGATATCCAGCGCGACGCTGCAGGGGCGGTTGCGGACGCGGTCGCCGAAACCGGAGCAAACGCCCTCGCCGTCGCCTGCGACGTTACGGACACGGATGCCGTCGATGCGGCGATCGTTGCGGGACTCGACCGGTTCGGCAGGATCGACGTCCTTCTGAACTCGGCGGGCGGCGGGTCGGCGAGGGACGGGCCGGTGACCGACCTCGACCTAGACGAGTTCTGGCGCACGATCCGCGTCGATCTATACGGCACGCTCCTGATGTGCCGCCGGGTCATTCCGGAAATGGCCAGGACGGGCGGGGGGTCGATCATCAACATGTCGTCACTGCGCGCAGTGATCGGGACGCGCGGAGCGGATGCCTACACCGCGGCGAAGGGCGGCGTCCTTTCGATGAGCCGGGCCATGGCCGTGCAATGGGCGGAGAAGGGCATCCGAGTCAATGTCCTGGCGCCCGGCGTGACCCTCACCGAACGCGTGACCGAGTTCATTGCGCCGGACGATCCGGTTTGCAGGAAGTCCCTTCTCGGACTATCCCTTCCTTGCGACATCGCCGAACTCGCGCTTTTTCTCGCTTCCGACGAATCGAGCAGGATCACCGGGGAGACGATTCGGATCGATGGCGGCGCAAGCGCTCATTGACCCGGCCCGGCCGTCGCCTGGAATGTATCGCAATGCGCGCTGCTGCCAGGAGAGCGGCCGCACCGCCGACACCGCGCCGCTTGCAGCCCTTCCCCGTCCTGCGGTGGTCGGGGTTTGCTCCGTATGGCATCGCTGCGGGTGCGGCACATGGGTACGGCAGGACAGATAGTTCAGAGGGGCGCGCCATCCGTACTACGAGACCGGGACGTCGCAATTCAATGCAATCCAAGCGAGAGGCAATCCAATGCGAAACAGCAATGACAGAATCCTGACAACCCATGTCGGCAGCCTGCCGCGACCGCACGACCTTCTCGACATGCTGAAGGCGCGGCTCGACGGCGAGGCCGTCGACCGGCACGCCTTCGAAACCAGGTTGAGCGAAAGCGTGGACGCAATGGTGCGTCGGCAGGCCGAGGCCGGTGTCGACGTCGTGGCGGACGGCGAAATGTCGAAACCGGGACATGCGGTCTACATCAACGAGCGCATCGAGGGATTCGAACCGCGTCCCGATGACGATTTCGGCTACTACAAGGAAGAAAGGGAAGCTTTTCCTGAATATTACGAGGACTACTTCAAGAAGGCGCACTTGGGTGGAGCAATCGCGCCATCGTCACCGATGTGCTGCATCGGCGAGATCCGGTATGTAGGGCATAAAGCCCTGAAGACCGATCTCGAAAACCTTCGCGCCGCCGTCGAAAGGCATGGATGCGAAGAGGCCTTCATGCCTTGCGCCGCCGTCACGGGCGTAGGTTTCAACGAATACTATCCCACGGAAGAAGCGTACATGTTCGCGCTCGCGGACGCCCTTTCGGAAGAATACCGCGCAATCGTCGAAGCGGGCTTCCTGCTGCAAGTCGACGATCCGTTCCTGCCTCATGTCTACATGGACAGGTCGCTCGACGAGGACGCCCGGGTTGCGAAGGCCACGATGTACGCAGAGGCGGTGAATCACTCTATCAGGGGAATTCCCGAGGAGAAGATCCGCTACCACACCTGTTACGGCATCAACCAAGGTCCCCGCGTCCATGAACCTGACCTCCCGCAGATGATCGAAGTGATTCTGAAGGTGAAGGCCGGCGCCTACTCATTCGAGGCGGGCAATCCCCGCCACGAACACGAATACCACCTCTGGGAGCATGTCGAACTGCCCGACGGAAAGCTCCTGCTGCCCGGCGTGATCACCCACGCCTCAAGCGTGGTAGAACACCCCGAGTATGTGGCCGAGCGCATCGTCCGTTTCGCCGAACGGGTCGGCCGTGAAAACGTCATTGCATCTACTGACTGCGGATTCTCGTCCCAGGCGATGTACAGGACCGAAATCGAGAACCGGATCGTCTGGGCGAAGCTCGGGGCTCTTTGCGACGGGGCGCGGATCGCCAGCGGAATTCTCTGGCGCTGACGGGATTCTTGGACTGTCGGCCAGCCGGTTCGGCACGCCAGCTGCCGGCTTCAGATCACGTGCACCGGTAGATCCTCGGCGATCGAAGCGGGACCGCTGAATCTCGCCTTCATATGGCGCATCGCCATTGCATGGTTCGCTTCGGTGTCCATGTGGATGCGGAAATGGGTGAGAACGAACTTTCGAACCCGGTTCCGTCGGGCCATTCGCGCGATTTCGCCAGGGGTGGGCGTCAGCCGTTCCGTGCGGGGGTTTGCGGATTCGCCGTCAAGCCGGTAGCATCAGTGCAGCAGCAGGTCTGCCGACCGGCAGAGTGTCTCCAGTTCGGGGCAGATTCCCGCGTCGCCGGCATAGACAAACTTCTTTGCGCCGTCCGTGACCGCCAACGCCATGCACTCGAGCAGCGGTTGAAAATGTGGAACCTCGCACGAGCGAAAGCGCCAACCGGTTCCCCCAAAGGAAAAACCCGGCCGGACCTCCGTGACCAACGGCGTTGGCCAGGGTCTGGGCAGGGATCCGCCCCGAGCCAGCCAGACCTACTGGCTGGAAGGGAATTGCGTGCGCGCCCGCAGGTCGTGGGCGAACGCGCCATCCGGACCGAAAAGCCTTTCCGTGGCTTCGGCAACCGGCGGCGGGCCGAATACTTTGAGCGGCGTCGCATCCGAATCCCGCCTCGCGTGCACGAGGCGCGCGAAGTCCATAATGTGGTCCGAGTGGAGATGGCTGAAAAACAGGTAGTCCACGCCGGACGGATCGTAGCCCGCCTGAAGGAGGCGGTCGAACACGCCGCCGCCGCAATCGAATAGTAACTTGGCGCCGCTCGCTTCAAGGAGGAATCCCGAGGAGGCGCGACGTACGCAGGGTTCGGGAGAACCAGATCCGAGTATAGTCAGCCGCATGGCTGCACCCGGATGGACCCGGAGGAGGTCTCTGCATCCATTGTTCTCGCTCTCAGGGTCGCGTGCCGAACAATTTCGTTATCCCCTCACCTGTCCTCGACCGTCTGCACTCCAGACTCTCTTCAATCAGACTCGCCAACACCCATATTTGCAGAATTCCTTCGCGCAAACCTTGAGGGCAGCGCGACCGGGCCATCAGGCGTGCCGCAATCGGGCCGACCTGCGGGAATGTCCCGGCTTACCCGTTCAACAAGGCTTTCCGCAATTGGCCTAGCGCGTTTTGAGATCATGCGAATCCACATCTCGTTTGCGGATTGACGCCGGCACGTCTTGCCAATGCAAGGGTTCGGTGTTGCGTCATGCGAATGCGTCGCCGGTCGGCTCGGGTTCCACTCTGGACGCGAACTGTCCGGAACCGCCCGTCGAATTTCTCCGCCGATTGCGTCCGCAGAAGGCAAACTGCCTTCGCTTCCGGATGCGACCGCGATTCAGTAGGTTGTCTTTCCGCCGTCAACATTGATGGTCTGGCCGGTGACAAAGTCGCTGTCCGGAGACGCGAGAAAGAGCATTGCGCCCACCAGGTCCGCAGGCACCATGTCGCGCGCGATTGCCCGGCCAGCGCTCGCCACGCCCCTAACCGCATTCAGACCCGCGTTGGCCACGACGCCGTCGCTTTCCGTGAAACCGGGCGCTATCGAGTTTACGCATATCCCGGCGTCCCCGAGTTCGCGCGCCATTGATCGGGTCATCGCGATTACCGCACCCTTGGAGGCCACGTAGTGGAGGAATCCGGGCGGTCCCTGGAAAAACGTGCCGGACGAAATATTCACGATCTTGCCCCGTCCGTTCCTTCGCATCGACGGAAGGCATGCCTTGGTCGCCTGGAACACGCCGCGCGCATTCACCCGCATCATGAGGTCCCAATCGTCCTCGCCGATTTCCCAGAAGGGCCTGAGCTCGAGTTCCGAGAACATTCCGGCATTGTTGACAAGAATCTCGATCGGACCGAAGGCGCTCTCGGCCCTTTCCACCATAGCGGCGAGATCGTCATTCGACGTGACGTCGACCCTCAGCCCTTCGGCGACTCCTGACCTGGCGCGGATCCTCGAGACGCAGGACTCCGGATCCTGAAGATCCGTGACGAGAACCCTTGCGCCCTCGGCGGCGAGCGCCGCCGAGAATGCCGCTCCGATTCCCTGCGCAGCCCCGGTCACGACTGCGCATTTGCCATCCAGACGTCCCAATCCGTTTCACTCCCGCCTTGCCCGAACTGCTGTCGGGGCACCGCCGTTGTCTCGACGACGCACCCGAACCCACAAATGCCCTCGACCTCTGCTCGGTAGCAGCCGCCCGACGCCGTAGGAACGCCTTCGAGTCTGCTGCATGTCGGAATTCTGGTGGGCGACCCTGGAATCGAACCAGGCATGGGTTCCCCCGGCGGAGTTACAGTCCGCTGCCGCACCTTGCAGCTCGTCGCCCGAACAGCGCGCTGCGTAACAACCGGGTCTACCGTAGTCAAGCTGTCTGTTGCGCGGTGTGCAGACGCCAAAGACGTCCATCGCGAACAAGAGTCGAATTGAGACGAATCTGTAGCAGTTGAGGTGTATTGTCTTCCGCTACTCGATCGCCTTCTCAATGAAGCCGAGCGTGTTCGCGTTCTCGATCAATGTCCTTACCTTTGCTGGATCCAGACCGGAAGAACTCTCGGCATCGATCTCAAGTTTCAGCGTCACCTCGCTACCGGGAAGAGTTGTGAGTTGCTCGACAACGCCCTCGACGATTTTGTGGATGTCGCGAGCAGGACGTTCCGATGATCCGGGTCGGTTTCGTTTCGGACGTCTGACCGCCAACCTCAATTCCCAAACCTTCATCAGGTGCTTGCACACTTTCCGAAGTGGGGAGCGCCGCCTTCCGAGGCGTCGTCAGGTGCTGGCGGCTTTGGTCGGTGCGCGGCGGCAGTTTTCGACCTTGCGATGAGACGGTCGTTGTCCACAACCACCTGAACGCTGGCCGCATTGTCAATTGCAAGGCCTTTGTAGGTTCCGGCTGCCTCGTCCCAGCTTTCAGCATAAGCAAATGGTCCCGGCAGCATGCCGCTGATGGCTGTGGCGACGGTTCTCACAAGCACTGATCGGTTCTTAATGCACGGCAGGTAGGTGTAGCTGTCGAAACACTCCCGGAGATCTCTCAGCGAGAGATGGTCCTTGTCCTTCCAAATGTATCTCTGAAGTTCCCGGTCCAGCCTTGTCGGGCCGAGTTCGAGCAGAAGCCCTTCCTCTTCGACCAGCCTTTTGCTCGCACGTCCAAGGACGAGCTTGAATTAATCTGTCCAGAACCGGTCCATGGCTTGGAGCAACCCAGCCTGATCCCAAGCGATAATTCCGTTGGGGCCGGCATGCAACGGAAGCCTGTCAGCGACACGAACCTGCCAATGACCTGTCAGTGCACTCTACAGCCGTTTCTCCACAAAAGGGATTAAACGCATCCGGCAACACTTCCATGCCCTCGAATACGTACTGTCGGGTGCTTTTGGCAATTCGACATCCCCTCAACCAATGTCTCGCAGGGCATTATCTGCATTGTCAAACGAACGGATGTTCAACGGCTTACTTGTGCGATGAACGAAATACTCGACGAGTGCTGATTGGCCGACGATATCGACGATCCGCACACGTAGTTCTGTCCCTTCCGCGTCGGCCAGCTGCAGCGTCTCGCCGGGAATGAGGTAAACAGGCTGTTGCTGGCCTTCGTCAATCGCAATGTTCGACGCGTATAGATACGTCCGGTCATGGGAGTCCCGTATGTGATTTAGCCTGCCCCTCAATCCCGGAATTTGACCGATTGCCTCCGGAAAAATAACGGTGCCGCATGCATCCCTGCCCCTCGCGGCATGCGCCTGCAGAACCCGTCCGATCCCGCTGCCTCGGCTCGATCGCAGCCTGCTTTCAAGTTCCCCAAGGCAGCACGAAGCGCCCGCGCAGCGCTATTGGGCCGGAACTGGGCACTACTGGTTCAATTCACCTCCAGCACTTTCTTGCTGCAACGGCGCGCAAAGGCGGGGCGAATGCATATGCTTCCAAATTTCTGCCCGAATGAGTCACCAGAACATGACGTGCAATCAATCGGAACCAGATAGTTTTGGCAGCGTTTCGTGTTAGCGATCGCGATGCCGCACATCACTGCCGCAAATTCCGGGACGATTCGCTTGCATCCCTGCGGAAACCGAAGACCGTTCCGACAACGTCGCGACGCATTCATCCGGTGGCAAATTGATAAGCGAGTGCCAGCACGGCGATCAAGACAGCCCAGAGGATGATCTGCCGCATGATCCTGAAGACCGGATTCCTGAAGGCGAGATATCCCCAGAGCCAAAGCGCGAGGAGCGGAAGAAGGTAGACAAGTTGTTCATATCTCGGGTCGCCCATGTCGTCTTCCGTTACGACCCGAGGACTCCGGACTGACTGCCGCGCGGGAGTTGCCGCAGGCGCGGCCTCATCGCGGGAACGCGTCCGACCGGCCCGGGGGAACGCTGGACGAACCGCTGCCTCTCGACGGACACGGTATCGTGCAATCCCCGCCTGCGGACCGGAAATCCGATGCATGCCCCTGCACGCGCCCTGCCGATCACGCGGCGTCATCCCTGGATGGAGCAGCGGCGCGGCTCCGAATGCCTGCAAGCGTGTCATAGGGGGAAACGGCCTCCGGATCGACGCGAAGCTCGATGAGCGCACCGGTTCCCGCGCCTACGGCGCGTTCGAAAGCGTTTTCGAATTCGTCCGTCCGCACCACCCGCTCCGCATGAAAGCCATAAGCCCTCGCGAGCGCGGCAAAGTCCGGGTTCACGAGATCCGTTCCGTGCACGCGACCGGGATACTGCCGCTCCTGATGCATGCGGATGGTGCCGTACATGCCGTTGTTGAACAGGATCACGATCGGTGCGGCTCCGTACTGACGCGCCGTGGCAAGCTCCTGGCCCGTCATCTGGAAATCGCCGTCGCCGGCGAAGCAGACGACCATGCGATCGGGATGGGCAAGCTTCGCCGCTATTGCGGCAGGCAGGCCATACCCCATCGATCCGCTTTGCGGGGCAAGCAGGCGAGCCGCCCTTCCGAGCGGTATGAAGCGACCCGGCCAGATGGCGAAGTTTCCGGCGCCGTTCGTGAGAACCGCGTCGTCCGGCAAACGATCCGCGAGCCAGCTCATGATTCGCGCTAGGTTGACCGGGCCCGGCGTGTCGGGACATCGGAGACTTTCCCGATATCTGCGGTGCGCATCGCGGTACCACTCGCGCCAGCGGCCGCGATTCTCGAGGACTGCGTCCTCCATCTTGCAAAAAAACGAGCAAGGACAGGCTTGTACGGCGAGGTCCGGAACATACACCTTGCCGAGTTCCCCGTCGCTTGAATGAACGTGGATCAGCGCCTGCTTGGGGACCGGAACGGAGAACAGCCCGTATCCGCCAGTCGTGATCTCGTCGAAACGGACTCCGGCCGCCAGCACGAGGTCGGCGGAGGTCATCAGGTCCTTCACATGGGGCGGCATGACGGTTCCCGCATCGCCGGCGTAAGCGGGGCTCCGGTTGTCGATTAGATCCTGGCGGCGAAATGCGGCGACCACCGGAATTCCATTTCCTTCGGAGAACCGCTGGAGGGCATCGCGACCTGAGCAAGTCCAGCCCCCGCCGCCCGCGAGAACGAGCGGACGCTGCGAATCCTCGAGCATGGAGAGCACGTGCGCCACGGCGTCTGCGCCCGCCTCCGGTCGGACGGGCATGGACCTGACGGCGACCGGCGGCGCGGAAACGGTTTCCTCGAGCATGTCCTCCGGGAGGGCAACGATCACGGGTCCGGGTCGGCCCGACAGCGCGGTCCGGAACGCGCGGCCAACAACTTCCGGAATTCGGCCCGAGTCGCGCAGCTCCACGCTCCACTTCGAAACACTGCCGAAGAACTTCTCGTAGTCGATTTCCTGGAACGCCTCCCGCCCCAGCGTTTCCCGGTTTGCCTGGCCAATGAACAGGATCATCGGCGAGGAATCCTGCATCGCCGTGTGCACGCCGACGGCCGCGTTGGTGGCGCCGGGCCCGCGCGTCACGAAACAAATTCCGGGGCGCCCCGTCAGCTTTCCGTGCGCCGAAGCCATATACGCGGCAGCGCCCTCGTGCCGTGCCATCACCGTCCTGATGCATCCCGCAGCGTCGTGAAGCGCATCAAGCACGGCAAGATAGCTCTCTCCAGGTACGCCGAAAACGGTCCGCACCCCTTCCGCGGAAAGCACGTCAACGAGCAGGGCACCGCCTTTCCTGCTCTTGTCATCCATGTCGCGCTCCCGTCCTGGCTTCCGACGCGCCCCGGCCGATTCCGGCCCGGGAAGTGATACGTTGCCATGCGGCAACCTGCGTTCAGGCAGACCCCGGCCCCGGGCGCCGTTTGCGCATTAGCACCCGGTCGCAGCGACAGAAACCGTGAATTGCCGTTCGGACGTGAACCCGTCATGGCAACAAGGTTCGGCCCGGGCGGGAAATCTTGCCGCAGCGCTTCAGCCTGAAACGGAAACTTGATGTGTTGCGACCCATCGAGACGGCAGAATTCGGACCGGCCCGTAGTCTTCTCCCGGTCTCGCGTCACCCATTGCGAGAGATGCGCCGCATTCGGGTATCGTCCGGGACTGTAGGGCGTGCTTGCAGGCCTTGGGGCAATCTCCGGACCTGACGCCGGCATGTGAATCCGAACGGTCCCGCACCTCATCGCATGGCTGCCAGTAAACATGACTGACGCCTGATCGCTCCGGTGACGCCGGGTGCACGGGTGGAACCGTCACTGGCCCAGGATCTTCCGGCGTTTCCTTGCCCAGGAGTTGATCGCAATGTCGAGTGTCAACGACATGAACACCACGGAGAAACCAAGCGTGAAGTTCTTGCCGAGATTGGTTCCCGCGAGCGTGCGCTGCATTTCCTGGCCCAGGTCCCGAGTGCCTATGAAGGCGGCGATGATGACCATGAAGAAGGCGAAAATGAATGCCTGATTCAATCCGACCGCGATGGTCGGCATTGCAAGGGGGAACTCGACTTTCCAGAGTTTCTGCCATCGAGTCGCGCCCGCCATGTCTGCGGCTTCCGTAATCTCGCGCGGCACGCCTCTCAGGCCTTCGACCGTGTAGCGAACAACGGGCACCATCGTGTAGATCAGGATCGCCAGAATGACCGTGATCGGAGTGATTCCGAACAGCATGATGGCTGGCAAGAGGTAGATGAAACTCGGGAATGTCTGTGCGGTGTCGCAGGCAAAGATCATCCAGCGGGAAGCGCGCTCGCGCTGCGCTGCCCATATGGCAAGCGGCATTCCGAAGAGCATCGCAAGGAACACTGCCGTCAGTGTCGAGTGCAGGGTGAGCATCGCGCGGTCCCACCACCCGAGCTGGGCTACTGCCGAAAAGAACAGGAAACCGATCAACGCCGGAATCCAGCCGCCAAGAAGATAGCCTACTCCCGTCATAACGAGAATGACTGCAAAAGTGGGAAGAAACAGCAGCGCAAGTTCGCTGGGAATCAACACCCACACGTTGAAGAACCATCGAATGAAGTCCGTGAACGCCTTGACCCACGATATGCCCAGGAAACCCTTGATAAGCGCGTCGATCTCCTTGCCCATCGAAAGCGACTGCCTCCGGCCAACTTCATCCAGAATGGGCAGGTACTGACTGAGCACGTAAAACAGAATGAAGGTCGCAAGACCCACGAGCAGGAAAAAGTGTCTACGCCACCAAGGGGTTCCCTTTTCGAAGTGCTCGGGCTGTTTGACGACCCACGCCTTGCTCAGGCGGTCAAGCGTCACGGCGAGCAAGACGATCGTGACGCCGATTTCGACGCTGCGACCGAGCTTGAAACTGTTCATCATGGCGAGCAGCTTCGCGCCCAGCCCGGGCATGCCGATGAATGCGGTAAGGACGACCATGGCGAGAGCGAGCATGATGACCTGATTGAGACCGACAAGAATTTCGTTGCGAGCCGACGGAATGTAGACGGATCGCAGCATCTGCCAGCGCGTGCAGCCCGCCATCCGCCCCGCCTCGACGACATCGGGCGGCACCTTTCTCAGGCCGACGATAGTCATGAGTATCATCGGCGGCATGGAATAGGCGATCGTGGCGACCGCCGCGGCAGTCGGGCCAACCTTGAAGAAGATCACGGCAGGAAGAAGGTAGCTGTAGAATGGCAGCGTCTGCAGCACCAGGAGAACCGGCCTCAAGGCCTCCTCGAATCTTCTGGACTTCCATGCGCACATGCCCAGGAGCAACCCGATGCCAAACCCGAACGGCACCGCGACGACGATGACCGACATGGTCTCCATCGCCCATTTCCACTGCCCCATGAGCGCAGTCCAGACCAAGGTCCCCCCTGCCAGAAGGGCGAGCCGCCATCCGCCGAGCCAGTAGCCCAGCACCGCAGAACATGCCGCAACCACGGACCAAGGCAACGCTTCCAGACGCGGCCAACGGGACTTCCCGTAGAGCACGTTGGCCGCCGCGTCGGTCAGGAATCCAAGCCAGCCGGAAATCGTCCGGGTGACATGGATCAGTCCGACGTCGTTCTGGAGCCAGTAGAACCCCGCATCCAGCCAATCCGCCCAAGGAAGAATTGCGCCTTCGGGCAACCTGACAAGTGCCGAAGGAATCCAGGGCTTCAGAACCGTAAGCAGAATTGCCGCGCCAAACAGCGCCAAGACCACTGTCCGCGTCCGGACCGCGCCAGTCGAAGCGGCTTCCGCGCCGGACTTCAGTGCATCCGTGCGAGTCCGGTCGCTCACTCTTTCTCTCCGAAGAGAACGGCAAGCGCCGCCCTGCGGTCCATGACGCCTGTGCTTCCGTCCGGCATGCTGACGGGAATCGCTTCGGACGTTTCCTCGACCAGCCGACGCGCAAGGGACAGGATCGTGGCGTCCCCCGGAACGGGTTCCCCTTCGCCGGCTGCGCCCTCCCTGGCCAGTACGCTTGCGTGAACGACGCTTGCCTTGTCCACTTCCTCGGTGAACTTGGCCACATATTCGGTTGCCGGATTCAGAACGATCTTGTCGGGCGTGTCCACCTGTTCGACGGAACCGTCTTTCATGATGGCGATCCTGTCGGCAAGGCGGAGCGCCTCATCAAAGTCATGGGTTATGAACACGATCGTCTTGCCAAGCATTTCCTGGAGCCGCAGGAACTCGTCCTGCATTTCGCGCCGGATCAGGGGATCAAGCGCGCTGAATGGCTCGTCCAGAAACCAGATGTTCGGCTCGATCGCCAAGCTGCGGGCAATGCCGACCCTCTGCTGCTGCCCGCCGGAAAGTTCCCGGGGAAAGTAGTCTTCGCGGCCATCCAACCCGACGAGCCTAACCATCTCGAGTGCGCGCTCGCGCCGCGCATGCCTGTCCTGCCCTCGCATTTCGAGCGGAAAGGCGACGTTTTCCAGAACCGTGCGATGCGGGAGCAGTCCGAAGGACTGGAACACCATGCCCATTTTCGAGCGCCGAAGTTCTATCAATTCCGTCGCGCTCAGGCTCATGATGTCCTGGCCGTCGATCTCGATCACTCCGCCGGTTATGTCGTGAAGACGCGAGAAGCAGCGAACCAGCGTGGACTTGCCGGATCCCGACAACCCCATGATGACGAGCATCTCGCCCTTGGCAACGTCGAGCGAGACATCCTTGACGCCGGCAATGTATCCGTCCGACCTGATGTCCTCGAAGGAATGGCCCTTCGGCATGCGAGACAGGTACGCCTCTGGATTGGGCCCAAAAAGCTTCCAGACTTTCTCCGCAGAAATTACGGGGACGTCGCTGTTCATGACCTACCCACAATCAACCCTCCCCGCATGCTGGCGCGGAGAGGGTCTTCTTGTCAATTCGCGCGTTCTACGTGCAGGCGTTGACCCAAGGGTCCACGACGCTGCGGTTCGCAGCCAGCCATTCGTCCGCCGCTTCTTCAGGCTCAAGCTCGTCCGTGTCGACGAGTTTCGCCATCTCGGCGATCTGCGGATTCGTGAAGCTGAGCTTGGTCAGCACGCAGTAGGCGCTCGGCCACTTGTCGGGCATTCCGTCCCACGCGGCCTTCTTGAGATAGCCGTTGGCGGGATTGCCGCAGTCGTAAAGAGCATCCGGATTCGGCCCCTTGGACGGATCGGAGTCGCAGCCGTCCTCCCATGTCGGGAATTCGACGAACTCGCCCGGCCAAACGGCTTCGGCAAAGTTCGGTGTCCAGTTGAACACGACGACCGGGCGCTTCTCGGGTTCCGCTGCGCCGATTTCCGCCCAGAGAGCCGCCGCCGACCCCGCGTTCACCACGACAAAGTTCATGCCAAGCGCCTCGACGCGCTCCTTGCCATGCTTCAGCCAGTCCACCGGTCCATCAAGATAGCGCCCCTTGCCACCGGACTCCGCCGTTGCAAAGACCTCTGCGCAGTCATTCAGCGCCTGCCAGTCGGGCAACCCCGGGCACGCATCCTTGGTCCACAACGGTACCACCAGTCCTCGCGCGTAACGGCGTCATGGTCTCCTGCATCGTGGAGGCCGCCCTTCTTGAGCGCCTCGCGGAAGGAATGACCGAACGCGCCCTCCCAGACCTCAAGTTCCAGCGCGACGTCTCCAAGCCGAACCGACTCGTACACTGCCTGGCTGTCCGTCGTGACAAACTCGACGTTGAGGCCCATTCCCTCGTAAATCTGTCCGACTACATTCGACATCACGATCTGGCTCGACCAGTTGTGAATCGGAATGATGATCGGATCATCGCTGTCTGCCGCCTTCGCGGCAAAAGGTGCGGCCAGCACGGCTGCCAACACTATTGCGGATAGCTTCTTCATGTCTTCCTCCTTGTTGCACGGCACTCCGGCCGCTGAAACTCAAAGCTTGCTCAGCCCCCGGGATCGATCCCGTGTTGTCATTCGGTTTCTCGGGTGACTGCCCGCGCCTTTTTACGGATGCCGGGGCCATCCTCAAGTCGATTCTGTTGCCATTCCGAGAACGCCGCCTTCATTGCAGTCACGGAGTTGCAGCCCTTGCATCCAAACGGCTTCAGTTGGCCTGGATGCGGCAGCGGGCAGCGTTTTCCGGAGTCCGGAAGCGGCTGGAGGCCTTCCGCTTGCCTTCGGTCATGCGGATGTCGCGCTCGTATCGGCCATTTCCAGACTGTTCCGAAATCGTCTTGAGGCAATTGAAAGTGTTGCGGCTTTGCAAACCTCTGTCCGGCGAACGCCGACGCCGACCCAGCAAGCCGTCTTCAGCAGTTTGGCGCGGGCTGCCTGGCACCTCCGTGTCCGATGCAACACTCCGATTCAATTCGACATTGCCGAATTCAAACCGCTCGGCGAGCCTCACGCCCCGGAACAAGCCCATTGCGTATGTGCAATCGTTTGCGCCCGGCCCGGAATCGGTGTATTCCCCGGCCATGCGGCCGGCGGATCCATGAGGAAGGGCGTCACGATCAAGGATGTCGCGCGGGAGGCCGGCGTCCACGTCGCGACGGTCTCGCGGGCGCTGTCGCCGAGCCCGCGCGCCCGGCTGTCGGCGGAGGTTGTGGCGAGGGTCCGCGAGGCGGCGGACGCCATGGGATACCGGCCGAACCGCATCGCCGCCGGGCTCAGGACCCGCCGCACCATGACCGTGGGCGTGATGATCCCCGACATCGCCAACACCCTGTTCCCGCCGATCGTGCGCGGCATGGAGAGCGCGCTGGAGCCTGCCGGGTACGCCTCGATCCTGGTCAGCACGGACAACGACCCGGACCGCGAGGCGCGGCTGCTCGACGTGCTGATGCAGCGCGGCGTGGACGGCATCGTCGACGCGGCGGCGACCCGCATGGACCCGCACCTGGAGCGGGTCGCGCGGGAGGTGCCCGTGGTCACCGCGAACCGCGCGGCGGAGGGCTCCGGCATCCCCTCGGTGGTCAGCGACGACGCGGGCGGGATCCGGATGATGCTGCGGAGGCTCCGCGACGCCGGGCACCGGGCCGTCGGCCACGTCGCGGGGCCGGACCGCCTGTCGACCGGCGTCCGGCGGCGGCGGGCGTTCGAGGCCGCGGCGCGGCGCCTCGGCCTCGCGGCGGCGGTGGTCGCGGCCCGGCGCTACGACGAGGACGAGGGCCGCCGCTGCGCCCTGACGGCGCTGGAGGGCTTCCCGGAGGCGACCGCCCTGCTCTGCGCCAACGACCGCCTGGCGATCGGCGCCGTCGGCGCGCTCGCCGCGCTGGGGCTGCGGTGCCCCGAGGACGTCTCCGTGACCGGGTTCAACGACATTCCCTTTCTCGACCTGATCCCGCCCGGGCTCACCACCGTGCGGATCCTGAAGTCCGAGGTCGGGCGCGCCGCGGCGGAGATCCTGCTGAAGCGCATGGCCGAGCCCGGCGCGCGGGTGCCCGCGACGACGGTGATGCCGGTGTCGATCGTCGAGCGGGGCAGCATCGCGCCGCCGGGACCCGGCCGCGCGACGCGCACAGCAGGCCGGCCGCGGCCGGGCTGACGTGGCGATGCGGCCGGACTCCCGCGAGATCGTCGCCGTCGAGGAGCACTTCGTGCACGCGGCGCTCGCGCGGCACCTCGCCGCCGCGCCGCGCCGGCACTCGCCCCTCGGCGACCGGCTCCGCGACTTCGCCGGCATCAGGATCGAGGAGATGGACGAGGCCGGAATCGACATGCAGGTCCTCTCGCACCAGTCCCCTGGCAGCCAGCGGCTCGCGGACGAGGTCGCGGTTGCGGCCTGCCGTTCCGTTAACGATGCGCTCGCGGCCGTCATTGCCGAATCGCCCGACCGCTTCCAGGGCTTTGCGATGATTCCCACGATGCTGCCCCTCGCAGCGGCGGACGAACTCCAGCGAGCGGTCGAGGAACTCGGGCTCAGGGGCGCGATGATCCACGGAATGAGTCGCGGCGAAATGATCGACGGCAAGGCGTACTGGCCGATCTTCGCCCGCGCCGAAAGGCTGGACGTTCCGGTCTACCTGCACCCTGCCCTGCCCGACAGGGACGTCACGACCCGCTACTACGCGCCGTACGACGAGTCCCACCCTATGTTCGCGCGCGCCGCGTGGGGCTTCGGAGTGGAGGCCGGAACCCAGGCCGTCCGGCTGGTCCTCTCGGGCGTTCTCGACCGGCACCCGGACCTCAAGATCGTTCTCGGTCACATGGGCGAAGCCCTGCCGTTCTGGCTGCCGCGAATCGACGAGAGTCTCCGCCGGCCGGGCGGATCGCGGGTCGACTTCCGGGCCGCCTTCCTCCGGAACTTCTGGATCACTACCAGCGGGTTCTTCGCGGACGATGCCCTCCTGCTCTGTCTCGGGTCGCTCGGGCCCGAACGCATCTTGTTCGCGGTCGACTGGCCCTACGCGGACAACAGGCACGGCGTCGACTGGATGCATGCGGCACCGGTGGATGACGCGGTCCGGAATGCGATATTCTCGGGCAACGCGAAGCGTCTTCTGAGGCTTTGATCCGGATGCGCAGTCTCCCCGCGCCTTTTCGCAGGTTCAGGGCAGTGCGCAGCCGCGCTCCGGAAACCCGGCGGCGAGGCGTCCCGACGGTGTCGACCGACATCAGGACTGCTCCCGCATGCAGTCGCCCGGCATTCCCCGACCGGTGCCGAGCCCTGGCCGGCGCATCACATCATGCCTCGACCGCGTTCGTCACGTGACGTGCAGGCTTTCCCTGCAAGAGCACGCGGGCGACATTTTCCCAGGCCTCTGCGAACAGGCTTGCCCATGACTGCTGGGTAACTCCAGCAATGTGCGGCGTCAGGATCAGGCGTTGCAGGGCGGTCTCGCTGACAGTCAGAAGCGGGTTGTCGGCCGCGGGCGGCTCGGCCGAATAAACGTCAACCACCGCACCGCCGATCCCGCCGGCCTCCAGAGCGTCCGCCAGCGCCGCCTCGTCCACGATCCCGCCTCGCGCGGCATTCACGAGAATTGCGCCCGGCTTCATCAAGCCGATCTCTGCGGCACCGATCATCCCCCGGGTTCCGTCCTGCAGCGGCACGTGCAGAGTGACAATGTCCGCTGTGGCAAGCAGCTCGCGGAACTCGACGCTGTCCTCGCTTTCGACCGCCGGATCGCAGAAAATCACCTTTGCGCCCAGCGCCGCGCACTGCTTCTCCGTCGCCCGGCCAATGACCCCGTATCCCACCACTCCGACCGTGAGTCCGGCGAACTGGTTGAGGCCGCGCCGGATCATCCGTTCACGGATGGTCATGTAGTCTCCCGCACGAATTGCCGCCGTGCTGCCGGGCAGGAATCGCAGGAGGGACGAAACGGTGGCCACCACATATTCCGCCACCGCCAGTGCCGAACGTCCTGGAATGCCCGCGACCGCAATCCCCTGCCCTGCCAGCGCTGCGCCGTCCACGCGGTCCATGCCGGCCCCTGTGACCTGAACGAGGCGTATCGCCGACCCGGCGAACAATCCGGTCTCAAGCGCCGGCCCGACCGCCGGAATCACCAGGGCTTCGGCAGATCGCAACGCCTCGGCAAGTTCCCTGCTCTGCGGTTCCAGGGCGCGGACGTTGAGCGCCTCGGGCAGGGTCACTCCGGCGTTGGCAAAGTCCTCGAGCGGACGCAGGCAAATTACGTCAGACATTGTCCCAGCTTTCGAACTCCCGCGTTCCGGGACGAATGTCGGCGACCGGAAATGCGCAAAGGAGCGCCAGCATCACTTCGCCCGTGTTCACCGTCATGTGCAGTTCGCCCGAGGGTACAAGCGCAGTGTCGCCGGGCGAAAGCGGATGATCTCCGCCATCGGTCCTGAGCACCCCCGTGCCTTCCAGGACATGAATGACCTCCTCGAACCCGTCGTGTACATGCGGACCTCTCGCGGCCTTCCCGGGCGCGATCTCGACGAGCCGAACTGTCGAGGAGGATGCGCCGGTGGCAGACGAAACCACCTCGGTCGCAATCCGCCCTGGCAGGTCCAGCGCCTTCCCCTCGCCCCGCCGCACGGTCCTGGCCATCAGTCCGTTGCGCTCCCGAGCTGCGCAAGCAGTTCGGTCGCCTCCTTCGCGACATGGCTGGCGATGGTATCCATCATCCGGCATCCTCTCTCCTCGGTCGCCGGAGACGGATCGCCGTACCAGCCCGAGGGCGCAATCTGGCGAATGTCGGTCAGTACGGGCTGAAAAGTTCGGGTGCGGCGAAGCTTGTCCATGCGGCGTCCCTGTCCAGGTTCCGAGCCGCCGGTGACTCGGTCGAGGTGGACAAGGTCGGGCCGGGCGGCGAGGACGGCAAGCGTCTCGATCTCGCCAGCGTGAGTCAGGCCGTTGCAGGCGTCTCCGCAGAGTTCCTCCGCCACGTAGCAGGCCTGCACTGTGGCGACGCGCATGCCAACCCGTCGATGGAGTTCCTCCGCGGCGATGGCCAGGGAGGGAATGTTGCCTTCATGCCAGTTGACGATCATCAGATCCCTGGCGCCGTGGCTCGCGGTGCTCTCGCAAATCTCGACGACGACCCGCTGGTAGGTCGCGGGCGTGAAAGTCACTGTCGCCTCGTAGGGCATGTGCATCGGCGTCACGCCAACGGGCGGCGCAGGAAGGACGAGCCCGTCCATGAGTTCCGCAACGAGCTCGCAGATCCGGGTTGCGGCCAGAATGTCGGTGCCGGCGGGAAGGTGCGCCGAGTGCTGCTCGACCGAACCGCAGGGAAAGAGAACGAGCGGGTTCCGCTTGAGTTGCGCCTTGATCTCCGGCTGGGTCAGGTCTGCGAAAATGCGGGTCGGAAGAATCATGTCCGGTTCGCCTTGGCGGCAGCCACGACTTCCGAAAGCTTCACTGCAGAACCGTTCCGTGCGATGGAGGCAAGCGCCGCATAGACGCAGGCGACGGCCTCGTTGCCGTTGGCCGCCGACAGGACCGAGGTCCGACCCGTACGGCAGCTCTCGGCGAACATGTCGAGCTCTGCGGCGAACATGTTCGTGGCAGGCTCATCCAGCACCTCGCGCTTGCCGAACCCGTCCCTGCCGCGCTGGATGTAGAGGGTGGACGACTCCCGGATCGCTTCGGGCGTGTCCCAGGTACCGAAGTCGATCTCGTAATGCATGAGGCCCCTGGAACCGAAAACGCGAACGGAGAAAACGCCCGGCGAGGTCCAGCAGGTGCCGACATAGGCGATGGCGCCGTCCGCAAGGTGCAGCAGCGTCATGGACTGGTCGTCGACCTCTGCGCCAACGGGGCTGAGCCTGGAGGCGATCGAGGATGCTTCGACGATCTCTGCGCCGAGGTAGTTCACCACGTCGAACATGTGAATGGCGAGCTGGGAAAGCGGCCCGCCGGGTGCGCGGTCGCGGTACCAGCGCCAAGTGTCGGGAGTGAGTTCCAGCGCGCGTTCGTTCGAGAAGTTCACCTCGATGAAGCCGACCTTGCCAAGCTCGCCGGCATCGATGCGCCGCTTGATTTCCTGCACCCCGCCCAGGAGGCGGGCGGAATGACCCACCGTGACGGTGATGCCGTAACGGTCCTGCAGCGCATCGATGGCAAGGCCGTCCTCGAGATTATGGGCGATCGGCTTTTCGGTGTAGACGTGCCTGCCCGCCTTCGCGACCTGCAAGGCGACAGGGTAGTGCTGTTCGTTCGGGACGGTCAGTATCATCCCGTCAATGTCGTCGCGGACGAGTATGTCGTCCAGGGCTCCGACGGAAGGAATGCCCGTGTCGGCCTCGAACCTCGTGCGGTTCTCTTCGGAACGGCTGTAACCTGCGACGATTTCAATCTTGTCAGAGAGATTCGATGCGCGAGCGAGCACTCTTGCCCATCTGCCAAGCCCGACGATTCCGACCCGGACCATTGCTTACCCCATTCGCCGCTTCAGCCAGCCAACGACATGGTCGATGGCGCCAACCTGCACGTCGTCAAGTTCGTATTCTCCGCCTTCGCCCCGAACCGGAAAGACATAGCCGTGGAGCTCGTGATCGTGGGAGACCCACTCGACATCCTTCCCGGCCTCCTCCATGAGCTCGAAGGCGGTTCTGAAGACGCCCTGCAGGTGATCGCCGTCCCGGCCCATGACAAGAAAGGGCGTCCTGATCGTCGAAATCCGCATAGAGGCCACTTCCATGTCGATTCGGCGGCGCACCTTCTCGACCTCTGCCATCTGCATTTGCTCGATGTTGCGCATTCCTGTGTCCGCGTTGACAAACGCCGTGTCATCGGGGCGAAGCGCGAGAAACTCGTGCGCCGCAGGTTCGCTGGCGACGGCCGCCGCGAGCCCGTGGTATTCGGACGCGATCTTCAGCGCCATCTCCCCGCCATGGCTCAAGCCAATGACGCCGATCCTGTTCTCGTCGACCCAGGCGAGCGTCCGCAGATATTCCGCGATCGCGATTTCATCTTCATATTCCAAGGGCGAACGGTTGAACATTTCCCGTCCCTGCCGCCTGTCGCGAACCATCTTGCCGCCGTTGTTGTAGCCAAGCTCGACTTCGGTCCTGTAGCGCAACCAGGCGCAGGCCATGCCCGCATCCGTGAGCCTGTCCATGGTGTAGGCGCGGTTTCGAACGGCGTCGCGGATCCAGCGCATGCCCTCGCCCCCGTTGCCTGCAGCCATCAGCACCATCGGAAAGGGACCGTCGCCTTGGGGCTTTCGCACGCCGATAGGGGCATAGAGTCCGTCCCAGACCTCGACATACATAAGATGCACGGACTCGCCGTTCACCTCTTCGGTCAAGTGGATGTGTTCAGGATCCGTCGTCACGTGTTCTTCCAAGTTGCAACCGCCTCGGGCGCGAGCACGCATGCCGCAATGCGGCCGCCTTCACGTGCGGTCAGCTCAACCTCGCCGACTTCCTCGAACTCGATCTCGACCACGGCGCCGTCAAGGTCGAGCCGACGCATCGCCGCACGCATGGCCTCGGGAACCTGCTCGGAGCGAACGGCCATCGAGAGCAGCCTTGCCGCTTCTTCATTGTCGAAGGCGAGCTTCGCGGAAAATTCCGTCTTTCGTTCAACGCCGACCAGATGCTCGAACATACCCGACGCGTCATCAAGCCAGCGGACGACGTCATCGACCTCCCATCCGCAGGAAGGAGTCGCCAATTCGCACCGTGTATGGAAACGGCACCCCTGAGGCGGTCGCGCGGGATCGGGCACGGCGCCCTCGAGTCCCCGGAATTCGACACCGGCATCAGATTCCTGATCGGGCTTTGCCGCCATCAGTTCCCTGGTGTAGGGATGATGAGGCGACTCGAAGATTGCCTGCGTCTCGCCCGCCTCGGCAACCTTGCCGAGATACATGACGACGAGATGGTCCGCCATGTGACGAACCACTGAAAGGTCATGCGTGACAAAGAGATAGGCAAGGTTCCTATCCTTCTGCAGGTCGTTCAGAAGGTTCAGTATCTGCGCCTGCACGGAGACGTCGAGGGCGCTTGTCGGTTCATCCAGCACGATGATTTCGGGATTCAGAGCCAGCGCCCGCGCAATCGAGATGCGCTGGCGCTGCCCGCCCGAGAACTGGTGCGGGTAGCGATAAAGATGCTGGCGACCGAGTCCGACCTGTTCGAGAAGCTCCACCACGCGTTCGACCAGGTCGGCAGCGGAGGCTTCGCCGTAGACCCTGAGCGGCCGCCCGACCAGGTCGATCACGAGATGACGAGGGTTGAGCGAGGCGAAGCTGTCCTGAAAGACCATCTGGCAGTTGCGGCGGAAGGCTCGCGCGGCCCTGCCCTCGAGCTTGTCGATTCGGCGCATATTTCCTTCGAGGTTGTAGTGAACAGCGCCATCGGTCGGGTCGGCAAGGGCGGCGATCACGCGGCCAAGCGTCGTCTTGCCGCAGCCAGACTCGCCGACCAGGCCAACGGTTTGCCCACGCCGGATGTCGAAGGACACGCCATCGACAGCCCGCACGTGGCCGACGATCCGCTGCAGTGCGCCTTCGCGGATCGGATAGTGCTTCCTGACTTCGCGAATCGAGAGGACGAGATCGTCAGCCTGCGGTTGAACTGCAGCCTTCATGCAGCCACCCTGTCGTGGGTTGGCCTTTCGCCGGACGGCGCGGGATGGTCTATGAAGCAGGCGACCGAGTGGCCGGGAGCGATTGTCTCCAGTACCGGGTCATTGCTGCGGCAGGCGCCGGTTTCATGGGGGCAGCGCCCGGAAAAGCGGCAGGCGGCAGGCGGGTCGACAAGTTCGGGAACCGTTCCCCGAATGGCCGCAAGCTTGCCGCGCGGCGTGTCCGTGCCGGGTACAGCCGCCATCAGGCCGCGGGTGTACGGATGGCGGGGATTCGCAAAAACCTCCGCCGTCGTCCCGATCTCGACGATTCGGCCCGCGTACATCACCGCTACCCGGTCACTGATGCGCCGCACGAGCGACAGGTCATGGCTTATGTAGAGCACGGCTGTCCTGCGGCGGCGCTGAAGTTCGCGAATCAATCCGAGGATGCGCGCCTCCACAGTCACGTCCAGCGCGGTGGTGGGTTCGTCCGCGATCAGAAGATCGGGATTGCATGCGAGCGCCTGCGCAATCATTACCCGCTGCCGCATGCCGCCCGAAAGCTCGTGCGGATAGCGGGCCATGAGCTTGGCCGGATTCGGCACCTGCGTCTCGGCAAGCGCGCCGGCCACCATCCTGGCGAGAGCCTCATCGATCCGCTTTCTTTGCGCCCGCACACCGGGCAGCGCGAGAAGCCAGCCATCCCCGAAACGCGGGCTTTGCGACGCGAACCGCCGGACAGCGCCGGACGTGCCGGCCGGAAGGCCTGCGAGCGCGATGATTTCTTCCGTCCGGTGCTGCAGAAAGACCTCCGCGATCTGCGCGCCGATTGGAAGCGTCGGGTTGAGCGCCTTTCCCGGGTCCTGGAAAATCATCGCAATGCGGTCGCCGCGAATCCTGCGCATGTCTTCGGGCGAGATGCCGAGCAGATCTACCGGCCGGTTCCGGCTTGCCTGCCGTCCGGTGCAGCCGCAAGCTTCGCAGCCGGCGCCTTCGCAGCCCGTGCACGCGGCATGCATGTGAAACGTGATCGAACCGCCCGCCAGAATGCCGGGCGGAACCGGCAGCAGGCGGAGAAAGGAACGGCCCGTAACGCTCTTGCCGCAGCCGGTTTCGCCGACGAGTCCGACAGTCTCTCCGTGACCGATGTCGAAACTGACGCCGTCGACCGCGCGGACGATGCCGCGCTTCGACCGGAAGTGGACCTTCAGGTCGCGAACCGATGCAACCGTTGCGCCTCCATTCTTCCCATCGCGCATCACCGTCCCTCGGTCCGCGGATCGAGCGCGTCGCGAAGGCCGTCTCCGACGAGATTGAAGGCAAGCGCCCAGAGGAAGATCATTAGCCCGGGAAAGGTCGATGCCCACCACCGGCCCGACGCGATCCCCGCCTGCCCCTCGGAAACCAGCACGCCCCATTCGGCGATTCCTGCCTCCGACAGCCCGATGAAGGACAACGTTGCGCCGATCAGCACGACGTTGCCCATGTCAAGCGTCGCCTGCACCGTCACCGGCGTCACCGCATTCGGCAGAATGTCGCGAAGATATATGTTGAGCTTCGAGTCCCCGATTACCCGGGCCGCATCGACAAAGTCGTTCTGCTTGATCTGCAGGACCTGGGCCCGCATGATGCGCGCGTACTTCACCCACAGCACCGCCGCGAGCGCAAAGATGATGTTGCCGAAGGAGGGCCCCAGAACCGCCGCGATGGCAAGGGCAAAGATCAGTTCCGGGATCGAGAGGAAAACGTCCACAATCCGCATCAGCACCTCATCGACCCAGCCGCCGATGAGCCCGGCGATCGAACCGATGATCGTGCCGACGATCATCGTGGAGCCAACGACCATGAGGCTCAGCTGCAGAGACGTGCGGCTGCCCCAGACGACGCCGTAGAACACGTCGCCCCCCTCGTTGGTGGTTCCGAGCAGGTGACCCGGCGTTCCAGGCGGCTTCCTCACCGCGCCCCAGTCGCGAGGCATCTGGTAGGGATCGGGCGAATTCGGCTCCAGTATCCAGGGCGCGAAGATCGCCATGGAGAGCATCAACGCGATGATGACGAGGCCGATGACCGTCGCCGGGTTTGAAGCCAGCCCCTGCAGCACGCCGAACAGTCGGTGCATGCGCACGCGAAACGCGGTGTCGGCCGTCATGAATTCGGCGTCAAAGCGGAATCGGGGAACGTCTGTCATGTCACTTGCCCAGCGTCACGCGGCGATCGAGGTTCGCGTAGACCAAATCGACAATGAGGTTCACCAACAGGAAGAGGACTGAAGTAAAGAGCACATAGGTCATCAACGTCGCCTGGTCGCCCCTCAGGACAGAATCCGCCATCCACCGGCCGAGACCCGGCCATCGGAAGATGATTTCGACCGTGATGGTGCCCTGCAACAGGAATCCAAACGTAAGGCCGATGACCGTCACCGTCGGCACGAGTGCGTTTCGCCGGGCATGCCGCTTCAAAACCATGCGTTCGGCAAGTCCCTTTGCGCGGGCGGCGTCTACATAGTCCTGCTGCAGTTCCTCGACCAGCGCCGAGCGCATCATTCGCGCAATTATCGCAGTCGCTCCGTAGCCCAGCGTGGCCGACGGCAGAACAAGGTGCCAGATCGCGTCCCAAAGGGCGGCAGGGCTGCCAGCCAGGATGGCATCTATCGTATAGAGCCCCGTGGGGTGGGAAATGGACGCGTAGATTGCCGCGTCGCTTCGCCCGATGGGCGCAATGCCGATCTGCGCCCAGAACACGATCAGCAGCAGGATTCCGAACCAGAACTGCGGCAGGCTCGCTCCGCTCACGGCCACGACCCGCGTAATGTGGTCAGGCATCCGGTTCCGCCGCGCCCCGGCATATGTGCCAAGCGCGATTCCGAGGAGCAGCGCCACCAGCCCTGCAGCTAAGGCAAGCTCCATCGTTGCCGCGAGCTTCAATGGAAAGACGTCCGAAACCGGCGCGGCGGCGACGCCCGACCATCCGAAGTCGCCCTCGGCGATGCCGCGGACCCAGTAGAGGTACTGAACCCAGACGGGCTTGTCCAAGTTGTAGCGCGCCTCGATCTCGGCGACCTCGTCAGGCGTCATCTCGTGGCTGAGGTAGATCCCGATCGGGGAACCGCCGACGCGGGTCAAGGTGAAGACCACGATGGACACGCCTATGACGAGGACAGGCAACACCATCAGGCGGCGCAGGATATAGTCGCGGAGCTGCATCTCTGCTGGCCTTATTTCGGACGGGCCCGGGAACGGGCCCGTCCGTGCGTCAGGACATTCCCGGACTCACTTGTCAAAGAGCGCGAACTTAAGGCTCGGGCGCGGCCACAGGGGCTGCATGGCAAAGCCCTTGAGCCAGTCGCGATGAGCCGTCACGATGCCTTCCTGCGCTCCGATGAGCCACATGGGATCCTCGTACAGAATCGTCTGCAACTCACTGTAGAGAACTGCGCGCCTGGCCGGATCAAGCTCGACCGCCGCCTGGTCTATGAGGCTCGCGACCTTCTCGGAGTCCCTGTAGCCATTGGCGAAGCCATGAACCTCGCCCCACTCGCCGTCCGGGTGCTGGTAGGCCTGCATGTAGAAGTTCGGGTCCGCCGCCGGATCCGCGTTCTTGGCCCACATCGCGTATTCAAGCGGATTCTGGGCATGGGCGTCGTCGAAAACCGACTCTGCGACTGCCAGCACATTGATTCGAAACTTCGGGTTGAGCCGTTCAATCGAATCCTTCAGCACCAGGCACATCAGCGCGAAGAGGTTGCCTTCCTCGGTGATGACCGAAACGGAGAATCCCTCGTCCCAGACGCCTGCCTCGCGGAAAAGGCGTTCGGCTTCGGCATAGTTCTGGCTGGAATAGACCGGCGCATTCGGATCATGTCCGAAGATGCCGATAGGCGTGTAGTGCGGATTGAACGCGCCGTAGCCCGCCAGCGGGCCGTTCAGGAAAGCCTCGTAGTCGAACGCATGGTTGAATGCCTGACGAATGCGCGTGTCATGGAAGAAATCGACCGGGATCGTGTCTTCGGATGGCAGCGAGCCTTCGGGGATGTTGAGGTTGAAGCCGATATGGAGCGGCTCGAGAAGCAATCCGCCCGAATAGACCGTCACGCCATCCACGCCTTCGAGATCGGCAATGAAGGACGGATCTGTCTCGATGGTGTCGAACTCGCCTGCCCGCATGCCCAGCACACGGACATCCGGGTCGCCTCCGATCTCGATCCGGACGTCAAGCCTGGCGTTTTCGCCCCAGTAATCTTCGTTGACTTCGAGCTGGATGTTCTCGTTCCGGTTCCAGGCCACGAACTTGTACGGTCCGGTTCCGACCATGTTGCCCGCCATGAAGGCGTTCGGCGCGCCGGCTTCGACTCCGCCATTGGCTTCCACCGCGTCCTGGCTGACGATCGACGCCACCATGGCGACGACGGCCGAGTTGAGAAAACTTGCCGACGGTTCGGAAAGCGTCGCGCGAAAGGTCATGTCGTCAACCACTTCGGTCGATGCGACCACGTCGGACAATGCGCCGGCATTGCCCTCGGGCAGATCCATGGTCATGGCCCGGTCCCAGGAGTACTTCACGTCATCAGCGGTGAACGCCGTGCCGTCGTGGAAAGCCACGCCTTCGCGCAGCTTGAAGGTATAGGTCATCCCATCGCTCGAAATGCCTCCGTTCTCCAAGCTGGGAACTTCCACCGCCAAAGACGGAATCAGTTCCGCGCTCGCCGGACCGATATCCAGGAGCCGGTCGTAAACCTGCAGAATCACCGTTTCGCCTCCTTCGCCCGGTTCCACCTGCGCGGGGTCAAGCGTTGTCGGCTCGTCATCGGCTGCATGAACCAGGAGCCCCGGGTTCTTCACCTCAGCGGTAGCCGCGAGCGGTCCGGCAAGCGCAAGCGCCAACGCTCCGATCCAGGCCTGAAGGCCGCTGCGCCATTCCAATGTCGTCATGTCTTCCTCCCGTTTGTCGATGCAACTACTGCCTTCCGTACACATCCCGGATTCTTGGAGACAGTTGAAAATCCAGACCGTGCAATCGTTTGCGCGAAAAGGTAGCGCGGCGCGGGCTTTGTGTCTACAATCTTTTGTTTATGTGCCTTGCGTCATGACGGACTGATCACAATGACGATATTCCTCGACGAACTTGAGCGCCGGCCCGGGGAGGATCCCTTCATCGTGGCCCGCGGAGGATTCTACCGCCGTTGGCTTTCAATGATCGACGACATCAAGGAACTCGAGCGCATCGTCTCCACGCTCGAGGGAACGACCGAGGACAAGTGGGTTCCGGTTTGGCGCGCGGCTGGCGCCAGGCACGAGGTCGAGGGTGATCGTCTGGAAGCCGAGGGCGCCTTCGAAGCCGCCAGGAATCGGTTCCTGCTGGCCAAAACCTACTATGCTATCGGCCGCTTTCCAGCTGAGGTCTCGCCCCTTAAGGCTGAAGTCAGCGCCGATTGCGCGCGTGCCTATCGCAAGGCCTGCTCCCGTCTGGATCCGCCGATGGAAGCTCTGGAAATCGTTTGCGAAGGAAAGGGCATCCGCGCCCATTTCCGGGCGCCAATTGCCGATTCGCCAGTGCCTGCCGTGCTGATCATGTGCGGAGCTGACGTCTTCAAGGAAGACCGGGGATGGGCGGCGGAACTGGCGCTGGAGGCCGGGCTCGCGTCCCTTGTGATGGACGCGCCTGGCACAGGGGAAAATCCGTTTCCGTGGGAGCCTGAATCGGTCAAGGCCTGGGTCGCGGCCATCGACGAGCTGATGGCGCGCCCCGAAGTCGACCGGAACCGCATCGGAGCCTTCGGAATCAGCCGAGGCGGCTATTCGGTGCTGCAGCTCGCAGGCACGGCGCCTGAAAAAGTCAGGGCGGTTGCGGCCATAGCCGGGCACCCGTTCGGTTACGAAATGTCCGAAGAGGAGATGGCTGCGATCGCCGCGGCCCGCAACCTTCGCTCGACCTTTCGCTTCGGCCCTCCTGACGGGCCGCCGTCATTTCCGGCCTGGTCGGTCGAAAAGGAAATGGAGATCTTCGCCGGCTGGTCCCTGTCGTCGCTTGGTCTTGTAGAGAGGATCGACATGCCCGTCCTGATGATCAACGGCGACAACGATCATCTTGCGCCGATCGGCAATATCCACTTCATGCTCGAGAGTGGACCCGTCGGCGCCCGCAGCGCAAAAGTCTACAGGGGTTCGGGCCACTGCGCGTTCGAACATCAGCAGGAATGGGGACCGGCCGCTTTCCGGTGGCTCGGAAACAAGCTGTCGCGGGACTAGAGTCCTGCGGGCGCCCGCGCTGCGGCCCAGCACGCGCCGAACCCGCGTTTGCTCACGATCGGGCGGCGGAAACGTTGCCTTCAGACTTCCATGATTCTCGACAGGTCCTCGCCGAGGTCCGCCAGCACCGCCATCGCGGCATTGCGTCCCGGATAGCCGGTGATCGAGCCTCCGGGATGGGTCGTTCCTCCGGTCTGGTAGAGCCCCGGTATCGGCATCCTGTGCTGCGCCCAGCCCGGAGCAGGACGCTGCTCGCCGGCAAAGCTGATCGACCGGTCGCCGCCGTGGGGCGCCCCGTGAATCATGTGCGGATTCAGCGCCTCGATATCCACGGGCGACTTGGTCTTTCGGGCAAGAATCACGTCATCGCCGAAACCGGGGCAAAATCGCCTCACGATCTCGATCAGGCGATCGGCAAACGCCTCCTTTGCCGCTTCCCAGCCGGAAGGCCCTGTGCCCGGCAGGTCATGGATCACATGGGTGAGCAGCTTGACGGTGTGATGCCCGTCTGGCGCGCGGCCTGGATCCGCGAGCGTCGGAGTCGCCACAAGCAACCACGCCACGCTGTCCGGCAATCGACCGTCATAGATGTCGCGACCGGATCGCACGAGATCCTCGATCCAGCCGGCATATCCCGCCGAGACGGCGCTGCGCGGCCCGTTTCGGGTTTCAAAGACAGGCGGTGCGGAAGTCGCGAGGTAGGTGGCGAAGAACGGCACGCCGACATTGTAGGTTTCCACGCCAAAGACGAAGTCTTCGCCCCAGGCTTCCTTGCGCGCCATTTCGACGAGGTGCTTGACATGAATCGTGGAGATCACCCCCTTGCCGCCCCGAAACTCCCGCCCGTCGTGCGTTCGAACCCCGACGCACCGGTTTTCTTCGAGAAGCAGGCTCTCGACCCGGGCGCCGTAATGAAACTCCGCCCCGCGGCTGGCCAGGAATCCGACCAGCGCATCAGTCAGGCGGCCTGATCCCCCTTTCGGAATCGACCAGCTCCTTGCCTGCCGGGGCGCCGTGATCTGATATGGCAGGAGCCCGGTGCCCGCCTGGTCGATCGGCACCGCCGTCTGAAACGCCATCCATCCCATGAACGCCCGCACGTGCGGGCTCGTGAATTCGCGCAGAATGACGTCGCGTGCGCTCATGGCCATGCGGCGCGACCAGATGCCGCCGCGCGGATGGCCGCGCAAGAGATCCCTCATCGAGGGAGCCATGCCGATCGGACCGGACCTCGCCTTTCCGAGAAGCGGCCGAAGCTCATCGAACTCGCCGATCAACCGCGCGTAGCTTTCGGCATCCTCCTGCGAAAAACTCGCAATCTCCGCAACGGCCGCATCAAGATCAAGCGGCATCGTGATCTGCTCACCATCGGGAAGCGCGACATGGGCTACGGGATCGGGATGGAGGTAGGAAAGCCCGTACTTGCCCACAAGCCCGAGTTCATCGAGCCGGATGAGAGGGTTCTGCAGAATCAACGTGTGTCCGGTCGAACAGGTGTCGATCCGGTACCCCGGTCCCAGGATCTCTTCGGTGGCGCAGCCTCCTCCGGGAATCCGGCGCGCGTCGAGGACCACGCATGAATACCCGGCCTTTGCCAGGTAGCACGCGGTCACGAGGCTGTTGTGGCCTGCACCCGCAATAACGAAATCCACTGCAGCCATGCCTTGTCGTTCCAAGCCTGCGTTCTCGCGCCCGGCGCATGCAAGAGATGATATTCCTGGCGTCTTGCAATGGGAAGCGACGACGGCCGGTTTCCCAGGGGCATCCCACGCTGATTTCGGTGGTTTTCCTTGACACCGGGCTTGTCTGCGTTGCATGCGCGCGCGACCCGGAGCCGGAATTTTCCGCTGGCGTTCCCGTCCCGGACGTGCGATGCTCCGGCCATGTCGATTCGCAAGCGCCTCGAGTTCCACCGGGATGCCGGCGGGGTTTTCCCGCGGACGTCGAGATCCGGCTGGCCAGGCCGCAGGAGCGCCCGCTCTGGGACTCGCTGATGGACGAGCGCCACTATCTCGGCTTCCAGCGGCTGGCGGCCCGCGGCCTGCGCTACGTGGCAACGACCGGTGGCTGGGCCTGGCGGCGTGGCAGAACGGCGCCTTCAAGTGCGCTCCGCGCGACAGGTGGTGCGGCTGGAGGCCGGAGCAATGGAGATGGTGGCGAACAACACCCGGTTCCACTGCAGCCATGCCTTGTCGTTCCAAGCCTGCGTTCTCGCGCCCGGCGCATGCAAGAGATGATATTCCTGGCGTCTTGCAATGCACGGGAAGCGACGACGGCCGGTTTCCGGAATCTGCGCTTTCGTCATGGAGAAAGGAGCCGATGACGGCGCTGTGCAAGAGCTGCCTGGCCAAGCGCATGACTGGCGCTTTCTTCCCAAGGCCGTCCTTCCGCAGCTTCCCTTTCCGACAACGGATCCGATGGTCTAATGCTCGCCGGGGCATCCCTTCGCCAAGGGCGCGAAAGAAGGATTCCCGACTGAAGCCGTCATGAAATCGACGGTCGCGCTTTGGGTCCCGTCGCATGTCGGTTACCTGCGGAACCGGCGCCCGCGACGGCGCGCGGACGGCTCCGCAAACCCGGAATCCGGCCGGAACGCCCCGGTCCGCCCCCCGTTCGGCGGCAAATCGGAAAATCGCCAACAGCGTGGGAAAGTCCTGGCCGGTTTCCGGAATCTGCGCTTTCGTCATGGAGAAAGGAGCCGATGACGGCGCTGTGCAAGAGCTGCCTGGCCAAGCGCATGACTGGCGCTTTCTTCCCAAGGCCGTCCTTCCGCAGCTTCCCTTTCCGACAACGGATCCGATGGTCTAATGCTCGCCGGGGCATCCCTTCGCCAAGGGCGCGAAAGAAGGATTCCCGACTGAAGCCGTCATGAAATCGACGGTCGCGCTTTGGGTCCCGTCGCATGTCGGTTACCTGCGGAAAGGCGCCAGGAACCAGCGGTTCGTTCGTCCTCCCGACGCCTTCGCGGGATCAATTCTTCCGCATCCGCTCCTTCTCTATCCGGCGGAATTCGACCGTTTTCATGTCGTCAGCTTGTCCCGCATGGTGCGGAGTCCGCTTCATCTGCGGCATTTCCGCCAGTGATGAAGAAGTTTCCGGATGCGGGCGCGCGGACCGTGAAACCTGGAAAGCAAAGGGACCGGAACGCTGCACGACCGCGAGTGGGTTGACCGGAGGCAAGAAACCGAGTCGAGAGTGTGCCGCTTCATTCGAAAGTGTCCCCGGCTTTGCGAACGGATCGCGGAAAGCCGGCCTTCGAACCGGTCCTGCAACGGGATCGACGCCGGTCGCGAATCCGCCGCATTCCCTGTCCGCGGGCACAATCGGCGGTCGGCGGAGGCCGCGAACACGAGCCTCGCGAAAAATGAGCGCGGGCGTTCGATGGAGGACTGGCGGGCGGCAAGGCGGTCATCTCCGTCCAGGGCCTGAACCTGTCCGCCCGGTTCGGCCACGCGCGGAACGCTTCGGCAACCGACGGCAACGACCTGCCAGTTCCTCGCGGCGCAAAGCAAACTTGCATCGTTCCGATGATCTCGAGTCCTGTACAGCGAGTCCTTGTCACGGCGCGCGCCTGATGGCAGGGAAACATGCAGCCGAAGGAACGATGCCGAATGTCCAAATCGATTCATGGTCCGCGCGAGGGCCGGGCGACATTCTGGATTTTCGGGGTGCACGCTGTACGAGCGGCACTCTTCAATACGCGACGCACGAAACACAGGCTGGTCGCGACCCGCAATGCGGAACGGCGAATCGCCGATGCCGCGAGGGCCGCCGGCATCGATCCCGAAATCGCGGACTCCCGCAGGTTTCCCGTGCCTCTCGACCCGCACTCGACGCACCAGGGCGTCGCCGTCGAGGTCGAACCGCTCAGCTGGGACGGCATGAGCGAAATCTGCGACCCGCGCGGATGTGCTCCGGTCGCCCTGTTGCTCGACCGCGTCAGCGACCCCCGCAACACGGGCGCCGTGCTGAGGTCCGCGCGCGTATTCGGCGCACGCGCGGTGATCGCGCCGCGCCGACATTCCGCACCTGAATCCGGCGCCCTTGCGAAGTCCGCATCAGGCGCGCTTGAACTGATTCCCTACCTGCGCGTGGCCAACCTCGCCGCCGCAATGCGTTCGCTCGCGGACGAGGGATACATTCTCGCCGGTCTGGATGCCGGTGCCGAGACTCCCCTCGAGGAGGCGATTCCGGCAAATGGCCCGGTCGCGGTCGTCCTTGGTTCCGAAGGAAAGGGACTCCGCGAACTCACGCGCAGATCCTGTCATGTCCTTGCTCGCATCGGCTGCGGCGGACAGTCCGGATCGCTGAACGTTTCGAATGCGGCGGCGGTTTCGCTCTATTGCGTCGCGGGACGACGCCAAACCGCCTGAAGAACGCAAGAATCCGCATCCGGAATTCACGAACTCTTGAGCGGGGTGGCGGGCGCGACCGGCATGCACTAGAGTTCCGGCATGACGAAGGAAACCGGAGTCCGCCCAATGCTCACGCGTAGATGCACGCTCATTCTCGCCGGCGCCGCACTCGCCGTCCCGGCCTTGGCGGACGCCGCTCAACCGGAGGTATTCGCGGAAGGCGGCGCGGCGATCAACGGTTATGATCCGGTCGCGTATTTCGAGCTGAAGGGCCCGGTCAAGGGGACGAGCGAGTTCAGCCTGTCGTGGAATGGCGCAACCTGGCACTTCGCAAGCGCCGCAAACAGGGATCTCTTCGAGGCGGACCCGGAAGCCCATGCGCCGCAGTACGGCGGCTATTGCGCCTATGCAGTTTCGCGTGGGTACACGGCCTCTACCGACCCTGACGCCTGGTCAGTCCACGACGGCAAGCTGTACCTGAACTACAACCGGCTCGTGCGCGCGCTCTGGTCGCGCGACATTCCCGGAAACATCGCGAACGGGGACGCAAACTGGCCGGGAGTTCTGAAGTAGGCGCATCCGGCCAAGTTCAAGCGAAGAACCGTACGCAATGCCGGAGAAACCGACCGACGCCTTCCTGAGAAGAGTACTTTCGGAAACCAGGACCATTGCCTGCGTCGGCGTTTCCCTGAACCCGGTGAGACCGTCGTACTTCGTCGCGCGCTACCTGCACTTGCGCGGATACCATGTCATTCCGGTCAATCCCGCATATGCCGGCGGGGACTTTTTCGGGAAACCGATTTACGGCGCGCTCCGAGCGATACCCGGCGACGTATCGGTGGACATGGTGGACATCTTTCGGCGTCCGGAGTTCATTCCCGACATTGTTGCGGAGGCAATCGATTCCCTTTCCCCCGCCCTCAAGACCGTTTGGATGCAGGTCGGCATTCAGCACGCGGCGGCGGCCGCCACCGCGGAATCGGCCGGGCTGCAGGTTGTCCAGGACAGGTGTCCCAAGATAGAGCACCAGCGGCTTTACGGAGAGCTCCGGAAAATGGGATTCAACACCGGCATCATCTCCTCGCAACTCTGACGGAGCGCTTCCCTTGCGGCGGACGGTTCCCGGAATTGCTTTACACGTGCCGAAATTGGCTTTATTCACCGCGTCCCCCGGCGGACGGGACCACCGTGACCGGAAAATACAGAGAATGCTCAGGAGGATTGCGGGAAATGGACACCACGGCGACATACGGGTTCGATACGCTGCAGATACATGCCGGTTCCCGGCCCGACCCGGCGACCGGCGCGCGCCAGACGCCCGTTTACCAGAACATTGCGTATGTCTTCAAGGATACCGACCATGCCGCAGCACTCTTCAATCTTCAGGAAGTCGGCTACATATACTCGCGCCTGACCAATCCCACGGTTGCCGTTCTGCAGGAACGCGTCGCGACCCTCGAGGCGGGCGCGGGCGGCGTCGCCTGCTCGTCGGGGCATGCGGCACAGATCATGGCGCTCTTTCCGCTGATGTCGTCCGGTGACGACATCGTCGTGTCGACCCGGCTCTACGGAGGGACCGTCACCCAGTTCAGCCACACGATCCGGCGTTTCGGGTGGCGCGCCGCCTTCGTCGATTTCGAGGATCTCTCCGCGGTCAGGCGCGCCATAGGGAGCCGCACCAAGGCGATCTTCTGCGAAAGCATCTGCAACCCCGGGGGTTACGTCACCGACCTTCCGGCAATTGCGGAAATTGCGGACGAAGCCGGCATCCCCCTCGTCGTCGACAATACGAGCGCAACGCCGTATCTCTGCCGCCCGATCGAACACGGCGCAACGATCGTCGTCCACTCGACCACCAAGTATCTTTCCGGCAACGGCACCAGCATGGGCGGCTTGATCGTCGACAGCGGAAAGTTCGACTGGTCCGAGAGCGGAAAGTTTCCGTCCCTGAGCGAACCGGAACCCGCGTATCACGGCCTCAAGTTTCACGAAACGTTCGGAAACCTGGCCTATACGCTTCACGGTCACGCGGTCGGGCTTCGCGATCTCGGGATGTGCCAATCTCCGCAGAACGCCTTCATTACGCTGCTCGGGATCGAAACTCTGAGCCTTCGCATGGAACGGCATGTAAGCAACACGGTCGCCGTCGCGGAATGGCTCGAAAAGGACTCGAGAGTCGGGGCGGTGACCTACGCGGGCCTCGCATCGTCCCCCTACGCCGAACGCGTCCAGCGACTGTACCCCAAGGGGGCCAGCGCCCTGTTTACCTTCGAGGTCAAGGGCGGATACGATGCCTGCCTCAAGCTGGTCGAAAGCCTGAGGATCTTCAGCCATGTGGCGAACCTGGGCGACACCCGCTCGATCGTCACCCACTCCGCGTCAACGACTCACCGTCAGCTCACGCGCGAGCAGCAGGAAGCAGCCGGCGCCGCCCCGGATGTCGTTCGCCTGTCTATCGGCATCGAGGACGCGGACGATCTGATCCGGGACCTCGATCAGGCGCTTGCCAAAGCGTCCGCATAGGAAGCGTCGAGGATCTCCGTTCCGGCGCATCGGTCGCCAGCAGACTACAGGCCGCCGTGCGGCCGAAATTCTCGGCGCACCCTTGTCGAGACGGCGTCACGCCGTATAAACAAGTCGTGACATCGCCGCCTCGCGGGTGGCATTGGTAGTTTTGGCCGCCTACTGGTGGCGCGGTCCGGGAACCGGACGGGCCAGAACACATCAGGAGAAACTCATGTCGAACATCACGATCAGAAACATCGCCGTGGCCACGGCGGTTGCATCGGCGCTCGCGGCACATGCCGTACCTGTCGCTGCACAGGAAAACGAGAAGTGCTACGGCGTATCGCTGGCCGGCGAGAACGACTGTGCCGCAGGTCCGGGAACAACCTGCGCAGGATCCTCGACCGTTGACTATCAGGGCAACGCCTGGACGCTTGTTCCGAAGGGAACATGCGCCGACATCGAACTTCCCGCACAGGCCGACGGGACGCCGCGAGCGGGGTCGCTCAAGCCACTGGAACGCGACCTTCCGGCCTGACCCCCGGTCCCCATCCACAGGTACGGGCCGCCGGCAACAGGACGCCGGCGGTTCGTTGCATCGAGCGCAAGCAAACAATGGACGGAACCGGCCGCAACCCTTCCGGCATTCCGCCGGCCCCGGGCGTCGGGTACAAACCGCAACATCATGATGCCCTGCTTGCAGGCGGCCACGAGGCGGCGTGGGTCGAGATTCACGCAGAAAACTACATGGGTGACGGCGGCCCTGCGATTTCCCGGCTGGCTGCGATCCGGGAGGCATTGCCGGTTTCATGCCACGGCGTGGGTCTTTCGATCGGCGGCGAGCGGAATCTCGACCGGAAGCACCTTGCCCGTCTCCGCGCGCTCGTCGACTGGCTACGGCCAAGCCTGTTCTCCGAACATCTCGCCTGGTCAACGCATGAGGGCGGATTCCTGAACGACCTTCTGCCGCTGCCGTACAATGCGACGACCCTTTCCCGCGTTGCGGACCATGTCGACGAGGTCCAGAACGCGTTGGGTCGGAAAATGCTCCTCGAGAACCCGTCTAACTACGTGTCGTTCGCGGAAACGACGATGTCGGAATGCGAGTTTCTCGAAGAAATCGTTTCGCGCACCGGTTGCGGGCTGCTGCTCGACATCAACAACGTCTTCGTATCGGCCGCGAATCAGCGTTTCGAAGCAATGTCGTACATCGAGAGCTTCCCCCTGCACCGGGTCGAAGAAATTCATCTAGGCGGCCATGAACGTGATGAAGACGAGACCGGATCAACGCTCCTGATCGACAGCCACAGCAGGCCCGTGGTCGATCCTGTCTGGGAACTATACGCGCATGTCGTCGACCGCATGGGCGCAACCCCGACCCTGATCGAATGGGACAACGAGGTTCCGGAGTGGGCGGCACTCGCGGCGGAAGCCGCGCGCGCCGCGCGCATCCTGGGGTTGCCGAATGCGCCGGAGCATGCGCAGGCAACAGCCGCATGACTCAGGACAGTTTCGCCCGTGCGATTCTCGATCCGTCGTTGCCGGTGCCTGAAGGCATCCTGACACCCACAGGCGATCCTGCGCGAAAGCGGTTCAACGTCTACCGCAACAACGTCATCGTTAGCCTGGTCGACGCGCTTGCAGACGGATTCCCGGTCGTCAAAAAACTTGTCGGGGATGCTTTTTTCCGGGCAATGGCGCGCGACCATGCTCGGGCGCATCCGCCCCGGACCCCTCTCATGTTCCAGTACGGCGACTGCTTCCCGAACTTCATTGCCGGTTACGAACCCGCCCGTTCGCTTCCCTATCTCGCAGACGTGGCGCGCCTCGAAAGGGCCGTGCAGGAGGCCCTTCACGCAGGCGATGCGGATCCCTGCGCCCCGGATCGTCTGGGGGAAATTCCCGACGCCATGCTCGATACGACCGTCCTCCGGCTGTTGCCGTCAATGCGAGTCGTGGCCTCTCCCCACCCCGTCCTGTCGATCTGGCGCGCCAACACCAGTCCGGAAAGGATCGAAATTCCTCCCCGGGGCGAGGACGTGGTTGTGGCCAGGCCGGCACTTGAACCGGAACTGCGGCCGCTGCCCCCGGGCGGCGCAATATTCCTGGAAGCGATCGGTTCGGGTGCCACTCTCGGCGGCGCAACGGAGCTTGCGGCGGAAGTCCCGGACTTCGACCTCGCCGAATCAATTGGCATCATGCTCGGCGCTCGCCTGATCACGCAAGTCGCAACAAAGGAAATCCCTCACGATGAGAATGCTGCTCTCACTGCATAACAACCTGGTTTCCCGCATTGACTGCAGCGGCGGCGACCACGCCCTCGCGACGTTCGCGCGGTTCGTCTTCGCGGCGGTCCTCCTCAGGTTCTTCTGGGCATCCGCCGCGACCAAGCTCGACGGGCCGTTCAGCCCGTCCGTCGGCGCCTACGCGCAGATACTTCCCCGCAAGTTCGAAGCTGTTGGATACGACCCGTCAGCGTTATCGACCCTTGACGCGCTGATCGTCGTCGCCGGAACGTACAGCGAGTTCATCCTGCCCTTCCTCATCGTCGCCGGCTTCCTGACGCGACTGGCTTCGCTCGGCATGATCGGCTTCGTCATCGTCATGTCCGTTGTCGACATCGTCGGTCACGGTGCGGATTCGGCGACTATCGGAACGCTCTTCGACCGGCATTCCGGGTCGCTGATCATGGACCAGCGACTTCTCTGGGCGGCACTTCTTCTCTTTCTCTTCATCAAGGGCGCCGGACCGTACTCGGTCGATCGCGTGTTCGGGGTAAAGTGAGCGTTCGCCGCATGGACCGATGAATGCGCGCCGATTCCCGAAAGCCGCGCCGGAGAAACCCCTCCACAACCCCTGGCGCCATGCCGGCCGGCACGCCGCAGCCACCGCGCGCGGACCAGGCCGCAAAACCCCGGACAGATTCCTGAACTTCGGCGAGGCGAACGCCGGACCCGCGTTGGACAGGGAGGCGGAATGCTGCTGCACTTGATCGCGATCTACACCGGGAACATGGTTCCCCGCGGGCCAGGACAAGTGCGTTCGGGAGCGCGCGGTAACCGGCCCGCCACACTGGCTGTGGCGGTCGCCGCGCTCCTCGCGGTCGCCCAAGCATCCCATGCGGCGACAGGTGAATCGCTCGCTTCTCCGCACGCGGACAATGCTGCGGCCGCCGCATTCCGTGGACTGCCGGATTCCGCAGCGGAGTCGCGCCGGAACGTCTGGTTTCGGATTGCCCAAGCCTCGCCTCCGGGCGGCTCTACGGCAGCGGGTCCAGACGCTGTGGCCGCCATTCGTCCGCGTCCGCGGCAGGTCGGCGACTTGGCGGCGGGCGCCGACGGCAGCGGAGGGGGACAACCGGTCTTTGCGTTGCCGACGGCCCGCCCTGCGCCGCGACCGGAGCATGTCGTTGCCAGAGCCGCCGAAATCCGGCGGCGGCCGACGGCCGTCGCTCCCGGAGAGCGACCGAGGCCGAGGCCGGCGGGGCTTCTGGAGGCGTATGTGAAGCGGCAGGTCGAGGTGGACGCATCCGCGCGCCGCAACGGGAGGAGCGCCGCTTCCGACATCGGCAGCGCGGCCGTCTATCCCGTGCGCATGGCCAAGAACCGGATGACCATCGTCAGCATCTCGGGCAAGGCGCCGGAAAGGCGCGCGATCGTGCGGCTTCCGAGCGGACGCTACCTTCCAGTCAAATCCGGCCAGACCGTGGGAGGATGGCGTGTTGCGGAGATCACCGGATCGTCAATTCTTCTCGTGAGCGGCAACCGGAGACGGACCCTTCAGTTTCCGGACTGACGGGCTCGCCACGCCTGCCAGTCCTCGGGCGTGTCAAGATCGACAGTTGCGCCATCGCCATCGGTCGGCACGTCCACGACAAAGTCCAGCGCGTCCGCGAGCAGTTCCCTAGCCCCCCTGTCGCCGTCGAGCAGCGCCAGATTCTCGAAGAATCTGCGGCCGAACAAGACTGGATGGCCTGCCTTCCCGTCCGCGGTCGCCGCGCGGCAGATTTCGCGCCCGTCGTCAGGCGAGAACGCCGAAACGACCCGGTTCACGTGGTCGTGCGAAACATCAGGCATGTCTGCCAGCGCGACAAGCACGGCGTCCGATAGCTCCGGAACTGCGCGAAGGCCGGCGCGAAGGCTGTCGGACATGCCCGCGGGGATGTCGGGCGCCTCCACGACCTGAACCGGCAAGTCCGCGACTGCAGACCGGCGCCTGCAGTCCCCGCTCGGCACCACGACCACGATGGCATCGAGCTGGCTCCGCGCCATCGCGCGCGCGGTCCGCGCGATGAGTGGCACGCCGTCCGCCTGCTCCAGCAGCTTGTCCGTGCCGCGCATGCGGGTTGACGCGCCGGCCGCCAGGAGGATGCCTGTGACATGCGCCGCCCGCGCGCCACCCGGTGCGCCAAACCTCGGTTGCGGACGCGTCGAGTTTTCTTTCAGAAGGCCGCCGACCCCCATCGAAGCAATGTCGCGAGAGCCAACAGCGATCCCGCAGGCAATGCGCTCGAGAACCCAGTCTGCGCCGTTGAGGACAGGCGAACGCGCGCAACCGGGCAAGCCGATGACCGGTCTCCCGCAGTGCTCGGCAAGAAAAAGCAGATTCCCGGGATCCACGGGCATTCCGAAGCGGATGATGCGCCCTCCGGCCCTCGCCACCCCGGCTGGCGCGGAATCTCTCCGGTCGGATGTGGCGGTCGCCCCTAGAATGAAGATCATTTCGCCATTCGCACGAGTGACGGCGCCCGCGATGGCGTCCGGAACGTGATAAACGGTCTCGACGGATCGCAGGCGAATTCCAAATGCCTTGAGCCGTTCTTCGACGGACGTCCGTCCCTTCTTGGTCGCGGCATCCGAGGTGCCGCCGCTGCAGGACAGGATCAACGACGCGTTGTCGTGCTTCCTGCGATGAAGGCGAAGAACATGCTGGCCGAGAAGTTCCGAGACGCTTTCAATGACGGGAGCTGAGACCGCGTAAGGAATGATCTTGATCGTGGCGACGAGCTGGCCGGCAGCGACCCGTGCGAAATTTGCGAGCGTCGCGATGGTGACAGACTCATCGACCGCGTTCGCGGAGTCTATGGCAGCGGCATCGACCTCGAGAACCCCGTCGCCGCCTGCGACGAGGTTGACGCGTCCGGCAAAGGGCGCCCTGGCGGTGAAGTCCTCCGAAGACAGGCGCTGTCCTAGCGTCTCGGCAGCCCGATCCTCTCCGACATCGTCTGGCGAAGGCTCGGCAACGACTACTTCGTCCGATTCCGGCATCAACAAGCGCGCGGATGTTTGCCTCGGTCAACCGGGTCCCCTTCCTGAGACGTCCGCGCCCCAGCCGCACGGAATGGGCAAGGATTGCCCCGGCGGCCTCGGTCGCGGAAACAGGGCCGAACCTCAATGCCTTGCCCCCCGCCGAAGCCTAAGGGTGATCTCTGCCATGATCGCGACCGCGATCTCCGCAGGCGATGACGCACCGATTTCGAGGCCTATCGGTGCGTGGATACGGTCGGACATCGAACGCGAAATTCCGGATTCCTCGAGGCGCTCGACTCGCTTCGCGTGCGTCGCACGCGACCCGAGGCAGCCGAGGTAGAAGACATCCGAAGCAAGCGCCGTCCGAATTGCCGGATCGTCGAGTTTCGGGTCGTGCGTAAGCGTCACCACGGCGGTGCGAGCATCCAGGCCGTGAGCGTGGAGCGCCTCATCTGGCCAATCCCTGACGATCGTCTCGCCCGGGAATCGTTCAGCCGAGGCAAAACTGTCCCGCGGGTCGACGAGCGTCGTCGCGTAGCCGGCAAGGTGCGCCATGGCGAGCAGCGGTTGCGCGATGTGCACGCCGCCAACCACAACCATCCTGAGAGGCGGATTGTGTACAAGTACGAAGTCTTCGCCAACGGTCGTCGATTCGCGTTCGAAGACCCTCTGGTCGCCGTCTCGTGGCTCAAGCAGTCGCCGTTCCCAGTTCGCAAGGTTGGTGAAACAGGCGATTGCCCGCCGCTCCCTTCGCGCGTCGCAAATGGACGCGATCAGGTCCGGGTCCGGACCGGCGCCAACGCCAATGGGCTCCACCAGTACTCGAATGTTGCCGCCGCAGGCGAGTCCGACCGAGAATGCCTCCTCGTTGCTGACGCCGTACTCCAGAATCCGGCATCTGCCGTCGCCGAGCGCCTCGAGGGATTCGGCGACGACCGCGCCTTCGACGCAACCGCCGGAAACGGATCCCTCGATCTCCGACCGAGACGACACCGCAAGCTGCGACCCCACCGGCCGCGGCGCGGATCCCCAGGTGGAAATGACCGTCGCCAGCACCGCGCCCCTGCCGTCCCGATGCCACTCGAGCGCAGTCTCCGGAATCCTGTTGAAGCGTTCAGCCAAGGCCTCCTCCCCCTTCCACGGCTCCGGGCTCCCGACCGCTCAGAATGTCGGCGAGGCTCTCGATCGATGTCAGATTGTGTCCCGGAATCAACCGGTGGACATGTCTATGCAGGGCCCGGACTCCCGCTGCCCGGGGCTGGAACCCGTCCCAGCGAAGGAGGGGATTGAGCCAGATGAATTCCCGGCAGGACAGGCGCAGGCGATCTGCCTCATGCGAGAGTTCCTCGGTGTCGCCGCGGTCGAGACCATCCGAAATCAGCAGCACGACCGCACCGGATCCGAGGCATCTGCGCGACCAGTCCCGGTTGAAGGTTCTGAGGCAGCTCCCGATCCTGGTCCCGCCGTCCCAATCCCGCGACTCCCGGCCAACCGCCGCCAGCGCCGCGTCAGGATCGCTGTTGGCGAGGTGCCGTCCGATGTTGGTCAGGCGCGTCCCGAAGGTGAAGCCGAAGACGCGCATCCGGCGGGTCGTGGCCGCGTGTGCGGCCGCGTGAAGAAACTGGAGCAGCATCCGGCTGTACGACGACATCGATCCGGAAATGTCGCAAAGCGCAACCAGGTTTGGCGACCTGAAAACACGCTGCCGCCGCACGATGGCTTGCACTTCGCCTCCGGAACGGATCGCGCGTCTCAGCGTCGCTCGCCGCTCCGGCAGGTGGCCGGCGCTGCGGACCCGAGTTCGCCTGCTCGGAAGAGGTCTCATCCGGATGTCGAGGGCGGATATCGCACGCCTGGCCGCGTCCTGTTCGGCCAGAGTCATCTGTTCGAAGTCCTTCGTCTTGAGTTTCTCGGCTGCAGAATACGTCAGTGCGCCATCGACTTCGACCAAATCCGAATCGCTGTTTCCCGCAGTCCGGTCGGGAAGTTCGATTCCCCGACCGTCGAGCAGCGCCTCTGCCGCGCGGCGTTCCGCCGGTACCGGAACCGGCGTCGGATTCGCTCCCCTGACGGCAGGCACAAGCAACGACATCATATGCTCGTGATACTGCGGGTCGCGCCAGAACAGGCGAAAGACCTGCGCGAAGACATCCAGATGTTCCGGCCTCGAAACGAAGCAGGGGCGCAGCACGTGGAAAAATCGGGCCCGGTCGCGAAAGCCGGCGGCCAGCACTGCGCGGGTGGCGCCGATGACCTGACCGGGTCCGACCGGAATGCCCGCGCGCCGAAGCGCGCGGGCGAAATGCATTATGTTGGCTGTCATGCAACCTGGTTCCGGATTCCACTGTTCCGGGAGCGACGTCACTGAACCGTTCCCGCAGCCTGCAGCAAGCGCTCCCCTGACGCGGCGAGAATGCGCGCCGCCTCCGATTCCGGCAGGCGGGAAATGTCGTCGCGGTACTTCAGGAGGGCACCGGCAGTATCGGCGATCGTCCCCGGCGACAGTTCGAACCTGTCGAGCGCGACCAGGCACTTGGCCCAGTCTATGGTTTCCGCAACACCCGGCTTCTTGAAGAGATCCTCCGTCCGGAGCTCCTGAACAAAGGCCACGACCTGCCGAGACAGTTTGCCGCCCGCGTCCGGCACTCTCGCTGCGAGTATTTCCATTTCCCGCTCGAAGTCGGGAAACTCGACCCAGTGGTACAGGCATCGGCGCTTCAGCGCATCGTGCACTTCCCTGGTGCGGTTGGACGTCAGGATGACAACCGGCGGCGCTTCCGCAGACACCGTTCCGATCTCCGGGATCGTCACTTGGTAGTCCGAAAGCGCTTCCAGGAGGAATGCCTCAAAGGGCTCGTCCGCCCTGTCGATCTCGTCGATGAGCAGGACTGGCGCTCCGCCAGGCTGCGGCCTCATCGCGGCAAGCAATGGCCGCTCGACTAGGAACGCGGAGGAGAAGAGTTCGGCGTTGAGTTCTGACCGCTCCGTCTGCCCGGCGGCTTCTGCCGTCCGGATCGCGATGATTTGCGCAGCGAAGTTCCATTCGTAGACCGCCGTTCCGGCATCGAGACCCTCGTAGCACTGCAACCGGATCAAGCGCCGGCCGAGACCAGATGCAATCGCCTTGGCGGTCTCCGTCTTCCCGACTCCCGCCTCTCCCTCGAGGAAAAGAGGGCGCGACAGGTTCAGCGACAAGAACAGGACAGTTGCGAGCGCATCGCCGCAAACATAGCCAGTGCGTGACATCAGCAGACGCGTTTCGTCAATCGATCCCGGGATTCCAGCCATGCCTTGCTCCTTCGTCCGTGTCATCTTGACGCGCGCGCGGGTTAGTTCAAGTCCCGAGGCGTGTTCGACCGACCGCTTTCGCCGGATTCCTCAACGCCGGCGGTTCCGCGAATCCGGTGGCAGGCGCGCTCTTGATGTTGCCGGGACGAAGCGGATTCTACAGGAGAATCGCTGCCGCAAGCGCGAGAAAGCTGAAGAACCCGACCACGTCCGTGACCGTCGTCACGAAGGCGCCGGATGCGAGGGCAGGATCTATGCCGATCCTGTCCAGCCCAATGGGAATGAAAATGCCTGCGAGGCCGGCTACCAAAAGGTTTCCGATCATGGCGAGCCCGAGCACTGCGCCGAGCACCGGAGACCCGAACCAGATGATCCCGACGACGCCAGAGATCGCGGCGAAGACGAACCCGTTCAAAAGGCCCACGAGCAGTTCCCGCCGGATGACCCTGCCCGCATTGGCGGCCGTCAGGTCTTTCGTCGCAATGGCCCGGACGGCAACTGTCAATGTCTGCGTGCCCGCGTTTCCCCCCATTGACGCCACGATCGGCATCAGGACGGCGAGCGCCACGATCGCCTCTATCGTGCCTGCGAACTGGGCGATGACGATCGACGCGACTACCGATGTCGCGAGGTTCGCGGCCAGCCAGGGGAAACGCTGCCGGGTGGTGGCGGCGACACCATCCGTGAGACTTTCGCCCGAACCGACGCCAGCCAGCCGCATCATGTCTTCTTCCGCCTCTTCGTCGAGGACATCCATCGCGTCATCAATGGTGATGACTCCGATCAGCCGCCCGCCCTCGTCGACAACCGGTGCCGAAACCATGTGGTACTGATTGAACGCGTACGCGACGTCGCCCTGGCCTTGGGTCGCGGGAATCGTTCGGAAGTCCTCGTTCATCAAGTCTACGAGCCTGCCGGCGCGCGGCGCCGACATCAGGCTGGACAGCGCCACCATGCCCTTCGGACTCATTCCCGGGTCGACGATCACCACGTCGTAGAAACGGTCCGGCAGGTTCCGGGATTCGCGCAGACTGTCGATGGCATCGCCGACTGTCCAGTGCGTCGGCGCCGACACCAGTTCGCGCTGCATGAGGCGCGCCGCAGAATCCTCCGGGTATCCAAGGGACTGCATGACCGCCGCGCGATCCGGTGCCGGGAGCGCGTCGAGCACGCGCTCCTGCAGCGGCCCCTCCATGTCTTCGACGATGTCGACGACGTCGTCGGTCTCAAGATCCCGGACCGCTTCCTTGACGACATCGTTCGGAATCCTCCGGAAGAGCTCCGATAGAAGGCCTTCATCGAGTTCAGGGAGCACATCGCCGTCGAGGTCACTGCCCCAGAGCGCAACCAGGCCGGCACTTTCTTCATGACCGATCTGTTCGAGGAGATCAGCGATGTCCGCAGCGTGCAGCGGTTCGAGCGCCTTGACCAGCGCGCCCCGGTCGCCCGCCCCGACGGCCACACGGACATCTTCGATGACGCCGGATGCGATTTCGTAGGCGCGATCCCCCGTCCCGATGTCGTTGTCGGAAGTTTCGTTCATTAAGTCACCAGGCTGGCCCGTGCGCTCTATAACATTGCGGACGGTGCAACAATGTCATTCAAGTCGCAGCCGCCCGCGTCAGCTCCCCTGGGGTTGCCGCAATACGTCGACATATCCCAAAGGACTGACGCGTCCACTCTTTCCGGCAAATGGACCGGCCAAGGATTGCGGCAAGAATTGAACTGTCCAGGAAGTTGTCCACGGTAGTGAATCCGACCAATGCGCATTTCGGACGCCAGTATCTTGGAACCGCGATCTAAGGAAGATGGCCTACAGAGGTTTCAATGGGCCCCTGGCGCAAGCGTAGCGGCGCGGAAGCGTTCGGTCTTTTTCAGCTTTTCCACCTCCGGCGCATCGAACCTGCGGAAAGCATTTGGCAAGTCTTCCGTAAACGGCGTCCTCCGATAACATGCCGGAATCCCAATTCCCGAACGCCGCAAACCGCAAACCGCAGCATCCGGCCCGCTGTCCGATTCGGCGAACCGGGCCCAGTCGGCTTGAACTTTCGAACGTTGCGGCTCGGTGCCGCCGCTCGTTAGGCCTCGGCCGCTTGCCTCGAAAACGGACTCTCTGGAGCCACGTCTTCGCGTAGTGTTTCCTGAGAGTGGTTTTCGGCAGACAACCGACTCCTTCAAGCAACGCTTCGAGAGAAACGATCCGTTTCCGAAAACCCACGTCTGACTCCGAATCGCCAATTCAGCGCGTTCCCTGCTTCCAGCGGTGTGCACGCCCGCCAGCGATGCCAGCAAATGGCTCGCGACGATCAACTGCTCCGACCGCCGCATCCGAACACCGGTCTGCGTCTCCGTTACGCAGTCTTCAACGGTTTCCACGCTGTACCCGCCAGCCAGCGCCCGCCATGCGCCAATCCGTTGCGACTCGATGATCGCGTTGGTGTCCAGGAAAACCGGCGTGCTACGATTGGCTGATCCACTCACAGGCCGATCGGACAGTCGAGGCCGTGGACCGAAAAGAACTCCTCTAAGCCTTCGACGGAAACACCGAGCAGCTTCGCCGAACGACGGACAGATACATGTCCTTGCTCAATTGCCAACGCAACAACCTCCGCGAGCGGCCGCGAAAACAAAGGCGGCGGTGCTTCCTCTGCCTTCTCGCGACCATTGTTTCCCAAAGCGGATTGCGGAATCGCAAGCGCCCTCGCTTTATTCAAGTGCCGAAGCGCGACCAGACGCCACCTCAACGCGGACGAGGTTACATTCAATTCATCCGCAGTGTCGTTCAGGCGCACGATCAAGTCTTCCCCGTCCAGTTGCCCCCAATCGCCGAACGAGTCGACCACCATCTTCGGCATCAGCACCGCCGCCGCAAAATTGTTGGCGAGTTGCTCCACCCGGTTGCCCCCGAAATCCCGGGCATCTTCCACATGCTCGGGAGGCATCGCGTCCCAAGTCAGGATGTGAAACAGTTCATGCGCCAGGTCGAAGTTGCGTCGTCCCTCAACTTCGTTCCTGGATATCAGCACCGTGTCCAGTTCAGGCAAGCGGCACGCGGCAGCGGAAATCCCCTGGTAGGCATCGACCATGAGCACGAGAATTCCCAGTCGAACCTGCATCGCTTCTTCGAGTTGACGCGCCGGTACATCCCCCAGCCCGCATTCGGCGGAAAACCGCTCGCCCGCGTCAGCCGCCTCGTCCAGACTCGAGTGCCTGGTCAGTCCGAGCGCCCGCCGCATCAACGGCGGCTGCCGACCGACTTGAGCGCTCATTGCCCGATAGGCGCCGATCCACCGGCTCGCAACTTGCTCGTATTCCCCTAGTTCGGCTAGTCCCACGCCCCTCTGCCGCCAAGAGAACAGTCCCTCGCCATCGAGCCGAAAGGGATCAGTGAAGTAGTCGAGCGGCACCTCCAGCTTTTCGACGGCCAACAGAAGTTCACCCGCCGTCACTCGCCGAATTCCAGTCTCAATGGCCGATACTGTCTGCCGGTCTTTGAACCCGAGCAAACTCGCAATGCCGTCCTGCGAAAGCCCGCGTTCCTTTCTAAGCGCCTTGATTCTTGTGCCGACAAGTTGACCTGCCACCAAACTTCTCCCAGTCATATTTCTTGCATTTTTACAATTGCAAGAAATATAGGCAAAGCTCAATTTGCACGCAACCGTTATTGAGCGAAACCGCTACGCAGCAATCTTCTGGCCTGCCGGTTCATTTTTTTGGGCTTGACGCTCAGTCGGAGTCGACAGCCCCGCTGGCTGCCCCATCCTTGGCCTCGATTTTGCTATTCTTCCCCCCGTTGACGAACCGCTGTCGAAAGGGACGGCGACACGCCATCCCGATCGGGGCAAAATCCTCAATGTCACGATCCAACATCAGGACGGTCACTTTGCTTCGCCTGTAGATGATGAACGACCTGACGAGGATGGCCTGGCTGGCTGACACTGACAACACGCAGAGTGACTTCATTCTCAGGATTCGCCGACTGCTGGCCAAACAGACATGCCCGCACGCCAATCACCGGACCGCCTTGGCACCAATCAAATTCGGGCCTGGCTCAAGTGGCGGACCGGCATAGGGCTCGGACGCTTCTCGACAAGCATCGCCTTCCCGGTTTGAAACATGTCTGCCAGACTCCCGGTTGGCTGGCTTTGAAACCCCTACCTCACGCTTTCGATTACCTTACGGCCATCTCGGCATTCGTTTCCTGCCGCAACCGTCGTCGCATCGAATTCGGCCAGCGAAGGATTGCCAAAATGCAATTGCAATCTCGTGGATAGGCAATAACCAAAGCGACCAGCGACTACTCGTCAAGCGGAGCACCCGCTCTCAGCCAGGAACCAAGCTTTGCCCGTTCATCCGCAGTCATGCCGGTCTCGTTTCCGAGCGGCATCGCGCTGGACAGGACGGACTGAGCAAGAATTCCGCTCGCGTGTGCCCTTATGGCTTCAACCGTGTCGAACGATGCGCCGCCCGGCGCCGCATCGACGCTGGCGTGGGTGGGGCTGTCCGCATGGCACGCGGAACAGTGCCGAACAATGATGGCCAGGGCCTCCGAAGGTTCAACCTCGACCTCCACTTGGTCCGGGCGCCAAGTGGAGAACCAGATGAGACCGATGACCAGGACAATGGTGAGCGGCCACTGCCAGTGCATGACAAGACCGTGGGCGCCAGCCTCGTGCATGTTGAACCAGACCCGCACGACCGCCCCGATGACCAGGATCGCGGCCACCATGACCCAATGGTAGGGATGGCCGAACGTCATCGGAAAGTGATTCGAGATCATCATCAGGATGACGGGCAGCGTGAGATAGTTGTTGTGCGTCGAACGGAGCTTCGCGATCTTGCCATAGCGGGCATGGGGCGTCCGGCCGGCTTTCAGGTCCGCGACGACGATCCGCGAGTTCGGGATGATCACGAAGAACACGTTCCCGGTCATCATCGTCGCGATGACGGCGCCAACATGCAGCCATGCGGCGCGCGCGGAGAACATCTGCCCGTACGCCCAGGACATGGCGACGATGGCTGCGAAGAGGACCGCCATGACCAGGACCGGCGACCGCCTGAGCGGCGATTTGCACAGAAGATCGTAGAGTATCCAACCGGCAGCTAGGGATCCTGCCGAGATCGCGATCGCCTGCCAGTTCTCGAGATCCGCCACTTCCCGGTCGATGAGAAAGCTCTCCGCGCTCCAGTAGTAGACAACCGCCATGAGGCAGAAGCCGGAAAGCCAGGTCAGATAGCTCTCCCAGCGGTACCAGATCAGGTTTTCGGGAAGCCCTTCGGGAGCCACAAGATACTTTTCGGTCCTGTAGAAGCCGCCTCCGTGCACCTCCCAGGCTTCTCCCGCGACACCCTTCGGCATGCCGCGCCGCGCCCTGAGCGCAGAATCAAGTCCCATGAAGTAAAACGACGTCCCGATCCATCCGATCGCGGCAACGATGTGAGCCCATCGGAACAACAGGTTCAACCAGTCCTGGAATACGGATTCCATGAGATCCCCTTGCCTTCGGCTGCGGCGGAAGCCTACTCTCGGAGCAGGTAGCTGAAAAGTCCGGATTGCCGAATGTCATCCATAAACGATCTCCCGAGAGACAGGTTCCTGGAGTTGTTTGCGGGCATCTACGAACACTCGCCCTGGGTGGCCGAAACTGTGTTCGACGGTGACCTGGTGCGGCCGGCGGAGAAACCGTCCGACCTAGCCACGGCAATGGCGGGCGTGGTCGCGTCAGCCGGCAGGGACAGGCGTCTGGCGCTTCTACTCGCCCACCCCGACCTCGCGGGGCGGCTGGCAAAGGCGGGACAACTTTCCCCCGAAAGTGCGACCGAACAGGCCGGTGCGGGGCTCGACCAATGCAGCCCAGAAGAGTTCGAGGAGTTCACGCGGCTGAACGCGCTCTACCGTGAAAGATTCGGCTTCCCCTTCATAATTGCCGTGCGCGGTAGAAGCCGCCAGGACATTCTGGCAGCGTTTCGGCGCCGGTTACGAAACACCCCGGACGCGGAGTTCGACGAGGCATGCAGACAGGTCGACAGGATCGCGGAACTGCGCCTACTGGCCCTGGATGAGCTCTTCAGGCACGAGTCCTGACGGCTCGAGAGCCGGCTGGCCGCCGGCGCGACACGCCGCTTGCCAGGACGAGAAGAGTTGCACGGCGCGGTCCTTTTCTGAACTTCTTGCAAGACCCGGTCGCACGTCGCGAGTGGCGGCAAGCCTTCGGCAGGCGCACGAAAGTGATCGATTGCGTCGGCCTGGACTGGCACTGGATGAGCCAGCCTATTCCCAAACCCGAAGCCGCCGTGCAACCCGGCACTTCCAAGGTCCATGTGTGTGCGATCGGCCTGCATGCGCGCGGCGACTTCCGTAAAGCATTGCCCACCCCAGTCTTGCCTCTGCGGAACGAAACCGAATCATCGCACCGGCCATTTTCGTTGCCGCAGTCTGCGCGGGAACGCATGTTCCGTTGCCCAAGCCGCGCATGAACGGTTCATTGCAGGGGCGGCAACCTACGCCAGCCTTTCGGCGGGTGCTGCTGCGAACCCAGCAAATCCCGCCACGCGCGCGGCAACTCGGCTTTCGTGGTCCGGGGCAGCCCGGGGGGGCATCGCCGGAAAGCGTTCACCGGTTGTCGCGGCCGAGGTGCGTGCGGGAGAAGGCGGACGGAAAGAGTTCGCCAAGCGTAGTCTCCGCGACAACTCCTTCCAGGTTTGCGGAAAGGACCCGCACGTCCCCGCCAGCGAATTCGACGAGCTTCTGGCGGCAGCCGCCGCATGGCACGACTGGCTCGACGCTGTCGGCCATCACGAGCACGTCGAGGATTTCCCTATCCCCCTCCGCAACCATCGCAGAAATGGCGCCAGCCTCGGCGCACATGCCTTCAGGATACGACGCGTTTTCGACGTTGCACCCGGCGAAAATCCGGCCTGAAGCGGTTCTGACCGCCGCCCCCACCGCGAATCCCGAATAGGGAGCATGCGCGCGCTGCCGAGCAAGGCGGGCGGCATCGAGCAACCTCTCCGCCAACGCCGTCATCCCGTGCAGAGGTGCAGGATCACCCAAGGGTTGGCCGTTCCCGCCATTCAAGCGCGCGGGTACCCTGCCCGCTCGAGCGCGGCGGCGATTTCGCCGAGTATCGCCGGATCGTCGATCGTTGCCGGCATCTTCCAGTCGCCGCCGTCGGCGATCTTGGCCATGGTGCCGCGCAGGATCTTCCCGGAACGCGTCTTTGGCAGCCGATCAACCACGACAGCCTGCTTGAAGGCGGCCACCGGACCGATCTCATTGCGGACGGCGGCGACGCATTCGGCGACGATGTCTCTCTCTTCCCGGCTGCATCCGGCGTTCAGGCAAAGAAAGCCGAACGGCAGCTGTCCCTTCAGCTGATCCCGCACCCCGATCACCGCGCATTCCGCGACGTCGGGATGGTCGGCAAGCACCGCTTCCATCTGCCCTGTCGAAAGGCGGTGGCCGGCAACGTTGATCACGTCATCCGTCCGCGCCATTACATAGAGATAGCCGTCCTCGTCCATGTAGCCCGCATCGCCGGTCTCGTAGAAACCGTCGAACCTGGAGAGATAGGATGACCAGAAGCGCTCCTCGGCGTTCCAGAGAGTCGACAGGTTGCCCGGCGGCAGGGGAAGCCGAATCGCTATTGAACCGAGTTCGCGCTCCCTTGCCTCGCGGCCGTCGTCGGCAAGTACGCGGACATCGTATCCGGGCATCGGAACGCCGGGCGAACCGGTCTTGACCGGAATCTTTTCCAGCCCCCAGGGATAGCCGACAATCGTGTAGCCGGTCTCGGTCTGCCACCAGTGATCGATCACCGGCACGCCGAGCACTCTGCGAGCCCATTCGACCGTATCCGGGTCCGCGCGTTCGCCGGCGAGGAAGAGCGTCTTCAGGCAGGACAGGTCATGTTTCCGGACAAATTCCCCGCCCGGGTCAGCGCGCTTTATGGCGCGAAACGCCGTCGGCGCCGTGAACAGGCACTTGACTCCGTGTTCGCTGATCACGCGCCAGAAAGTGCCGGCATCCGGCGTTCCGACCGGTTTGCCCTCGAAAACAACCGTCGTGTTGCCGTGAATGAGCGGCGCGTAGCAGATGTACGAATGACCAACGACCCAACCGACATCGGAGGCCGCCCAGAAGACGTCGCCAGGGTCAACATCGTAGATGTTCTTCATGGTCCAGTTGAGCGCCACCAGGTGGCCGGCGGTGGGGCGCACGACACCCTTCGGCTGCCCCGTTGTCCCCGAGGTATAGAGGATGTAAGCCGGTTCGGCACCGCCTACCGGAACACAGGGGGCGGGAGCAGCTCCCTCCTGGAAGGCGTGCCATTCGTGGTCGCGCCCCGGAACGAGATCCGCCCGCAGCGCATCCCTTTGGCACACGACCACGAACGAGGGCTTGTGCGCCGAAATCTCGATCGCCTTGTCAAGCAGAGGCTTGTAGGCGATGACGCCGCTCGGCTCGATGCCGCAGGATCCGGCGATCACCGCCTTCGGCTTCGCATCGTCGATCCGCGTCGCGAGTTCGGCCGCCGCGAAACCGCCGAAGACGACCGAATGGACGGCGCCTATCCTGGCGCAGGCGAGCATGGCGACGATTGCTTCGGGAATCATCGGCATGTAGACCACGACGCGGTCGCCGCGACCGACGCCATGCGCTGCGAGAGCCCCGCCAAGACGCGCCGTCTGTTCCTGCAGGTCCCGGTACGTCAGCCTTGAACAGGTCCGGGTGACCGGGCTGTCGTGAATGACGGCAACCTGGTTGGCGCGGCCGCTCGCCACGTGGCGGTCCACCGCGTTATGGCAGGCGTTGACTTCGGACTCCCGGAACCACTCGTAGAAAGGCGTCCTGTCGTCGTAGAGCGCGCGAGCCGGCGGGCGCATCCAGTCGATCGCTTCGGCTGCCCGCAACCAGTACGACTCGGGATCGCGCCTCGCTTCGCCATAGGTCGAATCGTACGTCATGCCATCCTCCGCTTGCTACGGGGCAACACCCGGAATGCGTCCGGTTCCGAATATCACGGTGCCGGCGATGACGTAACCCGCTCCCGACCAGGTTCGGGACGGCGCCCGCTCCGAACGAGATCGAGGATTTCGCGCGCGGCCGCCGGGATGTTTGTTCCCGGGCCGAAGACCGCGCTGATTCCGCGGTCAGCCAGATATGCGTAGTCCCTTTGAGGGATCACCCCGCCGCAGACCACGAGAATGTCGTCGGAACCCTGTTCGCGCAGGGCGCATACGAGCGCCGGCGCAAGCGTTTTGTGCGCCGCCGCCTGCGATGAAACTCCGACCACGTGAACGTCATTGTCGATGGCGTCGCGCGCGGCTTCTTCCGGCGTCTGGAAGAGCGGACCCACGTCGACATCGAACCCGATGTCGGCGAATGCCGTTGCAATGACCTTCGCGCCCCGGTCGTGGCCGTCCTGTCCCAGCTTGACCACCAGCATGCGTGGGCGCCGCCCCTCGCTTTCGGCGAAGGCGGCGACATCGGCCCGGATTCTCTCGAATCCGGCGTCACCCTCGTAAGCGGCGCCATACACGCCTGCCAGCGTCCTGACATCCGACCGGTGCCGCCCGAAAGTCTTCTCCATCGCCGCGGAAATCTCCCCGACGCTGGCGCGCGTGCGCGCGGCATTGATCGCCAGCTCCAGCAGGTTTCCGTTGCCCGCCGCCCCCGCCGTCAAAGCATCCAGCGCCTCCGAGCAGGCCCTGGCGTCCCGCGTTTTGCGCATGCGCTCGAGCCGCTCAACCTGTTCAGTCCGAACCGCGGTATTGTCGATCTCCCGGAAGTCTATGTCCGGTTCTCTGTCCAGCCTGAACCGGTTGACTCCGACGATCACTTCCTCGCCGCGGTCCACCGCCGCCTGCCGGCGCGCCGCCGCTTCCTCGATGCGAAGTTTCGGCATCCCGTCAATGACAGCCCGCGTCATTCCGCCCATGGCATCGATTTCGCAGATCACTTCCCATGCGGAGCTGGCGAGCGCCGCAGTCAGGCTTTCCACATAGTAGGAACCGGCCAGCGGATCGACGACGCGCGTTACGCCGGTTTCGTGCTGAAGGATGAGCTGGGTGTTTCGCGCGAGGCGCGCGCTCTCCTCGGTCGGCAGCGCGATCGCCTCGTCGAAGCTGTTGGTGTGCAGCGACTGCGTGCCGCCGAGAACCGCCGACAGCGCCTCGTATGCGGTTCGAACCACGTTGTTGTAGGGATCCTGTTCCTGAAGCGAGACACCGGACGTCTGGCAGTGGGTGCGGAGCATCAGGGAACGCGGATCACCGGGTTCGAATTCGCGCATGATCCGCGCCCACAGGAGTCGCGCGGCGCGGAGCTTCGCCGCCTCCATGAAAAAGTCCATTCCGATCGCGAAGAAGAACGACAGGCGTCCGGCAAACGAGTCGATGTCCATACCCCGTGAAAGCGCGGCTTTCACGTACTCCTTTCCGTCGGCAAGGGTGAAGGCGAGTTCCTGAACCAGCGTCGCGCCGGCTTCCTGCATATGGTATCCGGAAATCGACACGGAATTGAACCGCGGCATTCGATGCGCCGTGTATTCGATGATGTCGGCGACGATTCGCATGGACGGCTCCGGAGGATAAATGAATGTGTTTCGAACCATGAATTCCTTCAGGATGTCGTTCTGAATCGTCCCCGAGAGGCAGGACGGCGCGACGCCCTGCTCCTCGCCGGCGACTATGAAACAGGCGAGAACCGGAATGACGGCGCCGTTCATGGTCATCGAGACGGAGACGCGGTCGAGGGGAATGCCGTCGAAGAGCGTTTTCATGTCCTCGACGCTGTCGATCGCGACGCCTGCCTTGCCGACGTCGCCGACGACGCGTGCATGGTCGCTGTCATAACCGCGGTGGGTTGCCAGGTCGAAGGCAACCGAAACGCCCTGCTGGCCGGCCGCGAGACCCTGGCGGTAGAAGGCATTCGATTCCTCGGCCGTGGAAAAACCCGCATACTGCCGAATGGTCCACGGGCGTCCTGCGTACATGGTGGCTCGGGGGCCGCGCATGAAGGGAGCAAATCCGGGCAGGGAACCGAGATGTCGAAGGCCTTCGAGATCGGCTTCGGTGTAGAGCGGCTTCACGGCGATGCCTTCGGGAGTCGTCCGGACCAGGTCGCCGACCTCCTTGCCTCGCAGTTCCCTGGCCGCCAACTCCGACCAGGCGTCGAGCCCAGGCCTCGACAGCTCTTCTTTCGCATCAGACATTCGCAAATCCAAAAAACCGTGTCACTAGCAGCGATCTGTGGCAGAATATTGCCCCATGAGAAGCTTGGCCAGATCGTTTGCCGCCGCCGTCATCGCCCTTGTCCACGCCGAGGCCGTAGCGGAAGACCTGTCGGACTATCTTTGGAAGAACCGTCCGATCGTGGTGTTTGCCGACAGTCCGATAGATCCCAACTTCATCAGGCAGATGGAGCTGCTTGAGGATTTTGCAGAGGATCTGGAGGAACGCGATGTCGTCGTGCTGACGGACACTGCGCCAGAGGCCGCAGGACCGTTGCGCCGGAAACTGCGCCCGCGCGGATTCATGTTCGTGCTGCTCGGGAAGGACGGCGAGGTCAAGCTGCGCAAACCCTTCCCCTGGTCGGTTCGCGAAATCTCGCGGGTCATCGACAAGATGCCCCTGCGACAGCAGGAAATGCTGAACCGCTGACGCGGCCGTGCTGTCAGCTCAGGACGATGCGAATTCCATTATCGCGTCGTCCACGGCGAGGCTGTCGCCCACGTTCACGTTGATTTTCGCCACCCGCCCGGCTCGTTCCGCGCGCAGCACGTTTTCCATCTTCATCGCCTCGACCGTGCACAGCGCCTGGCCGTACTGTACCTCGTCGCCTTCGGAAACATGCAGCGCGGCGACCAGTCCAGGCATCGGGCAGAGAAGGAGTCCCGAGGTATCGGGAGGGGATTTCTCGATCATGTGCCGCGCAAGCTCGAACTGGCGTGGCGTCCGCACGATAGCGGTGATTCGGGCGCCCCGGTGGCAAAGCAGGAAGCCGGATGCCGCAGGGCGTTGCTGAATGACCAGCCGCTCGCCGTCGACCCTGGTATCGACGAGTCCGGACCCCGGGGTCCAGTCGGACACGACGCGATGCAAGCGCCCGCCTGCAAGGCGAACCGTTGTCCCCTCGGGGTCCGGCGCAAGCTCTGCCTCGAAGTCGCTCCCTCCGAGCGAAACGACCCAGGACGCGCCCACCATCCGCACGTCCTGCGACATTCGGCCCGAAATGCGCGCGGCGCGATCCTCGCAAACCATGTGCATCGCCGCGGCAACCGCCGCCAGCTTTCCGAGCACCGGTTCCGGAAGATCGACGCCTCTGAACCCGTCAGGGTACTCCTCGTCAATGAACGAGGTACTAATGTCACCGGCGGCGAACTTGGGGTGATCCATGACTGCGGAGAGAAACGGAAGATTGTTGCCGACGCCCTCGATCTCGTAGGCGTCGAGCGCTTCGCCCATGACGCCGATTGCCGCCTTCCGGTTCTCCCCCCTGCTGCAGAGCTTCGCGATCATCGGATCATAGTGAATGGATATCTCGCCCCCCTCGAAGACACCGGTGTCGTTGCGAAGCCTTCCGTCCACCTCGGGCGGCGGCCTGAATCTGGTCAGGCGGCCGACGGATGGCAGGAACCCGCGATAGGGGTCTTCGGCGTAGAGCCTGCACTCCAATGCCCAACCGTCGATCGTCACCTGGTCCTGCGTCATGGCCAGCTTCTCGCCGGCGGCGATGCGAATCATCTGTTCGACGAGGTCGATGCCGGTGATCAGCTCCGTGACGGGGTGTTCGACCTGCAACCGGGTGTTCATCTCGAGGAAATAGAAATTGCGGTCGTCGTCGACGATGAACTCAACGGTTCCGGCGCTCCGGTAGCCGACCGCCCGTGCGAGCGCGACCGCCTGCTCGCCCATGCGCCTGCGCGACTCCGTGTCGAGGAACGGCGAAGGCGCCTCTTCGATCACTTTCTGGTTGCGACGCTGAATGGAGCACTCGCGTTCGTTCAGGTAAATGCAGTTTCCGTGTCCGTCCGCGAGAACCTGGATCTCGATGTGCCGGGGCCTTTCGACATACTTCTCGACAAAAACCCTGTCGTCGCCGAATGACGACGCCGACTCGGATTGCGCCAGCCTGAACCCCTCGAACGCCGAGTCATCGTCGCGGGCGATGCGCATGCCCTTGCCGCCGCCGCCGGCGGACGCCTTGATCATGACCGGATACCCGATGGAACGGGCCGCCGCGACGGCTGCTTCCGCATCAGGCAGATGCTTCAACCCGCCCGGTACGGTTGGAACCCCTGCGTCCGCAGCGATGCGCTTAGATGCGATCTTGTCGCCCATGGCCTCAATCGCGGCCGCGGGCGGACCAATGAAGACGATACCCTCGTCGGCAAGGGCTTCGGCGAAGCGAGCGTTCTCGGACAGAAATCCGTATCCGGGGTGGACGGCGTTCGCCTCCGACCGGCGCACGGCATCCATGACTCGGTCAATGGCAATGTAGGACTGTGCCGACGGCGGGGGACCGATGTGGACCGCCTCGTCCGCCATGCGCGAATGAAGCGCGTTCCTGTCAGCATCGGAATAGACCGCCGCAGTCGGAATTCCGAGCCTGCGCGCAGTCTTGATGACCCGGCAAGCAATCTCGCCCCGATTTGCAACGAGGATCTTCCCGAACATTTGCGCCACTCCGGGTTCCGCCGCCGAGTCTTTCAGAGGCTACTGAAAGCCGGAACCGAATGCACGGGACACCGCGTTTCCGAGTGCGCTACGGGAGCAAACTGGCCCCGAGGTCTTTGCCCCGCGCCGCATCCTGGAGACTGGCGGCTGAAGTTCCCGTTCCAACCACGATCGGGCGGAGCGGTTCCAAGGCCCGCGCAAGCCGTCCTCCGGAGAGACTTCACCACCGAATGGCAGCACTGCGAAATCAACAGCGCTTCCGCGCATGATCCAACCGGACTGCCAGAGAAGAGCCATGCAAGACTCGATGCCCGCAAACCGCAATCGACTGCGCATAGTTCTACATGCACAGCCGATCTGACCCAGACCGACGCCTTGACGCGGCAACGGTGCGTCCGGTTCCGGCAGGGAAAGACTCAGTTCAGATGCAAGGGAAAATCGACCGGCGCGGCCCGGTGCCGCCCCGGCCGAACAGTCCTAATGCGGAAGTCACATCTTCTGCATCGGTTCCTCTTCCATGACCTCTTCGACCACGACCTCTTCGACCGGTTGCGTGCAGGCAGCGACACCGAACGCAAGGACTGCAAGTGCAGCAATGAGCCTTAGATACATTACCGTTTACTCCCGATTTGCTTGGCGACATCGAAAATTCGCCAATTCCAAGAATCGCCGCCATGCGCGGCTCTCAAATACTAGCATTTTCTACGTTGGGGACAAACCATATCTTGGCAGCGCGGTGGCGAGCACGTCTGGGTCGAACCCGCAAGCCGGAAGCCGGAATGCCAATCATGCCATGGTGGAACGCCTCCTGCTGCAGCTTGCGGCAGCTACAGCGGCAGGTTGTCATGCTTCTTCGGCGGATTCTGCAGTTCCTTTCCGCGAAGCGCCGCGAACGCGCGGCAGACGCGTACACGCGTATTTCGGGGCGTGATAACGTCATCGATGAAGCCCTTTTCGGCGGCCACGAAAGGATTGGCGAAGCGGGCCTCGTACTCTCGCGTCCTCTCCGTGATCCTGTCGGCATCGTCGAGTTCGGCACGGTAGAGAATTTCGACCGCGCCCTTCGCGCCCATGACCGCGATTTCCGCCGTCGGCCAAGCGTAATTTATGTCGCCCCGAAGATGCTTCGACGCCATGACATCATATGCTCCTCCGTAGGCTTTCCTTGCAATGACGGTAACTTTCGGCACCGTCGCCTCGCCATATGCGAAGAGGAGTTTCGCACCGTGCTTGATGACTCCCCCGTACTCCTGGGAGGTCCCCGGAAGGAACCCAGGAACATCGACCAGCGTAAGGATCGGAATCCGGAATGCGTCGCAGAACCGCACGAAGCGGGCCGCCTTCCTTGAGGAATCGATGTCCAGACACCCGGCAAGCACCAATGGCTGGTTGGCAACCACACCGACCGTCGAGCCTTCCAGCCGCACGAATCCGATGAGAATGTTGCGCGCGAACTCTTCCTGAATTTCGAGGAAGTCACCCTCGTCCGCGATGCTTCTGACGAGTTCCGCCATGTCGTAGGGGAAATTCGGATTGTCCGGAACGAGCGTGTCGAGCGCAGCCTCGGCCCGCATCGCGTCGTCGTGGGTCGGGCGCGCGGGCGGTCCAAGCCGGTTGTTGAGAGGAAGGAAGTCGAAGAATCGCCTGACCTCGAACAGTGCCGCCATGTCATTCTCGAAGGCGCCGTCGGCAACGCCCGACTTCGCGGTATGGGTTCGCGCGCCGCCAAGCTCCTCCGCGGTCACCACCTCGTTGGTGACAGTCTTGACCACGTCCGGGCCTGTCACGAACATGTATGAACTGTCCCTGACCATGAAGATGAAATCCGTCATCGCCGGCGAATAGACCGCACCGCCGGCGCACGGGCCCATGATGACGCTGATCTGCGGGATGACGCCGGACGCGAGGATGTTGTTCTGAAAGACATCGGCATAACCGGCAAGCGATGCCACACCTTCCTGGATTCGCGCGCCGCCGGAGTCGTTCAACCCGATCACAGGAGCGCCGTTTCGCAGCGCCATCTCCTGGATCTTGCAGATTTTGGCCGCATGCGTCTCCGAGAGCGATCCGCCGAAGACCGTGAAATCCTGGGAAAACACGTAGACCTGGCGGCCGTTTATCGTTCCCCAGCCGGTCACCACTCCGTCTCCCGGGACACGCATCTCCGACATGCCGAAGTCGCTGCATCGATGGGAAACGAACATGTCGAACTCTTCGAAGGATCCCTCGTCGAGCAACACCTCTAGCCGCTCCCGCGCCGTCAACTTGCCCTTCCGGTGCTGGGCTTCGATCCGGCCTTTCCCGCCCCCCAAACGGGCGGCGCTTCGTCGGTGTTCGAGTTCATCCAGTGTGGACTGCACGGTTTGCTCCTTTCGGCGTCGGGTGCTGCAAGCCAAAGATCGTCTCGGACTTGTAACAGGCTTCCGGCGACAGACAACCAGCGCAGCGAAACCGCAAGCGCATCAGTTCGAATTGGCGGACCCGCCCTCATGCGACAGCGGGCGCGAGACGGCGACACACACACCGGTGCGTGGACCGCCCGAACAGGCCCGTGTTTTCGATCAAAGCGGGCGCGGTCAAGGAAGGACTGGAACCCGACTCTCGGACCCGGGCGATGGCAGTCTGCCTGGTTGCAGCCAACTTCGGGGGAATATCCGGCATGAAGCTGCATCAGGATCCTGGAGCGACCTGAAAGACCCCGGCCCGCGGGCCGCCGACGCGGTCGGGGCTCGTCCCGCGGCAGCGCGACGCCGCCGTTGCGACGGCTGCGACCAACGCCTCGAAGCGCATCAAGAACCGGCGTTCGGAGGCGGCGGAGCGGCCCCGTTCGAACCGCGCCGGCGGCTTCGGCCCTCCCGCGTCGCGCTCGCCGCGCAGGATCTCCCGGGCATCCTCGCGGTGCGGCAGGACGTAGACCCCCTTGCGCAACCTGCCATTGCCAGCGGTCTTCCCGATGCGCTGCCAACTGGCCGCGCGGCTGAACGAAGGCCCTGAACCGCGTCTCGTCGACAAACGTCTCGCAGAGAACGGGCCGAAGCCCGTGGAGGCGCTCCTGGTCGTCCGCTAGCAGCCGCGCCGCCACGGCCAGCGCCGAGGAGGCCAGGTTCTTCGAAGCCACCCATGGCATGAGCCGGTCGTGAAGGTCCGGCCCTAACGGGCCGAAATTGAAGCCGATATTTCCCTGAATGCTTCCCCCGAACTCCGTGGCGAAGCACTCTTGCACTCCGTCGCGATGCAGGAAGCCGCCGACCCTTGTTTGGCTCAAGCTGACTTTGGCATACAGTCCCTCTTCTTCTTCTCGAATGGAGTCCTTCGCTTTGGGCTTTTCGGGAAGGCGCCAGTCATGGCATGCAAGTCCAATTGAGATGCCCGCAGGCGCGGCAATATGGAAACAAGCTTGTTCGATCGAACCACACCTCCGCAAATTTTGACGCTCGTTCTCGTCGCTGCCCTCGCGTCGATGACGATGAACATCTTTCTGCCGTCCCTGCCAGCGATGGCGGAATACTTCGGCACTTCGCACTCTGTCATGCAGTACGCAATTTCCGGGTACCTGTTCATGTGCGGTTTCGTGCAACTGGTGATCGGACCGCTCGCGGACAGGTTCGGCCGGCGGCCCGTCCTCTTGTCCACGATTGCGCTCTTCGCCCTGGCATCTCTCGGCGCGACCGTCGCACCGAACGTCGAGACCTTCATGGTTTGCAGGGTCCTCCAAACAAGTATGGTTTCCGGCCTCGTGCTGTCGCGAACCATCGCCAGGGACATGGTCGGGCCGACGCGGGCGGCGAGCCTCATCGGTTACATCACGATGTGCATGGCGCTCGTGCCGACCGCCGCACCCGTGATAGGAGGCGTCATGCAGGAACTGTTCGGCTGGACTGCCAACTTTCTGCTCCAGGCCGGCATTGCGCTCGCGACCCTTCTCCTGGTCTATTTCGATCTCGGGGAAACCGGCAGAAATCGGCCGTCGAGTTTCTCGGATCAGGTCCGGCAGTTCCCGGAACTGTTCCGTTCACGGAGATTCTGGGGGTATTCCCTTACCTGCGCTTTCTCGACGGGAACCTTCTTTGCGTACCTGGGCGGAGGCCCGTTCATCGCGGCGCAGGTGTACGAACTCGAACCCGGGCAGATCGGGTTGTACTTCACCTTCGCGCCGATCGGGTACCTGGTCGGCAACGGAATTGCAGGAAAGTTTTCGGTCCGGTTCGGCAGGCAACGGATGGTCGTGCTTGGGACGACCGTCATCGCCTCCGGCATGGCGGCGGCGCTGCTGTTTCAGGCCCTCGGCGCGACCCATCCGCTATCCTTTTTTGCCTTCACGGTGTTTATCGGACTCGGCAACGGACTCGCTCTTCCCAGCGCGAACGCCGGAATGCTGATGGTTCGTCCCGAACTCGCCGGCGCGGCATCCGGCCTCGGCGGTTCGCTGACCACCCTTGGCGGCGGCGTGCTCGCGATTGCCACCGGCAACCTGCTTGCGCTAGGCAACAACACGACAACGATGCTGCTTTGCATTCTTGCCCCCGGCGTCGCCGCCGTCGCGTCAGCGATCTGGACGGTCAGCATCGAACGTCGAATGCGAAATACCTGATCCGGAGCTTGCAAAGCCCTTTGCCAGTTGCCTATTCACGACAATCCGAAGAATTCGCCGACAACCAGCCGCCGGGAGGTGCGCGCAATGAATCTCGACGGTGAACAGATCGTCCCGGCCGGACGCAAGGAAGTCTGGAACGCACTTTACTCTCCGGATGTCCTGCAACGCTGCATCCCCGGTTGCGAGACGGTCCGTGGCTCTCCGGGCGAAGGCGAGGTCGAGGTCGTCGCGACCCAGAAGGTCGGCCCGGTCAAGGCAAGGTTCAAGGTCATTATCGCGCTTTCCGACATCCGGCCCTACGAAAGCGTAACTCTGAATGGCCAGGGAAGCGGCGGCGTGGCCGGGTTTGCACGCGGCGCGGCGCGGGTGAAGCTCTCCGACCTCGACGCGAAGACCCTGGTCCAGTATGACGCCGAATTCGCGGTCGGCGGCAAGCTGGCGCAGATCGGATCGCGGATCGTGCGAGGCGTTGCCCGAAAGTTCATTGATCGCTGTTTCGAAAACCTTCGTAGAGACTTCGAAGGCGGCTGAAGACCGGAGGCATCGCCGTCTCCGCCCGCCCGCGTGCCTGCATCGACGCGGGCCGGCCTATCTCTGCACGTTCCGCCAGTCCGGGTGAATCCAGGAAGCGGCATTCGAGGGAGGCAGCGGAGGCTTTCCGATGATGTGATCGGAGGCCTTCTCGCCAACCATGATCGTCGGTCCGTTCGTGTTTCCGTTGGTGATGCGCGGAAAGATCGAACTGTCCGCGACGCGGAGGCCCTCGACGCCGACGACGCGGCAGTGCGGATCTACAACCGTCATGGATTCATCGGACGAGCCCATCCTGCAGGTCCCGCACGGGTGGTAGGCGCTCTCGGCGTAACGCCGGACAAATGAATCGAGTTGGGCATCGGTCCGAACATCCGGCCCCGGAAGAATCTCGCGACCCGCATACGGTCGCATGGCTGGTTGCTCAATGATTTCCCTGGCGAACCGGATTGCGCGGCGGAACTCCTCCCAGTCATCCTCCTTGCTCATGTAGTTGAAGGAGATGACCGGAGGATCGCGGGGGTCGGCCGAACGAAGCGTGACTTCCCCGCGTGAACGCGAGCGCATCGGGCCGGCGTGAACCTGGAAGCCGTGCTCAGCCGCCGGTGCCGTCCCGTCGTAGTGAACGGCGATGGGAAGGAAATGGAACTGGATGTCGGGATAGTCGACGCCCGGCCCCGAGCGGATGAACGCGGCGGACTCGAACTGGTTGGACGCGCCGGGGCCTGTCCGCGTCAACAGCCATCTCGCGCCGACCCACGCCTTTCCAAGGGGATTCCAGTACCTGTAAAGCGTGATCGGCTTCAGACAGGCTTGCTGAACATAGACCTCCAGATGATCCTGGAGGTTCTTGCCGACCCCGGGCCGGTCCGCGACGACATGAATTCCATGCGCTTCAAGTTCCTGTCTCGGGCCGATTCCCGACAGGAGAAGCAGCTTCGGGGAATTTATCGAAGATGCAGCAAGAATCACTTCGCGCCGTGCATTCACCATAGACTTGCGGCGTCCGTGCCTGATTTCCACGCCGGTCGCGCACCCTCGTCGGATCGTGATCTTCTGCGCGAATCCCCTGACAAGCCTTACCCCGGGCCGCTTCAGGGCCGAACTCAGGTACGCCCGCGCCGCGGACCACCGCCGCCCCTGCCAGATGGTCTGCTCCATCGGGCCGAAGCCTTCCTGCTTCTCGCCATTGTAGTCTTCGGTGACCTCGTAGCCCGCTTCCCGGCCAGCATCGACAAACGCCCGAAAAAGCGGGTTTTCGCGCGCGCCCCTGATGACATGAAGGGGGCCGCCTGTTCCGCGCCAGGCCGCATCGCCGCCGTGGCCGCAGTCGTGCCAGTCCTCCATCCGCTGGAAGTAGGGCAACACGTCCGCAAAGGACCAGCCGTCTGCGCCGCGGGCCGCCCAGTGATCGAAGTCGCGTGCGTGGCCGCGCACGTAAACCATTCCATTGATCGAAGAGGATCCGCCCACGAGCTTTCCACGCGGGGTCGCGAGGCGGCGACCGTCCAGTTGCGGTTCCGGCTCGCTCCGGAATCCCCAGTCGTAGCGGCGCATTCTCATCGGATACGATAGCGCGCCGGGCATCTGGATGAACGGCCCCGCATCGCTGCCACCGTATTCTATGACGATCACTGAGAAGCGTCCGTCCTCCGAGAGGCGGTCGGCGAGCACGCAGCCGGCGGATCCGGCGCCCACGATCACATAGTCCGCTTCCATTTCATCTAGCCAATTGCGGGGCACCAACCGACTTCATGCGCCCGGATTGCGGCTGCGTGGAAGCCGGCGCGCGCCCTGATCCCTTGATCGAAGGCGCCCGAGCAACCATTGCAGCGCGCAAGCGCCGAGGTGGGTCAATCCGAGACACAGGCGTCGAACCCGGCGGCGACACGTCGATCATCCGGCGGGTTCGCCCGCGCCGCCGTTGGCGTTCGACCAGAGGAAGGGATCATCGAGAAATGCCTCGACCTCGCTGAGCCTGCCGGCATCGAAGACTGCGTTCCGACGGCATTCAGCGAGGACATCCCGCCATGTCGCCAGCGCGTGCAGCCTTAGTCCGTTCTCGCGAAGTTCGCGCCGGGCCTCCGGAAAGATGTCGTAGAAGAAGATCACGATCGCATCGGAGACGACGGCGCCGGCACTGCGCAATGCATCGCAGAATCGGATCTTGCTGCCGCCGTTGGTCGCGAGGTCCTCGACGAGAAGCACTCTCTGTCCGTCGCGAATGTCTCCCTCGACCTGCGCCGCGCGACCGAATCCCTTCGGCTTCTTTCTCACGTACTGCATCGGCAGTTCCATCTTGTCCGCGATCCACGCCGCGAAAGGTATTCCGGCTGTCTCGCCGCCGGCGACGGCGTCTAGGCCTTGAAACCCGACTTCCCTGAGCAGAATCGAGACGGAGAAATCCATCAGCGTGTTGCGGACGCGGGGATACGAAATGACCTTCCTGCAATCGACGTACACCGGACTCGCAAGACCCGAGGTCAGCACGAACGGCTTTTCTGGCCGAACGTCGACAGCGCCGATTTCCAGGAGCATTTTCGCGGTCGTCGAAGCCATGAAGTCGCGGTCGGGAAAGGCGCCGGAAAAGCTCATCTCAACCTGCCTCCAGGGAAAGGGCGCGCGGCGTCATGTCCGGCCAGGGCGTCGCCGCTTCTTCCGGCCAGATCCCGAACGGAATGCACAGTGACTCCGGCGCCTGCACTACTGGACAAGTCCCAGAAGCTGATCAAGCGTCGCTTTCGCATCGCCGTACAGCATGCGCGTATTCTCTTTGTAGAACAGCGGATTCTCGATCCCGGAGTAGCCGGTGCCGTGCCCGCGCTTGCAAACGATCACCGACGTCGCATTCCAGACCTCGAGTACGGGCATGCCCGCGATCGGGCTGTTCGGATCCTCCTGGGCCGCGGGGTTCACGATGTCGTTCGATCCGATCACGACCGCGACATCTGTTTCGGGGAAGTCGGCGTTTATCTCCGCCATTTCGAGGACGATGTCGTATGGGACCTTGACCTCGGCAAGCAGGACGTTCATGTGGCCTGGCAAGCGGCCGGCGACCGGATGAATCGCGAAGCGCACCTGCTTTCCGCTGGCGCGCAGTCTCCGCACAAGTTCGGAAACCGAAGTCTGCGCCTGCGCAACAGCCATGCCGTAGCCAGGAACGATGATCACCGACTGCGCATTGTCGAGCTGCGCCGCCACCGTCTGGGCATCGGTTGCCACCATTTCGCCGTCGATGTCGATTGATTCTCCGGCGCCGGTTCCGAAGCCGCCCAGGATCACCGAAATGAACGACCGGTTCATCGCCCGGCACATGATGTAGCTGAGGATCGCGCCAGATGCACCGACAAGCGCGCCCGTGACGATCAAAAGGTCGTTTCCGAGCAGAAAGCCGGTGGCCGCAGCAGCCCATCCCGAATAGCTGTTGAGCATAGAGACCACGACCGGCATGTCCGCGCCGCCGATCGCCATGACCAGGTGAGCGCCCAGAATCAGCGCCAGGAGCGTCATCGCATATAGCGTCCAGCTTCCGGAACCGCCGAGATACATGGCCAGGAGCGCGAACGAGGCGATCACGGCCAGCAGGTTCAGGAGGTGCCGGCCGGGAATCGTCAATGGTTTGCCGGACAGCTGGCCGGAGAGCTTGCCGTAGGCCACCACGGACCCTGTGAAGGTGACCGCACCGATGAACACGCCGAGGAAGATCTCCACCTCATGGATGATGATTTCCGCGGCATCCTCCATGTGCGGCCCGGCCAGATCCGAATTGATGCCGATGAACACGGCAGCTAGGCCGACGAAACTGTGCAGCGCGGCGACGAGCTGCGGCATTTCCGTCATTTTGACGCGTCTGGCGACGACGATTCCGGCGATCGCGCCGCCCGCAAGCAACGGCACCAGAATGACGTAGGACCAGCCGTCGACCTCCGGGCCGAATATCGTCGCGAACACAGCGAGCGCCATGCCGACGATTCCGAACCAGATCGCCCGCTTAGCCTTCTCCTGGTTGCTCAGGCCGCCCAGAGCGAGAATGAAGAGGACGCTCGCGGCAATGTAGGCGGCTGTGACAAGTCCTGATTCCATCATCCCGATCCAATCAAGATTTCTGGAACATCTGCAGCATGCGCCGCGTGACGAGGAAGCCGCCGACGATGTTGATCGCCGCGATCAACACGGACACTCCGGCCAGGAAAGTGACGAGGATGCTTCCGCTGCCAAGCTGCAGGAGTGCGCCAAGAATGATAATGCCTGAAATGGCGTTGGTGATGGACATGAGGGGCGTGTGCAGCGCGTGATTGACGTTCCAGATCACCTGGTATCCGACGAAGCACGCCAGAGCGAAAACCACGAAATGCTGCATGAAGGCCGGCGGTGCGTAAATTCCGGCCGCCAGCATGACAATTCCGCCTGCAACCAGCATTGCGATCTGCCAGATTCCGGCTTTCCGCTGCGCCCGCGCCTGCTCCGCGGCAGCCAGTTCAGCCTGCGCCTCAGGCGAGTGGGCGGGCGCGGGTTTCGTTGGAAGGACCGCGGTCGCGACGACCCTAGGCGGCGGAGGCGGATAGGTGACTTCTCCGGCGTGCACCACCGTCGCGCCGCGAATTACGTCATCGTCCATGTCGTGGTTGATGACTCCGTCGTTTTCCGGCGTCAGATCATCAATGAGATGGCAGATATTCGTTGCATAGAGCGCCGACGACTGCGCTGCCATTCGGCCGGGGAGATCCGTGTAGCCGATGACCGTCACCCCGTTCTCCGTCACGATCCGTTCGTCGGCGACGGTCAGTTCGCAGTTGCCGCCCTGTTCCGCAGCGAGATCCACGATGACCGACCCGGGCTTCATGGCCGAGACCATGTCCGCAAGCCAGAGCTTCGGAGCATCGTGACCGGGGATGAGCGCGGTGGTCACGACGATGTCCACTTCCGGTGCTTGAGCGCGGAAGAGTTCGAGCTGCTTTGAGCGGAACTCGGGGCTCGAAGGCGCCGCGTACCCGCCCTCGCCGGATGCATCCTCGTCGAAATCCAGGAAGAGGAACTCTGCGCCAAGCGACTCGATCTGTTCGGCGACCTCGCGGCGGACGTCGAAGGCGCGAACGACCGCGCCGAGCGCCTGGGCTGCGCCTATAGCCGCCAGCCCGGCAACGCCCGCGCCGATCACGAGGACGATCGCCGGCGGAATCTTTCCGGCAGCCGTCACCTGCCCGGTGAAAAACCGACCGAAGTTGCTGCCTGCCTCAATCACAGCCCGGTAGCCCGCGACGTTCGCCATCGAACTCAGCGCATCCATTTTCTGCGCCCGGCTGATGCGCGGAACCATGTCCATTGCGATGACGCTTGCGCCGGACGCCTGAGCCGACTCGAGCTGCGCCCCATTGCGAGCGGGATAGAATAGGCTGACGAGTAGCTGACCCTCTCGGAGCAGTTCGAGTTCCCCGGCGTCAGGAGGCCGGATCTTCGCGACGATGTCCGCAGTTTTCCACAGTTCCTCCGCCGACTCGGCGACCCTCACGCCGGCTTCTGCGTATTCGGAGTCCGAAAATCCCGCGGCAGCACCGGCCCCCGCCTCGATGATGCAGCCGTGCCCGAAGCTGGCGAGAGTCGCCGCGGATGCCGGGGTCATCGCCACACGCGTCTCCTCCGGAAATGATTCTGCCGGGGTGCCAATCAGCATCGTTCTCTCTGCCCTTCCCTTGTATCCCGCGAACCCGGCGCCATGCTTCCCGCGCAGCAATGCCAGAATGGAAACCCGATCCGGATCGCGCCGCTTCCTGCCAGAATTTCAAGGCAAACTACAGTCCCGGGCCGGCGGATTCGTCGGCAAAGGTTCTCCGGCATCCGCGTGCCCCGTGTTGCTGCCGTTTTTGTTGCCGGAATGCGGTCAAACCGCCAGCTTGTCCATGATGTCATCCGGAATTTCGATGTTGGTGGTCACGGTCTGCACGTCGTCGTCCTCCTCGAGGGCATCTACGAGCCGCATGATCTTCTGCGCACCCTCGAGATCGAGCGGCATCGTCGTGACCGGCTTCCAGATCAGTTTCGACGACTCGGATTCTCCGAATGCCGTTTCGAGCGACTGGGAAACATCGTTGAGGTCACGCGAATCGCAATAGATCTCGTGGCTTTCTTCCGAGCTCTCGACATCTTCGGCGCCGGCTTCAACCGCCGCCTCGAGCATGTCATCCGCGCTGCCGGTGCCACCCGGATAAAGAACGAGACCCTTGCGTTCGAACAGGAAGGCGACGGCCCCGGTTTCGGCAAGGCTTCCTCCGGCCTTCCCGAGTATCGACCGCACGCTCGAGGCGGTTCGGTTCCGGTTGTCGGTCATCGTTTCGACGATGATTGCGACGCCGTCCGGGCCATAGCCCTCATACCGGATTTCCTCGAAGTTTTCGCCGTCAGCGCCGGACGCCTTTGCGATTGCCCGCTCAATCACGTCCTTCGGAACCGAATTCGACTTGGCTTCCTTGACCGCAAGCCTGAGCCTCGGATTCTTGTCAGGATCGGGGTCGCCTTGGCGGGCGGCAACGGTGACTTCCCTCGCCAGCCTCGAGAAGAGCCTGGAACGCGCAGCGTCCTGCCGGTTCTTTCTATGCTGAATGTTTGCCCATTTCGAATGGCCGGCCATAGTGCCCCCTGCCCCGCTTTCCGCTATCGCTCGATGCCCGACAAAAAAGCAAGTTCGTGTCCGGTCCCTTGCCGGGACCGAAGCTCACTATACGAAAGTCAGCCGAACGTGTTCAAGCAGTGAAGGAACTGAATCCGGGAGCATACCGCGTCAAGGATTCATGAAATGCTCCGGCCTCGCTTCTGTCGGCCTGGATTGATCGCCGACCTTGGCATTGCCGCCCTGCCGTCCGGCCCGCGACGGATGGATTGGATGATCCGTTGTCGACCCTTCCAGGGTCGCTTGACACGGACGAAGTTGTCCATCTTGCGACCCCCGAGGCGCAATTCCGCCGAGACGTGCTTGCGTGCGGACATCACTGCGCGGGGTTGACGCGGTTCGCCGGCGGCCAGCGGCAAGCGGTCGGACGCCGCGACCAGTTGGCGGGCTCGACAGGCTGGCTGGCGGAAACTCTCATGTGCGGGGCGCGGCGCTGCCGCCGGATCGGCTTGAGCCTGACTTGCCGGCTCCGCCAACCGCACTTGGCCGCCAGCAGCGCCCGAATTCCGGTTCCGGGGTTCTGGCTGTTTGCCAAACTCGCCTCCCTTGAAATTTTCTACGAAAACATTCGCTGGGCGCCAACCGGCAGGTCGCCTTCGCTCGCCGTCTGCTTCCGGTTTGATCCCCCGGTGACTCCAGAACTGTTCGGGGGTGGCGAGCGTGTCGTGATCGCTTTCGGAACTGCGGACGGTGCGATCCGCAAGCCCGTATCGATCCTGAGGAAGAGGGTGTGTGTGTGTCCGTTTGCGATTGATCGGACAAGGCGGCCTTCGGCCCGGTCAGGATGACCGCGGCTTCGAAGATTGCACTCACCCTGTCGTATCGGAGGGTCTCAAGACCGGGTCAGTCGAAGACAGGGTCAGCAACGTAGAAAACCGAGGCCTCGCCGGCGGCAAAACGACGACAGAGATCCGGATCTATCATCCTGAGGAACAGGGCAACAGTCGTCGCCAGCACGTTTTCATTCTGATCTTCGCTCAGGGATTCGTACAGAATGCACTGGCCGCGAAAGGCATTGGCGCCGGTTCTCAGATCGAGGTTGGAGGCCCCGAAAGAGTGCCAGCATTTCCCGTAGATCAAGGTCGTCGTTGACGGTTGTCCGGAGCCGAGCATTGATGAACGTCCGTCGATCGGAGTCGGGCAGCCGGAAGTCAGCATCGAAAAAGCTGTGAAGATAGCCGTTCGAGTCGAAGTAGTTGCGGCTAAGCGCGTTGACCGAATGTGCAAGTTGTTCGCGGTAGACGGCGAGGACGAACACGATGAGGGTGCCGAAAAAAGGTGCTTCGCGACGTCCGCAAGTTCCATCGCATTAACGCCTGCAATGATTCTGCCCGACGATCATCACCATCAACGGACGGTTTCCGATCGCTTGTTCAACGTGGCGGTGGTTTCCCCAAAGTCCTGCCGGAAACAACTGACCGATGTTCAGGCCTCAGAATGACAGGACTGTCTTTCCTTGGCGGGGGACGCCGTACCATCAGCCTGTGCCTTTGCGCCGATATGCTCTGAATGTCGGAGGATAATGTGTTACCGTACTGATATGGCAACGACTAACCGATACACCTTTCAAAGGGCGAAGATAGCCGATCTCGACATGTTGCTGGAATGGCAATCACGGCCACATATTCGCGAGTGGTGGGATTCAATTGATCCCGGTGACGAGGCGGATTTGGCTGACGCTCGCGTTGCGCGATGGATTGTCTCGACAGCCGGACGCCCCTTTGCGTACATGCAAGACTACACTGTGCATGGCTGGGAAGATCACTATTTCTTTCCGCTCCCAAAGGGGTCGCGGGGCATCGATCAATTTATCGGCGAGCCGGACATGATCGAGAAAGGGCATGGCTCTGCCTTCATTGCCGAGCGGCTGAAGACGCTCTTTGAGGAAGGAGCCCCGGTGGTCGCAACCGATCCGCACCCGGAAAATGCGCGCGCTATCGCAGCATACAAGCGAGCGGGATTTATGGAATTCGGCGCACCTCTGGAAACGCGGTGGGGCCCAATCCTTCCGATGAAGGTTTGTCGCTAGACAAGGCCCCTTTGGCGATCACGTTGCCGAGACCGAGCCCGCGACTACAGCACCTGGGGACGTGTTTCGGCTCGCCAAAAAATGTCGGGGATGGTTCGCTGAATCCGTCCTCGCTCGGACTTGCCGCGACAAGAACGGCAACTCTGATGGCGTCCTCCAGCCGCCTCAGCCCCCGATCACCGTTGCACCGAGGCCTAGCTTTTCCATCACCGGGCCATCTCCCCGTTTGGGCAGCGTGCTCGTTGCGGAAATGGCCTGTGCTGCACGTCGGAGTGGCGCCCCCGGGTGGCGAGGACCTTCGCGTGCTGTCAGTCCATCGCCCGCTGACCATGCTCCAACCCATCACTGGTCGCCTGGTGTTCCATGCATTGGGTTACGGGGTCGATGCGATCAGGTGAATGCCGGACGATACGCCCCAGGCGCTGCTCGACGATCGGCAAATTTGACGAGTGATCCGGGGCAGCGGGGTGCTTGCCGCAGTTAGTGCACAACCCGACCTTGCGGCGACGTTCCACGGCCCTGCGGGCGCGCTCGCACTCGGAAGCTCTGGCCCGCGCCATGTACCCCGTCTGGGTTTCCCTCGACATGCAGGCGGGCACCCGAGGGCTGCTCGTAGCAACACGGGTGAACGGGGACGGATGCCGAGAATTGTCTCCCGGAGGGACGGAACAGATCACCGCCTGGGCTTCAATACTTGAGAAATTTGATCTTGAGACCATAATGGTCTCGCAATTTGTTGAGACTCAAATGAGGATAATTGCCCGCCGCACCTTGCGGGAGTTTGTCGAGAGCCACGCGGGACGAAAGGATCAGTCGGCGGCGAAGGCCGCGCTTGATGCTTGGTTCGATGAAGTCGGCAAGGCGGAGTGGGCGAGTTCCGCCGATGTGAAGAGACGCTACGCCACGGCCAGCATAGTCAACGCCGAGTGGATTGTCTTCAACGTAAAGGGCAATGACTACCGCTTGGTAGTGGCAGTCGACTTCGAGAAGGGTATCGTCTGGATCAAGTGGATTGGCACCCACAAGGCATATGACAAGATAGATGCAGCCGAGGTGAGCCATGGCGACTGAACTGAGACCCATCCGCTCCGAAGCGGACTACGAGGCAGCGCTCGAGGAGGCCGAACGCCTTTGGGGTTCCAGGGGCGGCTCGCCGGAAGGCGACCGCCTCGACGTGTTCGCCACACTGATCGAAGTCTATTAGGCGAAGCACTATCCCATGGACCCGTCCGATCCGGTCGAGGCAATCCGGTTCCGGATGGAGCAGCAGGGTCTGACACGCAAGGATCTGGAGCCGATGACCGGTCCCCGAAACCGGGTGGCGGACGTTCTCAACCGCGGGCGTGGCTTGTCGATCGGCATGATCCGGAAAGTGCATGAACATCTCGGGAATTCCGCAGAAGTGCTGATCCGGCCGAGCCGCTTCGACAAGGTTGCGTGATCGGAAAAAACTGACCGAATGGAGTGCTGACCATCAACGACATTGCGGGTGATCTTGACAGCTGCGTTGGCCGCCGGCACCGAGTCGGTCAGGGCCTCGGAGCGTCGTGGTTGACTGCGGCAACGGGAATGTTGTTGCCTTGATCGCACGTGAGCGGACAGCGCACGGGGGCGCGGCCAATGCTCACCGCATCGAGATGCTGCTCAAAGTTGTAATTCAGCTCTGGATTCGGGGTGAACCGGCGCCGCGTCGGCATGAGCAGCCCGGCCCATTTCGCCGACGGGATAGGCCTCGGCGCCAAGCTCGTCGATGAATGGACGCACCAAACGAGCCGCGCAGATCGCGGTTCGCAACCTGAACGGCATTCGCTACTTGAAGATTGCCGGAATGATCGAGGCCGGCAGCAACCCGACCGTCACGCAGATGAAGATGCGTGCGCGCCGCCCCGGGTTGCCCACCCGGTTCAGGAATAGCCTTGCAGGACAGGCCAATCACTCACGGAAAAGTCCGCCCCGATGTGCGGACCGCGAGTGGCTATGGTTTCTGAGGATCGTCCAATAATGCATCAATTTGAGCCTCTTGCAAAACCATTGGGTTAAGCGCCCGATGAACGGGGCCGGTTCCCCGGCGCGGTCGGAATCGCGAATCAAGCTGCCCGAATCCTCGGACTTTCGCCGTTGCCGCCGAACGGTCCGGAACAAAGAGCGAACATGCCGCGACTGCCGGCCAGGCTTGGCCGCTCGCCGGTCCCGCGGCGGCGTATTCGGAGTGGATCGGGCCGTCCCGAAGGACGGGGAGAGCTCAGGAAGGCGCGGCGAGGCACATCAGCTTGTCGACCGTGAATTTCCAGAACCCCGAACAATCAGGTGGCAAAGAACCTTCGCATGTCCCCGGACGCGCACGTGGCGGGCCCCGAACTCGTCCTTGAGACGGGCGTTGCTCCGCTCGACCCCCGAACGGATCCGGTAGCGGACGCTCTCGGGCATGGCGAGGCCGCATGCGCGCAGTGCCCGGGCCTCGCGCTTCAGGTCCCGCTTGAGCTCCGTGTCACGACGCGGGTTCGGACGTCGATGATCGGGACGTGGCCGAAGGCGTTCGCTCATCCGGTGGATCTCTGTCGCGTCATAGGCCGCGTCCATGAGGTCATGGAGGTCGGTCACGCGTCCGGCACTCATCGTCGCAAGGGGGATCGCCACCTGGCTGTCGTCGACCGATGCCGAGGTCTTCAGGATGGCGCTCACCGGCACGCCGCTGTCGGCCGTGTCATAGGGAGCTTGTAGCCGGATCCATGGCCCGTCAGGAAGCCCCTTTGCGTTCCTCTTCGCGCCATGGTCGCAGGCGCGCCGCAGGTACGTCGAGCATCTCCTTGAGGCTCATGCCATTCAGACTGACCGTTCGAGACGCCGGGTTCCTTCTCGACTTCCTCGCCCTTGAGGGACGCCCGCGCCGGCGCTTCGGCTTCGTCCCGGCCGCCGTGCTTCGGCGACCGGCTTCTCCCGCCCCTCGATCGCCGTCGATGTCCCGCGAGACGTGGCCGATCAGTTCCGCTGCCAGGGCCTCCTTCACCAGGGCCTCGTGCATGCGCTCCGCAAGGCGGGCCTGGTCCGAGAACCTCGGCGAACGCCACGCGAAAAGGTCGACTTCGCTCGGGATCGCGCCGACGCGCGGCCAGCCGCACAGCCTGCGCAGCGTCGCGTCGATTCCGAGCCTGTCGATCAGGTCCCGGGTCGTCGGCAAATCCCATATCGCCTTGGCGACCCGAAGGCCCGGCGCCAGGGCCTGCCGGCTGTCCCCTGCGGCCGGCCGGGGCCGCCCCAGCGCGTCGAGACGAAACGCTCGACCTCGGCAAGGTCGAGAGCCCGGACGAGTTTCCTGTGGTTTTCCAGCAGCGGCCCGACCTCCTCGGCAAGCGTCGGGGAAAAGCGTCCCCTTGAAATCGGTTCCAGACATTGGTTAGCCGGTGGATCTCAAGGACATCGGGGCCGCCTCCGTTGCTGCTTTTTCGACAACTGCACAATACCTTGTGGCGGCTCCGATCTCCAAGGACCATCCGAGCAGAATCAGTCGAAATCGGCGCGAAATTCGCGCCGTGCAAGGGCGTTTTGCAGGTCGGCCTCATTTGTTATCCCTTTCACGGCTTGCCGCGTGAACTCGGATTCCGATGCTCGGGCCACTGCCGCGTCAAATTCGCGCCGCCCCGAAACTTCATCCCGACTGCCCAGGCTTGGCTGCTGCAGTCCTTCTCCTATTTGTGTACAGCGTCTTCCAAATTGTTGAGCTCGTCATTTTGAACACTACTTGTCGCCATGAATTTCCTGACTGACAATCGACCCGGGATCTGTTTCCCGACAGGCTCGCCCCTATCTGTCAAGTCCAGCCCAAAACTGACCCAAGACTCGCGTTCAAATTTGACACACCTTCCGGCCTTCCCTTCCACAGGCAGAATCCCGTCAGCCGGGCAATCCGCTTCGGCATTGGGGTTCCGTTCAGGGAGAAGAGGAATATGGAAAAGCTTGATCGAGCTGACTGACTTGGACTGGTTGCAGGGGCGCACCATACAGAGCACCTGCTGCAGAGACGAAGACCTTTTGCCACTACAGGTCCGGATCGGCACGAAGCATGATCGAATTTGTCGAACATGCTCGCGTATGTCGTGGCTGGGATACGTCGATCCCGGCTTGTCGGCGATCGTCACACGGAATATCGTTGCCGCCGGCGATCCGCACCGGATGGCCCGGGAACCTGTCGTCGGCTCCGATTGGCAGTCTGGCCGCGAGAGGGCGCGTGAATGGCTGGCCGAACCGCTGGCTGCGCCTTCTTCCGATCTTGTCCGCCCGGTGCCTTGATGCGAGGTCTGGAGATTGAAGAGCCATCCTGACGAAATCGCACTCGGTGAACGCCGCGAAGTAGCCTGGGACCTTCCCACGCGCGTGTTCCACTGGCTCTTGGCCATCTTGTTCGTTACCTGCCTTCTGAGCGGACGCGCCGGTCGCTTCGACATCCACTTCCTGGCGGGCAAGTCCCTGCTAATCCTCATCCTGGCGAGAATCGCATGGGGCTTCCTGGGCAGCGAGACGTCGTTGTTTCGGAACGTGATCCCGGCGCCTGGCGTGCTCCGGGACTACGTCGTCAAGATTCTGAAGGGCATCCCGGACAACCATTCCGGCCACAATCCCCTTGGCGGCCTCTCCGTCATCGCCATGCTGGCGCTCTTGGCGCTGCAAGCCTGTCTCGGCCTCTTCGCGATAGGCGCGGACGGCTATCTGGAAGGACCCTTGGCGTTCCTCGTCAGCTACGAGGCAGCAAGGAACGCAGCGGAGTTCCACCACATCGTTGCAAGAACACTCTTTTTTCTCGTCTTGCTGCACATTGCGGCGGTGCTCTTCCACGTCATCGCGAGACGCGAGACACTCGTCCGGCCGATGTTTTCCGGTCGCCGGCGCATAGCCGCCGGCCAGGAGCCGCCGAAGCTTGCATCCAACAAGCGCGCGCTGGCCGTAATTGCGGCCGCGGCAATCGTCGTCGTTTGCGTCCTGGAACTTGCGCCAGTATTGCTCTGACTTGCGATGTCTAGCGGTTGTCCGCGCGGAAAAGTCCGTGGCATCCGCCGCAGCCTTCCCTTCCGAGAGCCATCGCGGCAGCGGAAATCAGCCCTGCGTCATCCGATTCAATTGCCGATGCAAACTCCTCGGCGCGCTCACGAAGGAACGCGGAGGCCGCCTCGAATTCATCCCACCTTTCCCAGATCGCAGGGCTCGCTTCCGATTTCGGATTCGCTTCCATGCCGCTTCCGTCCGGGAACAGCAAAGGAATTCTGTCCGGCGCCGCCGCGATCCTTTCGGCCGCCGCCGCCGCGTCTTCCGCCGAGACCCTGCCAGCGGCGAATTGCCGGATCATCCGATACGCCGCACCCAGAGACTCCATGAATTCGAGCCGCTCCTTGAATACCGCAACTGCGGCTTCCTCGCTCGCAACGCGCTCCTGCGCAGGGACGGCTGACCCGATTGCCAGCGCCAGCACCAGTGCCGCGCCTGCCCGCGCCCATCCGGCTGTCAAGTTTTCCATCCACGCCTCCATTTTCTACGCCGCTAGCCTAGACCCGCATCTACCGAGCGGCAAGCGCCTGTCCGGCGCCGACTTGCCCGGGCGCCTCCTTGCGAACCGGCGAATGAATCCGCGATTTCCGGAGGAGTCCGCTCTGCGCCATACAGCCGTACAACGTCATCCGCTGGAGGGATAAAGAGGCCAGAACACCGGGATGAGCAGGCTCGTCAGGATACCCATGCTCAAGTTCAGAGGCAGCCCGAAACGCAGAAAGTCGTGAAACGAGTATCCGCCCGGGCTGTAGACCAGCGTGTTTGTCTGGTAACCGACCGGCGTTGCAAAGCTGGCGGACGCGGCGACCATCACGGCAACGACCAGCGGACGGGGGTCGACCCCGAGCGTATGCGCGAGGGCGACTGCGACTGGCGTCACCACCACGGCTACGGCGTTGTTCGAAACGAGTTCCGTCAGCACCGACGCCAGAAGGTAGATCGACCATATTACGAAGAACGGCGGCATGGCCGTGACCAGCGGTGCAATGCCTTCCGCGACAATCGACACGGACCCGGATACCTCCATTCCAGAACCGACCACCAGCATTGAGAAGATCAAGACCAGAAGCCGCGCATCAACCGAACCGAAGGCTTCATCGGCTTCGATCGACCGGCTCAGGAGCACGACAGCGACAGCAACCATCGCAAGCGCGAATATCGGCGCGATTCCGAGTGCCGAAAGCACGACGACCCCTGCCAGCGAAAGAACCACCCAAGGCGCATGCGACCGCTTGTAGGGGCGGGAATCCGGCGTCACGAGGTCGACCAGGTGCATGTCGTCCGCAAGCCGGCGGATATCCACCGGAGATCCCTCCAGCAGAAGCGTGTCCCCGACGTGGACGACGGCATCGTCGAGTTGCCCGCCGAGGTTTCGGTTCCTGCGGTGCACGGCCAGCGTGTAGACCCCATAGTGCCGCCTGAGATTCAAGGCACCGAGCCGCTTGCCAGCTATCCTGCAGTCCGGCGTGATCAGTGCCTCGACGGTCGTCGACTCGCGAGTCGAGACGGTATCCGCCATCGAGACCGTCTGGCTGTCCCGCAATCCGAGGAGTTCCCCCACCCTGGTGCGCAGTACAACCCTGTCCCCCACCCTGAGCCTGACGTCGGGTGAGGCGCGGCCAAGGGACTCGTCGCGCCTGACGACATCGACAACTCGCCCACCGCCGTGCCTGAAGTCCGCGACCTCGAAGGGATTGCGCCCGACCAGTCTGCTGTCTTCGGAGACCGTGACCTCGGTGAAGTACCTCTTTTCCGGCCTGATGTTCAGCAACCCGCTGAGAGACTCGCGTTCAGGAAGCAGGCGCGGCGCGAGCAGCCGGATGTAGGCGAGGCCGAACATCGCAAGCACCAGCGCAAGCGGCGTGATCTCGAACATGCCGAAGGGCTCCAGCCCCTTCGACTGCGCAACCCCGTCAACGATCAGGTTGGTCGAGGTTCCGATGAGCGTGCACATGCCGCCCAGTATCGCGACGTAGGAAAGCGGAATGAGCAGCTTCGACGCCGCAGTTCCCATCGCCTTCGCCACCCGGATCGCGACCGGAATGAGAACCACGACGACCGGCGTGTTGTTCATGAAGGCGGATGCGAAGATCACCACTCCGCCGAGCACGCCGAGAATCATCGCCGGCCGCTCTTCGGCGTGCGCGCTGACCCAGTCCGTCAGGCGCGTGAGCGCTCCTGTCCGCACCAGCGCGCCCGAGAGTATGAACATGGCCGCCACTGTCCACGGAGCGGGATTGGAAAACACGTCCAGTGCCCGTTCAACCGGAAGGACACCGGAAAGCACCATTGCCGCCGCAGCCGAGAGCGCGACTACCTCGGGCGGGTAACGCTCCGCAAGAAATGCCGCGAACATGCAGAGCACGACCGCAATAGCGAAGGCGGCGGCCCACTGCTCGGGTATAGCAAATACACTCATTCCCGGCTGCGTCCCCGCTTCACGCGCCCGGCCGAATTCCGTGCCCGCTGTCGGCCAGGTGCGCCCATGGCCCCGGGTTCCCCCGGTGCGGACCTCGGTTGAACCAGGATCAGACCGGCAGTCATCAGCAGCATCGACCCCCAGACCCAGCCGGAATAGCTCTCGCCGAGGAGGACAATGGACCAGAACACGCCGCATCCGGTCACAAGGTAGGACGCCTGGGCGGCGAAAACCGTGCCTGCGTGGCCCACCAGCCAAACGTAGCCAGCGTAGCAGAGGGCATGGAGGATCGAAAGCGACAATAGTGCGAACTCGGCATCGCCCCATGGGCGAATGAGATCGATCCACTGGCCGGATGCAAGGGCCAGAGGAACGGCAATGAAGAGACCGATGACCGATGACCAGAACAGCGCTTCCACGGGATTCAACCCGGCAAGGCCGAACTTCCCGACAAACGTTCCCTCGACGCCGTAGCAGAGCGGAGCAACCATCGCGACGAGGACGAAGACTGAGACCGCCGGATCCGGCAGGCTTGTGTCGGGGCCGAGGAGGAGGCCGATCGAGACGGCGCCGCAGGCAATTCCGGCTACGCGCACCAGCCGCAGGCGTTCGATTCCGATGCAGACCGCGAGAGGAAGCGCAAACATCGGCACCAGGGAGATGATGATGGCCATGACGCCCGCGGGAAGATGCACGGCGGCCTGATACGAAAACGTGTTCGGGATCACGGTCCCGGCAAGCGCGATTACCACGCAGACCGCTAGGCGCGGCCTGGTGAGGGGCCGGATGCGGCGCCGGCGTCCGCCCGTGTAGGCGAGGACGGCCAGGACCGTTCCCGAGAACACGATCTGCCAGAATATCAGTCCGAAGTGGCCATGCCCCGTCGAAACCGCGATGCGCGTAAGCGGCACGGCCAGACCCCAGCCGACGCCAAGCATGATCAGTGCGAGCCAGGAAAGCTGCCGCGAGTTCATTCCGCGGCACGGCGCACGAATGTGGCGCCAGCGACGACGTGTTCGATTTTCACGGCAAGGCCGGTGCTGTCGGACGTCTCGACGAATACGCCGGAAACCGTGCCCGCGCCCCTTGCCGGAGTCATCCGTTTCGGCGCCAGACCGGTTCGGAACCTTTCCACCGGCACGATTCGGTCGAATCCGATGACGCTTTCGTAGACGCCGCACATGCCGGCGTCGGACTGGTACGCCGTGCCGCCGGCAAGAATCCGTGCGTCCGCTGTCGGAACATGGGTATGGGAACCGACCACGAGCGACGCCCGTCCGTCGAGATAATGGCCTAGCGCGTTCTTCTCCGATGTCGCTTCCGCGTGGAAATCGACGATGACCGCATCCGCCCCCGTCCGGAGCGGATGCGCCCGGAGCAGGGAATCGAGCGCGGCGAACGGATCGTCGAAGTCGGGACGCATGAACACGCGGCCAAGCGCCTGCGCCACGAGCACGCGGCGGCCGTTCGGCGCATCGAAGACCCGTGCGCCGCGCCCCGGGATGCTCCGGCCGTAGTTCAGGGGGCGGAGGATTCGGGGCTCCCTCTCGACTCCGGCGATCATTTCGCGCTGGTCGAAGGCATGGTCCCCAAGCGTCAGGCAGTCGGCGCCCGCATCGAAGAGCTGCTCTGCGTGCGCCAGTGAAAGACCGCGGCCGTCGGTGGCGTTTTCCGCATTGACGACGGCGAAGTCGATGCGTCGGTCACGGCGAATTCCGGGCAGCAGCTCGGAAACCGCCTGCCGTCCGCCACGACCGAACACGTCTCCCAGATACAGCAGCCTCATGGACGAACCGATAGTGGCCGCAAACCCAAAGAACAAGAGCATTCGGCGTCCGGTCCGGCGTGGCAATGCGTTCGCCGAACTCACCCGGATTCCGGAAGTTTCCCGTACGGAACATGAACCTGTGCCTCGGTGACGACCGCATCCAGCCGCTGGTCCGTTGCATCGCGCGGAACCGCAGGAACCTCCTGCACCGCGTAGGCGAACCCGAATGCAAGAACGTCATTCCGGCGATTGCGCACTTCACCGAGCGTCCGGTCGTAGAAGCCCCCGCCGTAGCCGAGGCGGTAGCAACGCCGGTCGAAGGCGACGAGCGGCACCACGAAGAGATCGGGTTCGACGAACCGTCCTGCAACCGGGGTCGGGACGCCGAATGCCCCGTCGACGAGGTCGGCGTCAGGCGTCCACTCGCGAAAGAGCAGCGGCGCACCGGGACGCACGACGACCGGAACGCACACCGGCTTTCCCGCATCAAGGATGCCGGTCATGGCGGGGACCGGGTTGATCTCGGTCCGGACCGGAAGATATCCCGCGACGACGCGACCGGCCTGTCGGGCAAGAAGTTCGAGAAGGCGCAGGTTGGCGGCGTCATCCGATTGTCTGCGATTCGCCCCGGCGCGGCGCGCCAGCGCACCCCGCCGCATGTCCGACTTCTCGCCCGCAATTCCGTTCATTGCATTTCCGGCGCCAGTTTGCGGGCGTCCTGCGCATCGGCGGAACCGCGAAATCAACCGTGATGGCCGTTCATATCCCCCATGCCCCTGTTCCTACCAGGTGGGCGCCGGATACGACGGGCCGGAACCTGTTGCAGAGCCAGCTCCCTAGAGAATTTCATCGGCAACTGGAATATAGCCATGCACGAGAGGCGCAGTGTCCGCCTGAACGTAGGATAGTCCCTAAGCGTGCGCCGGGCAAGCTCGTCGCAGTCCCTCGCCTGCCCAACTTGACAAACTGTTCCTGCAATGTTCATCACCCCCATGCCTGCCCGTCAGGATACAGGCCGCCGACTCGCGCGGGGCGTCATTCGCTACCTCAGGCATCTCGACTTCGTGGCTATCGAGGAGTTCAGCCCGGCGCCGGGTCTTCGCGTCGACGTCATGGCCATAGGCCCCAAGGGCGAAATCTGGATCATCGAGTGCAAGTCCGGGCTTGCCGATTTCCGATCGGACCGGAAATGGCAACGCTACCTCGAGTATTGCGAACAGTTTTTCTGGGCCGTGAATGAGGACTTTCCGCGGGACGTCCTGCCACCGAACACGGGCCTGATCCTGGCGGACGCCTACGATGCCGAAATCCTGCGCGGTGACCCTGGCGCGCCGCACAGGCAAATGCATGCAGCGCGTCGGAGAAAGTTGACGCTCAGGTTCGCGCGGGTTGCCGCCGACCGGCTCACGGCGATTTGCGATCCGCGAGTTCCCGAACACCTCTCGCCCGACCGCAGCAGGACAGGGAGCTCCTATCCTGTTCCGGAAGAGACTGGAGCCGCCGACCGCAACGAACCGGTTCAGGAAGACGCCAGCTCGACCAACGTCGCGTCGTCACTGGAAGGAATAATGATGCGGCCCGAGAATCTCTGGCAGAACTACCCCAAGCTGTACCACGTCGCGTGGGGGGGAAGTTGGCCAGGCATCAAGGAGCGCGGGTTGCTGTCAGCAAAATCGCTGCTGAGGTCATACGGCAAGACAGACGAAGAGATTGCGGCACTCACGCGTGCGCGGCGAGGACACTGGGTGGAGATTTTTTGTCCCGGCGGGCCGCGGGCAGTGCTTCGGGACCAGAAACCGCTGACGGACGGCGGACTGAGATCGGCGCTCCCCGACACGGTCGAGCCTTGGCAGTGGTACGACCTCATCAACTCGATGGTTTTTTTCTGGCCAACAAAGGCACGCCTGAGGACGATGTTGGAGGCTCCGGCGTACAAAGGCGTCAAACACGACGTGCTGATCATCGATGCCAAGACTCTGGTGAGTCTGGAGTTGTCCCGCATCCGGCTATCCAGGATGAACAGCGGATGTACGAATCCGCCGAACTCCAGGGACACTAACCTGTTCAAACGGTTCGAAGACTACCCATTCGAAGAAACCAGGCGAAAACGGGGACTTAAGGGAGCGGTTGCCGAGGTCTGCGTGGTGGATCGGGTTGAAAACATCAAAGAGGCGGTCATCGACGTAAAGCACGGATCGGCGGGCGAAATCCTTGCGGAATTGCCGCATTGATTCGGAAAGGGAAGTCGACAGCGCAAGGCGGCTGCCGAGCGGCCCGAACGACGAGGAAACCGGAAGCGCGACAGCCGCGCACCCTTAATTCCCTGTCTTTCAGGCGCCTTCCGCGCTTCCCGGTCGGGATCCGCCCCGGTTCTTCAACCTGATTCCCCGGAGGTGCGCTCATCTACCGGAATCTCTCGGAAGTCCGGCCGCCTCCCCACTGATTGCGCGGCACCTTGCCTTAAACGAAGACCGGAAACCGGCCTCCGCTCGCTTCTCCGGGAGCGGACACTTGCTACCGGGAATCCGTGCGGCATCCAGCAGGCGAGTTCCCGCGGTTGCTTGCAATTCCGGCGAACCGGAGCTATTCAGTTTCGCGTGCCGACGTAGCTCAGTTGGTTAGAGCACTAGATTGTGGATCTAGGGGTCCCCCGTTCGAGTCGGGGCGTCGGTACCATCGTCCCGGAACATGCACGTCTTCCGCGCGCCCGGTTCAGAAGTCCGTCGGCGCACCGCCCTCCTCCTTGCGACGGGCGACGAAAGCCTGCAGTTCCTCGCGAATTCCGTCGTCGATCGGCGGCGGCTCGAATTCCGCGAGAATGTCCTTCCAGACCCTGTTCGCGCGCGCCGCAGTCCAGGTCGCGCCGTCCTTTTCCCATGCCTCGTAGTTTCGCCAGTCCGAGAGAAACGGCGCGTAGAATGCGGACTCATACCTTTCCCTTGTGTGGCTGGCGCCGAAGAAGTGACCGTTCGGCCCGACTTCCCGAACCGCCTCGACCGCAATGTCCTCCTCGCCGGTCGCGGTGAGCACAGGGTCCATGTAGCGCTGGATCTGCTGAAGCGCCTCGCAGTCCATGACGAACTTCTCGAAGCACGCGATCAGGCCGCCTTCCAGCCAACCTGCCGCATGGTAGACGATGTTGACATTGCTCTGGACAGCCGCCCAGATCGAGTTGAGGCTCTCCCACATCGCCTGCCCATCGGGCACGTTCGCCGCGCAGGCGTTCGAAGCCCTGAGCGGCAGACCGTAAAACCGGGCCATCTGCCCGGATATCTGCGTGGCGCGCATGTATTCCGGCGTGCCGAACGCCGGCGCACCCGACTTCATGTCGACGTTCGACGTGAAGGAACCGATAACACACGGCGCCCCGGGGTTTATGCACTGCAGCAGCGCGATCGCGGCGAGACCCTCCGCAACGAACTGTGCGACCGCGCCGGGCATGGTCACGGGCGCCATGGCGCCAGCAAGCGTGAACGGCGACACCACGACCATTTGTCCCCGCCGCGCGCAGCGCATGGCGCCGTCGAGCATCGGCCGGTCGTGCTTGAGCGGCGATGTCGAGTTAATGTTGGTGTACATTCGCGGTTCGGCGTCGAATTCCTCCCGGCTCAGCCCTCCGGCGATTCGGACCATTTCCATCACGTCCTCGACCCTTTCCCTGCCGAGAGAATAGGCGTGGCATACCTTGTCAGTGAGGAGCAGCTTTGCATGTACGCACTCGAGGTGCCGAACCGAGGGATGAATGTCAACAGGTTCGACGGGATATCCGCCGGCGAGGTGGATGCAGTTGAAGTACTGCGTAAGCTTCATGAAGTCCTGAAAGTCCCGAAAGTTCCCGACCCTGCGGCCCTGGTCCAGACAAAGCGCGTTCGGCGGCGAAGAAACATTGACGAAGACCATGTTCCGGCCCCCAATCGCAATCCTTCGATCCGGGTTTCGCGGCGTGATCGTGAACTCGGATGGGCAGCGCGCGATCATCTCGAGGACCCAGTCGCGGCCCATTCTGACATTCGTGCCGTCCACCCGGCATCCGGCGCGCCGGAGAATCCCGCAGGCTTCGGAATTCAGAAACTCGATTCCGATTTCCTCGAGTATCCGCATCGCTCCGTCATGAACCGCGTGAACCCCGGCTTCGTTGAGTGGTTCGGTTGGCGCATCGCGGTTCACGGGCGGGTTCCAGGGCATCTGCGCTATGGCGTGCCTAGACGTGCGGCGAAGATTTCTGCGGCGCCCTCCTGTCCGTTTCCGAGCAGTGTCCATGACCCTACCGGCAATCCTTTCCGAAAATTGTTTGTTACCCGCCTGCAAAGTGGCGCGGGCACCGGTTGCCGATTGACGGCGGCGATTCCTTGTCACAATGTAAATTGGATGCGGGAGACTGCGCCCGCTTGCACGATCGCGACAAAAACCGAGGGAATGCCGGAGTGCCCCTGATGACCGTCCGCGCAACCGAACGGTACGGCAGGAACGACTTGCCAGCAGCTGACAATGCCGGCTGCACGCGCACGGGCCTTCTGCTGATCGAGGACTTCTCGATGCTCTGCGTTTCCTGCCTCGTCAATGCCTTCCGCAGCGCCAACCGGCTGGCCGGATTCGAAGCCTTCTCTTGGGACTACATCACACTGGACGACCAGCCGGTGCGCGCTTCCGACGGACTCGAGGCTCCGTCGACCTGCCCACTCTCGGCAAACAGGAGATTCGACTACTTCTTTGTCTGCGCCGGGCTCGAATGCGATCCGCCGCTCCGGCCAAGGCTCCATTCGGCGCTGCGGCGGTTTTCCCGAAACAGCACGGTTTTCGGCGGCCTCAGCACCGGAGCATTCATGCTGGCCCGAGCCGGTCTGCTTGAGAACCGCGAATTTACCCTGCACTGGGAAAACCAGCCGGCTTTTCGCGAGGAGTTTCCGGAACTTGAGCCTTCTTCGAGGCTTTACGTCATGGACGGGAATCTCTGGACCTCGTCAGGAGGTTTCTCGAACATGGACCTTGCGCTTTGCGTAATCGAGAAAAAGCTCGGCGAAGCGATGGCGAATGCGGTCGGCAACCAGTACCAGATCGACCGCATACGGGACACCACGTCCACGCAGCGTCCCGACGACCTTGAGGACTTCGAAGCGCTGCCGGTCGGGATGCAGACCGTCATCCGCACGATGCGCGCAAACATCGAAACACCGCTCCCGATATCGGTGCTTGCCTCTCGCGCCGGCATGACCGTACGCAGTCTGGAAAGGCAGTTCCGGCGTTATCTCGGGGTATCTCCCGGATCCTTCTATCGCCGAATGCGCCTTTCGCGCGTCCGCAACCTGCTCTGGCACAGCAACTCGCCAATCTGCGAAATAGCGATGATGACCGGCTTCTCTTCGCCGTCCTACCTGTCGCGATCTTACCACCTCCAGTTCGGCCGGACGCCATCGGGGGAACGGAGAAACATGCGCTGGCAGGGCGGTTCTTGAGCGCAAGCCGCGTGTCGGGACGTCAGCCGGCGACCAGCGACCGAGGCGCCCTGCCGACTTCGCCTGAAACGGCGTCAGGCACCTGCGATACGTCCGCGAGCAGGACGTCGGCGAAGGGTGCGAGATCGCTCGCGGAAGCCGGTCCGGTCAGGACACCGATCGACAAGCCGACACCCGCCCCGCGTCCTGCGAGCAGATCGTGCGTGCTGTCCCCCACCATGGCGATGCCGCTTGCCGGCAAGCCCGCTCGCTCCAGGAACGCATGGATCATGCCGGGGTCCGGCTTGGCCCCGAAACCGCTGTCGTAACCGCACACGAAGTCGAACGCGTCGAGGATCCCGGCGGACGACAGCTGCGTCCGCGCCGAGAACTCGTAGTCATTGGTGGCGACGCCGAGCAGGATGTTCATCCCTTTCAGCCGGTCGAGCACCGGCGCGAGGTCGCAGAACTCCACCGGCTCAAGCCCGTCGAGGCAGCCTCGGCAAACCGCATCGACGCCGCCGACGCCAAGATGCGGGTGCATCCCGGCCCAGACCGCGTTCATTTCCTCCGGCGAGCCATTGACGAGAAGGGAATTGGGCTCGAAGGAATCCGATTCGACGTCGAAACCGCCTGCCGCCCCGAGCCGGGCGCGCAATCCGGCGTCGGCCGGCGACAATCTCCGGAGCACGCAACGGACCCATGCCGACCAGGTCCGGTCGAAGTCGAAAAGCGTGCCGTCCTTGTCGAATAGCACGCCGCGGATTCCGCCTCGCTCGGATACAGAGACTTCAAGCGCCATCGCCGACCTCCTCGCGAATTCGAATTGCTTTCAGCGGGTTCCTAGGCGATCCTTTCCCGAAATCAAACGGAATCACCCTTTGGGCAAGCTCTTTTCATACCGCTCGCGGCCCGTCCATCTTGGTCCCTATCCGCTCGAAAGAATGTCGCGCGCGGACTGTGCGCCTGACGTCGATTCCCTCGAGCCGATGCGTCCTTCCGCATTCAGGCGACCGGACGCTCCACTCTCGATCGTCAACGCGATGGGCGAATACCAGGCCATGCTGGACGCCATCCGGGAGGGCCTTGTCAAGAAAGAGCGCGCGGTCATTCCGGACGATCCGGAAACGCGCGCCAACCACCTGAAGTCATTCGGGTACTTCTGCGATGCGTCCATGGTCGGCATCGCGGAGATCCCCGATTCGGCCTGGCTCCCGGAAACGCTGGTCAATCCCGACGTGGACCGCCTCGCGCAGCAGCTCAGGACCAGACAGACGAAAACGCTCGCTTCGGGCATCGACGTCATCATGGCGATGCTCAAGGAAGCCATGCACCGCCCGCCAGAGGATTGCAGGCATCACACGCACGCGATCGTACTCCTCTATGAGTACCCGCGTGATCCGCGGACGGACGAGGAAGGCTGCGACTGGCTTGCCGACGCCCAGATCCAGCGCGCAGCCCTGCGCGGCAACGAAACCGCTTGCGTAATCGCGAGCTACATCCGCTCTCTCGGGCGCGACGCACGCGCGCACTCGGCCAGCGCTTCCGACCTGCACCTCGGGAAGTTAGCGGCGACCGCCGGCCTCTGCAGGATCCGGGACGGAGAAATCGAAAGCCCGTTCCTTGGTCGCAGGTTCGGACTCGCCGCGGTGTCGACGACGTTGCAGCTGTCTCCCGACCGGCCGCTCGCACCCGATGGCGCAGTGCCTGCCGCGTGGACCTACGGGTTCGGACGGCAGGCGAAGTCGCGCCGCAACAGGGATCCGTTCCGGGACCGGCGCTTCATGGACGGACCGCATCCGTTCGAGACCATCGCGCGGGTCGCGGAACCGACGACCTACATCGACGAAGCGAACGTCGCACGGGTCCCGAAACGCGCCGACATGTTCGCGCGCGCGCAGTTCGGCGATCTCGGGAAGCCGGCGCAGGAAGGCGCGCGGAACGGAAACTACGTGCGCAAGAACCCGGCTTCATTCGCGTTCAGGCCGCCGCTCGGCGCCTTCGTCCTGCTTCAGGACGGCGAAGCGGCGCCCGCGAAACATCCTTCCACCTCGAATCCCGCCCGCAACGCCGCGAACGTCAAGGCGGCCTGCTATTTCCTCGGCTGCGATGCCATCGGCATCTCGCGCTGTCCCGACTGGGCCTACTACTCGCACAACGCAATCGGCGAACCCCTCAAACCCTACCACGACAACGCGATATCCTTCGTCATAGACCAGGGCCACGAGACGATGGAAGGGGCGAGCGGCGATGACTGGATTTCCTGCGCCCAGTCCATGCGAGCCTATCTCCGGTTCTCCCTCCTCGGCGGGGTCGTCGCGCAGCAGATCCGCAACCTCGGCTACACGGCTCGCGTCCACACCGTCATGGACAGCGAGGTGGTTCAGCCGCCGCTCCTGCTGCTTTCGGGCCTCGGCGAAGTGTCGCGAATCGGCGAGGTCATCCTCAATCCGTTCCTCGGGCCAAGGCTCAAGGCGGGGACCGTCACGACCTCCATGCCGCTGGCGCACGACAAGCCGATCGACTTCGGCCTGCAAAGGTTCTGCGACGCCTGCAACAAGTGCGCCCGGGAGTGTCCTTCCGGGGCAATCACGGCCGGTCCGAAGCTGATGTTCAACGGCTACGAGATCTGGAAGAGCGACAGCCAGAAATGCGCGACCTACCGGATCACCACCGCAGGCGGCGCGATGTGCGGACGCTGCATGAAGACATGCCCTTGGAACCTCGAGGGGCTCTTTGCCGAGGCGCCTTTCCGGTGGGCCGCGTCGAACCTGCCTGCCGCCGCGCGGACTCTCGCAAGGCTTGACGACCTTGTGGGCAACGGTTCGATCAATCCGGTCAAGAAATGGTGGTGGGATCTGGAAATGTGCGACGAGGGCCCCTACGCGCCCGCGCGCGAACCGGTGAATGTCCGCGGCCTTCAGACGTCGCTCGACGTCCGCTTCGAGGACCAGACTCTCGCCGTCTACCCGGCAAACCTGGTGCCGCCGCCGTACCCTTGGCCGTTCCCGATGGACCGGGAAGCCGGGATTGCGGCGCATGACTCGCTGATAACGGCGAAGGAGCACAGGCGCCGCAGGCGCGCGGGCGTATTGCCGGAACATGCCTTGCGCGAATCCGCCGGCGATGCGCCGGTGATGCGGGTACGCGTCTCCCTGGTCGAGCGGATGACGGCCGAAATCACCAAGTACGAATTCGTCGACCCCGAGGGCGGCCTGCTGCCCGAAACCATTGCGGGCGCGCATGTCGACGTGCTCGTGTCTCCGGAATTCTTCCGCCAGTTTTCGCTCTCCGGCGATCCCGCCGACCGGTCGCGCTACCAGATCGCCGTCCTGAGAGAAGACGATGGCCGCGGCGGCTCCAGACTCTTGCACCGGATCTTCGACCAGGACCGCATGGTCTTCATTTCGAAGCCGATCAACCATTTTCCGCTCGAGGAGACCGCGTCCCGGACATTCCTCATGGCGGGCGGCATCGGCGTCACGCCGATGATGGCCATGGCTCACCGACTGCACGCGATCGGCGCCGACTTCGTCATGCACTATTCGTGCTCCTCCAGGAAGTCCGCCGGGTTTCTGGCGGACATCGCGGCCGCTCCCTGGCGGGACCGCGTCGCGCTGCATTTCTCGGACGAAGGCACGCGCGCGGTCCTGCCGGACATCCTGCGCTGGGAGCCGGACGCGCATGTCTACGCCTGCGGACCCGACAGCTACATGCAATCCGTTGTCGACTGCGCGTCAGACGCGGGATTTCCGGAAGAACATCGTCATGTCGAGTATTTCGCTGTGCCCGAAGCGCCGGACTACGAAAACCACGACTTCATCATCAGGTTGACGGATTCCGGCCGCGAAATCCCTGTCCCCGCGGAACGCTCCGCGACCGATGCCCTCGCGGATGCCGGAATTCGGGTGGAGGTCAAGTGCTCCGACGGCCTGTGCGGAGTCTGCAAGTGCAGGGTCGTTTCTGGGAACGTCGAGCACAGGGATTTCGTCCTGTCGCGCAGGCAGCGCGAGACCAGCATGATTCTCTGCCAGTCGCGTGCGGCGCAAGAGGGCGCCATCGTCGAAATCGAGCTCTGATCGCAGATGCGGCGTGGGCCGAAGCGGGCGATGCGCCGCGGGCGTCACGTCCAGTTCGGGAGATCGCCGCCAGGAAGGACCGTCCGCGCCTTCGCGAGATCCGCGCGAGGCAAATGCACCGAGTCGCAGAACTGCGCGACATACCTGTCTTCGGTCAAAAGGAAATCGAGCACCGAACCGAGAAACTCCGGGTCCGACACCAACGCCCGGACGTCTTCAAGGGTAGCGCCAGAAGTCGCCATGAACCGCCGCATCGGCTCTTTCTCGATGGACATCCACTCAAGCGCCCTGAGCGCAAGGACTTCCGCGTCGTTCCCGTCAGCCATCGTCGAACCCCATGCAGGGCCTATTGATCTGCCTGCTCTCGCACGCCGGGCGGCAACAACCGGCGCGATTCCAGATTCTCCCTGAACTCGCGCACAACTTCAACGCGCTCGTCGAGCGAAAGCCCGCCGATCACGCCGGCGATAACCGCGTGACCCTCCTCCGCCAGTTGACCGAAGGAGCTTCGCTGGGTCTCGAATGCGGAGATGACAGCTTCCTCGGAATACGGATCAGCCTCGATTGCTGCAGCAAGCGCATCGACGCTGTCCTGCGCAAGGCGCCTGGCCTTGTCGGGCCCGTCCCGGCGAAGTTCGCGCAGGCGCGAGCGCAGCGCCTTTCTTCCGGCATCCGGAAGCGCATCGATCAGGGGCCGAACCGCCAGGCCCGACGAATTCCATCCGCGGTGATGTCCGTCCGGCTTTGCGACCGCGCCCACGAAAATGCCCGCCACCAGAAGATTCAGCGCGAGCGACGCGACAAGGCCGTAGCGAACAAGCCGTCCGCTCGCGCGGAGTTCTCTCAGTCTTTCCCTTAGGTTCATTGCAGTTCTCCCAGAAAGACGTCGTCGGCCGCAGGAACGGCAAGGGCATCGAGAACAGCCGCGTCTTCGCCCGTCGCGGAGAACGGTGCCACGGTCCCGATCAGGCCGGGTGTCACGTATCCGAACGCAAAACCCGCACAAGCGCTCGTCGCAAGCGCCCCCGCGACGAACCAGCCAGCCGCCAATTCACGCATCTGACGAAACCAGCCGCCCGTACGGGTCCGCGCCAGGCCGCCAAACCGGTCCTGGCATGACTTCGCGTCCTCAAGGACCCTAGAGAAAAGCGCATCGTCCGGCGGCGGAACGCTTTCCCGCGCAGCAAGGAAGAACTCGTCAAGGCCGCTTTCGCCGTTGCCCAGTGTGTTCCGATCACTCATTTCCGCCCTCCTTCAGTCCAGTCCGAGGTCTTCTCGCCGGTCCAGCAACCGACTGGCCAGCAACCGTTTCGCGCGCGCGGTCAGGCTTTCCACGGCTTCGACGCTGGTATCCATGATTTCGGCAATCTCCGGGTTCGAGAGCTGCTGGAGGTGGCGGAGACTGACTGCGATCCGGCAGCGGGCAGGCAGTTCCGCGAGCGCCGAACGCAGCGCCGCCGCCCTCTCCGCCTTCATGAGCTTCTCTTCAATTCCCGGTTTGTCATCCAGGATCTCTTCGACGTCGACGCGGTCTGATCCGTTCTGCCGCCGCCGCTGCCGGCGGAGCCTGTCCGTGCAGAGATTGCTCGTCACGCGGTAGAGCCATGTCGAAACCCGCGCTTCCCCGGGTCGCCATTCAGGCGCGGTTCGCCACAGGCGGAGCATGGCCTCCTGGGTGACATCCTCCGCCTCGCCGTGATCGCCGAGGACGCGAAATGCAAGCGAGTGCACGCGCGGCATGTGGCGAGACGCCAGCATCCGCGCTGCGGCGGCGTCTCCCCTGGCGAACCACGCCATGAGATCATCGTCGGATGTGCAAGATGACGTGTCCAGGGCATTGGTCCTTTCGCCATCGTTCCGGTCGCGGGAATGGCCGCGACCGGAACCTCCTAACCGGGATTCTACTCTCTCGAGTGCCTGCCCCATCCCCGGCGCTTGCCCTTGCCGACCGCGTCGAACTCCGATTCGGCGATGCGTCCGTCGCCGTCCTCGTCAAGGCGGTCGAGAATCCTGTCGAAATCCAGAGACGGCAATTCCTCGAACGCGACCATTCCATCGCCATTCTCGTCGAGGCGATCGAAAATCCGCGCAGCCCGCGATTCGAGCTGGTCGTCGGACATGTCCTTCCACCGACGCTTCGACGTCTGCATTCTCTCCCGGACCATGACCAGGTGTTCGTCAGGGGTCAGGAAACCGTCGGCGTCGGAATCCAGTTCCGAGAAACTCCGCTGGCGATGAAGCACGAACTCGTCCTCGGTGACGAAACCGTCGGCATTCGCATCCAGCGTTTCGAAGTCGATGCGCGGGCTGGCGAACCGCCCGTGCGCGTCAACCGTCGTGGCGGCTGCGGCCAGGGCCGCCGCGGCGGCCCCGAACAGGACAAGTCTCTTGCGGCGATTGTACATGTCATTCTCCTTGAAGTTGCCGGACGACGAATTCGTCGCACCTGTTTCCGGTACGTCTGCAAAGGGAATTTCCGTCACATTTTTTCCGGCAGCGGGGCGGAGTTCGTCGGACCTTCGCGTGAGCTTGCCTTCAAGGACGACTGTCCGGAGGAAACACGCGCGCGCCGCCAGCGTCCATGTCGTCGCAAACGCGATCGAACCGCAGGTGCGCGATGCCCCTTCCGTTCGCCTGGGAATATAGCGTTCCCGCGACCCTTCCCGAGGCAAGGATCTCGGTGCCGGACGGCGCCTCGCCCTCGACTCGGACCACTGCCAGCCCCTTGCGAAGCGTCGTCTTGTGACGCATGCGGGCCGTAACCTCCTGGCCGACGTAGCAGCCCTTCGAGAAGTCGACGCCGTTCAGCCGTTCGAAGCCTGCCTCCAGGATGTACGTCGCCTCGGGAATCAGTTCGATGCCGGTCTCCGGAATGCAGTTCTCGACCCGAATGGACAACCAGTCCGGAACGGCGGAGTCGGCGTCCCCTTCGCCGGTTGCCCGCAGTTCCGCCGCATCGCCGCCGGCAACCGCGGACTCCCCGTCCCCGGCGCTCACGTAGCGCCGCCAACCGAGATCCGGGTGCCGCGGATCCGGAAGAGAATCCTTCCGCGCCGTCCGCTCCGCGCTTCGAATCACCTTCATGCGGGTCGGGTCGATCCGGACGTCGGCGCGCAGGCGGTACATCGCAAGGCGCTGCGTCAGCGCCCCCGCCCGGTTTGCCGCAACATCAAGGAATATTTCTCCGGCCCGCTCGAACAGCAGGAAGTCGAACAGGTACTTGCCCTGAGGCGACAACAGCGCGGCATAGACGAGTCCATCGCTCAGCCTGTTGACATCGTTGGTGACGAGATCCTGAAGAAACTTCCTCGCGTCGCCGCCTCCGATGCGGAGCACGGTCCGCTCCGGGTCTTCAAAGCCCACGCTCGCCATGTCCGGACCCCCGTGAAGTGCGATGCTCCCAGTTAACCCGAACCGTTAGGGGGGTTCAATCGCGCGGAAATTCATGCTCCATACAGGAATGGCCGCTCCCTTGTCAGTTATCATCCCGACGCTGAATGCAGCCCCGACAATTGGCCCGACGCTGGCGTCGATCATTGAGGGCGTCAAATGCGAGCTTGTCAGGGAAGTCGTGATCGCCGACGGCGGATCCGCCGACGGCATTGGCCGGGTCGCCGATGAGACAGGAGCAGTGTTCCTGACCTGCAAACCGGGGCGCGGAAGTCAGATGCGTGCCGGCGCGTCCGTCGCCCGGGCCGACTGGCTGCTCTTCATCCATGCCGACACGGTGCTCGAAGCCGGCTGGACCGACGCCGTCGTCAGGCACCTCGACCACCCGGACGCCGCAGGCTACTTTCGGCTGGCTTTCGACGAAGCGGGCATGTTCCCGACGCTGACGGCGCGTTGGGCCAATCTGCGATCCTTGCTCTTTCGCCTTCCTTACGGAGATCAGTGCCTTCTGGTTCACAGGTCGCTCTACGCAGCCGTCGACGGCCACCCGGACCAGCCCATCATGGAAGACGTGGACCTGAATCGCCGGCTTGGAAACCGGCTCGTCGCCCTGTCGGCGGTCGCGACTACGAGTGCGGCGCGATACAGGAGGGACGGATGGCTCCGACGCGGAAGCAGGAATCTCCTGACGCTTGCCCTTCATTTTCTCGGCAGCGACCCGAAGACGCTCGCATCGTTCTATGCTGGAAATCCGGCAGAGAATGCGAAACGCGACTGACGAGGCCGGACGAAGCTGTTCTCCACACACGGCTGCGGCTTGCCATCTGAACCCAATCGGGGGTTCAACTCCCACCGCACCATTTGAACAGGCGCTGCAGGAGGTTCTGAAAGTCCGGAAACTCCGTGACGCGGCAAGTGACGTCACGAGCTGTCGGTCCTGTCGAAGCCGACAAGACCAACTTCGTTGGCAAGCGCATGAACATGGGCAAGTCGAGGTGGAAACAACTCGAGGGGCGCGGCCGGCAAGGAAGCCGTTGTCGGGATCAAGGATCGCGAGACCGAGCAGGTTGTTGCCGCGCATATGCAGGGCATCTTGCCGGTCACGTCACTTGAAATTCATCGTGCATCATGGGCAATTTCCGGGTCAGCACGTTGCCGAGCTTGATCAATCGATTTTCGACCCATGTCATGGATTTGAACGCCATTTCGATTTTCATGAATGGCTATCGACTGCATTTGGGTATAATGAATTTCGACGAAACCTGAACAAATCGGGTTTTTTCGACTGTGGTGAAGGCATTTCGACGATGGAACTGAATCTCGACCCGCCCCTAGCGTTCCAGGATCGCCTTGTCCCGAAAGGGACAAGACTGGCCGGTTGGGCAGCGCTGACAAATGGACTTGGGATCGCGGCCCCAGTCCGGGCAGCGAGCATCGTTGCCAGCGGTTATATTAAGGGAAGCCGGCGCGACGAATCCGGATGGACCGCTTTCGACAAACGGTATTGGCCGGGCAACCATGTCACGGATCATATCGCTTTCGCCCTGCGCCATGAGCGGTTCGACCCGCTCGTGCTCAAACGCGTGTTGGATGCCGTGGAACCGGAGACGATTTCGGCCTTCGTGCGCGGCGCGCCGGTCGGGACGGTCACCCGCCGGGTCTGGTTTTTCTACGAGAGCATGACTGGCCGGCGGCTGCCAATCGACGACGCACCAACCGTGACAGCCGTCGATGCTCTCGATCCCAAGAGTTACGTAACCGGCAAAGCCGTGCTGTCGAAGCGCCACCGCGTACGGGACAACCTGCTCGGCACGGGTTGCTATTGCCCGGTTATTCGCCGCACCAGGACTCTCGAAGACTATCGGGAAAGCCGCCTTGCCGGCAAGGCTGCAGAAACCGTTGGCCAAACCAGCCGAAGCCTGATCTCCCGGGCCGCGAACTTTCTGTTGCTTGCAGATAGCCGTGCCAGCTTTGCCATCGAAGGTGAGCGACCGCCGCGCAGCCGACTTGAGCGCTGGGGCCGTGCCGTCCTCCAAGCCGGCAAGAATCGACTGACACTCGATGAACTCAACCGACTTCACAGTGTCCTAATAGAGGACAGCCGCTTTGTCCGGGCGGGCTTGCGCCCTGACGGGGTGTTCCTCGGCGAACGCGACCACAATGGCGATCCCCTGCCTGAATTCATTGGCGCAAGGTCGGATGATCTGCCCGTCCTGCTGGATGACATGCTAGCGGCCAACAAGCGCATGACCGCAAGCGCGGTCGACCCAGTGCTTCAGGCAGCGGCCACGGCGTTCGGCTTTGTCTATATTCACCCTTACCAGGATGGAAATGGCCGCCTGCACCGCTGCCTGATCCATCATGTGTTGGCGGAACGGGAATTCACACCGCCGGGCATAGTCTTTCCCGTTTCCGCCGTAATGCTGGACCGGATCGACAAATATCGTCGTACGCTGCAAGGCCATTCCGGATCGCTGATGCCCTTCATCAACTGGCAGTCGACGGCCGACCGGAACGTCAAGGTCCTCAACAGTACAGCCGACCTATACCGGTATTTCGATTGCACGGCTGAAGCCGAGTTTTTGTACTCCTGTGTTGCTCGCACGGTCGAACACGACCTGCCGAACGAGGTCGATTACTTGCGCCGCCACGATGAAGCGCAACGGCGCATCATGGAGACGGTGGAGATGCCCGACCGACTTGTGCAGGACCTGATCATGTTCATTCGGCAAAACGATGGAAAATTGCCGAAAAGACGCCGCGCTAAAGAGTTCGCAGCCTTAACCGATGAAGAAGTGGCACAAATCGAGACAATTTGCGAAGCGGTCTTCGGCGATGGCTGACACGAACGCATCAGAACTCAGTTGCCCTGCCCGGATCGGTTTTCGGAAGAAAACGTGTTTGATCCATAGAGCATCATATGCGTTCTGGCCTCGTTTCCGGCTATGGGGCCAAGGCTGAACCCTGAATTGTTATGATTGTTCAAGACCCCCGTTCCACGTTCCGCTTCGTGGTTCCGCGTAGCCAGCCTGCCGCCTTGCCTGCGATAGTTTCCGCCGCCCCCGATCCGGAGCGAAGAAATGCCGGGGAAAGACAAGAAGGGAGCACGAAGATCGACTTGTGGCGCAAGGTTCTGGCGGTATTGAATGCCGGGGACAGCGCCTCTCCTTCCCCGCACGTCTAGCGCCGGGGGCAGGCGCAAAGGGGTCCGGCAATGCTGCGCAACGATCCGTTCCTCCTGCCTGCGGCGTCGCTGCGGCGTCCCGCGGGGCATGTGCTGCCGTCTTCATCCGGAAAGATGGAACGGCTGCTTCAGCCGCTGACCGCCACGGGCGTCCCCCTTGGCGGCATCGGCACCGGTGGAGTAACCCGTGCTTCAGACGGGCGGTTCAGCAGGTGGACCATCAAGGGCGGGGGCGTGGCGAGTTTTGCGATGCCCTGCAATGGATTCCTCGTCCGGGTCCGACGGCAGGATCAGGCACCTTTTGCGCTCGCCCTGCAACCGCCCCCCGCAAGCGGCGAACTTGGCTCCTTCGAATTCGAACGAACGCCTCCCGAGTGGGGCGGTCTCTTCCCGTTCTCGTGGCACCGGCATGCACCGCTGGCGGGCGTCGAAGCAGAATGTCTATCGTTCTCTCCCGTCATTCCGAAGGATCTATCCTCCTCAATGCTACCGGTTGCCCTTTTCAAGTGGCGGCTGACCAACACCGGGGAAACGGTCGCCGACGTCTCGCTTGCCCTTTCCTTCGCCAACCTGAACGGATGGTTCGAATCGTTTCACGAGGGCCGACCGTCCAGGGTGGTGGCCGGCTGCCACAACAGACCGTCTGACTTTCAGGGAGGAACAGGGGTCGTCCTGGATCGTCGACGCACTGCCGAGGAACCTGTGGAAGGTACGGGAGAATGGGCCATTGCGGCATTTGCCGGCGCAGGCGCGAGTTTCTCCCGCACGGTTTGCTTCGATGGCGCAGGGGATGGCGCCGAATTCTGGGACGCGTTCGTCGACAGCGGCGACGCTCCCGATCTCGGCAGCGGCTGGGTTACCGAGAGCGGATTCCGCGAGTCGCCGCCGGCGCATCCCGCCGCCGCCGTTTCCGCGCGATTGACCGTGCGCCCCGGAGAAAGCTGCGAAGTGCTGGCGACGCTCGCGTGGGACCTGCCGAGAATCTCGTTCGGGCAAGGCCGGACGTGGTTTCGCGGTTATACCGACGAATGGAGCCGAAACGGCCGGAACTCGGAGCGGATAACGGAGTTGGCCCGCCAGTCCTCGCAGGACTGGGAAAGGCGAATCTCCGAATGGCACGAGCAAGTCGGCACGGAGCTCGGCAGCGCCCCGCATCGGGCCGGAATGGCGATCAACGAGACCTACTTTCTCGTGGACGGCCTCACCGTGCTGACTTCGGCCCATGGGTCGCCTGACGGAGTGCGGCATTTCGGGATCATCGAGTGCCACGACTACGCGCTCTACAACACGCTGGATCTCTGGATCTACGCCGCGGAGGCGGTGGCTCGGTTCTTTCCGGAACTTGCCGCAAGCGTCGTGCGCGATTACGCGGAACACCTGGTCCCCGGTGACGCGGGACGCCGCCGGCACGGACAGGCGAGGAACCTGTTTCCGATCAATCTGGAACGTGCATGTCCGCACGACCTCGGCGGTCCTGGGGAGGACCCCTTTGTCACCCCGAATTCCTACACGTATCGCGACGGCACCCTTTGGAAGGACCTGAACTGCGACTTCGTCCTTTGCGTGTACCGGGACGGACGGCACATGGATGCCGATTGGCGGTCTCGACGCTTTCCGGCAGTTCGTGCCGCCATCGACCATCTGCAGCAGTACGACCGGGACGGGGACGGTCTGATCGAGAACGACGGCATCCCTGACCAGACATTCGACAACATCCCGATGACAGGTCCGTCAAGCTATTGCGGAGGTCTGTGGATCGCAGCGCTTCGCGCCGCGGCTGAACTCGCTGTGGAGGCAGGTGCAACGAGCCTCGCGGAGGACTGGAAGAAACAGTCTGACCGCGCAGCTTCCGCCTACAATGAACGACTCTTCAACGGGAAATGGTTTCGCGTCGACACGGACGGTCCTTTCTCCGAGGCGTGCTTCATAGAGCAGCTCTTCGGCCCCTTCCTGGCACGCCGCCTTGGACTTGGCGACATCGTGCCGCAAAGCAGCGCAGAAAGTGCGCTGAAGACGATCTACGAGCGAAATTTCCTCGAGGCGGGCGGCGGAGAGGGCGCCGTGTCTTTGACAGGCATTCCCGACGATGCGATGGCCCTGCTTCCGCACCAGGAGGACACGAGCTTCCAGACGGCCGAGATACAGCCGGGATTCAACTTCAGCTATGCCGCTCAGCTGGAAGCGTGGAACCTGTTCAGCGAGGCAGACGTTCTTCGGCGCGCACTGTGCCGCGAACTCCATGAAAGGAGGAACTTGTTGTTTCAGACGCCGGCCGCCTTTGACAGGGGCCGGCCGACATGCCGGGCGATCCTCAACATGCGGCCGCTTGCAGCGTGGTGGATCGCCGAGCCTGATTGACCAAGCCGTCATTCCGCTGGATGAATGCAGTCCTTTCCCGCATGCCGATTGCGGTGCACTTTACGTCCATACTGCTCCGGAGGCAGCCCACGGGAAAGACAAATGTCCGGCTCCCGAAAGTGAACTTTCCCGTCCCAAGATGGTAGACGATCCCCGCGCTTTCTTCTGCGACAAGGACCGTCAGCCGCAAACCACTTGAGATGCCTGAAATCCGCCCAACTGAAGGAACAGAACAAATATTTCTGTGAGCGACCGACTTGTCCTGCGAGCCTGTTCCCGAACCGGGCGGACAGCCCCGCTCAAGCCGTCCATGAAGGCACCTAGCCGAAAGCGGATCAGGGTCCGCAGCGGATCTCTCGACGCCGGTGGCACCAGACGACGAACCGCGCTTCCGCGCACTGACGGACGAGCACCACTGTCCCGACGCGCCGACGAAGATCGGCCAGACGGTCTGGCATGCGGCCGACGACGGCAGCAGCGAACGGCCGGCGCTGGCCGCCTTCCCGGCTGCGGCGCCCAGATGCGGCGCACGCGACACTTGGATCGGACGGGGCCGGTGCGAGCAGCTCTAGCGGCTGCACTTGATCGCGAACAACTTGCGCCTGCTTCTTCTAGTCTTCTGTAACAGTAGTTGCCATCAAGGCGACAGATGACGCGAGCAGGAGGCGGTTCGATGAGAGGCAAGGCGGTGGAAGTGGTGCTGAGCGCCGAGGAGCGGGCGTTTCTCGAGGCGCATGTCCGAAAGCACAAGGCGCCGCGGTCGCTGTCCGACCGCTGCAGGATCATCCTGCTCTGCGCCGAGGGGCTCCGGAGCAGGGAGGTCGCGGAGCGTGCCGGGGTGCACGGGCACACGGTCGGAAAGCGGCGCAGGCGGTTCGCCGAGAGGCGCATCGAGGGCCTCTCCGGACGAGTGCAGGTCCGGCCGGCCCCGCACCGTGACGGACGAGAAGGCGGCCGAGGCGGGCGGGCGGACGCCGACCACGATGCCGAAGGACGCGACGCGCTGGCCGGTCCGGAGCATGGCCGAGAGGACGGGCGTGTCGCACGCGACGGTGCACCGGATCCGGTCGGCGTTCAGCCTGAAGCCGCACCGGAGCGGGACGTTCAAGCTGTCGACGGACCCGCTGTTCGTCGACAAGGTGCAGGACATCGCGGGGCTCTGCATGGCCCCGCCGGACCGCGCGGTCGTCCCGTTCGTGGACGGGAAGCCGCGGATCCGGGCCCTGGACCGGACGCAGCCGGTCCTGCCGATGGCGCCGGGCGCGGCCGGGCGGAGAACCCGCGACTGCGTCCGCCACGGCACGACGACGCTCTTCGCCGCGCTCGACGTCGCCACCGGCGCGGCGGCCGGCAAGCGCTTCGGCCGCCATCGCGCCACGGAGTTCCCGGCTTCCTCAAGGAGGTCGAGGCGGCGGTGCCCGACGGGCTGGACGTGCACCTGGCGATGGACAGCCACGCGACGCACAAGACGGAGAAGGCGAGGAAACGGCTTGCCCGCCGCAGGCACTGGCACATCCATTTCACGCCGACCTCGGCGTCATGGCTGAACCTGGTCGAGCGCTGGTTCGCGGAACCGACCGGGAAGAAGCTGCAGCGGAGCGCGCATCGCCCGGTCGCCGAACTCGAGGCGGACATCATGTCGTTCATCGACGCGCACAACGAGAACCCGCGGCCCTGCAAACGGGTCAAGTCCGCCGACGAGATCCTTGCGTCGGTCAGGAGGTTCTGCCTCAAGATGAGCGAACCCGGCGCAAGCGAAAATGTTTGATGCGAACTTAAGATTCGGGAGACTAGGCTGTGGACTCAATTAACCGGCTTGCGACCCGCCGGAGCAGGAACCGGCTGATGGCCAGGCGCACGGTGGACAGGAAGTTGCGCGCGGTCTTGTCGCAGCGCGTTGCGACCCTCCGGAACTCCCTGGTCCTGCCGATGAATCTCTCGACCGGACTGCGCTCCCGGCATGCCTCGCGGTCAAGCCCGCGCTGCTCGTTCCGGCTGGACTTCGGCGGAATGACCGCGGTCGCTCCGGCCGCCGAAATCATGTCGAGGATGGCGTTGCCGTCGCAATCCCTGTCGCCGATCACCGTCTCGTCCGGCCCGAGCCCCTCGAGGAGCGCCCCGGCCTGCGTGCAGTCGGCCGCCTGTCCGGGGGCCGGGAGCACGGCCTTCACGAGTTCGTTTCCGTCGATGCCGGTGCGGACCTTCGTGGTCCTGCCGCCGCGGCTCAACCCGACCTCGGGAGGCTCGCCGTCCCGTGGGGCGCCCGCGCCGTGCCTGCGGACGCGGATCGACGAGGAGTCCACCATGCGCAGTCGAAGCTCCCCGCTGCCGCCGTCGCCGTCGTTGTCGTCGCCTTCCGCAAGTTCCTGAAGTTTCGACATTATCTTCTCCCGGAGGCCGTTCCTGCTCCACCGGTTGTAGCGGTTGAAGCAGGTCGTGTACGGACCGTAGCGCTCCGGCAGGTCGCGCCACGGCGTGCCGGTGCGCAGCACGAAGAAGATGCCGTCCATCACCCGCCTGTCATGCACCCGTCTCGGGCCCTGTTGCTTCCGGGAAGCACGGAGCGGAGGATTTTCCACTCCGCATCCGTCATGTCGTGCCGGTCGCCGCTCATGCTTCGAACTTCTTGTCTGGACGGTTTCCGGCAGGAATCGCGGAGGCGCGGGAATGCCGAATGTTTTGGGTACAGTGCCTAGAGGTCTCTGTACCATGTGTTCGAAAGGAGGAGATGAATTGACCCAAATTTTGAACACTGCCGAAACCCATCGTGATGAAAGTCCGTGAGAAATAGAACCCATTATTCAAGACACAATCCTGTACGAATGGGATAACCACACCTGCGGTAGTGCGAAGACAGATCGCAAAGCGGGATCATGTGTTGAGCAAAAAATCGTTTCTGTCGAGGTCACCAAGGGGTGGCAGTTCAATCGGCCGCCCCCGTTGCGTCAGGCCGTCAGGGCTATTGCTTGCGAGGGAGGTAAGGAGGAGGATGACATGAAAGGACAAACGGTTACGGTTCGGCTCGACAAGAATCTGGCGGCGCTCCTCGAGGAAGTGAGCGCGGAAGACGGCCAGGAGCCGTCGAGTCTTCTGCGAACCTCGGCCGGGACCTTCCTGGCAATGTCAACGCATGCGCGAAAGCTGATCCGGGACATGGAGCAGAACGGCACGGAGCGTGAGCGCGAATTCCTTGCCGACTGCGCTTCGCAGGCGATTCTTTCGGCGATCATCACGATCGTCGAGGACCGCAACATTCCGAGGCTCCGCGAGGAGGACAGGCGCAACAGGAAAAACACGGAACTTGTGACCGAGGAAGAGATCGCGGCGGAGGCAGTTCGCCTGTGCCATATGTAGTGTCCGAAGGGCGGACGGTCCGGCTTTGCCTGGACATCAACGTCCTCTTTCACGGCTTTCCGGAGCAGGCAGAAAGATCTTCGTCCAGCGTCCTGCTCCGAGTTGCTCGGTTACGCCCGGGCACGGGCATTTCCAGGGGGGGGACGGTGCGGCCATTTGACGAGTTCGAGGAAGACCGCCACTTTCTGCTCACGGCGATGGCCGGACGCGCGGACATTCTGGTTACGCAGAACCTGCGCCACTTCCGCCGCAGCAAGGCGGTCATGTTCGAGCGCGACGACATGTTCGTGATCGCAAACGCGGCCCATCGCCTGGTTGTTGGCGATCCGCATTTCGCGGCGTACTGGCTGCGGCAGGGCGTCGTTCCGGACTCGAACATGGTTGCATCGAAACCTTACGAGTTCCATCCCCTGACGAAAGATCCCGGAACGCCGGAACCATGACGTTCTTGGAGCCGGGGCGCTGGCGGGTGTGACCGCCGCCATTGTGGCACCCACACTCGTGTTCGGAAGGCTCGACTGCGGCGACGGGAGAAGTGGCTCATGACGGCGACCGGCAGGAATCCCATGGCGGTCTCCGTCCGGGTCGAGCCGGAAGGTTTGCCCGCCAAATTCCCGTTCTGGCGCCGAATCGCGAGCGAAATTCGCCGCCATAGGCACACGAGCCAGCAAAGTCACCATCTTTCAAGCCGGACAGTCTTATTCGACATTTTCGAAGCAGGACGATCACGGCGAAACAGGAACCTGCGCCCAGCCTCCTGGCAGGGGCGGTCCGGTACCTTCTTTCCCGGGAGTCCGGGCTCTTTTTTGGCAATCATTGTGCGGCTGCATCGCATCGCCCCTGTCATCACTCCCCGATGGTCGTTCGGATCGATGCCGAACTGCTTGTGCATGGCGAGAGGCATGCACGTTTCGAGGATCTTTCTGCGATCCTTCGCCTCGAAATGGCGATGGCCCGAATTCTTGGCGCCGCGACTGCCCTTCGCCGCACTTGGCGCCGCACTGCCCTTGCCGCACTCGCAATCAAACCTGACCGCAATCCCGTTGCAGCGCGCCGGAATCCTTGACCGGTCAGTGCATTCACGCCCGTTCAATGATGACCGTCTCGCGCGAAAGGGCAAAGGCTGTCTCGAACGATTCCGTGCAAGGCCGCGACTCGGAGCTCCATGGCATCAGGCAGCGGCAGGATCACGGCTGATCCCGCGAACCGCATTGCAGCTGGCAACCGGTTTACTGCCGATTCGGACCATAAGCGGGCGGGCGCCCGATCAAACTCGGGCGCCTTTCGGCAAATTCGCTTGCACACGGAACGAAAGCCTGCCAGCCATCCTGTCGGACGGGTCGCACCGGATTCTCAAGACGCCGCAGCAGACGAACTACAAGAGAAACGGAAACGCATGCCAAGAAAACGAAAGACGGTTCGAAGGCGCAAGCAGTCGAGAACTGTTTGGATCTGCGGGACATACCATCCCGACATAAAGCTCTCCGACGGGACTCAGCCTGCAATGGTCCTCTTGCTCAGGGAGAACGGCACGCCGATCGCCGTCGAGGCGGCAAGTTCCGAAGAGGCGAGCGACGTCGCCGTAAGCCTTCTGCAGGAGGCGCTCCTGGCTCCGCCCGCCGGCGGCGAGCGCAGGCCCGACACTATACGCGTGTCCGATCGGGACCTTGGGCGGGAACTTCGGAGCGTGATGCCGGGCAAGATTCGCATAGAGGTTGCGCCAACACCCGAAGTCCACGCGCTCGTGGACAAGATCGTGGACGACCTCCATCCTGAAATGTCAGGCGATGGCGAGGAATTGAGCTACTTCGAAGGCGGAACGATTCCGGCCGACGCGATTGCCGACATGTTCGAGGCGGTCCGGCAATTTCACCGCGCGGCCCCCTGGGAGACCATGGAGGATCAGGACCTGGTTCGGCTTGACATTCCGGCACTCGACATCGCGGGCGCATGCGTATCGATCATCGGCAAAATGCGCAACAGTTTCGGATTCATCGTCTTTCCTTCGTTTGGAGACTTCCTCGGCTTCCAGGACGCCGCAATGGAGGTGTCCGACGGAGAGCAGGATTTCGACGGTATGGGACCGGAATTCGTGTCGCTGAACTTCGAAAGGGCCTCGGACCTGCCGGAACAACTGCGCCGCGAGGCCGCCTCCCACGGGTGGCCGGTGGACCAAGTGAACGCGTATCCGATGATTCTGGCGTTCGAGGACTTCGGCGCGACTCGCGCGGTTACCCATAAAGACGTGAAGACGGTCACTGCCTTCGCAGAAGCAATGACGGATTTCTACGCCAAGCACCGCGACCGGATCCTTGATGGCCGGGAGACGCAGGTGAGCGAGGAATTCGTCGTGCGAGGCGGGCTGACCGTGAAACTGGCATATCCGAATCTCCCCTTGAATCTCGGCGAAATGATCGAATCGGGACTAGACGACCCCGGATATTCCTATGTCAGCCGCAGCGAACCGTGTCCCTGTGGAAGCGGTAGCCCGTACGAAGAGTGCTGCCTCGCAAAGGACAAGGATTCAGGTGACGATGAGCGTCGAAGGCAGTACCTGCACGATCTCGACGCAGCCATGACTTCGTTCATGATCGGATTCGGACGCGAACGATATGGATCATCGCTGGACGCCTTCGAGGATGACATCCTTTTCGACTATCCGACCACCGAGGGAAGAGACCCCCTGGAGGGCATCTTGCGATCCTCATGGACGGTCCATCATTGCCATATCGACGGAAAGACTATTGCGCAGCGGTTCGTTGAAGTCCTCGGGCAGACAATGACCGACCTGCAGCGCAAATGGATCGAAGCGCAATCCGCGGCATGGCTGTCCGTGTGGGAAGTTACCGCGGTCGAAGCTGGCAAAGAACTCCGCATGCGCGACTTGCTGACCGGAGAGGTGCGGCGCGTCCAGGAAAAGCTGATTTCCGAAAATGCCGCCATCCATGACGTCATTCTCGGGCGGATAGTCGACTTCGACCGCTATTCGCTCTTTTGCGGAGTTCACATGATTCCCCTTACGCCTCTTTTAGGGGCTGACGTGGTGAAAGAGGCGAAACGGAAGCTGAGGCGAAAGCGCAACGCGCCGGTCGACCGGATTCGGGACGAGAAGTTCGGTCGCTTCCTGATCGAAGCCTGGGAGAATGCTTGCGAGGAGATTTCGGAATACAGGGAATCGCTTCGCCCGAGAAATTTCGATCACGATCCGATCATCATAACGGTCGACCGATTCCGGATAAAGCCGGCAGCGACCGGGGAAGTCGAGGCAATCCTTTCCTCGCTCGAGGACACGCGTGAGTCCGAGCGCGCCGACGCCAAGGAATTCCAGTTCGTTGAAGCGGGAATCCATCCACTGGCCGGCGATGCGGAAACCGTCATTGGCCAGGCGGTCATTTCCGGAAACATGCTGCGCATCGAAACGAACTCGCAGGCGCGCGCCGACCGGTTGAGGAAGCGCATCGACGACGCTTGCGGCGACCTCGTCAGGCACTTGATCCGTGAACACGCCGATCCCCTGTCGAAAGGGCTGGACCACGGGGATATTGACAGCCTGGAGCCGTCTGCCCTCCCGCCCGAGGCGATCGAGGCGGCGCAGCAACACTTCGATCAATTGCTCAAGAACTGGCTGAACGATCCGATCCCGGCGCTGGGCGGAAAGACGCCTCGCCAGGCAGTGAAGTCCGCTGCCGGCCGGGCCGAAGTCGAAACGCTGCTCAAGGACTACGAGAACAAGAACGCCCGGATGAAGGGGTTCGTCACCATGGACGTCGGAAAGTTGCGCCGCGAACTCGGTCTGACCTGACGCATTCGAGCGCCCGGAGGGCCTGAAATCGGGCGCAGTCGCAGTTCTTGCGCAGGGTGCCCTTCCGGCGGAACGGACTGTCTGCACCGGGAAGTCGGAAAATCTGCCTGGCCGGAAGCGCGGGTGCCAACTGCGGCCGGACTCCGCCGGTACCGGCGCCGCGCGTCCGGATTGGTTCTCCGGAGACGGTTTTGCGCGGGTCGTCGGGGCCGCTTGTCGGGCGTGCCGCCATGGTGATAAGTCAACTCTCGCCCGATGCCGGGCAACCGGCCTGCACCCTTTCCGGCGCGCAGGGCACGTCAACTGAAGATTCAAGACCGAAGCCACCAAATGTCCCTCAAATTCGGGCGGCCGAACGTCGCAATACCAGGCCCGTCAATCCTTCCCGACCGCGTCCTCGCCGCCATGCAGCGGCCCTCGCCAAACATCTACGAGGGAGAACTGGTCGACATCGCGAACTCGCTCTATCCCGACCTGAAGTCCGTGGCGCGAACCGCGGGCGAGGTCGCCGTCTACATCGCGAACGGTCACGGCGCTTGGGAGGCGGCAATCGCGAACACGCTTTCGCCAGGCGACCGGATCATCGCCCTCAACTGCGGATTCTTCGGAAGGCGTTGGGGCGCCACCGCCTCGAGGATGGGAATCGAGGCGGAAACGATCGACGCCGGCATGACCCGTTCAACGGACCCCGATCTGCTGCGCAGGAGGCTTCGCGACGACCGGCGCAACGAAATAAAGGCAGTCCTCGCCACGCAGACCGACACCGCGTCCTCTGCGCGAAACGACATTTGCGCGCTTCGGCAAGCCATCAATGACGAAGGCCATGACGCGCTCCTGATGGTCGACAGCATCGCCTCGCTCGGCTGCGAACCGCTCGAAATGGATGCCTGGGGTATCGACGTCATGGTTGCGGGTTCCCAGAAAGGGCTGATGACGCCGCCGGGGCTCGCCTTCGTGTTTTTCGGGGAAAGGGCGCGGCTGGCGCGCGACTCGGTCCGGCAGGTTTCGTACTACTGGGACTGGGTGCCGCGTACAGAACCGGAGTACTTTTACAACCTCTTCGGCGGAACCGCGCCGACGCATCACGTTTTCGCGTTGCGCGAGGCGCTGGACATGCTCGTCCACGAGGAGGGAATTAAGGCTGCCTGGATGCGCCACGATCGGCTGGCGCAAGCGGTCTGGGCCGCGGTCGAACGCTGGAGCGTCGACGGTCCGCTCCGGTTGAATATCCCGGATCCGAACATGCGGTCGCGGGCGGTAACCACGATCCGCACCAATGGCAGGGATTCAATCACGAATGATGCCGGCGACCGGATTCGCGCCTGGTGCGAGAAGCAGGCAGGCGTCACCCTCGGTATCGGCCTCGGATTTCCGCCGGAAAGCGCAGGCAGCGCATTTCGCATCGGCCACATGGGCCATCTCAACATTCCGATGATCATGGGCACGCTGGGAAGCATCGACGCGGCGCTCAAGGCGCTCGCGATCCCCCACGGACGCGGCGCTCTCGATGCTGCTGCCGAAGTCGTCTCAAGCGATGATCGCGATTGCGCGGCCGAATGATTCTTCCTCGAGGTTCGTAGCGGTATCCTCGCGGTCGACCACTAGGAAAGACTGCCGCGCATCGAGAATGAGAAGCGGGTGGTGCCAGACTCCGCGCCGGTAGCTCACGCCCTGCCCGCTCCCGCAGCGGAATGCGCGGCACGCTTCCGGAACCGGTTCCGGAGCCACGACGACCAGCCACTCCCCTCCGCCGAGGGGCACGAACGCCTGCGAACCGTAGGGATGGCGTTCCAGCATGTTGACGGAAAGCGGCCTCCGCCGCGCCGCAAATATCGAAACGACCGCCGGGCCGTCGCAGTCGACCGCGGCGAGCGCGTGGTGGCGCGTCACGAAACCATCGTTGATCTCCAGGGTCGCGGCACTCCCCGCCGACTCGTAAATGGCCTCTCCGAACGGGGCGAATGACTCTGCCGAGAGCGGTTCCGGCCTCAACAGCATCCCGCGCAGACCTGTAGGTTCGGATGACGGTTTACATCCTTGTAAAGCAGGTACCTGAAACGCCCCGGACCTCCCGCATAGCATGCCTGCGGACAAAATGCGCGGAGCCACATGAAGTCCCCCGCCTCGACTTCGATCCAGTCCCGGTTGAGGCGGTAGACCGCCTTGCCCTCGATGACATAGAGGCCGTGTTCCATAACATGGGTTTCCATGAACGGAATCACGGCGCCCGGCTCGAAGTTTACGATATTGACATGCATGTCATGCCGCATGTCGTCGGGATCGACGAAACGGGTGGTCGACCAGCGCCCCTCGGTTCCGGGCATCTCCGCGGGCGCGACGTCCCGCTCGTTCACGATGAACTGCTCCGGTGCGGCGAGACCGTCGACGCTCTGGTAGCGTTTTCGAATCCAGAGGAAAGTGGCGGGGTCCGAGGCGCGATCCGGGTTGCGCGCCGTCCAGGACAAACCGGAAGGAATGTAGGCGTAGCCGCCGTGCGTCATCCGGCTCCGCCTGCCATCAACTATCAGGTCGACCCGTCCGGACAACACGAACAGCACGGCCTCCGCACCCGGATCCGGTTCGGGACGGTCGCTGCCGCCGCCCGGCGCCACTTCCAGGACATACTGTGCGAATGTTTCCGCGAAGCCCGAGAGCGGCCGCGCGAGAATCCAAGCGCGGGTGCCGTTCCAGTGCGGCAGGTTGCTGGTGACTATGTCCCGCATGACGCCCCTCGGGACGAACGCATAGGCTTCCGTGAATACAGCCCTCCCGCTCAGGAGCTGATCCTGTCCGGGAAGTCCGCCCGCGGGGCCGACTGTTGCTCGCTCATTCATGGGACCAGCAGGTACCCGCAGGGACGCGGATGCGCAAGGTTCGCCGCGACGAATTCCGCCACCGCCCGTGCTGCGCAGCTTCGGGAGAGCCGGCAACTCCCGGCCGCCGCATTCGTCAATCCGCGGGGGGATGCGTCTCCCGCCAGTGCCGCGCGATGTCGAGCCGGGTCGCAACCCAGACGTCATCGTGGCGAAGGACGTGGTCAAGAAAACGGCCGAGTGCCGCCGCCCGCCCCGGACGGCCGACCAGCCTGCAGTGCAGGCCGACGGACATCATCCTCCCGCCTTCTGCTCGAAGCACGTCGAAGCTGTCACGGAGGTAGGTTTCGAACTGGTCTCCCGAATTGAATCCCTGCGCCGTCGCGAAGCGCATGTCGTTCGCATCGAGCGTGTACGGCACGACAAGAAGGCCCTGCTCGTAGTAGGGAAGGTCGTCCGCATAGCTATCGGCTGAGTATTCGAAACCCAGTTCGCGCGCGAGATCGCGCGTGTGTTCCGAGGTCCGGCCCTGGTAGAGGCCGGCCGGTTTCTCTCCGGTGATCGCCGCATGAATCCCGATGGCCTTCTCGAGGTGGTCGCGTTCCGCCTTCCGGTCGAAATTCCTGTAGTCAATCCACTTCAGGCCGTGCGTCGCGATTTCCCAGCCTGCCGCCTGCATGGCGCTGACCGCATACGGGTTTTTCTCCAGCGCTGTTGCGACGGCGAACACGGTGACCGGCATCCGGCGTCCGGTGAACATGCGGTGGAGCCGCCAGAATCCTGCCCGCGAGCCGTACTCATAGATCGACTCCATGTTCATGTGCCGCTGCCCCGGCCATGGCTCGGTGTCCACGATTTCGGACAGGAAAGCCTCCGACGCCGCATCCCCGTGAAGGATGCAGTTCTCCCCGCCCTCCTCGTAGTTGACCACGAAATTGAGAGCGATTTTCGCACCTCCTGGCCAGTTCGCCTCCGGCGGGTTCTCCCGATAACCGGTCATGTCGCGGGGATACTCAGGCATTTGCGTCCTCCAGCGCTTGCGGCAGCGCCGCATCGAAAAGTTCAAGGTCGGCATCAGTACCCGCCGACACCCGGATGCAACGGTCCTGCGGAGGGACGAAGGGCATGCGCACGAATACGTCCCGGGCGATCAGCCCCTCGAGCACGCGCCGCGCGAACCCGCCGTCCAGGCCGCAGTCGACCGCCACGAAGTTCGCAGATGACGGAATCGCCGCGAGGCCGTGCGCGGAGGCGATCCGTCCGATGCGCGCGCGAGCGCGCGAAATCCTTTCGACGACGCCGGCGAGATGCGAGCCGTCGCGCAGCGAAGCGAGCGCCCCGGCCTGGGATATCCGGCACATGCCGAAATGGTTGCGAATCTTGTCGAAAGCGCCGATGAGCCGTGAATGCCCGATCGCGTAGCCCACGCGTGCGCCTGCCATGCCGTGCACCTTGGAAAAGGTCCGCATCCTGACAACCCTGTGGTCGGCAGGATCGACAGGCGGCTCATGCCCTGGAGGTGCGCAGTCTATATAGGCCTCGTCAAGGACCAGAAGACAGTCGTCGGGCACGCGATCTAAGGCGTCCGAGAGCGCTTCTTCAGGGTGGCATGTGCCCATCGGGTTGTCGGGATTCGCGACGTAGACGAGTCTGGCGCCGGTCTCGCGGGCTGCAGCGAGGAGCGCCTCGAGATCCTCGTAGTCATCGCGGTATGGAACCGTCACGAGGTCGCCGCCGTAGCCCGCGACATGGAAGCTGAACGTCGGATAGGCGCCATGCGAGGTCACGACGCGCGTTCCGGGCGCCACAAGCATCCGCACGAGGTAGCCGAGCAGCCCGTCGATCCCCTCGCCCACTGCGATGTTTCCGGGATCAACCCCGTGCCTAGCCGCCAACGCGCGCTTGAGGTCGTGATTCTCCGGATCGCCGTAGCGCCAGCACTCAGCCGCCGCCCGGCACATGGCGGCAATGGCGTCGGGGGACGGTCCGAAGACACTTTCGTTGGCGCCGATCCTCGCCCTGAACGCGCGCCCACGCGCGCGCTCCTGCGCCTCCGGTCCGACGAAGGGAACGGTCGCGGGCAAACCCGCGACGATTTCGGTGAAGGGAACCATCCTGCTCACCGCAATTGCTCTTGAACGCATCCGGCCGGAATCAGACGGCCCAGCGACTTGCGCGCGGTGGCCGCGCGGCGGGAAACGGCAGAACAGTTCACGCAGCCGGAATCCTGTCGATCGCGGACTGGAGTTTCGCCAGTTCCCCTGCCGCGGCTTCGAGCCGCGCGTGCTGCTCGTCGATCACGTGTTCCGGTGCGTTCGCAGTAAAGCGCTCGTTCGCAAGGCGCGACCGGATTTTCGTGATCTCGTCATCGAGCCGGTGACGCACCTTGGACAGCCGCACACGTTCCGCCGTCACATCGACGAGTTCAGCCAACTCGAGGCAGAAAACGCCGCCGTCAACCGGTATTGTCACCGCGCCGTCCGGCGCATGATCCGCGCGGGACACCTCTCCGACGCGTGCCAGACGCCGGATCATTGCGTGGTTGTCTGCGAGCGCATCCAGACCGGCGCGGTCAAGTTCCAGCCAGCTCATCGGCACGGTCGCGCCCGCCGGGACGCGGAGTTCCGAACGCACCGAGCGAACCTGTTCCACGAGCCCGATCACCCAGGCCATCATCCTGTCGGCCGCATCATCGGCGACCTCCGCACTCGCATAGTCGGGCCAGTCGACATGGACGAGCATTTTCCGGCGTTCTGCCAAGTCTCCCCACAGCTGTTCGGTGATGAACGGCATGATCGGGTGCAGAAGGACGAGGCACTGGTCGATGACCCACGCCATTGTCGCCCGCGTTTCATCGGCGGCGGCGGCATCGACGCCCTGGAAGAGCGGTTTCGAGAACTCCACGTACCAGTCGCAGACGCGCGCCCAGACGTGGTTGTAGAGCACCGCCGCGGCGTCATTGAAACGGAATTCGGCCAGCGCGGCATCGACAGCCTCCCTGGCGCGCGCGGTCTCTCCTACGATCCATCGGTTCAGCGGAACGCGCAGCACCAGAGGATCGAAGCCCGGGTCCGGGCGGCAGCCGTTCATCTCTGCAAACCGTGCCGCGTTCCAGAGTTTCGTGCCGAAGTTCCGGTACCCCGCAATTCGCCCGGTGGAGAGCTTCAGATCCCGGCCCATCGCCGCCATGGAGGTCAGCGTGAAGCGCACCGCGTCTGCGCCGTACTCGTCGATGAGTCCGATCGGATCAAGCACGTTCCCGAGCGACTTGGACATCTTCTTGCCCTTTGCATCGCGAACGAGCGCGTGGACGTAGACAGTGTGAAACGGCACCTCGCCCATCTGGTTGATGCCCATCATCATCATGCGGGCCACCCAGAAGAAAATGATGTCGAACCCGGTCACAAGCACGTCCGTCCCGTAGTATCTGGCGAGTTCGGGGGTCCTTTCCGGCCAGCCAAGCGTTCCAAAGGGCCAAAGGGCGGAACTGAACCATGTATCGAGCACGTCCTCGTCGCGGACGAGGGGCTTGTCCCCGGCCGCGGACCGGGCTTCCGCCTCGGTCACCGCGCAATAGACCTTGCCGTCCTCGTCGTACCAGACCGGGATCTGGTGGCCCCACCAAAGTTGCCGGGAAATGCACCATGGTTCGATGTTCTCAAGCCAGCGGAAGTAGTGCTTCTCGTCCCGTTCCGGATGAATTCTCGTCTCTCCCGAGCGCACGGCTTCGATTGCGGGTTCTGCGAGAGCCGCCGCGTCGACAAACCACTGGTCGGTGAGATACGGTTCGACCGCAACGCCGGAGCGGTCGCCGTGCGGCACCATGTGGACGTCCTCGTCAACCCCGTCCAGCCAGCCCTGCTCCTCGGCAAGGTTGACCACCCTTTCGCGGGCTTCGAAGCGATCGAGTCCGTGAATGGCCATTGTCTCTTCGGGCGGCGCACAGCCGTCGAGGAACTCGGCATTTCCTTCAAGCAGCATTGCCGCCCGCCCATCCATGACATTTATCGTTCGAAGGCCCGTGCGCGCGCCCACGTCGAAATCGTTGAAGTCATGCGCCGGCGTCATCTTCACCGCGCCCGTTCCCTTTTCGGGGTCGGCGTACTCGTCGGCGACGATGGGCACGACGCGTCCCGTCAAGGGCAAGACAACGGATTTCCCGACCAGATGCCGGTAGCGTTCGTCGTCCGGGTGAACGGCGACCCCGGTGTCCCCGAGCATCGTTTCCGGCCTGGTGGTCGCCACAACGAGATAGGCCCGCGTCTCGAACCCGGAGGGGCGTCCATCGGCATCCGCGCCGGTCGGATGGCTGTATGTCGCGCCATCCGCCAACGGGTAGCGCAGCCGCCACATCCTTCCCCTGACTTCGACCTGTTGAACCTCGAGGTCCGAAATCGCGGTCTCGAAGTGCGGGTCCCAGTTCACGAGCCGTTTTCCCCGGTAGATGAGCCCTTGCCGGTAGAGCGAAACGAACACGCGCAGCACCGCGTCATGAAACTCCGGGTCCATCGTGAAGCGGTTGCGCTCCCAGTCGCAGGACGCGCCGAGCCTCTTCAGCTGGTTGATGATGGTCCCGCCCGACTCCTCTTTCCATTCCCAGACTTTCTCCAGGAAGGCGTCCCTGCTCATTTCGCGCCGCGCCGGCAAACCGTCGTCTGCGAGCTTTCTTTCGACAACCATTTGGGTCGCAATGCCGGCATGGTCCTGTCCCGGCTGCCAGAGAGTGTCGAATCCCCGCATTCGGTGCCAGCGGACAAGAATGTCCTGAAGCGTGTTGTTGAACGCGTGCCCCATGTGGAGGTTGCCGGTCACGTTCGGCGGCGGGATCATGATGCAATAGGTGTCAGCGCCCTCGAGCGCATTCGCCCCTGCGCGAAAGGCGCGCGCGCATTCCCACCGCTTCGCAACCGCGAATTCGCAGGATCGGAAATCGAAGTTCTTGCTCAACGGCATCTCGGTGCCTCGCGCTCTCCCAACCAGAAGTCGCCGTTACATACTCGCGCCTCCCGGTCAGGAAAAGCGGAAGTATGCGTACGCCGGAAATAAGGGACTCCGCCGGCCGTTCAGCGCAGGTGCCAGGAAGTCGCCTGACAACCGGGCCAATTCACTTCCTCGGGGGTCATCGCGTTGCGCGTCGAACGAGTCTCTGCTGCATCATTCCCTCCTCGCCGAGGCCACGGATTCGTCGAACAGCGGCAAGTCGCGCGCACCGAGCACATCCGGGTCGTGGGGCTTTCGCGCGAACACCTCGCGTACCATCGGTTCGAAGAATGACAAGGGAAGGCTGTCATAATCGGGGTCGAAGCTTGCCTGATCCCAACGCTCGCAGAACTGCGCGCAGTCGTCGAAGTACCTGTGGCCGCGAAACCGCTCCCGCTTGTTCGCATTCGCACCGACATGGTGGCCGTAATAGATGAGCTGAAAGTCGCCGTGGTTTTCCACGACCCACCTGCACTGTTCGCGTATGTACGGGTGCAGAACGGTCGCGGCGTACTTGTCATGGTTGCAGGGTGCGAAGATGTCACCGATGTCGTGCAGGAGCGCGGAGACGACCCAGTCCAGATCGGCGCCGTCGCGCCATGCGCGCGTCGCCGTTTGGACCGAGTGGCCGAGGCGCGTGACCCTGTAACCGGACAGGCTTTCGTCCAGTTCGGTCAGGGCGCGCAGAAGACGTCCTGCCGTCCCCCTGACGAATTCGGATTCGTGCTCGACCAGAAAGTCGTAGTCCGATCTGTCCCCATCCTTCATTTGCACGAATTTGACGTGTTCCACTTGCCGCTCCATTTTCCGCCGCCCGGCGTGTCCTTCAGCCGGCGCTGCCGCGCTGCATCTGGCAGTCGCCGCTCCGTGCCGGGGTCCGGCCAAGGTTGTGGAGCAACGTTGGCCTGGGAGTCAACAACTCGCCGCGCACCTGTCCTGTCCGGAAGGCGGGACGCTTCTAGGCAGGCGATTCGGAACCGAGCGCGCAACATTGCCCAATCGAGCTTCCTGTGGCAGTAACCCGCGCGGAAACCGCAAGCACGGGGAAGCATTGATGGTCAACTTCAGGGACGCCCGAACCGCGATGGTGGACACCCAGGTGCGCCCGTCCGACGTCACGAAGTTCCCGATCATCCAGGCTTTGCTGGACGTGCCCCGGGAAGAGTTCGTGCCCCAGCGGCTCAAGCCGGTGTCCTATGCCGACACGCATCTTCCCGTCGCGAACGACCGTGTCATCCTCGAAGCGCGGACATTCTCGAAGATGCTCGACGCCATAGACATTCAACCGGACCAGCTAGTCCTGGACCTCGGTTGCGCCTACGGCTACTCGACCGCCGTCATTGCCAGGCTCGCGGAGGCCGTCGTCGGCGTCGAGGAGATCTCGGAGATGGCCGCGGAAGCGGAAAAGCTGCTTGTCCAGCAGAGCGCAGACAATGCGGTCGCAATAAACGCCCCGCTCACGACAGGCGACGCCCGGCACGGGCCCTATGACGCGATCGTGCTGGAAGGCGCTGCCGAAGTCGTGCCCGAGGCGATCCAGGAACAGCTCAAGGACGGCGGTCGCATCGTCGCGCTGCTGCTCGACAGGGGCGTCTGCCGTTGCCGTTTGGGGCGCAAGGCCGGCGATTACATTCATTGGCGCAACGTCTTCGACAGTGGAGCCCCAGTCCTTCCCGGTTTCGGAAAACCGCGTTCATTTGAGTTGAATTGGGCTGGAAAATAGTTCAGTTTCGCGGCGCGTGACCATGGTGATCGACTAAAGAAATGAAAGCGCGGAGAACTGGACTGGCATGCGTCACAGCAACGGCCATGACTGCATTCGGCGCGGTTTCCGTCTCTTCCACCACCCTCTCCGATGCCCTGGTCCTTGCATACCAGACAAATCCCCAGCTCCGTCAGGGACTTTCATCGGTCCAGGCCGCGAATGAATCAGTCACCCAGTTGATTTCCACGGCCCTGCCGCAGGTCACTGCGTCGGGATCGTTGATGGTGGAACGGGACTTCGGGAGTCCGCAAGGTCGCGTGGAAGACGGATACAAGTTGGGTTTGAGCATCTCGCAGATACTCTTCGATGGCGGTCAGTCAAGCAACGCGCTTGACGCGGCGAGAAAAAGCGCATTTTCGGGCCGGCAAGCGTTGATCGCGGCCGAACAGTCGATTCTCCTTGGTGCCGTATCTGCCTACATGGACGTGCTGCGCGACGAACAATTGGTCACGCTCGCAGAAAGCAATGTTTCCGGCCATGTGGAACAGGTTCGCGCTGCGAATGAACGATTCCAGGTGGGGCTTGTAACCCGGACCGACGTGAGCCTGGCTGAAGCCCGACTCGCTGCAGCGCGGGCCGAACTCGAAATGCAGCAGGGCGCGCTTCTGAGTTCCAGGGAAGTCTACAGGGCCGTGGTCGGCTCCGAACCAGTCGACCTCGAACAGCCGCCGCCGCCGCCGGAAGTTCCCGCCACGGTCGAGGAAGCGGAAGCCATCGCGATGCGCCGGCATCCTCGGGTCGTGGAGGCGAAGCTTGCGCTCGAAGCAGCTGAGTCTTCCTCGCAAGGGTTCCAACGCAACCTGAGCCCGGTCCTGTCCGCAACGGTCAGCCATACGCTGTCGCGTCTGCCCGGTCAGCAAGGGGGGAATACGACCAGCAAGCTGTCCGCCGCCCTGAACGCCAACGTGACCATCTATGACGGCGGAAGATCCGGAAGCGAGCGGCGGCAGGCTACTGCGCTCATCGAGCAAAGGAGATTCGAACTCCAGCTCGCAGCATCGACAACGCGTCAGGCAATTCGGATCGCATATTCGAACTGGCGCGTGACCACGGCATCCATCACCGCGATCGAACGGCAGGCCGCGTCGGCCCAGCTGGCGCTCGAAGGCGTCCGCGAGGAAGTGAACCTCGGCGCCAGGACGACGCTCGACGCGCTCGATGCGGAACAGGAGACACGGAATGCGAGAGCCAGTCTCCTGACGGCGAGGCGAAACGAGTATGTCGCCGTCTACAGGATTCTCGCGGAGATGGGCCTCCTGACTGCGTCGCACCTGAATCTTGGCGTCGCGGAACATAACCCGGCGGCGAACTGGGAGTAGGCCCGGAAGTGCTCGCTGCACTCCGGCGCAACCGTCCGCTGGTGCGTCCGGATCTCCGGTTGTTGCGATGACATCCGTCGACGTGCCGTGCGCTGTCTGCGCCAGGAGCGGGCTGCCCAGTTGCTCGAAGACGAGACGAAGTCGCTCGCAAGCCAGCTTGGCAACCGGTTCGCCTGACACTTTGTTGTCGAATACGCCGTCGCCGACTCGATCGACTTCTTCTGCATGGACGCGCCGTCCGCCGCAGTGACTTTGAAGATGGTTTCGGCCTCCGATTCACTTTCACGGCCAGCGGCCTGTGCCGGATGCGGTCTCCGACCTGAAAAGACCCTCCTGCCCTTACAATCCGGCTTGCTTGGAGCGCGGACACAGGCGCTGGTGGAGAACAACTGCCGTAGCTCCTTGCATGGGTGCGCCGCCCGAAACTCCGATCCTTGGGTCGGGACGAAAAGTGAACATCGGGACCTCGAGCAACGTCCCTTTGACGGGCGAATTTACCGCAGATTTCGACTACTTGCTCGGATGACCTCGAATGCCGTAGCCGCCACAAGCCATGGTGCAACTGCAACAAGAACCACCTACGGAGGTGGCCCAAATTTCATTGCGATCCACCCAATCCAATGTCTGGAACGGTTTTCAAGGCGAACTATTCCCGGCTTGATGGGTTCTCTGGCAACCACGAATTTGTGGTCGGTCATGGCCAAGGCGGGCCGGAGCAGGACGACCGGCAGTAGAGTGCGCTTCATACCACCTCCACCCATGTCTTCATGCCGGACGCCTGGTGTCCGAGCGTATGGCAGTGCAGGAGCCATTTGCCGGGATTGTCGAATGCGCAGAGGATGTCTCGGCTCGTCCGCCGGTCGACCAGGGTCGTGTCACGGTAGTGGCCGAGGGCGCCGTCCTCGCCAACCTCGTGGAAATGGTGACCGTGCAGGTGGATGCCGTGGGGAAACTCTGTATCGTTGCGCAGCGTGATCATCGCCGTCTCGCCGCGGGCGAAGCGGTGCCAAGGTGCCTCGGGCATTCCCGAGCGGTCATTGAAGGCCCAGAAATCACTGCCGCCGTGCCGCCCCCCCATGGCGCCGCCCTGCATGACGAGGGTGAGGCGAACCGCCCGCTTCCGGTCGGGTGCGGGTGCCCGGGCCGGCGGAAGGGGCCGGATCGGCGTGCGAACCGGCGAAGGGTTCGATCCGCTGACTGTAATTGTTCCGAGAGGGAAGAAGCCGCCGCGCGTCCGCAGTTCGAAAGATATCGGCCCGGACACGAAGAGCATGACGTCGGTTCGCTGGGCGGGGGCGAGCAACAGGTCCCCCGGGGCCAGGGACACCGGATCGACGAGCGGCATGCCGTCATGAGCCACAACCACGCCGGTCCCGCCCTTGACCTTCAGCGGGAACATCCGCGCCGTGGCGGCATTGATCAGCCGCAGACGGATGCGATCGCCGCGCCGGATCGTGTCGTGCGAGAACAGCGCCCGAGCGAAGTTGCCCATCCGGCCGGCATGGGAGAAGTCATGCCGGTTGCCAAAGCTCTCGTGCATCCGTCCAGCGTCATCCAGCCGCCAGTCGTCGAGCACGACAATGACGTCGTGGTCGACCGCGGGTGGCTCCGGCTCCTCGACGATCAGCGGGCCGTACAGCCCCCTGGCGACCTGTTCCCAGGAGCGGTGATGGGCGTGGTACCAGTATGTGCCGGCATAAGGGGCGTCGAACGTGTACTGGTAGGTCGCGCCCGGTTCGACCGCCGCCTGGGTCAAACCCGGCACCCCGTCCATCGCGTTGTCGAGATGGATGCCGTGCCAGTGGATAGCCGAAGGCTGGCCTGATCCGTTCTCGAAGGCAACCGACAACCGGTCCCCCTGGCGGACGCGGAGTTCGGGTCCAGGGGTCGATCCGTTGAAGCCGAGCATCGGGGTGACGGCCTCGTCCCCGGGAAGGATCCGGGCGTCGACCGGCCCGGCTTTCAGTTGAATGGACTGCGCCGCCCAAGTCGGCGTGGGGAGGAGGACCGCCGTGGCCGAGCAGGCAAGAAACTCCCTTCGCTTCATGAGTTACCCTCCGACGGCGCCCCTTGCAGCGTGGTGAGCACGGCCGTCGCGAGGAGCACAAGACAGATCGCCGCCCACTCGACGTCGATGGAGCGCCGCAGACCTGCCGCTGCCCTTCGGTCGCCCGCCACCATGGCGGGAACGATGCGGAGCTTGTTGGCCGCCGCCGCCGCAAGCAGACAGGAGACGCCCCCGATCTTGGCGAGCAGCGTGAGACCATAGCCGGTCGTCAGCAAGGCTTCGACACCGCCTATCAGTCGCCATGCCATGACGATCCCGGCGGCGATCAGCAGCGGCACTGTGACGACGGCGAAGCGACCGAAGCGGTGCCCCAGCCTGGCCGCGACGGAGAGGCTTTCGGCGTCCCTGGAAAGCGTGCGTAGCGGCGAAAGGATTCCGATCCAGAAGGCGGCGCCGACGAGATGCAGCAGAAGCAGCATTTCGAGCCACAACGCCTCCGTATCCGAGACATGCCCCACCCAGGAAAACGTCCACAGCGCCACCAGGCCGCCGACCGCAGCGACCGGCAGGCCGATCCCGGCGAGCCGGAGACCTAGAAGGACGAGACCTAGGCTGCCGGCACGGCATGCGAAGGATGTGCCCGCCGGCGTGTGCCACAGCAGGCCGAGCATCTCGGGATCGGTCATACCCGAGGGCTCGCCTGTCATTGCGGCGCCCTTCAGGACGAAGCCGATGCCGGTGGCCAGCAATGCGAGCACGGCAAACGCGGTCGCGCTTCGGACCATCGTGGCATGTAGTCCCCGGGTCTCGCTGGCAAAAACGATGCGCACCAGAACCAGGCCGATGCTTCCCAGCGCCCCGAGATAGAACAGGAATTTCGCCAGGACCGAAGCAAATTCCCATATGTCTGGCACGACTCATTGCACCCGGAAGGCGAATGTTTTGCGCATGGCATGCCCGTCGGCCGAGAGGCCGCGCCATTCGATCCGGTAGAGGCCGCTTCCCTTGTCCTCGAATGCCAGCTCAAACCGGGTCGCGAACGATGTCTGCTCGCCCAGATCGAGATCGATGGCACTCGCGCCTTCATGTATCACGCGGACCCGCGTCAGGCGGATGCGCTTTGCGAAGGTCAGGACGATGTGTTGCGGCGCCTGCGCCAGCACGGCACCGTCCTCCGGCGCGGTAGCATCGAGACGGGAATGGGCGAATGCCGAGATGGCCACGAGGGCAAGGATTCCAGCCAGCAGGATCGCCTTCATGATCTTTCGCTCACTGGATACCGTTGGCGCGCTGGAGTTCCCGGACGTAGGCAACTATTGTCGCCACGTCGCGGCGCGTCAACCCCTCGACCGGCGGCATGTCTCCAAAGCGCCAGTGATGGGCTCGCACCCCGTGAGCGACCGCGCGCTGAAACGATTCGTCCCCATGGTGACCGGGCTCGTAGAAGACGTGGACCAGCGGCGGGGCGATTCCGTCCTGACCCGCCGCGTTCGGACCGTGGCAGGCGGCGCAGTTGGCGTCGTAGATCTTCCGGCCGATCTCCGCGCGTGCCGAGAGGGCATCTGGGACATTCACCGAGACGATCGGCGGTCCGCTGACCGTGCCGTCTTCCCGGTCGCCGAAATAGACATGCGCCGCAACGCCGACCGCGACGGTCAGCACGACCGCAATCGCGGCCCGTTTCAGGGACATGCCCGGCCGGACGCCTTTAGCCGCCAGCAGTTGGTGCTTGCCAGAAAAACCTTAAGGTGAGCCTCTTGCAAAGTCCATTCCACGGGCGAATTTCCCGCCGCCTTCGATGATTCCGCTCGGATGATCCTGAAGATCGGAACCGCCACGCGGTTTGGATTTGGTCCGAAATGCTGCCAACCGAGGCGGCCTCGATGTCCTTGCGATCCACCCTATCCAATATCCGAATCCGATTTCAAGGAAAACTTTCCCGCGCTTGCCGAGGGAATCGGCCCGCTGCTGGAAAATCACAAGCGTCTTGTCGAGTTTCTCGATCAATTCGAGGTCCAGCGTTTCGTCGCATAGGCGATCTGGAACCCGCTGCCGACCCTGGAACTGATCGACGGGATCAAGATCGACACGGCGCTGGCTGTGCGGCTGGACGCGCGTCGGCGCAGTCCCGAGCAAGGCGACCTTTTCGTGCGCGTTCCCTGAGGCCCGCCTTGCGGAGCGCATCCTGGAGGAGGAGCTCTTGTGGCCCCCTTTCCTGCAAGCATGAGTTGCCTCACCGTTTCTCCTTTCCCGGCAGCCTTTCATTTCCGGACCGTAACTGCTCGCCCCCCTTTGACCATTGACCGTCCCGCCTACTGGCGTTCGGTCCAAGTATCTTCTCTCGTCATCTGCACTTGTTGGCGGCCCTGCGGCGTCATCACGAAACACAGCACACAGGGCGTGCCGACGCCGGGTGTTGATCCGTGCCTGTCGAGGATCCTGACGGTGCAGGCTCCGTCGACTGTCCGCTCGGCCCGCCGGGAATTTTCGTTTGACATCAGAGCCTCTTGCAAAATTTTTGAGTCCCCCGTGCCACTCTGAAGTGCAACACCGGATGTGGTGGCGACCTGCGTCCTTCGACGCAGGATGTTGCAAATCGGCCAGATGGCGGCGACAGTCCCTGTGACGAAACATGGAGGCTGTCATGCCGAGCGGCTACCACCACCTGACCTATGGCGAACGATGCCAGATATACGCGCTGAGGAAAAGCGGACTGTCCGACTTGGCCATTGCCCGGCAGATCGGCCGGGACCGGACGACTGTCTGGCGCGAGATCCGGCGCAACGGCGGCGGGCGCGGATACAGGCACTTGCAAGCGCAGGGCAAGGCCTCGGCGCGGCGCAGCGCGGCGTCGTCCGTTGCCAGGAAGATGACGCCGGAGCGGTGGACGACGGTGGAGGACAGGCTGGCGGAGGGCTGGAGCCCGGACCAGATCGCCGGCCGCTTCCGCAAGGAGGGCATCCCCATGGCGGGCCGGGAATGGATCTACCAGCACGTCCGCGCCGACCGGAAGGCCGGGGGCCGGCTCTTCCTTTTCCTGCGGCGCCGCGGGAAGAAGCCGAACTGGAAGGGCGGGCGCCACTCGGGCCGGGGCCGCATCCCGGACCGCACGGACATCTCCGAGCGCCCGGAGATCGTGGAGGCGAAGGAGCGGATCGGCGACTGGGAGGCGGACACGATCATCGGCAAGGGCCACAGCGGCGCGCTGGTGTCGCTGGTGGACCGGGCGTCGAAATACACGCTTCTTCAGAGGGTTGGGCGGAGGACCGCGGCCGCGGTGGGCGCCGCGCTGCTCGAGATGCTGCTGCCGCTCGCCGCCCTGGTCCACACGATCACCGCGGACAACGGCAAGGAGTTCGCGGGGCACGCCTGGGTGGCGCGGGCGCTCGGGGCCGGGTTCTTCTTCGCCACGCCGTACCATTCCTGGGAGCGGGGCCTGAACGAGCACACGAACGGCCTGGTGCGGGGGTATTTTTCCAAGGACACGGACTTCCAGCAGATCACCGACGCGGAGGTGAAGGCCGTCCAGGACCGGCTGAACGCGCGTCCGAGGAAGGCGCTCGGCTACATGACCCCGGCCGAGGCGTTCCGGAAGGCGCGGCCTCCCTGACCGAAGCCGTCCCGGACCGTCCTGCGGAGGGACCGGTCCGGCGAGAGAAAGGGGCGTCTGCGGCCCGCCGACCTCGGTCGGGCTCCGCCCTCCCTTCGCCCGGCGGGCCGCCGCCGCCCCCTGGGCGCGGCTTGCACCGTCCGGAGAGCGCGGCTACGCTGCGTTTCGACGGGACTTCAGCCGCCTCGGGCCCCGATCTCCGGTGCCCCGGGGCCTGGATTCGCCATCACAGGGCCATCTTCTGCACCCGGGCAGCGCGCTCGCTGCGGAAATGGCCGGTGTTGCACTTCGGAGTGGAAGTGGGGAGTTGAATAACCGATGAACAGGGCCGGAATCCCGGCGCGGTCAAAAGCACGCGCCGGGCCCTCAAAATCACGGATTTCCGGCATTCCTGACAGATTTTCATCAACAAAAGGCGAACAAACCCGGGCACCGGTCGCGCTTCGCCGCTCGCCAGCTTTTCAGGGCGTTTCCGAAGGAGATCGAGGACACCGGAACCGTTGCCCTTGCGCAGCAGGTGGCGCAGCGGGGCAAGGCCCGACGCGACGAACTCGACTAGGGGCGCCTCGATCCCGTCATCGCCGAGTTGCGCAGGCACGCGAGCCGTTGCGATGAGGCGGCGCGGAACATCGAATGCCTCCGGACCAATAGAGCGCGCACGGACTGTCCCCGGTTCCGGGAACAGGGTCTGAGCGTGTCGACGGTCGTTGTCGAGGGTGGTTGCAAGCCACTGATCGGCGGACGGCTGAAACAGGGCGGAATGCACTGGAGCGTCAGCGGCGCCAATTCCATCATCGCGCTCCGTACCGCGGTTCACGGCAACTGCTCCGAAGACTGCCGGGAGCGGCGCGCCGGCTGAATCCAATCCGAAATCACAAAATTGTCGTGCCCCTATTTCCGGCGCTTGCCGGGAAAGTCGGCCCATTGCTGGAAACTCGCAAGCGTCTCGCCGCGACGTGCTGGTATGGCCGCAGCAGAGCCGCTAGGAACTGGCCCGCGCGTTCGTCACAAAGGCGATCTGGGACCTGATCGACAGGCTCAAGGTCGACACTGCGCAGGCTGCGCGTCGTCGCGAATCCGGCCCTGTTCATCGGGCGCTCGAGTCAAGAGGATTTCGAGAGGCTCTTCGAACAATCTCCGGCTGCGGTCACGGCTGAAAGAGAACGGAATCGCCGATTTTCAGGATTTTGAAGCCAATGGAGCGTCCCGATCTATACATAGCAACAGTTTATGCGATAGGCTGAATTCAGACACTTGCAAATGAGTGGAGTCGGTGAACCAGCGCCAGTTGGAGGCATTTCGGGCGACCATCCGCTGCGGGTCGATCACCGAAGCCGCAAAGATGATGCATATCTCGCAACCCAGCGTCAGTCGCCTGATCGCGGATCTCGAGCGCTCGGCAGGCTTCCCGCTCTTCGTCCGGGTCGGGCGCGGCCTTGCGCCGACCGCGGAGGGACGAAAGTTCTATCGGGGCGTCGAAGGCCTGTTCATCGGCATTGAGCGACTCCAGGATCTGGCGCGGTCGATCCGAACGTCGCACGGCGGCACGATCTCGATCGGCACGATCCAGTCAATCGCCACAATCGAACTTCCAGTGACGGTTGGCCGCCTTTATCGCGACATCCCTGACATCGAATTCGCCATCCAGACCAGAAACACTCCTGCAATCGTGGACGCCGTGCAGATGCGACAGATCGATCTTGGCATCGTCGGCCGGGAGCCGGACTACGCCGGAGTCGAGATTCTGTTCCAGACATCTGCGCCTTATGTGTGTCTGCTCCCTGAAGAACACAGGTTGGCAGGCGTGCACGGCCCCGTGGATCTTGAAGAACTTGCCGAGACCGAGACCTTCGTAACCTTTGGAGGCAGCTACCCCGACACCATGATGTCGATCGACAGCGGCCTTTCCGAAAAGCTTCGCAGTCGGTCCCGCCTGTCAGTAGCCAACATGCCTTTGGCAGCGGCGCTGGTCCGAGAGGCATCTGTACTGGCCATAGCCGATCCGTTTTCGGCCGAACAAGCGGTGCGCATGGGAGGCGTGGTCTTCCGGCCGGTCAAGCAATCCCTCACGTATTTCGTCACGGTGATTGCCGCAGGGCGGGAAAGGTTGTCGCGCCAAGCGCTTCAGTTCGCCGATCTTTTTGCCCAGCAGGTGCAGGACAGAGTCCGGCAAGTCGAGGCCCTCGGCGAAAAAGCTAGCTCAGGACACCCGGCAGCCATGTCGCAGCCAGCGGAAAGAGGATCATCAACCCGCCGAAAAGGATGCCCATGATCACGAACAGCGGAACTTCCCGGAACGCCTTTTCCGGACTTTCCCCGGCTACGCCCGAGGCCGTGTAGATGCCGACGCAAACCGGAGGCGTGATCATGCCGATCCCTGCGAAGGCCACAAAGACGACGTAGAGATGAAGGATGTCAAGGTCCAGCGACAATGCCAGCGCGGCGAAGATCGGCACCGTGAGGTAAAATACCGGAACGATCTCGATGAACGTGCCCAAGATCAGGCAAATCACAGCGACGGCCAGCCAAAATGCCAAGGGCGTGCCGCCCATCTCGGTGAAATAGGCAATGATCTTCTGTGGAGCGCGGCTATACGTCAGCACTACGCTGAGGAATGTCGCCATAGCGATAATCGCGAAGATCACGGCTGTGATGCGCGCCGTCTGGTGGAGGGCGTCCAGAATTCCGCCCACCGTCAGTTCGCGGTAGACGAGAACACCGATCAGCATAGCCCAGACTCCTGCGACCGCGGCCGATTCCGAAGGCGTCAGAAGTCCTGCGTAGATGCCGCCCAGAATGATGACCGGCGTGAACAATCCGGGCACCGCAGCCAGGAAAGCCGAGAAGCGTTCGCCGGTTGTGGCGCGTTCCGCGTTGCGCAGATGGCGGCAGCGCCAGGTAACCACGATCGAAAGAAGCACCAGCAGGACGAGGCCCGGCACGAAGCCGGCAGCAAAGGTTCGAGAGACCGGCACGTCCGTGAGGGCGCTGAACAGGATCGCGGCATTCGACGGCGGGATCAGGGACTCCAGGAACGCGGCCGACGCGGCCAGTACTATCACGAAGGGTTTGGGATATCCCTGCTCGACCATCTTCGGGATCATGATCGTGCCGATGGCGGTTATCGCGGCCAGGATCGAGCCGCAAAAGGCGGCGAAGAATCCCATCGCAAGGATCATGGCCAGCCCCAATCCTCCGGGCCAGTGGCCGACGAGAGTGGTGGCGAAATTCACCAGCCGAGCCGCGGCGCCTCCGCGCAGCATGACCATGCCGGTGAAGATGAACAGCGGCACCGCAATCAGCACATGCTTGGTCATCGAGCCGAACGAGACCTGAATCAGCGTCGACCACGGCAAGTTCATGCCCCAAATCGCGACCGTGGCGCTGCCGAGACCAAAGACCATGAAGATCGGCACCGACAAAAGCAGCAGAAGCATTGACAACAGCGTTGCGGCGGCGTTCATCGGGCAATCCTTCCCGATCTCGCCAGATTCCGCAGGGTCTCAAGCCACAGTTCGACGGAAAACAGAGCCAGAATGGCGAAGCCCGTGGGAAAGGCCAGGTACATCCACCAGATCGGCATCTCGATTTCGAGTTCCATAAGCTGGCCGAGGCGGCGAAACAGGGCCACGGCCTCGTTGCCAGCCTGAAGGAAGATCACGGACCCGGCGATCATCAGTGTGTAGACGAACAATTTCAGCCACAGTGCGGCCGCGCCGCGCAAAAACGCGGGCAGCAGGTCCACCTGGATGTGCGAGCCCGAGCGCAATAGCGGTCCGAACAGCGGAAACACCATCCAGGGCACCAGCGCCGGGGGCAGTTCGATAAACCAGTCGTAGCCCGTCCCGCTGACGTAGCGCGTAACCGCGCTTGCCGTCAGCGCCAGGACCATCACCGCGGCGAGGCAGGAAGACGTGACGGCGGTGATCCTTTCGAGCGCTCCATTGATCGCGCGAGCGAAAGACAGAATGGGCGTCACGGAACGGCTCCTCGGGGGTGCAAGCGGAGGGCCCGGCTTTCCTTTGCGGGGCCCTCCACCTTGCCTGGTCAGTTCGGCATGAAAGCCCGTGCCGCCTCCAGCACATCGGCGTCGACGGTTTCGGCGATCACCGGCATGACCTTTTCACCCATGAGATCCTGGAACTCTGCCAAGGCATCTCCCTCAAGCGTCCTGACCACACCACCGCGTTCCTCGAACTCTGCAAGCGTTTCTTCGCCCGTCTGCATGATCGTGTCGGTGGAAATCTGTCCAACCTCGCGACCCACCTCCAGCAGCAATTGCTGAAGGTCCTCGGGCAGGCCGTTGAACCATGTAGCGTTCGCCATGATGTAGGCGTCCGCAAAGTACTGGTAGGGCTTCTGGCCGTGCGTAAGGAACTCCCACCAGCTGAACGCGCGGATCGATCCCGGCGGACTGTTGATCGTGTCGATCATCCCGGTCTGAAGGCCCGAATAGACTTCGCCAGTGGGCATCGACACCGTGTTGGCACCCAAAGCCTCCCACATCGGCCGTTCCGCGCCGATGAGCGCCCGCGCCTTCAACCCGGACATGGATGCAACGCCGTCGAGTTCCTGTGTGGAGAATGTCATTACGGGGCCCACCGGATTGTACATTAGAAGGACGGAATCCGACTTCGTCGTGATGTCGCCCCAAACCGCCCTGCCTTCCGGATCATCGGTGAAGAATGCGCGCTGCTCCTCGTAGCTTTCGAACATCCCCGAGATGGACACGACGTTGAAGTTCTTGTTGATCGGCGGGAAGGCAACGACGGCGACGATGCCTCCCATTTCGACCGCACCGGATGTCACGGCCCCGAGCTGCTCACGGATGCCAAAGAGCTGGCCCGCCGGAAAGACGTCGATCCGCAGCCGGCCTTCGGCGCGCTTGTTCACCTCGTCCGCGTATATCTGGGAATGGATGGCGCTGTGATGCTTCGGCCCCCAATGCACCGATAGCCGGGCGACTATTTCCTCGGCAGAGGCAACCTTGACGCCCGAAACCGAAAGGGCGGCAACGGCCATGACGCCCGCCCCGGCAACTCCCCGGAAAGATTTGATCAGTGAATTCATTTCGCCCTCCTTTTTCGGTCTCGCGGCTGCAACCAAATCCATGAAGCGTTCCGGCTCTTCAAGCCCGGATTCGCTGGTCATGTCCGGAATGTTAGTGTGGATGACGCTGATGCGACCAATAGATTTCTCGGCGTTATCTATTCGATAGCCCTATGAATGCACGACGACTCGCGTTCCAATTTCCCGACATAGAGCCAGCGCATGGGTGCAGGACAAATTTCGATTGGTTTAGGTGGAAGCACCCTCTGTATGGTTCACATTGACTGTCTTGTTGCGGAAACCGGCGACCGAATGCAGGCTAGTTGCAGCAAATTTGCCTCTACCGAGGATGCGCGCAAGTTGGCGAGGCGGCGATTGCCTCGACTGGTCTTCGACTTCGTCGACGGCGCGGCCGGGCGAGAGGCAGGCGCTCAACGAAACATGGCGCGGTTTGACGACATCTGTCTTCAGCCGCGGGTCATGGAGAATGTCGCGGTCCGCAGCCTGGCAACAGAGTTCCTGGGGCAAGGATTCAACGTTCCCTTCGGAATTGCTCCAATGGGAATGTGCAACCTGGTCTGCCCGGGCGCAGATCGAATTCTGGCCGATGCGGCAAACCGGCTTGGCATGCCGATCTGCATATCTTCAGCAGCCTCGAGTTCGCTTGAGGACATGCTGGACTGGGCTGGCGCGCGGGCATGGTTTCAACTGTATTTCGGGCCGTCGGAGGACTCGTCCCTTGCCACCGTGCGACGGGCTCGCGATGCGGGCTACGACATCCTGGTGCTGACCGTCGACGTTCCGCAGGTGTCGCGGCGGGTCCGCGACCAGCGCAACGGCTTCGACGTTCCGTTCCATCTGACGACCAAATCCTTTCTGGATTTCGCGACACATCCGCGTTGGTCCCTGTCGACCCTTATGGCAGGCATCCCTTCTCCGAAAAACTTCGGCGAAGGCGACAAGTTCGACCGTGCAGCGCACCGGGCTGGCGCAGACTGGAAATTCCTGGCCAGATTGCGAAGAGCTTGGGACGGAAAGCTTATTGTAAAGGGGATTACGTCCGCGGGCGATGCACTTCGAGTCCGCGATGCCGGAGCCGACGCCATTTACGTGTCGAACCATGGCGCCCGTCAACTCGACAGCGCGCCGGCCGCAATTGATCTTCTGCCGCGAATCCGCGCGGCCCTCGGACCAGACATGCCTCTCCTTTTCGACAGTGGCGTCCGGAACGGCGAGGACGTGGTCAAGGCGCTGGCGCTCGGGGCGGATTTCGTGATGATTGGCCGCCCGGTTCTGTTTGCCCTCGGAGCAGACGGAGCAAGAGGACTCTCGACACTTCTGGAGTTCTTTTCGAAGGATACCGACATCGCCATCGCCCAGCTTGGGGTCTGCTCAGTCGAAGGGCTGCGGGAAGGGGTTATGTTCGAACCGGCGGGCAAGTCGTGCGAAGGGTTCCCAAACTCGCCAAGGCCGCTTTTGGTCGCGGCAAAGACCTGAGGGGAGTTCGACCGCGCTATGGAACAGGCAAATCGGGTTCGAGGGGGTGCATTGCTGGCGCGTGCACTCAAGGAAAAGGGTGTCGAGCATGTCTTCACCCTGGCGGGCGGCTTCTGCAATCCGGCGCTGGAAGGGTTCATGGAATGCCAGATGCCGGTAATCAACTGCCCGCACGAGCAGGTCGCGGGCCACCTTGCCGACGGGCACGCGCGGATCACGCGAAAGCCCACTGTCTGCCTGGTAGGACCCGAGGGGTTTGCGAACGCCGTGCCGGCCATGCTTGAGGCAGGAGGCGAACGATCGCCGGTCATTTTCGTGACCGGGTCGTCCACCCTGAAGCGGCAAGGCGCAGGAGGATTCAAGGAAATCGACGACGTTGCCATCGCCGCGCCCCTGGTGAAGTACTCCGTTCAGGTCACCGATGGCAGGCGCATCGGCGAGATCCTGGAACGCGCGTGGCAGGCGGCGACGACAGGGTATCCTGGACCGGTGCATGTCAGCCTTCCCGTTGACATCATGTTCTCGTCCTTCGACATGGATGCAGGCAGCGAAGAACGCCCCTGGTCTCGCGCCCCCCGCCCGGCGCCGCGCGCATGGCCCGACCCCGCAAAACTCGACCACCTGTTGGGCATAGTCCGCAAAGCGGAGCGCCCGGTCATAATCGGCGGACATGGCGTGTGGTGGTCAGTCGCCGAAGACAGGCTCGACTACGTGGCACGGACCCTGCGCATCCCCGTCTTCAACGTGCCCTATCACGCCAAGCTTCTGGGCGAAGAATGTGCTGCCTACATGGGACTTGCGGACTTCCACCAGTACCACCCATCGAAACCAGCCATCCAAGAAGCCGACGTTGTTGTGATGATCGGCGGACGGCTCGACAACCAGATGAACTTCGGCAATCCGCCCTTCTTTCCTCGGAAAACGACGCTGATCTGCGTGAACGGCTCGTCAGAGGAGTTGGACAACAACTATTCCGCGGACGAGGTTCTGTTGTCCGACCCCGGCGCGTTTCTGGACGCGCTTTGCGGGATCGGCAGTGAATGGACGCCTTGGTTCGATCTCCAGAGGGAACGCCGCGCCAAATGGGTTGCCGAATGGGAACAGCACATCTCTGAGGAGACTGCGCGCGACGAGGCGTCTGGAGGCAAGATGCATCCATTGCAGCTGGGCCTCGACGTTCAAGCGGAGATGGGGGACGACGACTGGCTCGTCTTTGACGGCGGCAACACGCATTTCTGGAACGAAATCGCGGTGAACATCGCCGGTTGGCGCGGACAGAGACTTGGCGGCATCCTGCATCCGGGAAACTACTCGCTCCTCGGCGTCGGTGTTAGTTTCGGCATCTCGGCCAAGGCCACGCACCCGGACGGAAACGTCGTGGTGGTCTCGGGCGACGGGGCTTTCCTGTCCGGCGGGTTGTCGATCGAGGTCGCGTTTCAGGAGGACCTGCCGATTACCGTAGTCATAGACAACAATGGCGGGCTGGACTGCATCAGCCAGCAACAGGAACGCCTCTTCACCAGTCGCACGCACTTTGCCACCGACTTCCGCGAAATCCCGTTTCACACAATGTTCGAAGGGCTTGGCGGCCACGGCGAACTGGTGGAAACGCGGGCGGAGCTCGGGCCGGCCCTGCGCCGGGCCATGGCTTCGGGCAAAACGGCATGCGTGAACGTCAAATGCCGCGGCGTCATTTCGCCCATCGTGGCGGCGACGTCGGACAAGCGCGACAAGGCATCGATTGAATAATGGCGATCGTTTCTTCCCACACGCTCAACGGCGTGGATGGCAGCCATGCGGCCGGCATCGCAGTGCGGCTCGTAAATCTGAATTCGGGCGAGACCGTGTTCGACAAGATCATGGATCAGGGTGGCCGTCTGGTGCAGGATGTCGCCACGCCCGACCCGTCGGCAACCTACGAGATGGTCTTTCGGACCGGGGCCTACTGGCAGGACCGGATTCCGGCCGCCCCTGATGCGCGGATCATGGATGAAGTCGTTGTCCGCTTCAACATGCCCGACGCGCAGGGACGCTATCATGTTCCGCTGATCCTGTCGCCGCACGGGTACTCCTTGTGGTGTTCCAGCAAGAATGGCTGACGTGCTGAGCCTTTCGCGCCGTCTGCGCCGAACCCCCTACACGGCCTCGGCAGAGGCGGCGGGCGTTACAAGCTTTTCGGTGATCAACCACATGCTCTTGCCCAAGTCCTACGGCCGCCCTGTGGAAGAGGATTACTGGCACCTTCGCGAACACGTGCAGATTTGGGATGTCTCCTGCCAGCGACAGGTGCAGATCAAGGGACCCGACGCCGCCCGGCTGGTCCAGTGGATGACCCCACGCGACATCTCGCACGCGCAAGTCGGCGACTGCCTTTACGTGCCGATCACCGACGAGAGCGCCGGGTTGATCAACGATCCGGTGCTCCTGAAACTTGCCGAAGACCGTTTCTGGCTGTCGGTCGCAGATTCGGATGTGCTGCTGTTCGCCAAGGGCCTGGCGCTCGGACGAGGGCTGGACGTGGCAGTCGACGAACCCGACGTCTCTCCTCTGGCGATCCAGGGACCCAAGTCCGAAGCACTGCTGAGCGACCTGTTCGGATCGCATGTCCGCGATATCGGATTCTTCAAATTCGGCTGGATCGACTTTGCAGGTACGCGGCAATTGATCGCCCGGTCCGGATATTCCCGGCAAGGCGGGTTCGAGGTCTATCTTGCCGGCTTCAATCTGGGCGCCGCCCTTTGGGACGCCATCTGGCAGGCCGGCCGGGCATACGGAATCGCCCCGGGATGCCCCAATCTGATCGAGCGGATCGAAGGCGGGCTTCTCAGTTACGGAAACGAGATGACCCGCGAGAACAACCCGCTTGAAACCGGAATGGAAAAATTCTGCAGCCTTGACGGAACGGTCGACTATCTCGGTCGCGATGCTCTGCGAATCCTGGCCGGCAAAGGCGTCACCCGCCAGATCCGCGGCGTTCTGTTCGGCGACAGCCCCTGTCCAGCCTGCGCCGAACCATGGCCCGTTGATGGAGAGGGACGGAAGGTCGGCCAAGTCACCAGCGCAATCTGGTCTCCGCGCCTGAAGCGCAATGTCGGACTGTCGCTCATCGACCAGGGCTTCTGGGATGCCGGGCAGCCAGTGACAGTGGAATGTCCTGACGGCGAGTTCCGAGAGGGCGAAGTCTCGGCCCTGCCCTTCGCCTAGGCACTGTACCCAAAACATTCGGCATTCCCGCGCCTCCGCGATTCCTGCCGGAAACAGTCCGGGCAAGGAGTTCGAGGCATGAGCGGCGACCGGCACGACATGACGGACGCGGAATGGGAAATCCTCCGCTCCGTGCTTCCCGGAAGCAACAGGGCCCGAAGCGGGTGCACGACATGCGGGTGACGGACGGCATCTTCTTCGTGCTGCGCACCGGCACGCCTTGGCGCGACCTGCCGGAGCGCTACGGTCCCTGCACGACCTGCTTCAACCGCTACAACCGGTGGAGCAGGAACGGCCTCTGGGAGAAGATCATGTCGAAGCTTCAGGAACTTGCGGAAGGCGACGACAACGACGGCGGCGGCGGGGAGCTTCGCCTGCGCATGGCGGACTCCTCGTCGGTCCGCGTCCGCAGGCACGGCGCGGGCGCCCCACGGGACGGCGAGCCTCCCGAGGTCGGGTTGTGTTGTCCCGACCATCTCCGCCTGACCGGCCTCATCCGCCAGTCAGGAGAACTCCGCGCCATTTCCCGAGTTCCGGTTATGGGCGCGGTCCTTGACATTCAAGGGTCGCAACATCCTGTCTTTTCTCCTCGCCTTCCGGACTTTCGCCGCTGAACTCTCCGGTATTGCCGCCGTCCCTGCGCCGGGGGCCCGATGCGTGCCCGCCTCGGTTCTTCCGCATCGGCACTGGCCATCGGGCAGAGTGGAGACCCTTGGCATCTACCAATGCCCCCGCAAGTCGGATTCCATGCGGGGAGCCTGATTTCGCCGCTTCAGACGATCGTTCGCTTTCGCTGCGGCCCTCCCGGTTGTTCACCTCCCTGTCCGACCAGACCGAAGGGACAGCGTCCTTCCAGCCCACGGAGGCTTCTGCGTCCCTGCTTCCGGACGCCGGGTCACCCCCGTACCCGTGGGACATGCTACGGCGCCAAACCAGGAATTGCGCCGGCGGGACTTCCACCCGCAAGTTCAGCAGCCAGACTCGCTTCACGCCTGCCTGCTCGCTGACCTGCTCAACGCAGCCCTTTGTAACCGGAGTGCTTCAGTCCATTTCGTTGCCTCCATGAACCGCTCCGGCCGCTATCAACCGAAAGCGACAATTGTTGAGCGGGATTCGCACCCGCAAGGATGACGCCCCTTTCCACGGCGCACTGAGTCCACAGCCTAGGTAGGTGAGTCGCTCCGGTCGACTATGGGACAGTTGGCGATCTTTCCCGCGTTCGGGCGGAATTCTCCGGCAGGTTGGAACTGTGCGGGCAGCGTTTCAGCGTCGGACTGCCGCCTGCACCAACGGGTGACCCGGTTGCGGTCTCTTCTCCGGACAGCAACTTTGTCGGTCGGGAGAAATTCGCGAGCCGCTCAGGATCCAGGGAGATCATCCCCGGCGGGCACTCGCACCCGATGCAAGACGTCGCCGTTCGGGCTGTCCGCCAGCACCAGCTCTCCGATCAGGATTCGGCGCCGAAAAGCCATTTATACGGACGCGATAATGCTTTCGTCAGCGATGCTGCAGCCTGTCCGCCCGGCCTATTCGAAACTCGCCGGCGCCATAACCTACTCCCCGCCGAATTCAGCCTCGCGCTGCCTGAGGATCTCCACCAGAGTATCGTTGTAGGGCGTGGCAAGGCCCAGCTCTCGGCCGAACCTGGGCACCTGCCCGTTGATAGCGTCAAGCTCGGAGACGCGGCGCGCCATGTGGTCCAGCAGCATGGAGGGGCGCGCGCCGGGCATTTTTGCACCGAAGTCGGTAACATAGGCCACTGGGTCATCGAAAGTCAGATCGACCTGCTTGGCGCGGGCGATCGCGTAGGCTTCCTTCATGGCGCCCAAGGCGATCTGCCACCTTTCAGGATGCGCCATCAGCTCGCCCACGGTCATGTCGAAAACCGTACACACCGCGCTGAACGTCACGTTGCAAAGGAACTTTTCCCAGATCAGTTGCTGAACGTCGCCATAGGCCTGCGCCTTGAAGCCCGCCTTCCGCCAGATCTCGGCCAGCGCCTCGGCACGGGTGCCGATGCCGCCCGCAATCTCACCGATGCGGATCAGGTTCATTGCTGCATGATGGGCGTGGCCAGGGCCCTTTAAAGATGCGCCGAATCCGTCCGCAACGCCTAGAAGGACTCTATCCACGGGCATGTGGGCCGCGATCCGTTCCGCAGCCCCGAGGCCATTCTGTATTGTGAGCACCAGCGCCGTACCGGACAAATTCGGCGCAATGGACCGGGCGGCGGCCTCGACACCCGATGCCTTTGTCGCAATCACGATCAGATCGCATTTGCCTACATCGGAAAAGTCGGTTGTCGCGGCGATTCCGCGGACGATTCGATCGCCACTGGCGCCTTCCAGCCGCAGACCCCGCGCGTTGATTGCATCCACATGGTCGCGCCACTGGTCCACCGCCCAAACCGTGTGCCCGGCCTCGCAAAAGAGGCAGGCGTAAACCGAACCCATGGCGCCGGCTCCGCAAATCGCGATTTTCACGAGGGCCGCATCCTGGATCGCGCCAGACGGATATCGAACCTCGATCTGATCTCCGAGTCGATCCTGCTGGAGAGATGTTCGGGAAAGTGGGTTTTCAGGATCCCGGCCGCGACTTTTCTTGCGCGCGAACGGATGTCCGGTTTGCCGGCTGCCTCCCAATCCTCGACGGAACTGCGGTCGGCAAGGAAAGGGTAAAGGAAATCCGACTTCATTCTTCCGACAGTCTGGGGATGGCCAAGGAAATGCCCCTCCGCCCGTATCGTCTCAGCGATCATGCCGGGAGACAAGGTTTCCTCGCTGACCTCTATGGGGGCACAACTGCGCCGGATTGCGCCCAGCATTTCGCTGTCGATCACGTAGGCCTCAAATGACGCAGCCATCAATCCCGCCTGCGTGCCGGCCGCCTGGGTAATCAGGTTCGCGCCCGCTTGGGCGGCCATGGTGATCGAGAGCGCCTTTTCGTAGCCCGACTGCGCGTCGGCAAGCTTGCTGTCGGTCGCTCCGGCGATGGTCGAGTTGGGCAGCCCGTAGCGGCGCGCCATCTGCGTTGCAGCAGCTGTCAGCAAGGCCTGCTCTCCGCTGCCGCCTGCCATGCCGCCCGACCGCAGGTCCGTTACCATGGGACGCGCACCGTAAATCAACGGCGCATCGGGGTTTGCAAGCCAGGCGACGACCAGGCCTGCCAGCGTTTCGGCATTGCTCTGCGCAATGCAGCCCGCGACCGTCACCGGGCTTGACGCAGCCATCTGCCCAAAGGTGTTGACCATGCAGGGAATGCCTGCCCTCGCAGCCGCGACCAGAACCTCGGCTGCCTCGGACGAAAACCGCATCGGTGGCGCCACATGGTTGATGTTCAACGACAGGAACGGACGTGCGACGCACGCCTCGGTCGATCCGGCGACGAGACCGCACATCAGTGCAATGTCGTCAACATGCTCAGGTGCGCTGGCGCTCACGAGGACATGTTTAGACGTCCCCGCAAGGGCTGCGTAACAGGTGTTTACGTCAAGCGACCTGCCATCCTCCATGTCGCTTGCCACGAGGGACCGGGAGAAAAACTGAACATGTTGAAGCGCGTCGACCATCCGGGCCGCATCATGGAGATCCGCCAGAGTGGATGGACGGTAGAATCCGCCGCCAAAATCCATAATCAGAGGGGCCGCGCCGCCGGAACCGACATGCACGGTTTCGGGATCAAGGCGCAAGTCCTGGCCCGGCCTCCGGCCGTAGAGCGTGACGTCGCGGCGGATGCCCGCCAGCGCACTCTCGACCAGATCCCGCGGAAACAGCAAGCGTCCCTCGCCGGACAGCCTGCCGCCTGCCTCGCAAACGATCTCCTCGACCATTTGCGGCGAGTCACCAAGCCCGAAGTGTGCCAGCAGCTCCAGTGAACATCGGTGAACTATATCCATGTCGGCATCGGTCAGGACGCGAAGGCGACCGCCTGCAGAGGGAAGCGCTGGAATTTGCGTCATCCCTAGTCCATTGGCGCGGGGACGCGCCGTTGCACTGCCGTTTCGCTTGCGTCTCAAGATCAAGGCCGCTTCTTTGACATAGTCGGGATGCTATCATGGAGGAGTCGCAGGACAAGAAGCTAGGCTGTGGACTCAATTAACCGGCCTGCGACCCGCCGGAGCAGGAACCGGCTGATGGCCAGGCGCACTGTGGACAGGAAGTTGCGCGCGGTCTTGTCATACCGCGCTGCAACTCTCCGGAACTCCTTGATCCTGCCGATGATTCTCTCGACCGGCCTGCGCTCCCTGCACGCCTCGCGGTCAAGCCCGCGCTGCTCGTTCCGGCTGGACTTCGGCGGAATGACCGCGGTCGCTCCGGCCTCCACGATCATGTCGAGGATGGCGTTGCTGTCGCAATCCCTGTCGCCGATCACCGTCTCGTCCGGCCCGAGCCCCTCGAGGAGCGCCCCAACCTGCGTGCAGTCGGCCGCCTGTCCGGGGGCCTGGAGCACGGCCTTCACCAGCGCGTTGCCGTCGATGCCGGTGCGGACCTTCGTGGTCCTGCCGCCGCGGCTCATCCCGACCTCGGGAGGCTCGCCGTCCCGCGGGGCGCCCGCGCCGTGCCTGCGGACGCGGATCGACGAGGAATCCACCAAGCGCAGTCGAAGCTCCCCGCTGCCGCCGCCGTCGCCGTCGTTGTCGTTGTCGTCGCCTTCCGCAAGTTCCTGAAGCTTCGACATGATCTTCTCCCGGAGGCCGTTCCCGCTCCACCGGTTGTAGCGGTTGAAGCAGGTCGTGTACGGACCGTAGCGCTCCGGGAGGTCGCGCCACGGCGTGCCGGTGCGCAGCACGAAGAGGATGCCGTCCATCACCCGCCTGTCATGCACCCGCTTCGGGCCCTGATGCTTCCGGGAAGCACGGAGCGGAGGATTTCCCACTCCGCATCCGTCATGTCGTGTCGGTCGCCGCTCATGCTTCGAACTCCTTGTCCGGACGGTTTCCGGCAGGAATCACGCAGGCGCGGGAATGCCGAATGTTTTGGGTACAGTGCCTAGTCGGACGAGCGCCGAATCGCTTGGTGCCGAGCATTTCCCAGCGAACTCCATTCGCTCGCTTGCAAGCGCGCGCGTGCAACCCAAGCAAGGTCGACGAAGCACTTCGCCGGATGGCCTCAATGGGTCGAGATCAGACCGCAAGGCGCGGAACTTGGTTTTGATTCTTAAGCGAAGTGCGTGACGTCATCGCAACCTTCGAGTATCCAGCGCATCGCGGGCGGCAAATGAACTTGACACGGCGCGTAAGTCCAGGCAGCCGACATCTTTCAATCCGGTCCTGCGCGGGGACCATTCGGCATCCTCCCCGGGATGGCGGTCGACTTGGCTGACTCGGCTTGCCGGATGCGCTTGCCGCGGACATGGATCCTTCCATGGCGCCATGCTTCGCACCTGCGGCCCGCGGTCAGGGTTGGACGCCGCGCCGGCATCCGGCCATCTCGAGGATGCCGTCTACATCGAGGTTTGCCGACACATGCGCGGCCAGGCTGTCAAGCGTTTCCTCGATAACCGTCTTGTAGGCAATGGCGCCGCCTGTTGCTCCCAAATCCCGAGTGAAACCGCGCCGGAAATCGTCGGACGCGAAGAGGCCGTGCATGTAACACCCCGCGACGCATCCATCGCGAGAGGCGCTTCCTTCAAGGCGGCCATCGATTTCAAGCCACGCGCGCTCGCGATCGGGTCCGTCCGTGGATCCGATGTGAATTTCGTAACCCCTGACGGTCGCGCCGGACGCGAGATCGCGCCCGCTTGCCCGGCGCAGGGTCTTCTCCTGACCCATCACTGTCTCCACGTCGAGGAGGCCAAGACCCTCGTATTCGCCGCGCATGCCCTCGACTCCGTCGGGATCAGCGATCGTCTTGCCGAGCATCTGGTAGCCGCCGCATATGCCGAGGACTCTCCCTCCACGCCGTCGGTGCGCAAGAATGTCGATGTGCCATCCCTCGGCACGGAGGAAGGCAAGGTCCGCGATCGTGGACTTCGTTCCGGGAAGAATGACGATGTCCGCATCGACCGGAAGCGGGCGTCCGGGCTCGACCATGTCCAGCTTGACCGCCGGCTCCATTCGCAAAGGGTCGAAATCATCGAAATTCGCCATGCGGGACAGCATCGGCACTGCGATCTTGGTCGATCCGCCGTCCTTGGCTTCCTGAAGCGCCGTGGTGTCCTCTGCGGGAAGCCTGCCTGCGTCGCGGAACCAGGGGAGCACCCCGATCGATCGCCAGCCGGTCCTGCTCGCAATCTCGAGCATGCCGTCGTCAAACAGCGAAACGTCGCCGCGAAACTTGTTGACGATGAATCCTTCGATCCTGTCCCTTTCGGCCAACGGAAGTATGGCATGCGTTCCGACGATCTGGGCTATGACCCCACCCTTGTCGATGTCGCCCACCAGAAGGACCGGAACATCGGCGGCTTCGGCGAATCCCATGTTGGCGATGTCGCCGGACCTGAGATTGATTTCGGCGGGGCTGCCCGCCCCTTCGACGACTACGATGTCCGCCCGTCCGGCGAGCGCATGGTAGCTAGACAGGACATTCGGAAGAAGCGTCGCCTTCATGCCTGCGTAATCCCTTGCCTTCACGGTTGCGAGACGCCTGCCATTCAGAACGACCTGGGCGCCGGTCTCGGACTCCGGTTTCAGAAGAACCGGGTTCATCTGCGAATGCGGCTCGACCCCGCAGGCCTGCGCCTGGAGCGCCTGGGCCCTGCCTATCTCGCCACCATCAACAGTAACCGCCGCGTTGTTGGACATGTTCTGCGGCTTGAAGGGTTGGACCCGCAGTCCCCGGCGCCATAGGCACCTGCAGAGACCGGCAACCATCAGCGACTTGCCGACATTCGATCCGGTGCCCTGAATCATGATGGCGGCGGTCATCCATGCCCCCCTGTTTCGCACCGCCGCCGCTTGTCCGGCCGTTGCTCCCCGGAAACGAACACAGTGTACCTATTCGCTGCGGCCGCGTCCCGCGCGCCGTGCGTGGCGCCACGCTCCGGTCATCTGCGCCGCCGGAATGCCTCCGGATGCTCTGCCCAGACTGCCGCCCGACGAAATCAACCGCATCCGGGATACCTCTGCCAGGATCGCGTTCCGACGGCAATTCGCTGCCCTAGCAGTTGAATGACATCGTCTGTGCAAAACGGCGCCCGCTGGCCGTCGGCCCACAACCGCGGCCAGCCCCGCGCTGTCCCTGGACAGGAACATCGCCGTCTTGGAACCCATCCGCTCAGCCTGATCTGCTGAATCCCCCGTTCGCCGTCGCCCGGCAGCGATCCAGGACGGCCAGGAGCGGATTCCGGAATTCCCCGTGCAAAAACGGCGTTCCGCGGACTGCGGCCACATCCTCGTCCGGAGGCTCGCCGAGCATCGCGCGCCGGTTCGATCGTTTCCATGCGGAAGGTAAGCCTGCAAGGGATGATCAAGAGGAGCATCAACTTTCCGCTTGCACTCTTCCGAAAGCCGAACTCTTGCCCGTTCGCTGTTTCGCGTAAGAAGTTCTGGAAGCGACACGCACGTTCAGCCGGCACTGGCATCGATCCGTCGGCGTTCCCTCCGGTAGCCGCCGCCCCAGATTCCCTCGCGATGTCCCTTCCGGTCGTGTATCGGAATGTCCCCGCGGCAGGTGCCGTTCGCAATGCGGGATCCCGCCCCGCCGCACAAACCCCGAAGCGCCGCAGAAGGTTGGTCACGCGCGCCAACCGCCGTTCAGCAGATGCCGGCCCGCGTTTCGGCAAGCACCATTTCGACCACTTTTCGGAGTGCCTCCGCGTCCGAATCCCCTTCAAGCCGACGCAACCGATACAGATCCACCTGACGGTCAGCTCCGGTTCCGTTGCGGATGATCTCGAGCGCGCGACGAACCTCCGCTTCGCAACCGAGTTGCTGGGCATCGTACTCGAGTTCGTCGATCAGTCGAGCCAGCAAATCATCGATGTCTACCCGCCCGTCGTCGCCAACTGCATCGCCAAAGAAAGCCAGAACACCATAACGTTGGGCGACCCAGCGGTTTTCCGCGATGATTTCTGTAAGCGGTTCTTCGGGCAGCGCGCCATCCTGATTGAGGCGCAGCATCAACCGGATGATCGACGCGTAAAGCGCCGCAATGCACACCGCATCCTCGATGTCGGGGCAAATGTCGCAGATCCGCATTTCCACCGTCGGATAAGCATGCGACGGGCGGATGTCCCACCACAGTTCGCTGCCATCGCCGATGAAGCGCATGCGACGGTACTCGTCGACCAGCTTGTCGTATTCCTCCCACGAGTACAATGGACTCGGCATTCCTGTCCGGGGGAGTCCCCCGACGAGCGTGAGGCGCCACGACTTGTACCCTGTCTCGCGTCCGTCACTGAACGGTGAAGATGTAGACAGGGCATGCAGCAATGGCAGGTAGCGCCGGACCGCGGTCATGACCCGGATGCGCGAATCGGGATTGCCGAATCCGGCGTGGATATGCATGCCCCCGATGATGAACCGTCGGACGTTGTCCTGAAACGTAGCCGCAAACCGTTCGTAACGCTCGCGCGGCGTCGCCGACTGCACCTGCCACGAAGCGAACGGGTGCGTCGATGCGCCAAGAACCCCTGCCCCGAACTGCTCCGCAGCCGAAATCACGATCTTCCGTGTCTCGCGCAGCGCATGCCGAAGTTCCTGCACGGATTCGCATACGCGCGTATTCGTCTCGACCTGCGAACGCAGGAACTCGCGCATCACCCGGTGCGGGCCGCAGTTCTTCTCGCAGGTTTCAAAGATGGCGGGGTCCGGATTGGCGAGAAGGTCGCCAGACACAGGATCGACGAGGAAGAATTCCTCCTCGATCCCGAGAGTTATCGCAAGCGGATCCTGACTTTTCATTGCAATTCTCCGATGGTTGGACAGGTAAACTTCGGCTGGGATCTGGTTCGAGAGACGGGATGTCCGGCATGCATCCAAGGCTGAATGGACGATTGCAAAGCCTCGCCGGACACCCTTCGCGGAATCACCTCATGCATTAGGGGTGGCGCCAAGAACTCGGAAGAAACGGGAGAGCGCAACATCCCCGCCCACCCGGTTGGAACCTCGAAAACAGGTTCGGGAACTCTCGGCGATCTCCGTCGCGAACCAAGTCGAACTGGCTGTCGCGGAAGCGCGACCGATTGCCCCGATTCATCTAGCTCGTGCTCTCCGCCCAAGACCCATCGGCAAACTGTCGAAAGACCGGTCATCTTCTACGTGAGTCGGGCCGCTGCGAAACCGCCGGAAGCCTTTCGGTCAACTAATGCATATGCGTGCATGCGCGTCTCGTCAATCTCGCCGAGAGATACGCCTTGCATTCAGCAAGATTTGCGCGAACAAACCGTTGATCCGGGACAACCGACCGTCGAAGAACCGATTTCGCGACCGTCGGCCGGACACTCGCCCGCAAGGAAAGGACATGCCATGTTCGAAGCGCCGGGATTCGAGAATCTTGACCCGATTGCGGCTTCCGCCGGCCTCGGCTTGCTGCTCGGCTTCGCCTACGGAGCGTTGGCGCAGCGCAGCGCGCTCTGCCTGCGGCGGAGCGTGGTTGGTCAGTGGCATGAATGCCTTCCGGCACTCGGCGCTTGGGCGATGGCCCTCGCACTTGCGGTCGCCGGAACGCGACTCGCGGTTTACGCCGGATTCGTGTCCTTCGAGCAGCACCGGTTTCTCGTTCCTGACGTTCCCGTCGTCTCGGCGCTGCTCGGTGGTGCCATGTTCGGAACCGGCATGGTGTTGACCGGGGGTTGCGCTTCTCGCCTTACAGTGCTCACGGGTTCGGGAAACCTGCGCGCCCTTCTTGTCCTTCTTGTTTTCGCTGTCACTGCCCACGCGGCAATGAAGGGCATATTGGCACCAATTCGTCTGGCGATCGGATCGCTCACCCTGCCCTTCGGAGAAGTGGCCGGGTTCACGTCCCTGCCGGGCGGTGAAGCGTGGCCGCTTGGCCTGTCGATTGTCGCCGCGGCGTTTGCGTTCCGTTCGGGCGCGACTGCATCCAGCCTGGCCATGGCCGGCGCGGCAGGCCTCCTGGTTCCCCTCGGCTGGGTCGGGACCGGTTTCGTTCTTCTAGACGATTTCGACCCCATTCCCATGCAGACGCTGAGCTTCACGGCGCCCATGGCCGATGCGCTTTTCTGGACAGTTGCGGCAAGTTCAATTCCGGCCGGATTCGGGACCGGCCTTGTGGCGGGGGTCGTTGCCGGCAGTCTGGCTGCGGCGCTGATCGCAGGCGAATTCCGCTGGGCAAGCCTGGAAAGCCCGCGCCAGACGGGACGTTACCTGTGTGGCGCGGTCCTTATGGGTACAGGCGGCGTGCTGGCTGGCGGCTGCACGGTCGGCGCTGGACTGTCCGGTATTTCGACCGCAAGCATTGCGGCGCTGCTCGCTCTCGCCGCAATGGCGATTTCCGCGAGGGCCGCCGGAGCGGCCCTCGCCCGCGGTTGAAGGCGCATGAAAGCGTGACTCAGCTGAACATGTCCTCGGAGATCGCGGCGTACCAGCCGAGGGACTCCTCGTAGGTCGCCTTCCGCACGTCCGCGCTCTCCCCGGTCTGGGAAATGAATCCGTCCGTCTTGGCGATCTTCTCGTCCGTTGCCTCGTAAGAGGCGCCGACCTTGACACCGTCGTCGGTTCCGATCAGCGACCAGCAGGTGTTCGAGAAGCGTGCCGGGAACACCTTGGAATCGGTGAGCGCTCCTCGCACGGCCATGGCGCAGACCTTGGCCTGACTGTTGGCCGAGAATCCCGACTTCGGCATGTCGCCCTGCAGCGAGGCATCGCCGAGAACATGGATGTTCTCGTCGACCCGGCTCTGCATGCCGTGCGGCACGACCGGAGCCCAACCCGAATCGTTGGTGATCTCCGCAGCTGCCGCGATACGTCCGGCCTGCTGCGCCGGAATGACGTTGCAGACGTCGACGCCTGTTGCTTCGCCGTCGATGACAACCTCCATGGAAGCTGGCCGCACCTCAACGCTGTCGCCGCCGAAGTCGGGTCCGACCCGTTCGATCATGCCCGGGTAATGGCGTTGCCAGCCGTCCTCGAACAGTCCCTGCTTCGAGAACTTCTCCTTCGGATCGACGATGAGAATCTTGGCGGACGGATTCGACTGTTTCAGCATGTGCGCCACCATCGAAATCCGCTCGTAGGGCCCCGGCGGGCAGCGGAACGGGTTGGGCGGTGCGACCATGCAATACACGCCGCCCTCGGGCATCGCCTCGACCTGCGATTTGAGAAGCTGGGTCTGAGATCCGGCCTTGTAGGCGTGCGGCATGCGATTCTGCTCCGTGAGGTCCCATCCGGGGACCGATCCCGGCTTGAAGTCGATGCCCGGCGACAGCACCAGCCGGTCGTAGCCAAGAGTGCCTCCGCCTGCGAGCGCGACGCTCTTGCCGTCACGGTCGACCCCGACCGCCCAGTCATGCACCACGTTGATCCCATACCGCGCAGCAAGGGCGCCGTAGCTGTGTCCGATGGAATCGAAGTCCCGGAAACCACCGATGTAGAGGTTCGAGAAGAAGCAGCTGTAGTAGGCGCGCGTCGGTTCGACGAGCGTGACGTCAATGGCGCCTTTCGAGTCCTTCGCGATGTATCGGGCCACCGTCGCGCCTCCCGCGCCTCCGCCCACCACGACGACGCGCGGGCGCGCCTGGGCGAGCACCGCCGGCGAAGCCAGCGCCGTGGACGCCGCTGCCGCCGACATGAGGAACCGGCGCCTGTTCGGGCCGCGTCTTTCAGTCCGTTGATTCATAGTGTGTACCCCGTAAATTTGGTTCAAGGTTCATGTCCCGCCGCAAGGAAATGCGCGGCGAGGGAGGCGATCTCTTCATCCGACAGCTGGCGGGCAACAAGCTGCATCACGGGATGCTCCCTCTTGCCTTGCTTGTACGCATGCATGGCTATCACGAAGTCGTCGGCGGGCCAATGCGATATCGATGGAATGCCGCGCTCGTCACCTTCGGCACTGTGGCACGTCGTGCATTGGCTGGAGAGGTAGGCCCCGTACTCCGGATCGCCGGCGACCTCGAGTATGCGCGGATCCAGTCCGTATTCCTCCGGGGTCGACGTCCGCTCTGCGGTCGGCAGCCCGCCGCCATCTCCGGAGAAATCCAGCAGCCATGTCAGGAGGGCTGCCCTGTCTTCGCCGGATTCCATGCCTGCGACGCCCATGCGCGTTCGGGGGATCATCCCTCGCGGATCCGCAAGGAACTCATCCAACGTCTCCTCCGTCCAGACAAGTCCTTCGCGACCAGCCGCCTTCATGGCGGAGGAGTATCTGTAGTCCTCAATTGAGCCGGCGCCGCGGCCGAAGATCCCGTTGAGGTGCGGCCCGATCCTGTGGGTTGCGCCGGAACCCACCTGGTGGCATCGCTTGCACTGATCAAAGAGCGCGCGCCCCTTTTCCGCGCCGGTTCCGGTCGCGCCGCCGACGGGCGCGAACGCCAAGAATGCGGATGCAAGCATGCTCGGGCCCGCGCGCTTCATTACGCCAGCCATCGGAAACGTCTTGAACGTCCGCGCCGCCTTATTCGACAACGACCTGTTTCCGGAGGCTGAAAACCGAGCCGTCATCGTCGATCCAGTCGAACTCCAGAACACCCGACGCGGGAACGGCGATTTCGAATTCAAAATAGGGATCCGCCGAAACCGCGGGTTGCAGGTCGACGGACAAGGCTTCGACGCCGTCAAATCGAACCAGGAACCGGTTGATGATGCGGCGCGGAACAGGCGTCCCGTCGCTGTCGTTGCGAAGCCCGGTGTGCATCGGGTGGGTAATTCGCGTCCTGACCCTAAACGGCGATCCCGCCTGAACTGACTTCGGAATTCTTACGCGTGGCTTCGGTTCCGCCATGACTCACCTCAAGCGCAGCCGCCCACGGTGACGACGACATTGCGCGAAACCTGTCGGAACGTGCCGTCCGTCATTTCGGCGACGGCGATCACGTTTTGGCTCCTTGCAAGGCGAATGCGCGTGGCGGCGGACGAGTTCGCCAGAGCTCCGAAATTGAAAACGACAACACCGGGATTCGGGTTTGCGTCAGCGAACACGGCGATCCGCCGCGCCCCCTTGGCCTCGACGCGCAACGGCACAGCTCCACCGTTGTCGGCGATTTCCGGAATCTCGAGGAGAAGGCCGCCGTTCGCCGTAGCGGCGCCGCCGGTATACTCCGCGACCGCCGCAGAAACGGCATCCGTGGCCGCCAAGGGTGCGCCGGCCACCTGCGAGGCAACCGCCGTCACGGCACCCAACCACATTACCTCCCGTCGCGTAGGCAACCCTTCCCGTCTCCACGTCAAACCGAACCGGGCTCACTATGGCGGTACACAGCGACGCTCGTCAAGGCTTGCCGGAACCGCGCGGCCGCCGCCGGTCCGGATCCGTCTCGTCCCGTTCGCAGCCATAGCCCCGCGCAAACCGATCGATAGTCCGGCTACGCGACATGGCAAAACCGATCCGCATCACTCTTGCGCGCGCTCAGGACGCGGTCTCGCTGGACGAACCGATGATCGAAACCGCAGTCGCATCGTGTCTCGGACGAGCCGTCCGCCCGCGAACTCGCCGTCGGTTGCAGGCGTGACAGGCCCCCGCCCGGCGCTTCGGAGCGCAGCGACCCGGGAGTTTCCGGAAACTCCCCAGAATGGCGTTCAGACCGCGTCCCACAGGGCGTTGCGTCGTTCGGATCGTTCGGCTGCCTTGATCCCTTTCCACTCGGCGAAGCGCGACCGGTCACGAACCCCTTGCCACGATAAACCGTTGCCGGACAATTCCCTCGGGGCGAATCGGCGGCGAGCGATGGTCCCTGCGCGGCACAGGCGGCAAGGTCTGGAAGGGAGCCTGGAAATGATCGAGCAGTTCGCCTTCGGGTCGGCGCTGATTGTCCTGAGCATCGTGGTCCATGCCCTGTTCACTGCCATTGCCTCCCGGGCGGTAAGCTGGCGCCTTTTCCGGCAGCGGATGCAACTGTCCATGCTGGAACGGGCCGGAATTCTGTCCGCCGTGTCACTTTGGTTGCTGGCAAGCATGAGTGCGACCGTCTGGATCTGGGCGCTTTACTTCCTCTGGGCTGGTGCGCTGGCCGATCTCGAAACAGCGATGTACTTCTCGCTGATATCGTTCACCACTCTCGGATTCGGCGACATTGTGCTCGCGCAACCGCATCGCCTTCTGTCCGGCCTGCTGGCTGCAAACGGCCTCGTGCTGTTCGGACTGACCGCGGCGGAACTAATCGATCTGATCCGAAGCCTGCATCGGGCAAGGCCCGGTTCGAATCACGCCGGCAAGCCCGAGGGATGACGCTTGCTTGATCGACGTCCGGCGGCGTGCCGGTGGCGCGTCTCTTGCGCAGTCCCGCACCTCACGGTCCCCGTCCGCACCCGAGAGTCTTGCCGCCTCAGATCCCCATCTACGGCACCCCAAGGCCTAGATTCACCATCACCGGGCCATTTTCCGCGCTCGGGCGGCGCACTCGCTGCGGAAATAGCCGGTATCGCACTTCGGATTGGAAGTCGAGAATTCAAACATAACCTGTAATCCAATGAATTTGAAGAAATTTCCGGTAACGCTTCAAGGAAACCATGTTTACGCTTGTGCGGCGGATCCGTGACACTGAGTGATCCGCCAAGGACTGTTGCCGCTGCTGGCCGCATCAAGGCCGAGCGTCGGGTCGTCTCGCCGCCAAGCAAGCATCTTGAGTGCAATTCCGGACTGGCCCCGCAGTCCGCGCCGGTCTTCTAAATGCCTTCTTGATTCCTGCCGACAGGTTCATCTTCTGATGCGCCGCGCGGGCTTCGGCGGGGCGGTTTCCAAGAGCGGTCCCGCAAGCGTCAACGACAGCCGGGACGATCTGTTCATTCGGCAACGTCGAACAGCGCTTGGATCCCCGCCCGACCCAGAAAAGACTTCCGGGCGGCGGCTATGGAAAACGAACCAGGCGCTGAGCAACAGCGCGGAGCCAATCCCAATCCGCGGGCGGATGTCGAGGCCTGGTACGGAACCGTACCGGCAGATTCCCGGTCCCGGATCCGCCTGAAGTCTACCGTAGCGCCAATCGGCACCTAGATCGCTCGCTCCGGCGCTAACGTCAGAGACAGCGCGCGCCGCGCCAACCGACCAATGCCCGGACGCGTCGGAACCAGCGGAGGCATCTATCCGGACAAAAAGAATACAACGGAATCAGTGTTGTAATGATTTTTGCTCAAGCGAGTCACATATATGTCCCGAGTCCGTTTCCTCCCCGTTGCTTGTCCTGATCCCGAGGCCTGGCGCCGCAAGACCGGAATGTGATTCCTTGCGCGTCCGGCCCATCTCGAATCCGGCGCGCTGCGGCAAACGGAAAGTCCGGGCACGGATGCCGTCGCTGGCTCGCCTGATGCGCATTCCCCTGCCCGCAAAGCGAATCAAGTTCCCCGCGACGCTTCGGACAGGCCGCCGGGAACCCTTGCGGGACACAGTCGAATCCGGAATGGTCCAGATTACCAGGCTGAACCTCCAACGCCGGACTGCCGGAGCGGCTTGCCGGCAACTGCGCGCCAGGAGCCTTGACGCACGTCGCGGCAAATGCACATCTTGCATCCATCTCCGGCCGTTGCTACACGCGGCAACGGTCTTGAGGCGACGTGGCGGAGTGGTTACGCAGCGGATTGCAAATCCGAAGACACCGGTTCGATCCCGGTCGTCGCCTCCAAGTCAGCCCTCCGAAACCATCGCCTCCGCGAACGTCGCCATATCGGAATGGCAGGCAAGCGCCGTGCGCACGACCGGGATTGCAAGCGCCCCGCCCGACCCCTCTCCAAGGCGCATGCCGAGTGCGAGCAGCGGCTTCTTTCCGATTTCCCTGAGAAGCCGGCCATGAGCGGATTCGGCCGACAGGTGGCCTGCCAGGCAATGGTCGAGCGCGCCTGGGCGCAACCGTTCGAGGACGGCGGCGGCGGCCGTGCAGATGAAGCCGTCCAGAATGACCGGTATGGATTCGCTGCGCGCCCGCGCGATGGCACCGGTCATCGCGGCGACCTCGCGACCACCAAGGCGCCGGAGTACCTGCAGGGGGTCGCCGAGCACCGAAAAGTGCAGCGCTAGGCCTTCGGCGACGACGCGTCGTTTCGCCTCGAGGCCGTCATCGTCCACACCGGTTCCCCTTCCAACCCAAGCATCCGGACCCCCGCCAAAGAGCGCCGCGGAAAGCGCCGCGGCGGATGTCGAGTTGCCGATGCCCATCTCGCCGACCACGAGCGTGTCCGTAACTGGATCCACCACATTCCAACCCGCGGCGAGCGCCGCGGCGGCTTCGGACTCCTTCATGGCGGGCGCCTTCGTGAAATCGGCGACAGGCCTGTCGAGTTCCAAGGGCACGACGCTGAGCTTTGCACCAGCCCCGGTGCAGATTTGATTGATCGCGGCGCCGCCGGCGCGAAAGTTCGCGACCATCTGTTCGGTAACTTCAGCCGGAAACGCGGAGACGTTCCTGCGTGCCACGCCGTGGTTGCCGGCGAAAACCGCGACCTGCGGCGATTCGATTCGGGGAAGAGGGTTCCGCTGCCAGCCAGCGTACCAGACCGCGATGTCCTCAAGCCTGCCGAGCGCACCGGGAGGTTTCGTGAGTTGACTGTTTCGTTCCGCGGCCTCGCTGATCGCGGCAGCGTCCGGGGCCGGAAGATCATCAACTTCGCGTGCGAATTCCTCGAGCGATCCGAACGTGGCATCGGCCATGGCGCAGCCCCCTGCATTGTTTCCCGCCTTATTTACAGGCATTCTTGCCGCGGCAAAGCACGAACTTCGGAGGCGGTCCCATGTCCGATCGGCTCAGGAACGCCGCGAGTGTCTGCGGCGGCGATCTCTTGACCGCAGCGTCTCTCCTCACTCGGATGCCGGTGCCTTCGGGCTGCGGAACCGTTCGCCTTGCCGAAAGCGCTTGGGCATGGCCGCTCGTCGGCGCCGCCGCAGGAGCCATTGCGGCAAGTGCCGGCTGGTTCCTTTTCCTGCTCGGAGTTCCGTCGGGCATGACGGCCGGCGTCGCGCTTGCCGTGCTCGTCTGGTCGACGGGCGCGCTCCACGAAGACGGCCTCGCTGACAGCGCCGACGGGTTTGCAGGGGGGGCGACACAGGACGAGCGGTTGTCGATCATGAAGGACAGCCGCATCGGTGCTGCCGGCGCTCTCGCGCTCGTACTCGCGGTTCTCTGCCGCTGGACGGGCATCGACCAGCTCGACGCCGCCACGATTCTGCCCGTGCTCGTCGCAACTGGAGCAGCAAGCCGGCTGCCAATGATCCTGGCAATGCTTGTCATGCCGCCGGCCCGGACCACGGGGTTTTCGTCCGCGGTAGGGCGACCGGACGCGCGAACAGCTCTGTTCGCAACGATCGTGACCGCGGTGATCTGCCTCGGCGCCGCAGGGTTGTCCGGACTTGTCGTCGTAGCCGTCGCAGCGGTCGGGGCACTGCCCGTCTGCATTCTCGCGATGCTTCGCATCGGCGGGCAGACCGGCGACATCCTTGGTGCCTCCCAGCAGTGCGCAGAGATTTCCGCCCTCGCCGCTGCCGCGGCAATCGTGACTTCGTGGGGTTGACCTGAATACCCCGTGCGCAACCGGGGCCGGCCGCAGGTCCGCCTTCAGGCGGCGCGTGCGATCAACACTTCGCCGACCTGCTCCAGGGCCAGTGATTCGTTGACGCCCCGAACGGCCGCGACCTCCCGCGTAAACCTCTCCAGCGCCGCCTCGTAGAGCTGCCGCTCCGAATACGACTGTTCCCGCTGGTCGTCGCTGCGATGAAGGTCTCGAACGACCTCCGCGAGCGCGATTAGATCGCCGGAATTGATTTTCTGTTCGTATTCCTGCGCGCGACGCGACCACATGGCGCGCTTGACGCGCGCCTTTCCCTTGAGCGTCGTGAATGCGCGCGCCACCTCCTCTTGGGACGACAAGCCGCGCATCCCGACCGCAAGGGCTTTCGCGGTCGGAACCCGGAGAGTCATTTTGTCCTTTGCGAAGTAGATCACGAACAACTCCATCTCGACGCCTACGATTTCCTCGTTCTCGACCGACGTGATCCGACCGACTCCATGTGCCGGGTAGACGACGTATTGGTTGGTCTTGAAGGGAAGGTTCTTCCTTGAAGATGCCATGAATCAGTTCTCCGCAGTCAGCGCGAGCCGGCCCGGACGCCCATCCGCGACGGACGCGGAATGTTTTCCTGCAGCCGGCGGCAAGTATTCAGCCGCCCTTGCCTGGATTCGGCGAGAAGTGGTTTTCCAGCTTGCCTTCCTCGCCGTCACGATCCTCCGCTCCGGGCAATTTTTCCCTCTTGGTGATGATCACGGGCCAGAGTTCGGAGTACTCCCTGTTGAACTCCACCCACTTTTCCATACCGGGCTCGGTATCCGGAAGTATCGCGTCGACCGGGCACTCCGGTTCGCAGACGCCGCAGTCTATGCACTCATCGGGGTGAATGACGAGCATGTTCTCGCCTTCGTAGAAACAGTCGACAGGGCAGACTTCGACGCAGTCGGTATGTTTGCATGCGATGCAGTTATCGGTAACGACGTAGGTCATTTTCGGATGATCCGGCAGTCTGGCGGTCGACGGGTCGGGATCAAGAAAATATGGTGTGCGCGGCAATCAATCAAGCGATATTGTCCCGTGTCCCGTCCTGCAGCCCGCTTAACGGTTCCCGGCCGCAGGTCGGGGAGTCACGCTGCGGAATTTCGCGATAGAGTGACCGGGCTTCCGCCGCAGGCCCGCGTCGGCAACCCGGAGACAGAATTTCGACAGCCCGTACGCTGCGTCCCTGGACGACCGTAAGAACATTCCCGGGCAACACGCGAAACGCAGGTTTGCGCACCCGGTTGCCGTTGACCCTGACGTGTCCGGCATTGACGCTGGACGCGCACTGAGTGCGCGTTTTGAAGAATCTCGCGTACCAGAGCCAAAGGTCAATCCGGACCGAATCCGCCGGAACTCCCATCAGTTTCCGCGTTCCTCCTGCCCTTGCTTGAGTACGGCGAGCACCGAAAACGGCCCCGAGTGAACTTCGTGCCTTTCGGCCGGGTGGTTCCGTTTCCTCGTCTTCAGAGCGGTTTCGCTGCCTTCGTTCCCGCGCGGCCTGCCCTTGGTCTTGCCTTGCCCGCCAGCGGTTTTGCGTTGGCGCACCCTGGCCGGTTTCTTGTGAACTCGCCTGAAGACGAAGTAGGTTTCTTCATCATCTCCGGCATCCGGATCCGGAATCTGCGTCTCGGTTCCCGCCGCAGCCCCGACCGCCGGAGCCACGCCGTCTCCGTCCGCAACGGCGGCATCCTTGACACTGCCACTCGCCGTCGCCGTCGCCGTCGCCTCCGGAAGGTTCGGCGCCTTCTTGCGAACGCATCGGTCGACCTCGTACCCCATGCCTTCCATGAGTTCCGCGAAAGCGGCATGGGTCATTCCCGTGATGGACAGCATGTCCGCGCTCGCCTCGAACCCCAACGCAGAATCTTCCTGCCGGAGCAAATCCATCAGCCGTTCCCACATGTCGACGCGGACCGCCCACTTGCCGTCGACCCTGAATCCCGCGGAAACGTAGAAGGAGTTTGGCAAGCCTTCCTCTGCGGGTATCGACACGCGGCCTGGCGGCGGTGATTCGGGAATTTCTCCCGACCAGTTGCGCAGCGCCCACATGAGAACCCTGAGCCGAGTCGGCGCCGGCTTCAGCATCGAAAACATGAATACCGTGCGCTGGCCGAACCTTACGCCGTGCTTTCGCAGAAGCTTGCGCTGCTCCTGATCCATCTCGCGAACTTCATTGAAAAGTTCCGATCTCGGAACGACGCCAAGGGATTCGACGAGTCGGTGCGCCACGCCCCGAGCAAGGCCGACGACGGTCTCGTCATCTCTGAGCGCGATCAGCGGTGCGAAGACAGACGAGAACGTCGAAGCGGCGAAATGCGCGAGGCGGCGCCGGACCCGTTCCGCCACCTGTTCACCCGCGTCGTCGTCGACGAGTTCGCGAACTTCCGGCGCAAGAAGGTTGTCCCCCTTCACGACGCGTCCAACGACTGCGTCCTGCCACGCAATCTCGCCTTGCCCCGAGACGTCGAAAGCCTGGTCGGGGGAATTGTAGAGAGCGTCGGCCCGGCGCGAAAACTCCGGCTTCAGAGCCCGGCGCGCAGCGCTTCGTAGCGTGGCAGCCGTTTCGCTTGTCGCCGCGGAATCAATTTCGAAACGGAATCCGTCCAGACGCCCGACATACTCCCCTTCGACGGTGACGCCGCCATCCGATCCGATTTCCGCCATCAAGTCATCCTTCTGCTGAAGACGCCGCATGAGGACCGAAGTCCGGCGATCGACAAACCGGCGCGTAAGCGCTCGATGGAGCGCGTCCGAAATGCGATCCTCGACTTCGCGGGTTCTTTCCCGCCAGTACACCTCGTCGGCGACCCAACCCGTGCGCTGTACCACGTATTTCCATGTCCGAATGAAGGCAAGGCGCTTCGCCAGTGAATCGATGTCGCCGTCAGCCCGGTCGACCTGCGCCACTCGCGTCGCCAGCCAATCTGCGGGAATGCACCCGCCCGAGCGGAGCAGCGTGAAGATCGAGATGACAAGGCTGACGTGGTCCTGAATCGAGACCTGCCTGAAGTCGGGCACCTGACAAACGTCCCAGAGAAGCTGCACCTCCGCCTCGTCGGGCGCGACATCCTCCAATTCGGGCATGACGGCAATCATCTTCAGGGTGCGCAGGTCGTCAGCCTCGCGGGTCCTGACGAGCACATGATGCCCGGGCGGCGCCTCGAGCGACGCGATCAGCTTGCCGACGGAACCGAGTTCGAGATCCGTGTTCCGCCATTGGAGCTGTCGCACGCGGGCGAACCTGCTATCCTCGATGGCGCTTGCAACCTCCCGTTCGAGAAGCGGCGCCGTGCCGGTGACTCCGAAGGTTCCGTCGCTGCGGTACCGCCCCGCGCGTCCCGCGATCTGAGCGAGTTCGTTCGGTTGCAGCCGTCTGGTTCTTCTTCCGTCGAATTTGGAAAGCCCCGCAAAGGCCACATGGTCGATGTCGAGGTTGAGACCCATGCCGATCGCGTCGGTTGCGACCAGATAGTCAACATCGCCGTTCTGGTACATCGCTACCTGGGCATTTCGCGTCCTGGGGCTCAGCGCGCCCATTACGACGGCCGCACCGCCGCGCCGAATCCTGACCATCTCCGCGATTGCGTAGATTTCGTCGACCGAGAATCCCACGATGGCGGATCGCGGACGCATTCGCGAAATCTTCCTCTGACCGCTGTAGGTCAGCGAGGAGTAGCGCTCGCGATACAGGAATTTGGCATTGGGGACGAGTTCAGAGATCGCTTGCCGCATGGTCGTCGACCCCAGGAACAGGGTTTCCTTCAATCCACGCGCACCGAGAAGCCGATCGGTGAACACATGGCCGCGTTCCGGGTCCGCGCACAGCTGAATCTCGTCGACAGCCATGAATTCCGCACCGGTATTGCTCGGCATCGCTTCCGCCGTTGCAATCCAGTACCGGGCGCGCGGGGGCACGATCCGTTCTTCTCCGGTGACCAGCGCAACGACAGAAGGCCCGCGCGCCTTCACCGCCTTGTCGTAGATCTCCCGCGCAAGCAGGCGAAGCGGCAACCCGAAGACGCCCGTGCGATGCGCCAGCATTCTCTCGAGTGCGTAGCGGGTCTTGCCCGTGTTCGTCGGCCCAAGAACCGCGACGGTGCGGGAGGAATCGCCTGGCATGCTCGACGGTTGGCGGATTCGGACTAGAGCAGCGTCCCTGCCACCGCTCTCCTCAGTTGGCGAATGGCTTCCTTAACGTTCTGCCGATGCGGGTGAATGGTTTGCAGGTGTTCATAGACACGGAGCGCATCTTCGCGACGCCCGAGAATGACCAGGATCTGCCCCAGCCCCGAAATGGCACCGAAGTGCCTGGGTTCAAGCGCAAGCGTACGTTCGATGTCAGCCATGGAAAGGGCGAAGCGCCGCATCAGAAAGTATGCCGTCGCCCTTTTGTTCCACCCCTCCGCGAAATCCGGCGCGTGGTCCACGAGCGCCGAAAAGTGCGCGACGGCGGCGTCGAAATCTCCGTTCTGCATTGAAACAAGTCCCCGCTGCATCAGAAGATCCATCGTCGGCGACCCCGAACGCGTCCAGCGGCGGAGGATTTCCTCCTCGACGGCTTCCCAGTTTTCAAGTTCCGGATTTGCCAGCTGCTCGAACAGCTGGTCGAGTTCGGCGTCGGAAGCGCGAGCCGATTGACAGGCCAACGTCTCGAATGCAAACAGCAGGATTGGCAAAATTAGCCTTGGGAAGGCAAAAGCCAGTCTGCGGGAGGTCGACATGCCGGGAATCAGCGTAACCGCATTTTCCCCCGAGCGCGAGGCGAATCCGTGCCGGCCGGTCGGAGGGACGAGCTGAATGAGCGACATGCTGACTGGCGCTATCGCGTATCTGAACGAGCGGCTGCGGCATGAACCGTTCGATGGAACCGTCCACTTGGTTGTCGGGGAGGAAGGATGCATCACGATTGACGAGTCCGGCGCGCGCGCATGCCCGACGGACACCGGCGGCGGAGCGGACTGCACGGTCCACGCCGACGCGGCGACATTTCAGGCAGTTTCGTCCGGCAAGCTGGATCCGATGTCCGCCGTTCTCGGCGGGCGAATTCGCATCGATGGCGAAATCGCGACCGTCATCAAGCTCGGCAGAATCCTGCGGTGATCTGGGCAGTCTCCGGGGCGACGTACCCGATCAACCCGCGTTAACACCTGCAGCGAGCTGGCCCAGAGCGAGTTCGTGAAGCGATCTGTCGCCTGCGGCGATGACCTGGCCGCCATCGAGCACTGGCCGGCCTTCCCAGTCGGTGACGATGCCGCCTGCAGCCTCGACAAGTCCGATCGGCGCCTGTACGTCATGCGGGTTGAGCCCCGCCTCGATGACCAGGTCGACGTGCCCGGCCGCGAGTAGCGCATAGGCATAGCAGTCGAGCCCGTAGCGCGTCAGAAGGACGCTTCCACTGACAGCGGCGAAAGCTGCGCGTTCAGGAACTGTCCCGATTTCGGGAAACGTCGAGAACAGGACCGCGTCGGACAGTGAACGGCACGACCTAGTCGACAGCGGAACCCTGGTCCGGTGCCGGTCAAGCCAGGCGCTGCCTCCGGTCCCGAAGAATCTCTCGCCGGTAAACGGCTGGTCGATCATTCCTAGAATAACTCGCGCACCGTCATTGACGGCGATCAGCGTGCCCCAGGTCGGCGTTCCGGACACGAACCCCCGAGTCCCGTCGATCGGATCGATGACCCAGGTGTATGGAGTTGTTCCGGATTTCGGCGCGAACTCTTCTCCAAGGATCGCGTCATCCGGGCGGAACTCCGCCAGGATTTCTCTGATGCGGAATTCGATCTCGCGGTCGGCGCGAGTCACGGGATCGAAGCCGTCCTCGGTCTTGCTGGCGAGGCCGACGTCCCCAGTTCGGAAATACGAGAGCGCGATCTTGCCCGCGGCGTCGGCCAGGCGATGCGCGGTCTCCAGCATTTCGGCCACGTCCTTCCTCCCATCACTTTCCGATAACGGATCCGACCGAAGCGGGCCCGCCGCGTTGCAGGATATTCCCTGTCCCGTCATCGCCGCAAGGCTGCATGGCTGGTCAACACCGTCGCGCATTGGTTCCCTCAGCGTGCATCGATCGCTCTCAGACCGGAATTTGCGCGTGGCCTCCGCATCAACTTCGACTAATGTCCGCACAAAACGTCTTCCCGGAGAAAGAAGCGATGCGGGCTGCGCAAGTCAGCGAATATGGGCAGGAACTGCGGGTGTCCGAAGTTCCGAGGCCGAACCCGGGCCCAGGCGAGGTGCTGGTCCGTGTCCACGCCTGCGGAGTCAACTTCGCCGATCTTCTGATGCGGTCCGGACGATACCAGGAACGGCCGCCGCTTCCGTTCACGCCGGGCATGGAGTTGTGCGGAACCGTCGAGGCATCGGGGCCGGACGTCACGCATGCAATCGTCGGCCGGAGAATCATGGCGTACTGCGGGCATGGCGCCATGGCGGAGTTCGCCGCCCTTCCCGCAAATGCGTGCGTCGAGGTTCCGGAGGGGATGTCCAATGTCGCGGCGGCGACATTTCCGATCGCCTACGGAACGAGCCACCTGGCGCTTGACCACAGGGCCCGCCTGCAACCTGGAGAGCGCCTGCTTGTACTCGGCGCTGCCGGCGGCGTCGGCCTGACGGCAGTCGAGATCGGCAAGATCATGGGCGCGGAAGTGATCGCCTGCGCGCGCGGCGGCGCGCGCCTCGCCGCCGCGAAGGCGGCTGGCGCCGATCACGTCGTCGATTCCGAAACCGGCGACATACGTGCATCAGTGAAATCGCTCGGCGGAGCCGATGTCGTCGTCGACCCGGTTGGCGGCGAACAGTTCACTGCCGCGCTGCGGTCTTGCCGGCCTGGCGCGCGGCTCGTTCCCCTTGGCTTCGCGAGCGGCGACATTCCACGGATCCCCGCCAACATCCTCCTTGTCAAGAACCTGACCGTGATCGGCCTGTATTGGGGCGCCTATGCGTCGCTCGGACCCTCAATCATGTCCGCGAGTCTCGAAGGGCTTCTCGCCTGGCACGCGGAGGGTCGACTCACGCCGCGCATATGCCGGAGCTTTCCGCTCGAGGAGGCAGACGCCGCGCTGGAGATGCTGCGGTCGCGCAAGGCCGTCGGGAAGGTCGTCGTCACGATAGACTGAACGACCTCCGATCCCGGCCCCTCCCCTGAGAACTGCAAAGGACGCAGGCGCAATCAAGGCGAACCTCTGCGATCACAAGAAGGTGCAAGGGACTTGAAAACCCGTTCGGAAAGGACGATATTGAGCAACGTAGAAGGCGGGGCAGTCCGCTAGGTAGCGAGATCTCAAGGAGAATAGAAATGGCCGAGTATCAGACCGTGCGCCGAGCCGGCGCGGGCGTCCGAACAGCAGCTGTCGACGAGGGCCTGCGCGCCTACATGAATCGCGTGTACGCGCTCATGTCCATGGCCATGATCATCACCGGCGTCGTCGCCTATGTCGTTGGAACCGACCTGGACAGGGCGATGTCAGGATATCCCACCCTGGTCATCCCCGTCGATCTCCTGAACCTGATGTTCGCCAGCGCGTTTCGCTGGGTGATCATGCTCTCCCCGCTTGCAGTCGTGTTCCTGTTCAGCGCAACGATTCACAAGATGTCGCTGTCCCGCGCGCAGACCGTCTTCTGGGTGTTCGCCGGCCTCATGGGACTGTCGCTATCGTCAATTTTCGCGGTCTACACCGGCATTTCCATTGCCCAGACCTTCTTCATCACCGCCATCGCGTTCGCGGGACTCAGCATCTGGGGGTACACCACGAAACGCGATCTCTCGGGGTGGGGCAGCTTCCTTGTCATGGGCGTCATCGGGCTGGTCGTCGCAATGGTCGTCAACATCTTCCTCGCCTCGCCGGCGATCCACTTCGCGGTGTCCGTACTCGGGGTCCTGATCTTCGCAGGCCTCACCGCCTACGATACCCAGCGGATCAAGAACACCTACCTGCAGATGGTCGCCACCGGAAACACGGAGTGGCTCGGCAAGTCGGCCATAATGGGCGCGCTGAACCTCTACTTGGACTTCCTGAACATGTTCATCTTCCTGCTCCAGTTCTTCGGAGCGCGGGAATGAGGACCTGAGGAGTCGCGAACCGGAAGGCCGGGCAGTTCGCCCGGCCTTTTCGTATTCCGCGACCTGTTGCCGTAGGCCGGATGTCTTGGACGGAATCCACCGCAGCGCTGCTCTCCCTTCCATGCCGTCGCGATTGCGAGGAGCAGCACGTTTGCGTCGATAGGCGGCCTCCTGATGCCATGCTTGGGAAAGCAGCCGAAACCGGGACAGGACGGAGGGGCCGAAGCCAACAGTTCGCGAAGTTGCCGTGAGACGGCCCCGGTCGCCGGGATGGATCCAACAATGCGGCCTTCGGAGCACGGTTCAGGCGCGCACTCGCGGCGACCCGACGTTGCGGACTGCTCTTTTCGAGCCACGACGGACTCGCGCGGGCCGCAGGTTGACGGACTGGCGCCCGAAGACAGGTTGAACAGGAGTGTCGAGAATGACGCGACCACGGACAGTGCTCATCACCGGCGGAAACGGCAATCTCGGCCGCCTCACGGCCGAACGCTTCGAGGACATGGGATCAAGGGTCGTCAGTTTCGACGTCCCCGGCACAGGTGGTGCGCATGCCGAAGCCAGGGCGGCCGTCGTGACCGGGGACATCCGCAACCGCGAACTCGTGGAGAGCACGCTGGAAACATACCGGCCGGACGCTGTCATGCACCTTGCGTCGCTCCTTTCGGGAAGCTCAGAGGCGGATCCGGACTCCGCGTGGGAAATCAATGCGACCGCATCGTTCGCGCTGATGCGCCTTGCCGCAGAACACGTCCGGGGACCGTTCGTGTTCGCGAGCACGATCGCAACATATGCCGGCGCCTTGCCCTCGCACCTTCCCGAAGACACGCCACAATGGCCGGATACGGTATACGGCGCCACAAAGGTTGCGGTTGAGCGACTGGGAGTCTGGTTGAAATCCACCCGGGATTTCGATTTCAGGTGCCTGAGACTCCCGCTCGTGCTGTCGCCGTTTGCACCGCCCGGCGCGGTAACGGCCTATCCGTCTCATGCGGTCAGGGCCGCAGCCGCGGGTCGGCACTTTACGTTTCCGGTCCGGCCGGAGTCAGGAATGTCGACGCTCTACATCGACGATGTCGTCGACAGCCTCGTTGACATCACGCTTGCAGACCGGAACCGACTTTCCCGGCACGTTTACAATCTGCATGGATTCCATGCGTCCGCCGACGCTGTCGCAAGGGCGATACGGAAGCAACTTTCCGATGCCAGTTTCGACTTCGAACCCGACGCCCGGCTCGACCGCATGATGAGCGCCTGGCCCGATACCATCGATTGCTCGGCGGCGGCGGAGGACTGGGACTGGCAACCGGACTTCGACTTGGAGCGCAGCGTGGCCGACATAATCGCGCGCGGCTGATCCGCCGCAGGCGACGCGGAGCCAGGTGCGGATGTGGCCGGAACGACCTCCCGGCGACGGCGAAGAACTTGCGGTCGTGCTCAGTGCTGCCTGAAGCGCCCGGAAGCCGTCGCGGCGTCCAAGGAGGTGCGCGAGAGATCGAACAGTTCCCGTTTTCCGCAAGCCATCAGCCGGACTTCGCCCTGACGAGGACAAAAAAGAACGATGCGGCGAAGCAGGACCGCAAACTCAAACTTGGCGAATTGGTAATGTCGGGAGTTTCGGGATTCAATCAGGAAGTCTTGCCGACTCCGAGGACAAGAGGCGGCAGCAAGCTCAAGTCGCTTACTTGATCTTGCCTTCCCGGTATTCCACGTGCTTGCGCGCCACCGGGTCGTACTTCCGGACTTTCATCTTGTCGGTCATTGTTCGGGAGTTTTTCCTGGTCACGTAGAAGTGACCCGTCCCGGCCGTGGAATTCAAGCGGATCTTGATGGTGGTGGCCTTGGCCATGTATCTGTCCCCAAGTCGGTTCCCATGGAATTGCGGAAAACGCGTATCACATGTCGACCGAATCGAGTCAACATCGGGATTGGGCACCGATTCCCAAAATCGCGCCCGGAAAGTCGGTCGCCAAGCAAAGTCGAACCGTGCTGTCACGCCTTCGCCGAACGCTTGCACAGAGTTCTCCGGTCCGGAGCATTGGCTTTCCGTTCATTCTCTTGACAGTTTCTCGGGCTTGGTCGGAACTGACGCCTTGCGTCCTTGTCACGCAGGGTCCTTGATCTAGTTTTGCGCGGGCTTCCGATAAGCATTCCCCGAAAAGGGTTGAGGCCGGACAATGCGACATCGCCACCTCAACGACGACGTCGGCTACCAGTTGGCCGCGATCGACGATACGACCCTGCTCGACGGAATCGAGCGGGTTTGCCGGGCTTTCGCGCATGACCCCTATGCCCAGCGCCATCACTTCTGGCTGAACCATGTCCGGCACCGCCGCGAAACGGCCTGACTGGGATCGGCTCCTTACCGCGGCTTCCAGGCTGAAGACCATGCTCCCCGACGCCGTGCTGGCGGCGGAGCCGAGGCGGCCCTGCATGCAGGACACAGGCTGTCCCGCGATGCGGACCATGCGCTGCCTGACCTCCGCGACCGCTTCGACCGGGTCCTGGCCGACCTCGAATCGGTTGCGGGCTGGACGACCGACCGCCTCCGGCCCCCTGTCCTCATTCTCGGGTCCTTGGACGGCATCGAGACCGGCGTGCGGCAGCTCATTCGCAGCGAACCCCTCGAAACAACCGTTATCCAGCGGGACCGAATCTCCGTCACGGTTCCTGCGGAAGCGGAAATCCTCCACATCAAGGCGGCGCTGATCCTGAAGAGGAACGCGACCCGGGACTATCTCGACTTCTCCGCGCTCGCGGACCGCATGAGCCCGGCGGACTGCATTCGAGCCATGGAGCCGTTCGACAGGCTCTATCCCCAGCAGAGCGGCCAGTCCGCTCTCCAGCAGCTGCTGACGCAGCTGTCGAACGCCATGCCCTTCGACCTCGACGAGAAGGGGCCGGCCAGCTATCGCGGGCTCGACCCGAAGCTGGCCGACTGGGCCGCAGTCCGGCGAATCTGAGCGGATTCCGCATAGATCCCCTTCGACGGGCTTTGCGCTGCGCCGCCCGCGAGCGAACCGAGAGGGTTTACGGATATCGGCGCGTAGTCTGGACAAACCGCGGGTCGAACCCATGGACCAGTGGGTGGTCGCGCGAGCGCAGGCTGCTTTGGAATTCGGTTGGCTCCCGTCCTTCTCTCTACTTGGTCGGTGCCACTCTTCACCGGCGCCGAGACCATGTTGAAGCGCATGAGAAACATCGCAACTCCGTTCAGCGGTGCCATGGTTACCGCCGTCGCACCCAATCCCGATCGGATCCAGATGACAATCACGGGCATGACGGAGTTGAAATGCGCCGGCTCTTTGGCAGTGCCTTTCAACGCCGATTGCGCCGACCCAACTGCCGGAAACGGAGCCGATGCGGACTTGGTCTTCCGATGACCACGAGGCATTTTCGTCTGCCGTATGGCGGCAAATTTCGGCCGTTGAAGCCTTGGTCGGAAAAATGGTCGTGCCAAGCGCTCCAGAACACCGTGAACTTTCTGAAAAAACTTCTCGGAGCGACCTTGTCGCGCAGCAACTTTTGCTTGACTAGTCAACCGGACTTAATACAATTTCTTCGTGGATCAGTTCGCCCATGCCCCTCGATACATGCTCCTTGCAGGCAAACTTCGCCAACGCATCAAGATGGGAGAATTCAGGCCCGGCGACAGGTTTCCCAGCGAGGCGGAACTTTGTGCGGACAATGGCGTGAGCCGCGGTACGGTCGTCAGGGCCATCGAGAATCTGGTCGCTGACGGCATCATACATCGACGGCAGGGAGTCGGAACCTTTGTCGCCCGACCGTCACTTCACCGCCAGTCCGGAAGTCTCCTGAGTTTCTCCAAGTCAGCCTCCGCGAAGGGATTGTCTTCGCAACAAGAGATTATTGCGTTTGGCCGGGCTTCGAGCGAGCGCGCGAGGCAGTTCAAGTGCGACATTCCTGCGGTTTACCTAGATCGTCTGCGCAGCATCGAGGGCGTGCCGTGTGCCGTGCACCGCTCGATCATTCCATGTGCTGTCGCCTGCAAGTTGGCCGCTTTGTCAGACGTGGGAGACTCACTGAGGAACGATCCGGGATTTTCGCTGTACCAGACGCTCGAGGCGGGCGGTTTCAGGGTCGCGGAAGCCCGGGAGCGCATCACGTCCCGTCTTGCGGGTCGCGAAGACGCCGGACACCTGAAAGTGGCGGGGTCTGCTCCGGTGATGGTGATCTTCAGGCGCAGCTACGATGCAACCGGCCGACTCGTTGAAGCGGTCGAAGCCGTCTATCTCAGCGAGTTCTTTTCCTACGACGTTCGGCTTGTCGCGCCGCCTAGCGTCGTTCCCGAGCATTCAGATACGCTCGTGCGCAGCCCCGGCGGGAGAATTGAATGGAAACCAAAGCCAAAGAAGGAGAATGGCTGATGTCGAAACACATACTCATGGCTAGTGCCTTGGCACTCGGATTGTGCGGAACCACGGCGGTCGAAGCCGACACGGCGCCTGTAGCGATGATCATTGCACAGGGCGGTCTGGGCGACGGGTCGTGGAATGACACCGCCAATGCCGGCTTCCAGGCGGGCCTCGAAACGACCGGTGTTGAAGGGCGCACCATTGAATCGAAGGATGTCGTGGCGCAGGGCGAGGAAATCATGCGCCGTGCAGCCGATGGTGGCTTCGGACTGGTGATCAGTCTGGAATGGATCCACGGCGAGCCGATGGAAAGCATTGCGAAGGACTACCCGGATACGAGCTGGGTCATCATGAATCAGACCCGCGAAGGCGACAACATCGCCTCGGTCGTCTTTTCCGAACATGAAGGATCCTACCTGGCCGGAGCGCTGGCGGCCCTGGTAACCACGGATACGTCTATTGACGGAATCAATGCCGAGCCGATCATCGGCGTGATCGGCGGAACGAAGTCGCCGGGAATCGACAAGTTCATCGTCGGCTACATCCAGGGAGCGACGGCCATCAATTCGGATGTCGAGGTCAAGGTCGCGTATTCCGATTCCTTCGGCGATCCGGCCAAGGGCCAGCAGATGGCGCAAGCGATGTTCGACGAAGGCGCTGACATCGTCTATCAGGTTGCCGGCGGCACGGGCATCGGGGTCATCGAGGCCGCCAAAGCCGCAGGCCGCTACGCCATTGGCGTCGACACGGACCAGGACGGCATGGCTCCAGGCCGCGTGCTCACCAGCATGGTCAAACGTGTCGATGTGGCAGTTCAGTCCATCATCGAGTCCTATTCCCAAGGCGAGTTCCCGGGAGGGGAACGCATGCTGTTCGGGCTTGCAGAGGGCGGTGTCGCGCTGTCGGAAATGAAGCATACGCGGGATGCCATCCCGGCACCCTACCTCGCCAAGGTCGACGAATTGAAGACTGCCGTTGTCGCAGGCGAGATCGCCGTCTGGGATGTATTGGAACAGGGCTACCCCGACTTCTTCAACTGAACCCCACCAACTTGGTCACCGGCCGGTCCCCGAACCGGAGGCTGGCCGGTGACATCCGGCGAATGGATCCCGCCTACGACATCGTATCGGAAAGGCAAGACGCGGTGTTGGTGCGCCTCGGCGCCTCTGACCTCTGCAAGTCCTACGGGCCGATCGAGGCGAACCGACACGTAACCCTTGCCGTCGCCCCTCGGGAGATTCACGCGGTCGTCGGGGAGAACGGCGCGGGCAAGACGACCTTGATGCGACTGTTGCAGGGTATCGAGCAGCCGGACTCCGGCAGGATAATTGTCGACGACAAGCCGCGCCGGTTCGGCGATCCGCGCGAGGCCTTTGCCGCCGGGATCGGCATGATCCACCAGGAATTCATGCTCGCACCGGATCTGTCCCTACTCGAAAACCTGGTCCTGGGAGACGAACCGGTGACCGGCTCGTTTGCGAGAATCGACTGGACGGCAGCGCGCGCGTCCGGGGATGCTCAAGCGGCGCAGGCCGGAATCCGCGTCGACTGGGACAGGCAAGCCGGAACGACGCCGGTCCACATCCAGCAGTACGTGGAGATCATCCGCCTGCTGCGCCGTGGAACGCGCGTCCTGATCATGGACGAACCTACGTCCGTTCTGGCGCCGCAGCAGGTCGAGGACTTGTTCCGCCTTCTTCGCCAACTCCGCACTTCCGGGACGACAATCCTGTTCATCAGCCACAAGCTCAGGGAGGTCGTGGCTCTGGCCGACCGCGTCTCGGTCATGTTCCGGGGCGAGGTCAGTTTCACGAGCAGCGTCGCGGAAACGAGCGTCGCGGAAATCGCACGCCATGTCGTTGGCGGCGGCGAACTTGACAGGGAGGAAACGCGGCCTCTGGCTGACGGTCCGCCGGAGGTTGGCGAGAGCATACTTGACGTCAAACGGCTCTCTGCGCCAACACGCAAAAGATCGCACCCGCTCCACGAAATCGACCTTTCGGTTGGAGCTGGTGAGATCGTCGGACTTGCCGGCATCTCGGGGAACGGCCAGTCCGAACTCGTCGAATGCCTTGTCGGCCTGCGCGAACCTTCATCGGGACAGGTTCTTTTTCGGGGAAAGGACATCACGCGCGCGACCAACAGGGCTCGTCGGGACCTCGGGTTGGGTTACGTCAGCGCCGACCGGCGTCACGAGGGCCTGGCGTTGGATGCCAGCATCGAAATTAACGCCATAGCCGGAAGTCAACGAAGGGCACCTGTCTGCAGGAGCCGCATCATCCATCCCCGTGCGCTCCGCCGAACCGCACTTGATCGCCTGTCGAAGCTTGGGGTCCGTTTCGGAGCATTGCGAGACGCTGTGCGCAGCCTCTCGGGCGGCAATCAGCAGCGTACGGTTTTTGCGCGCGAGACAGCGATGCATCCGAGACTCCTGGTTGTTTCGCAGCCGACCCGGGGTGTGGATCTGAAAGGAATTTCGGCGATTCACGCGATTCTCGAGACCATCCGCGCCGAGGGCGGTTCCATCCTGCTGGTTTCGGAAGAGCTTGAAGAAATCATCGCGCTGTCACACCGCATCTATGTCATCGCCGACGGCCGCATGGTCGGCGAGGTTCACGGAAACCGGGCCACTGTTGCAGCCGTTGGCCGGATGATGCTTGACGGAGGCCGGCGAGGTGCATGATGTCGAGCAAAAACTGCGCGCAGCCGGCGCCGAGTGGCTTGAGAAGGGATTTAGCCTGGCATTTCCGTTCGTCGCGGCTCTTGTCGTGGCCGCCCTCATGCTGCTTGCGATCGGCAAGAATCCCCTGGAAGTGTTTTCCCTGATCGCTTTCGAGGCATTTGGTTCGAGCAACCGATTTGCCGCGACTCTTTCGGCCGCCACGCCACTCCTGTTCACCGGCGTTGCGACGGCGATTTGTTTCCGCGCCGGCGTTTTCAACGTGGGCGTCGAGGGCGCTTTCGTTGTAGGGGGCCTCGCGGCCGCGTTCGTCGGTTTCGCGTTTCCGGTTTCCTTCGGTTCACTGCTCGTTCCGGTAGGATTCGCCGTTGCCGCGGCGGCAAGCACAGCGTGGCTCGCCATTCCTGGTTACCTTCTCGCGCGCTACGAGATCGAGGAAGTGGTCACGACGCTGATGCTAAACTTCGTTGCTCTCGGCCTGACCGGATACCTGGTCAATGGTCCGCTCCTGTCCGAGAAATCCGGAAACAACGTAACGCCGCTGATCCACGAGAGCGCCGAACTGATCCGTTTGATTCCGCCTTCAACGCTTCATTCCGGCTTTCTCCTGGGTCTTGCGGTCGTCATTGCCTACGGGTTTTGGACCCGAAGGACGCCAGCCGGAATCGAGAGTTCGATCGTGGGGCAAAACCGGAGATTTGCCCGGGCGATCGGCATTTCGATTCCGGCGACGATCATCCTTGTCATGCTGATTTCCGGTTTCGTCTCGGGCTTGGGCGGCGCCTCGCATGCTTTCGGGCAATTGCACCGCTTCGCCGAAGGGTTTTCCCCGGGATACGGCTTTACGGGCATGGCTGTTGCGCTGCTGGGGCGAAACACGGCCATCGGCATCCTGTTTGGGGCGGTTCTGTTTGGCGCGCTCGCGTCGGCAGGAACGACAGTGCAGCTTTTTTCCGACATTCCTCTCGACATCGTCAATATCATCGAGGGAACGGTCATGATTTTCGCGGTCGTCGAACTCGGGCGGATTACCCTGTTCCGACGCCGCGCCACCGCACGATGATAGACCAGATCCTGACCGCCTCGATCGTCCTGACGACGCCCATCCTGCTGGCCGCCGTGGGCGGCCTGATCAACAGGCACGCGGGGATCGTCAATATCGCGCTCGATGCGAAAATGCTGGCCGGCGCATTCGCCGCCGTCATTGTGTCCTCCCTGACCGGATCCTGGCTGGTTGCAGTCATCGCCGCGGCGGTCGTTGGCGCGTTTGTCGGTTACCTGTTCTCCCTGGCGATCACCCGCATGCGGGCGAACATGATCGTCGCCGGGCTCGGCCTGAACTTCCTGATTGCCGGCCTGATCGGCTTCATCCTGAGCTGGGCGTTCAATTCGAGCGGAACCTTGCGCATGCCCGATGTCCAGCTGCTGCCGAGGGTCCTGCCGGAAATGGTTTCAGCAGTGCCGGTGATCGGTTCCATGCTTGCCAAGCTCGAACCCTTGACTCTCTTCGCATGGCTTTCGGTTCTGGTGCTGCCGTTCCTGCTCGCAGACACGCGCTTCGGACTGCGGTTGCGGGCGACCGGAAATGCACCTCAGGTGGCGCATGCCATGGGGATTGGGCCCAAGGGGCTGCAGGACATATCCACGGCCATCGCAGGAGCGTTTTCCGCATTGGGTGGCGCCCATCTCGCGCTGGCCTCCATAGGGCTCTTCAACGAGGGCCTTACGGCCGGAAGAGGATTCATCGCCTTGGCAGCCTTCTATTTCGCGCGCAACATGCCCGTGCAAACGGCCTTGGTCTGCCTGTTGTTCGGAACGCTCGATGCGGCCCAGATCCGCATGCAGACCGCCGGGCTGCCTCCAAAACTGATTGGCACGATCCCCTACGTTATGGTCATGCTCGCGCTATGCTGGACCGGATGGCGCAGCAGCAAGGCAAGGGCGAACTCGACATGAAAACCGCGCTCATTGTCATCGACATGCAGAATTCGTTCCTCCACCCGGATGGGGAGCACTACTATGCCGATGCGCGATCCATCGTTTCCAATTGCCGTGCACTGATCGAAAGGGCCCGCCGATGCGACGCGCTCGTCGTCCACGTGGCGGATCGTCACCGCGACGGTTTCGTGGACTTCGAAAACATGCGGTTGCCGACGCACTGCGTCAGCGGCAGCTTTGATGCCGAATACTTTCCGGGTTTCGGCCCTGGCGGCAACTTGAGGGAGATCGAGATCGTAAAGCGTCGTTTCAGCGCCTTCTTTGCAACCGAACTCGCGGTGTTCCTGCACGAGCAATCGGTCGCGCGGGTGATCCTCTGCGGCGTAAAGACGAATGTGTGTGTCCGTGCGACGGCTCAAGACGCGTTCGCGCACGGATTCGAGGTCAACGTCGTCAGGGACGCCACCAACTCCAACCGGCCGCATCTGGCTGAGGCGTCGCTCGAGGACATCGAGCGGTACTTCGGGCGCTTGATTTCGACAACCCAGGCAATGGAGTCGCTGGAATGACTTCACTAGCTGCCACCGGATACGCAAGCGTCGATTATGTGGTCGGCCTTGCCGGCCAGATCGCCGGCAATCAAACAACGCGGATCGACAGTCGCGACCCCGCGGCCTGGCCTCGGGTCGGTGGCTGCCCTTCCTACGTTGCTGCAGCGGCAGCGCGGGCCGGACAGGCCGCGCGTGCCATTTGTTGGGTCGGGGCCGACCCGATGGGCCAAGACTACAAAAGGGAACTGGCGTCGAAGGGGGTGGGCGTCGAAGGAGTTGCGACCGTGGCCGGACGCCGGTCGCCCACCGCCATTCTTGCTTACCAGCCTGATCGAACCTGCGTCTGTCTGTTCGATCCTGCGTTCGCGGGCGACGAGCGGCTGAGCCCGCGGCAGGCCAAGATCCTCCGTGAGGCAAGCCACGTGTGCGTTTCGGTCGGTCCGCCGCAACTCATCGGCGAAATCCTTCGCTGCCGCGCTCGGGATTCCCGGCTCTACTGGATCCTGAAGCGGGATCTCCATTCCTATTCCGACGCCGCGCGCGACGAACTTTGCAGCCATGCGGACGTCATCTTCTGCAACGCATCGGAACGCGGCCTGATCGGCCCCGCGACTCGCGACAAGATAATCGTGCAGACCCGCGGCGAAGAAGGGATCATCGTGCAAACTGCTGAACAACGAGAGACCGTACCTGTCGAACGCCTGGAAATCGTCGATACAACCGGCGCGGGAGACACGCTTGCCGGAGGATACATTGCTGCGGAAATGTCCATGAACGTCGATCCGGTCACGGCTGTTCGACACGGAATGCAAAGCGCGCGAAGCTTGCTGACTGCCCGCCTGCCGGAGTCCGCGTCGTGAAGCGGGCATGGTTTCTCGGGCATGGCGTCGACGACGTGGGAGACCGCGCCATTCTCGTTGGCGATCCAGGTCGCGTCAGGCGTATCGCAGAGCACTTCGATGATGTGACTTTTCTTCCGGTGACGCGAGGCCTGGAAACACTGACGGGGACGATTGCCGGTCGCAGGATGACGGTTGCGGCATTCGGAATGGGCGCACCGATCGCGACCATCGTTTTGCACGAACTTGCAGACCTCGGGATCACCAGGTTCCTGCGGATCGGAACCGCGATGTATTTTGATCCGGCCGGGCCGGGCGAACTGATGATCAGCCGCGACGCGATCGGATTTGACGGTACGTCTCAGGCCTACACGAAAGGCAGGGAACCCTACCTGGCGAATGCCGAACTCGTTGAGGCCCTGCAGGCGGCTACCGATGGACTGCCCGTGAGAACCGGCCGGTATGCCACCTTCGATGCCTTCTATCGCGACGTTTTTGGCATCGACAACGAAGGACGACGCCGAGCCGACCTCAACCGACGCAAACTTATCCGGCGGTCCGTTCTCGCCGTCGACATGGAAACGTCCGCCCTTCTCGCCGCCGCCATTGCTTTGGACGTCGTTTGCGCCACGGTTTGCCTCGGCACGGTTGACGCACTGACCCAGGAGAAACTGGGCCCTGGCGAGTCCGAGCGCGGCGAAAGGGCCCTTTTCGAAACCGCTGTTCGGGCACTTGCGAACCTGGAATGAAGTTCCGGGACCGAACAGGAAATTGACGGAGAATTTCATGAGCAAAATTTCCACGCGATATTTCGCGACAGTCATCGAACGCCTCCGCGTCGTGGGCGAGACCCAAGCCGACGCCATAATGGATGCCGCCAGGATTTGCGCGGACGCGATCGAAAGGGATGGGCTGGTTTTCACGTTCGGCACCGGACATGGTTCGTTTGCCGCGATGGAGATGTTTCCGCGAACAGGCACTGTCACCGGATTTCGCCCGATCGTGGAAAGCACGATGATCTCGTTCCACAGGGTTCTCGGAGACGGCGGCGCCAGGCAGTACCGGTTCATCCACGGTCGCGAGGGTTATGGTGACGCAATTCTTTCTTCCCACCAGCTGCTTTCCACCGATGCGATGCTGATCTTTTCTCACTCGGGTCTCAACGCCGTGACTCTTGACATCGCGGTCGGAGCGAGGAATCGCGGTATGAAGCTGATTGGCGTGACTTCGGTGCCCCACTCCTCGGCCACCGCATCACGCCATTCCTGCGGCAAGCGACTCTATGAACTGGCCGACGTGGTGATCGACACCGGCGTTCCAATGGGCGACGCGAGCATCAAGATCCCGGGGTCGAAGTATAGCGTTGGTGCAACGTCGACATCGATCGCGATTGCCGTCGGCCAAGCGATCAATGCAGCGACGGCTGAATTGCTCGTTGCACGGGGAATTGATCCATATGTGATGGTTAGCCCGAACACGGCGGAAAAGGCGGAGGCAGATGCACAGAACGATCGCAACTACGCAGAGCTTTGGAGACGCCTGAAGAATCGCTGATCGAAGAGCGCGAACGGCCAGGACCGTCGCGCGGGTTTGCCGACTCAGGTCGGTCGCTGCCGCTTGCGGCAACGATACAGACGATTGAGCGAGACGTCACGAAGCCGACACGAACAACCCGAGTACTGCGGGCACGACGGCGGGTTTGTCATGCATGTGTGCCATCGCCTCGTCGCTGAAGGTTCCTCGGAACACGGGCCATCAAACGGCCTGATTGCCCGCGTTTCCACCGCCGCCGACGTCAACGAAGTTGCAATCCGGTATGCACGTGAATGTAGCGGGACAGGATCCTGCGCCCTGCCCCTGGCAGGGGCGGCCCGGTCTTTCCTTGCCAGGAAGTCGGAGCTCTTCCCTGCGGTCGGGGGGCCTGCAGCCCCGCCAAATCGTGTGAACCGCTCGCCTGCCCGCGCTGCGGCAGCGCGGCGCAGCCCTTCTACGCGGTCATCGTTGCGAAGGATTTGCAGCGACCTTGTCATCGGCCACCGCTCGTGTAGGTTGACCCTTCGCAAATCCAATCGCGCAAAACAGGACGCTTCGGACTGTGCAAGTATTCTCGGAAGCCTGGCGCCTGATCGCGGAGTGGAATGCGGACCTTGTCATGATCGTGGCGCTTTCCCTGCGCGTGAGCCTCACCGCGACCGTCATTGCGTCTTTGCTCGCCGTGCCCGTGGGGGCGGCCGTGGCCATATGGGCGTTTCCCGGGCGCCGCGTCGTCGTCGTCGCAGCGACATCGCTCATGGCCTTGCCCCCTGTCGTAGTGGGGCTGTTCGTCTATCTGCTGCTTTCCCGGTCAGGCCCCCTCGGCGCCTTCGGCCTTCTTTTCACGCCGTCGGCAATGATCATCGCGCAGTCCATTCTGATCTTCCCGATCGTGGTCGCACTGACTCGGGAAGCGGTCCTGCCACTCGAACGCGAGTACCGGCTTCTCGTCCTTTCCGTAGACGCCAGCCCGTGGCTGCACATCCGGACCCTCGTCTGGGACGCCAGATTTGCTGTCGTCACCGCAGTCCTTGCGGGCTTCGGGAGGGCGCTTGCGGAAGTCGGCGCCGTCATCATCGTCGGCGGCAACATCAACGGCGTCACCCGAATCATGACGACTACGATTGCTCTCGAAACATCCAAGGGGAACCTGGAACTCGCGCTTGCGCTCGGTCTCATCCTCATCGCGATCGCCCTGATTCTGAACGGCATCACGCATGCCGTGGTCAACATGGGGCGAAAATACCAAATGTCTCGTTGATGACCCGGCTCGTTCTCGAACAAGTCAGTTTTTCGGCAGGCGGCAAGACGCGCCTGGGACCCATCTCCCTCACGCTTGACCTCACCGGCATCACCGCTGTCCTCGGACCCAACGGCGCAGGCAAGACCTTGTTCCTCAATGTCTGCCACGGGCTCCTGACGCCCGAAGCGGGGGCAGTCAGCTGGAACGACAAGCCCGCGGCCGAAGGCCGGCGCAGACGCGGTTTCGTCTTCCAGAACACGGCGGTCATGCGGAGGTCAGTGGCGGACAACATCGCCTTCCCGTTGGCCGCAATGGGAATCCGTGGCGAGCGTCAGCGCGAGATCGTCTCGAGAGTCCTCGCCCGCGTCCAGCTTCTAGACCGCGCGCACGACCCTGCAGCTGCCCTGTCTGGCGGCGAGCGCCAGAGAATGGCGCTCGGGCGGGCGATCGTGGCTGAACCGGAAGTCCTGTTTCTCGATGAACCATCGGCAAACCTCGACCCGGCATCGACCGCACTGCTGGAGTCGATCGTCTCCGACATAGCCAACGACGGCGTTGCCGTGCTCTGGGCGACTCACGACATGAAGCAGGCGAGAACTCGTTCCCGCCACGTTTTGTTCATCGACAACGGGCGCATCGTTGAGTCGGCACGGACGGGTGACTTCTTCTCGAGCCCCGAAGCCGAACCGGTGCGCACATACCTGAATGGAGGAGTTTGATGCGAATTGCAATAGCGTTGTTGCTGGCGATCTGGCCTGCCCTTGTTGCAGCGGCCGGCAATGAGATCACCCTCGCGTCCACGACATCCACGCAGAATTCCGGGTTGTACGACCACTTGCTGCCGGCATTCACGGAGGAAACGGGCATTCGGGTAAGGGTCGTTGCGGTCGGCACTGGCCAGGCACTGCGCATCGCGAAAAATGGCGACGCCGATGCCGTCATGGTCCATCACCGGCCCTCTGAAGACGCGTTTGTTGCCGATGGACATGGAATCGACCGGCGCGACGTCATGTTCAACGACTTCGTCATAGTAGGTCCGCGCGACGACCCGGCAGGCATCTCGGATTCTTCGTCGGTAAGGGAGGTTTTCTCCATCCTGGCTAACGGACACGCACCGTTCATCTCGCGCGGCGACGACAGCGGCACGCACAAGCGAGAACAGGAGTTCTGGAAAATGGTGGGGAGATCGCCGTCCGGCGACTGGTATCGGGAGATAGGCGGCGGCATGGGCGCGGCGCTGAACATGGCGTCGGTCACGAACGGATACACACTCTCCGACCGCGGCACCTGGCTGTCCTTCGGCAATACGGGAGACCTGGAGGTGCTCTTCAGCGCCGACCCGCCGCTCTTCAATCCGTACGGGCTGATACTTGTCAACCCCGAGCGGCATCGGCACGTCAGGCACGCGGAGGCACGACAGTTTTCCGACTGGATCACGTCGCCGCGCGGGCAGCAGGTCATCGCGAATTTCCGGGTGAAGGGCATTCGCCTCTTCTGCCCGAACAGCGCCGCTTACCTGCAACTGCCCGATGACGAGCGCATGCCTTGTCCGTAACGTCGCTTCCGACCCGCGGCCGCTGCGTTCGCTCGCGAGGGGAACTCTGCATTTCGATCACAATTCGGACCGCCGTGAGCAAGTTGCGGTGCGCGCGTGGCGCAAGTGACCGGCGTCAGGGTCTCGCCGGCGGAGCGCTCTCCAGGTAGTCCGCGCGAATGGTCTTTTCCGAGGACTTCTCGAAGGCAACACGAATGTTTCCGCCTTCAATCACAAGCACCTGCCCGTAACCGAACTTCTGGTGAAAGACGCGTTCGCCAACCTTGTAGGCGCTGCCATCCACAACGACCACGCGAGTGGAAACTGAAGTGTCCACCCTCGGCCGGCCGGATACGGGGAGGCGTTCCGAGGCGCGCCGCCACCCCGGCGTGTCGATCTGCGAATGCGTCGACGAGTCCGGGCCGAGGCCAGAACTCCGGTCCGCACTGCTCCGTGTGGGCGCGTATCCGCCGCCGTACAGACCAGGATCGGAAAGGATTTCGACGTCATCCTCGGGAAGTTCATCGATGAATCGCGACGGCACTCCCCTTCTCCACTCTCCGTTGACGAACCTGCCGGTTGTGAAGCTCACGAAACAATGCCGCTCCGCCCGGGTGATTCCGACATAGCCGAGTCGCCGTTCCTCCTCGAGCGCCGCGAGACCGCCTTCGTCCAACGAACGCTGCAGAGGGAACAACCCGTCTTCCCATCCCGGCAGAAACACGACCGGGAACTCGAGGCCCTTCGCGGCATGCAGGGTCATCAGCGAAACGCGCGGTTCTCCGGTTTCCTGTTCATTGTCGGTCACCAGTGCGACGTGGTCGAGAAATCCTTGCAGGTTCTCGAACTGCTCAAGTGACTTGACGAGTTCCTTCAGGTTCTCGAGCCTGCCGGGCGCCTCCAGTTCCTTGCTCTGTTGCCAGTGGTGGGTATAGCCGCTCTCGTCGAGAATTCGCGCCGCGAGAATCACATGTGGGTCGGCGCCTTCGCGGGTCTGCGCGTGCCACTGATCAATGTATCCCAGCAGCACGCGGAGCGCCCGCCGCGCCGGTGCCGTGAATGCGCCGTCGTCCACCAGCCGTCGTGCCGCCTCACGGAGCGAGATGTCCTTTTCGCGGGCCACCTCGAACATGAACCTGACCGACTTGCTTCCGACTCCGCGCCGCGGAATATTGACAATTCTCTCGAAGGCGAGACTGTCTTCCGGCGAGACCGCAAGGCGGAGGTAGGCGATCGCGTCGCGCACCTCCATTCGTTCGTAGAACCGGGGCCCGCCGATCACCCGGTACGGCAATCCGATCTTGAGAAAACGGTCCTCGAACGCCCGCATCTGAAATGTCGTGCGCACCAGGACCGCGACATCGTCGGGCGAGATGCCGTCGCGGCCGCCCAGCCCATCTTGGAATGCAACGATCTCGTCTCCGACCCAGGCCGCCTCGTCGTCGCTTCCGAAATGTCCGATGAGGCGGACCTTCTCGCCGTCGCCGGCATCCGTCCAGAGGGTCTTGCCGAGGCGATGCAGGTTGTTGGAAATGATCGCCGACGCCGCGCTCAGAATGTGCTGGGTCGACCGGTAGTTCCGTTCTAGCCGGACGACCCTTGCTCCGGGGAAATCCACCTCGAACCGCAGGATATTTCCGACTTCGGCCCCTCGCCAGCCGTAGATCGACTGGTCATCGTCTCCGACACAGCAGACGTTGCGATGCGAAGATGCCAGGAGGCGCAGCCAGAGGTACTGCGCGACGTTCGTATCCTGGTATTCGTCGACGAGGATGTACCTGAACCAGCGTTGGTACCTTGCAAGGACATCTCCGTGTTCCTTCAGGATCCGAAGGACATGAAGGAGCAGGTCCCCGAAGTCCGCCGCATTCAGCGTCCGGAGCCGTCGCTGGTAGTCGGCGTAGAGCTTCCCTGCCCTGTCGTCGTATTTCGCGGCTTCAGCCTCCGGCACCTTGCCGGGATCCCACGCCCGATTCTTCCACCTGTCTATGATGCCGGCGAGATGACGCGCGGGAAAACGTTTCGTGTCGACGTCATTCGCCTGCAGAACCTGCTTGAGGAGCCGCAACTGGTCGTCGGTGTCCAGTATCGTGAAATTCGGCTGCAACCCGACCAGTTCCGCATGCCGCCGCAGGATTCGCGCGGACGTGCCATGAAAGGTTCCGAGCCAGGGCATGCCCTCGACGACCGTTCCGAGAAGCCCGCCGACGCGGGACTTCATTTCTCGCGCCGCCTTGTTGGTGAAAGTGACGGCAAGGATCTCGTTCGGGCGCGCATGTCCCGTGTTGATGAGGTGAGCCACCCGCGTGGTCAGCGCCCGCGTCTTGCCCGTCCCGGCACCCGCAAGCATGAGTACAGGACCCTCGAGCGCTTCCACCGCCTCGCGCTGCGCGGTGTTCAGAATGTCCAGATACGGAGCTTCCCGCGCCGCGATGGCGCGGGCGCCAAGCCCCCCTGACAGGTCGTTCATCGGCCCACTGTTCATCACGCCTGAATAACTGTATTGGCAGGCGGAATAAACCCGGACGGCAGATGCGTACCGAGGATGACATCGACCGCGGGCCGGCGGGCGGCCGCGCTGGCAGTCAGCTTTCTCGTGCCGGGACCGCGAATTCGGCCAAGACCGGGAGCATGCTCCGCCATGATGAACTTCGGGAAAATACTCGTAGCGAACCGAAGCGAGATCGCGATCCGCGTCATGCGCGCCGCGAACGAACTGGGTAAGCAGACGGTCGCCGTATTCGCCGAAGAGGACAAGCTCAGCCTTCACAGGTTCAAGTCGGACGAAGCGTACCGGATCGGTGAAGGCAAGGGTCCGGTCGAGGCCTACCTGTGCATCGACGACATCATTCGCGTCGCCAGGATGGCGAAAGCCGACGCCGTGCACCCCGGCTACGGGCTGCTCTCCGAGAATCCCGACTTCGTCGACGCCTGCACGGCGGCGGGCCTTGCCTTCATCGGCCCGAACTCCTCGACCATGCGCGATCTCGGCGACAAGGTGAGCGCGCGCAATGCCGCCATAGCAGCGGGAGTCCCGGTCGTTCCCGCCACCGGCGTCCTTCCGGACGACATGGACGAGGTGCGGCGCCTGGCGGCAAGCATCGGTTACCCTGTCATGCTCAAGGCGAGCTGGGGCGGCGGCGGACGCGGCATGCGCGCCATCCATGCGCCGGGCGAACTGGAGGAAAGGATTCGAGAAGGAAGGCGGGAGGCCGAGGCGGCGTTCGGCAGCGGCGAAGGCTACCTCGAAAGACTCGTCGAGCGAGCGCGGCACGTGGAAGTCCAGATTCTCGGCGACAGCCACGGCGACATCATTCACCTTTGGGAGCGCGACTGTTCGATTCAGCGCCGCAACCAGAAGATCGTCGAAAGGGCGCCGGCTCCGTATCTGTCCGACAGACAGCGGCAGCAACTCTGCGAACTCGGCGTACGGATCTGCAGGCACGTCGGATACGAGGGTGCCGGCACGGTTGAGTTCCTGATGGACATGGATACCGGCGAGTTCCACTTCATCGAGGTCAACCCACGCATCCAGGTCGAACATACCGTGACCGAGGAAGTCACCGGCATCGACATCGTCAAGGCGCAGATTCGCATCGCCGAAGGCGCAACGCTCGCCGAGGCGACCGGCGTTGCCGGCCAGGCCGGCGTGCGTCTCAACGGGCACGCGCTGCAGTGCCGGATCACCACTGAAGACCCTCAGAACAACTTCATCCCGGACTATGGCAGAATCACCGCATACAGGGGCGCCACGGGCATGGGAATCCGCCTCGACGGAGGCACTGCGTATTCCGGGGCAGTAATCACCCGCCACTATGATTCGCTTCTCGAGAAGGTCACCGCGTGGGCGCCGACACCGGAAGAGGCCGTAGCCCGCCTTGATCGGGCATTGCGCGAGTTCCGGATCCGGGGCGTATCCACGAACATCGCCTTCGTGGAAAATCTGCTGAAACATCCGCAGTTTGCAGGCAACGGCTATTCCACCCGCTTCATCGATACGACACCGGAACTCTTCAAGTTCAGGAAGCGTCGCGACCGGGCGACCAAGATCCTCACGTTCATTGCCGACATTACCATCAACGGGAATCCGGAAGTCGAAGGCCGCCCGGCACCGCCTTCGCACGTGCGGCCGCCCGTGATCCCCCGAAGCGGCGGTCGCGACCTGCAACCCGGATTCCGCAACCTCCTGGACGAAAAGGGCGCCCAGGCGGTCGCCGACTGGATGGCGAAGGAAGTCCGGCTGCTCGTTACCGACACGACGATGCGCGACAGCCACCAGTCCCTTCTGGCAACGCGCATGCGGTCGGTCGACATGATCAACATCGCGGATGCTTACGCCGAGAGACTTCCGCAGCTCTTTTCGGTGGAATGCTGGGGCGGCGCCACCTTCGATGTCGCCTACCGCTTTTTGCAGGAATGTCCCTGGCAACGGTTGCGGGACCTTCGGGCGCGCATGCCCAACCTTCTCCTGCAGATGCTGCTTCGCGCCTCGAACGGCGTCGGCTACACCAACTACCCGGACAATGTAGTCAGGTCGTTCATCCTTCAGGCGGCACTGACAGGCGTTGACGTGTTCCGCGTCTTCGATGCCCTGAACTGGGTCGAAAATATGCGCGTCGCCATGGACGCGGTCATCGAGAGCGGCAAGATCTGCGAAGGAACGATCTGCTACACTGGCGACCTCCTCGATCCGAACCGTTCCGGATACGACCTTGCCTACTATGTGGGAACCGCTCGGGAGTTGCGGGATGCCGGAGCCCATATTCTCGGGCTCAAGGACATGGCCGGCCTGCTCAAGCCTGCCGCCGCAGGTCGGCTCGTGCGGGCTCTGAAGGAAGAAGTCGGGCTGCCGGTGCACTTTCACACCCACGACACGTCCGGAATCGCCGCCGCGTCGGTCATTGCCGCCGCGGAAGCTGGCGTCGACGCCGTCGACCTTGCGATGGACCCGCTCTCCGGAGGAACGTCGCAGCCGTGCCTCGGGTCCATCGTCGAGGCGCTGCGGCACACCTGCCGCGACACCGGGCTCGACATCGCTTCCATCCGGGAAATCTCGAACTACTGGCAGGGGGTTCGCGAACAGTACGCAGCATTTGAATCCGGACTGCAGGCGCCGGCATCGGAAATCTACCTCCACGGCATGCCGGGCGGGCAGTACACCAACCTGAAGGCGCAGGCGCGTTCCCTCGGCCTCGAGGAGCGCTGGCCCGAAATCGCGCAGACCTATGCAGACGTGAACATGATGTTCGGCGACATCGTGAAGGTCACGCCGTCGTCGAAGGTCGTGGGCGACATGGCGCTCCTGATGGTTAGCCAGGGCCTTACGCGCGCCGATGTGGAAAACCCCGCCGTCGAGGTGGCATTTCCCGAATCCGTAATCAACATGATGCGCGGCAACATCGGTCAGCCGCCGGGAGGGTTCCCCGCGGCAATTCAGGCGCGGATTCTGAAGGGCGAGACACCGCTGACCGGACGCATCGGAGCGAGCCTCGAGGCTGTCGACCTTGAAGGGGTGAGGCAGTCGGTCTCGGCGGAGCTCAACGGGTTCAAGGTCGATGACGAAGACCTGAACGGCTACCTCATGTACCCAACCGTCTTTCTGGACTACATGGGCAGGCACAGGCTCTACGGGCCGGTCAGGACGCTGCCTACGCCGGTATTCTTCTACGGGATGAAGCCGGGAGAGGAAATCTCTGTAGAAATCGACCCCGGGAAGATCCTGGAGATCCGCCTTCAAGCGATTGGCGAGACGACGGAGGACGGATACGTTCGCGTGTTCTTCGAACTCAACGGCCAGCCCCGCACAGTCAGGGTCGAGGACCGGAAGGCTGCAAAAAAGACGGCGCGCGTGAGGAAGGCTGAGTTCGGAAATCCGAATCACGTAGCCGCACCAATGCCGGGCGTCATTTCATCGGTCAACGTGACAGTCGGCCAAAGGGTTTCGCCGGGCGACCAACTACTGACCCTTGAGGCGATGAAAATGGAAACCGGCATCTACGCCGAAACCGAGGGCGTCGTGATCGCAATATATGCGCCTCTCGGCGCCCAGGTCGACGCGAAGGATTTGCTCCTGGAGCTAGGCCCTGAACCGGCCGGGAGCTGACGGCGGCGACACTTTGTCCGGACTGCGGGCAAGTCTCCGGCCGGGGAAACAGCCGAAGAAGTACGGCACGGCGTGCCTGTCCGCATTTCGAACCGTATCCCGACGCGACGCCTGTTCCGCCCGCGCCTCCCGCGAAGAGGCAATCGCTGCCCGTCATGAGGTGCGAAGCGGATGGCGTCTTTCGTCGGTGAGGGCCGGCGCCGTTCCTGCGCTGGTCAGCCATCGCCACCGTTGGCGGTCGATGCGCGGAGACTTCGGGCAAACGCGCGTCGATACTTTAACCCGACCGGTCCGGTCCGCGCAGACTATGGCGCCCCGGCACCCGCGCACATGCCGATCGATTTTCCGAGAGCGGGAAAATCGATCATGGCTGCAAGGCTACGCAAATTGTTCTTCCACAGCGTTGCAACCTGCCGCGGAGAACCACGTATTGGCGCTCGCCGCTTCGCCCGCCGCAATCGCAGTGGCGGCGACGGGCATCGCAAACATCTACGGAAGGCGGAAACCGTTGCGGGCGTTGCCGAGTCCGCACGCCTTCGCAAACGTCTGGCGGAGCCGGACCTCGCGAAATTCCGGAATCAGGAATCGCCCGCGTACTCCACGTCGGATACGTGCTCAAGCCAGGTTACGTTTGAACCGTCGACCGCTTCCTGAATCGCAATATGCGTCATGCCGGTGTCAGGCGATGCACCGTGCCAATGACGCTCCCCCGGAGCGAACCACACAACATCTCCGGGAAAGATTTCGTGGACAGAGCCTCCTGCTGTCTGTGCGCGGCCTTTTCCCGAAACTACGACAATCGCCTGGCCGAGCGGGTGGGTGTGCCAAGCGGTGCGCGCGCTGGGCTCGAAGGTTACAGTGATGGCGCGAACACGCGCGGGATCGGGTGCAGAAACCACCGGATCAATGCGAACTCGACCGGAAAAGTACTCACCCTGCCCCTTGCTCGAAGGTCGGGAGCCCGCGCGATAGATTTCCATTTTCCCATTCCTCCCGAATTGTTCCAGGCGCCTTGCAACGGTGCCGTCTGCTCTCCCTGTATCGAGAGACTCTTCCAAGACTATTGAGTTGAGCGTCCGGTGAACAGGGGCGGCTTCCAGGCGCGGCCAAAGGCGCACGACAACTCTTTTTGGCGTATTTTCGGCGTTCCTGCCGAGTGTTCCGAAACAACAGGCAAACGAACCTTTGCGGCGGCCGAGATTCGGCCCTCGCTATTCAGAGAATCAGCAATGAACCAGGAGGCGGTTGTGGAAAGCCCGGACGGCCGTCGCCGGTTGACGTTCGTCCGGAACCGCCTCAGTGCGTCGCGACGAAACGCTGGACCTCGACCCGGTCAAGAACCCGGACGAGATGCCTGAAATTTCCCGGCAGCTGACCTGCTTCCTCTGCAACCGCCGGGAAGACCTCCCCTTGGAAACGGTTCCGGACAAGCGAGTAGTGTGGACAGCAAGGACGTCGGGACCGCCTCCGCAGTTGGTCTTTCGGATGACAATACCAAACCTTGCAGCGGCCCCGGTCTGCAGGATCATCCGGGCGGATTCATCGAAATCTGCGGGAAACTTGTCAGTTCACAGAATTGCAAAGGGCTCAGACGGAAAGAAAATTTCTCGTGGGAGAAGCTATTGCTGGTGGGGCAATCGTTCCATGATCAAGACCTCTAGGCGTGCCAACCTCTCGGCATCGATCTTTGTGTCCAATGTGCCGATCTTTGCATCCAGTGCGCTGATCAGGGAGGCCGTTTTCGTATCCAATGTGCCGATCTGTGCATCCAGTGCGCTGATCTGTGCGGTCGTCCACGCGAATCCGCCGACAAGCAGAGTCGTCAGCAGGGCAGCATAGGCCAGCATCCAAGGATCGGCATCTCGTCGGCGACCACGCCGCTCCAGGGCGGCCACGAGATCCTCGGCTGCCTTTCGGGAGAGCCCGCCGTCTTGAAGAGACCGGGAAAGGCTTATATCAGACAATGGCAGGTTCCCTCAGCTAGCTAGTTTCCAATATCTAGTTTGTGTTGGTCGCTTGGTCAAACATGCCCGAATGCAAATGGCTGGCGGTCGAGCGGGACGGCTGCGGCACGTTCATGCCTGTCATACTGGTCAGCACCGAATCCGGCAGAATCCCGACGGACGCGGGAAAGACCTGTTCCATGAGCCTCTTCAAGTCTCTCTCAAGTCAAAGGGCGTAGAAGGACGAGCGGCTCTGACCCAATCGAATTCAGCGCGGTTGAAAGGACCCTAAACGGAACTTCACGGGGAAGGGAAGCAAGGATTCCCTGGAAAACCGTTGTTTTTCAGGGGTTTTCCGGCCCGGCGGGCGTCGCTCAGCCTGGCATCCCAAGCCCGACCCCGAGCAGCTCGAAGGCCCGCTCCTGGCATCTCGGCCTGGCGGCCACCGACAGCAGGCTGTCGCCGCGGCCCGGCAGGCGCACGCCCGCCGATCCGCGAGGCGTCCGGAAGCTGTGGACCGGAAGCCCGTCGGGGGTCCTCTTGTCCGACGCCTTCGCCTTCGCGCGCTCCGAGACCCTTGCCGGTTCCACCGGCGAGCTCCGCCGCGCCCTTGCGCCCTCGCGGTCGTCGTCCTCGAACAGCATCGGCGCCAGGCGCCGGCGCATGTCTCCACGTGCAGCGCCAGCATGCACAGGAACACCGCCCGGACGCGGTCCGCCGAATACACGTGGACCGGGCGGATGCGGAGGTCGCCCTTCGCGTTCCGGAACGCGCGCTCCACGCCGGCGAGGGATTTGTACGCCTCCACCGCCGCCTCCGGCCCGATGGCCCCGGCGTCCAGGCTGGTGCGGACCACGTATATCCCGTCGAGCCGCGCCTCCGCCTCGATCCTGTCCGGGCTCCGCGCCCAGTCCATCCCGTCGTCGGCGACGTCGAAGTGCTTCTCCACCCGGCGCCGGTTCGCCTTCCGCCCCAGGGCCTTCACGGTCCGGTCGCGGTTCGCCGGGCCCGGCCTGCCGCGCGCGGCGGCGGCGGCGATGCCGGCGAGCGTCTCCTCCGTCGCCTGCAGAAGGTCCTCGCGCTTCCGGGCCCGCTCCTCCCGCAGCCGCGGGTTCAGGCAGACCATCAGCCGCTCGCCGGGGAAATGCCTCGGGCACCAGCGGAGGCCGTCCCTCGCCCTCCTTCAGCTAGCGGATGTCGCTCGTCTTCAAGGCCGATATCCAGTCCAGCCCCGCGGGCTCCAGGTCCTCGCGGAGCATGCCCCTTGTCGATGCCGAAGCGGGTGCGGTCTGGCCCGCCACAGTGGCTTGGTCACGCGTTCCCGGCGAACATCCACCGCCACCGGGCAGCCGTCCGCCGCGCAGAGCAGGCCGTAGGTGATCTGCCCTCCCCTCTTGAATGCCAAATGGCTGGCGGTCAGCAGTCCCTCCGGGACGGCTGCGGCACGACGGCTGGCGCTTCAGCAGCCAGTCCAGCATGTGCCTGTCGGAGATAGGGTTCCGAGGCTGCTGGTCGGTCTCAGCGCCCCGGTCGAATGCCGGGTCGAGGATCCGCGCGGCGACCGGCGAAGGTCCCGGCTCCGCTCCTTCCTGCGCCCGAGGATCGCTTCATCGTCCCCCACCGCCGCCGACGTGGCCGTGGACGCGGGAGACCTGCAGCAGCTCGCGGACGTCGCTGACGGCGACGGCGCCCTTCAGCACGGCCCGGAACCCCTCGACGGCCTCGGGCGGGAGCCTCGAGCCTCTTCACGGTCTCTCTTGCACCCGCTTCCCCTCAAAGGGCGTAGAAGGACCGCGGGCCTTCCGTGCCTGCCGGAGACGCCATGGCGGACTCTGACCCATGGGAACGTGACTTGCCGACATTCAGCCGCGGTTCAAGGGGAAAGGACCCTCATGGGAACATGACCAACCAAGCGCACGTATGGCGGTGCTGCGGGAATTCTCCGAGTTGACCCGGTCGCCCGCGGTGTTGGCGGTGCCTCCTGTTGCGGTCATGACGCGCCGCGATAGACAAGTCCGTGACCTGATTCACGACCATTCCTGGAAAACGAGCACAAATCGACGGCGCCTCGAAGCTGAAGCAGGTGCAAGAAGATTGCAAACGGGTCGGATGAGTCGACGAAATTGGAAGGGGCGTTTCGTGGATTGTCATGCGTGCCGGCGACCGACCTTTGGGTGCCTGTCGACGCCAAGAGGTCGTGCCGCCGGAATTGCGCCGCGACGCAGCTCGGCCAGCTTGGCGGGAGTTCGTGTGCCCTCGAGATCTTCTCATGCATTGGCGGCATGACGTCCCACCCTTTGCGTTTCGGGATCGTGGTCCGTTCATCAGACTTGGTCAGAGAAGCGGAATTTCAGGGATTCCTGCGCGAGTCTCCTGGTTTCCGTGTGGGTATGGATGATTCGGAAACAGGTTGCCGCGCGCATGCAGCCGTGCATGCGGACTTTCGTCTCTCCGGGCCGCGCTCGAAGGGAAGGACGGGCGGCTGGCCGAACAGAATGAATTGATCCGGGAACGACTGCTCGACAAGCATCAGATCCTCCCGTGCGTATCTGTCTCAACCCGATTGGCAATGGTACGGCGTCAGGTCACACTTGCCGTGATTCGACATGGATTGCCGCACATGAAAAAGATTCTCGTTTTTTCCGATACGCACGCGGGAGCTGCCCGCAACCCGGACGCGCCGGCGAACCTCAAGGCCGGACTGCTGCACGGTTTGTCCGCACATCCAGACGCGGCACTCCTTGTCCATCTCGGCGACCTTGCGGATCGAGGACAGCCGGAGGATTACGCGACGGTCGCACCGATTCTCAGAGAGGCCGGCATCCCGTGGATCTTCATTCCGGGAAACCACGACGACCGCGACGCGATGCGTCAGGCCACAAGCACGATTCCCGGACCGGGCGCTAGTCCTGAGGGATTCATGCAACACGCCATGTTGCTGGGCGATACCCTGCTCCTCGCGCTGGACACGCTCGCCGACGCCTCTTGCGACATTCCCCTGAATGCGGGAATCCTTTGCGAAGCCCGTCTCGACTGGCTCCGCGATCGTCTCAACGAAGGCAATCCAAAAAGCATCGTCATATTCATGCATCACCCCCCGTTCCTGACTGGCATGCAACACATGGACAACATAGGCCTTCAGAATGGCGATGCCTTCTTTCGCGTCCTCGATTCGTGCCGTGCGCCCGTTCATCTGGTCTGCGGGCACCTGCACCGGACGGTCTCGGGGTTTGCCCGCGGTTGCGGATACACGGTCGTCAGAGGATCCGGGAAACCGATGCCCCTCGTCGCACGCACCGGCAGGCGAAAGTCCGCCACTCCCGAAACAGGGGTGGCGGAGCCCACATATGCAATCATCCATGTCATGGAAGACTCGGTCGCGGTCCACGCACAATCTTACCATCCTTGCGGGACATCCGGTCAGGAGTGAGCGGGTCCGAATTCCTCGGGAGGCATTTCCAGCCGACCACCATTCCTCCCGGGGCGCGCGGATCCGTGCGTCCCGGAATTGCACCGCAAACCCTGAATCGCCGCTTGAAGCGAGCAATCCCCCGCCGGCCAGAATGAGAAACAACGCAATCGGATAGCGAATTGCTGTTGCAACCGGCCCTGACGGAGCATAGTTTCAGAGAGTCGCTTGTGCGGGCGTAGCTCAGGGGTAGAGCACAACCTTGCCATGGTTGGGGTCGTGAGTTCGAATCTCATCGCCCGCTCCAAAATTCCGTTGAAACCGATTGTAGTCGGATTGCCTATCCGCGTTACGGACTGCATATGCGTTTTGCGCCACGTCCGGACGGGTCCTCCGCCAGTGCCGGTTTCCTGTCTCCCCGAGGCGAACGGGCGGCGCAGGCCTGAACCGGTCAAGCGCCGAGGCCGCGTCACCGGACTGACGCGAGAAGCGTACGGATGCGCGAGCCCGACCCCTGTCCGGATTGCGCGGAGCGGTGCGGGCAGCGCGGCGCCGACGTTCCATCCCCGCATTCTTGCAGATGCGCATTTGCGCTATGCTCCGCCCGGCAACGACAACGTGGAGGCAGGATGACCATGGCGAAGAAGCTCTTGTTCGTGACCGGAACGCGCGCGGATTTCGGCAAGCTCCGCCCCCTCGCCGAGGCTGCGCGCGAAGCCGGGTATGACATCGGATTCTTCGTCACCGGAATGCATCTCCTGGAGCGCTACGGCCTCACCAAGTTCGAAGTCCACCGCGTGGAGGGTGCGAATGTTTTCGAGTTTCCGAACCAGGAACCGGGCGACGGCCAGGATCTGATTCTTGCAAGGACCATCACGGGGTTTTCGCGCTTTCTTTCCGGAAACCGGCCAGACCTAGTCGTGGTCCACGGCGACCGGGTCGAGGCAATGGCCTGCGCATTCAGTTGCGCGACCAACTATGTGCGGTCCGCCCATGTGGAGGGGGGCGAGGTCTCAGGGACGATCGACGAGATCTTCCGGCATTGCAACACGAAGCTCGCAACGTTTCATTTCGTCAGCTCGAGCGAAGCGCGGGATCGGGTCATGCGACTTGGCGAACCGCAGGACACGATCTTCACCATCGGATCGCCCGAGTTGGACATCCATGCGGAGCCTTCCGGAGTCTCGATCGACGAGGTTCGCGAATGGTACGACATTTCGCCGGAGCACCAGGGAATTGTGGTCTTCCATCCCGTCACGTCCGAAACGGACACAATCGGCCAGCAGGCTAGGGCCCTGTTCCGGTCGCTCGCGGAATCTGGCCGCCGGTTCGTGGTCATCCTTCCGAACAACGACCCTGGATCCGATTCCATCATGGCGGAGATCGACCGGTTGCCGGCGGACAGGTTCCGCGCCATCCCTTCGATGCGGTTCAATTACTTCTCCGAACTTCTGAGGCAGGCGGCCGTGCTTGTCGGAAACTCCAGCGCCGGCGTGCGCGAAGCGCCGTTTCTGGGCATCCCGAGCCTTGATGTCGGCACGCGGCAGACGAACCGGTCGGCCGCGCCTTCCATTACCTCCTGCGATGCCGCCGACGACTACGCGATCAGGCTGTTTCTGGAGACCAATTGGAACCGGAGGCATGCGCGCCACATTGCATTCGGCGAGGGCGGCGCGTCCGAACGGTTCACGGCGGTCCTCGAAACACCCGACTTCTGGTCACGCCCGCTTCAAAAGGCCTTCAGGGACGTCCCGTGATCGACGCTCACACTGTCACCGGCACGCCGAGAAGATTCGCCACCTGCGGAACCTGTTCGAGCGCCCATTTCAGTTGCTGCCGCCTCGGCGCATCCATGTTTTCGGGACCTACCGAGTTCGAAAGCGCAACTCCGCTGCGCAGATCCTCCAACTGCTGGCGAAGAATCGCGTCCAGAAGGACTCCGTGCGCTGCGATCAGAAGGTCTGTGGCTTCCTTGGGAACAACACCGAGCTCACGTACGGCACGCAGGCGTTCCGCAGTAGAGCGCGAGTCGATTCCGTGCTTGAGCGCTGCGACCCTTGCTGCGGAAACGATCGGCAGGAGTCCGTGCATCTTGAGATCAATCCTGCCGTGATCGAGGCGCAGACGATTCAGCCAGCCGAAAGGACTCCGAAAGTCTGCCGCCTTCAGGGCAAGCCGGCTGAGAAACGGTTTCGCGTCTCCTGCCCTTTCGATGGCTGAACGCCGGAGACCGTCCGCGAGCCGCATGTCTCCGTGCACTGGCATCGCATCGAAGAAGATGTCCGACGAAAGCAGATCTTCCGGGCTGGTTCGGGCCAACCAGTCCTCCGTCCGGGCCATCCAGCCGGCCAATTCCATTCTCCATTCCGGTTTGCTGGCCATGACGCCGCCGGTGCAGTACTTGACACCGGCTGCGTCAAGCATGTCGGCGACCCTTTGGCCAAATTTCCCGCACCAGTTGTCCGCGCTTCCACCTGGTTGTCCGTCCCGGAACACGATCGCGTTGTCCTGATCCATCGCGAGAAGGCTTTCGCCGCGCCCTCCGGAACCGAGCACGATCATGGCGAACGGAACCGGAGCCGGTTCGCCTGCGTCGGAAAGTTCCTGTTCGGCGAGTTCGCAGCATCGCTGCGTCATGGCGCGAAGTTCGCGCGAGATGATCGCGCTGACGGCGCGCGCGTCGACTGATTCCATCACGAGCGAGTCGGCGACGGTGGACAATCGTCCCCAGACTCTTCCAAGAGCAGCAGGCGAGTCCGCCTCGTCGATCTCCCTGCCGAGCGCTGCACCTCCAGCGTGATGGCTCACCGTGTCCCGAATGCTCAGCACGCCCATGATCTTGCCATCTTCTTCGGCTACACCAATGTGGCGAATTCCCTTCGCCGACATGGCGACTTGCGCCCGGTACACGAATTCCTTCGGCGCGACGGATACGAGCGGCCTGGAGCAATACTCGGTCACCCTTTTTCCAAGCGCCTTGGGACCATCGGCGTGAATTGCGAGCAGAATGTCCCTTTCTGTCAGGATGCCCCAGATCCCATCGGTTCGGGGAGAGACGAGCACGGAACCGGAACCCCGGTCCGCCATCAAGGCCAGAGCCCGGGACAGGACTGCATCCGGGTCGACGGTTTGCGGAGGAGTTCGCATGATGTCGCGGACACGATGCCGATACGGAAAACTGTCGACTGGCGTGAATGTGGCGGTTCCCGCCGCGCCGTCGGCAACGGACTCCCCTGCCCTTTTGCGAGTCTGCCGCGCAGCACGTTCCGCCTCGGAGAAGGTCGTAATCCCGTGTAGTCTGAGTTCAGGCACGAGGCCGGCGAACACCCTTGCCGAGAGCACGGCGTCGGCCTTGGCCCTGTGCCGTTCCCCGACTTCCACGCCCAGCCAGGCCGCGACGGTTTCAAGCGACCAGTTGGGAAGATCGGGTGCGAGCGCCATCACGAGATCCTGCACGTCAACTGTCCGCGGGGCATTCCAAGTAAGGCCGTGACGCCTGTGCTCGGCCTTAAGGACGGCGAGATCGAAGCCCACCGAAAAACCGATGACGAGCGACGGTCCCACCCACGCGGAAAACGCCGCCATGGCCTCCGGAAAACCGGGTGCCCCGGAAACATCCCCGTCCGAAATTCCGTGAATGAGGGAGGAAGCCGCCGGGATGGGCTTGCCCGGGTTCACGAATGCGGCGAAGGCGTCGCTGTCGTCGACCGCACCCGAAACCATGCGAACAGCGCCGAATTCGATGATGTGGTCGCGCACGGGATCGAGGCCGGTGGTTTCAGTGTCCAGGAAAACCGCGTCCAGCGAACCGAGCGGCAGGCGGGTCCCGCAGTCCTGCGACGGAATAAACGTCATGGCGACCTCCTGCGACGGCCAGTTCCGCTTGCATACCGGCTGGCTCCTGACCACGGTCGCCCTGTCCTGACGAATTCGCCGGTTGCGGTCTGCGCGCGCCTCCTTGCGTCCGGATCGCCTTGCGTTCCCGACGCAGGACGAGAGACCCGGGAAAGCCTTCCGCATTCAACTACAATCCGGCACAACTCGCAAACGCGCGACGCCCGTCTTGCCCAGCCTGGCGGATACGGCCGCGCAAGCCACGCCGACGCCCCGCGCGAGAAGGGCCGCGATGATCGGAGGCGGACATCGGTCCGGATATCGCGCCCGGAATTCGGCTTGATACTGCCGGGAGCCGACAATAGCCTGATGCGCCATGTGCAGTTCTCGGGCAACCCCCGGCCGCGGCATCCGGCAAGCCGCAGTTTCCCGCCGCGCGGTCGGCGCGAACCTGATCGGGCGCGTGGGTGCCCTGAACAGCGCAAACGCTTCTACAGGGCTATCGATTGCCGAACTGAAGGCGCAGGCAGTGACCTCCCTCCAGCGAAGTTCGGTGACAAAACTGACAATCCGGCGCAGGGCGAATGACTGATTCCGTCCGCACCGGCGCCCTTCTTCGGTTGAGCCTGCTTTTGTCTCGCATCGCCCATCCGATAGCGCACTTCGCCGTTCGCCGGCGTCTCGCCCGCGGCAAGGAACATCCCGACCGATTCACCGAGAAGTTCGGCGTCCCGTCGCTGCCGCGCCCCGGCGGAACGCTGATCTGGATGCATGCGGTTGGAGTCGGAGAGCTGCTCGCACTGCCGGGACTGGCGAATGCGCTGCGGGAGCGCTGCCCTGCGGCTCACGTCCTGCTGACGAGCACCTCGAGAACCTCGGCCGAGGCAATCGCGGACAATCTCCCCGACGGGTCCCGCCACCAGTTCCTTCCGGTAGCCTGCACGCGGTACGTCCGGGCCTTCCTCGATCATTGGCAGCCCGATATCTCCGTCTGGGCCGAAAGGGACATCTGGCCCGCGTTCGTGGTCGAAACGCACCGCCGCGGCACGCCGCTCGCTCTGGTCAACGGCCGGATGGACCATGCGTCCTTCCGCGCCAAGCGGCGGGTTCGCGGGTTCTACTCTGAACTTTATGGCCGCTTCGCGGTCGTAGTGGCCCAGGACGAGGAGAGCGCCGAGCGATTCGCGGCGCTGGGAACCACGCTGGCGCGAATTCGGGTGGCCGGTTCGCTGAAGGCCGGAGCGCCGCCGCTCGCGGACCGTCAAGCAGAGCGCGCGCACCTGACCGCCGCCTTGACGGGAAGACGGGTCTGGCTGGCAGCGTCGACGCACGCCGACGACGAGGCCGTCGCTGCGGATGCCCACCGGCTCGTGCTCGACCGCGATCCGTCGGCAATGCTGGCCGTCGTCCCGAGGGACCCGCGCCGTGCGCGGGCAGTGGCCGAACACCTCGGAACCCGTTCGATCCGCGCCGCTGTCCTTGGCGACGGCAGCCTGCCGGCTGCGGAGTCCCAGGCGATCGTCATCGATCGGATCGGGCGGTTGGGAATCTGGTACCGGATTGCCGACCGCGCGCTGATCGGCGGTTCGCTTGGAGACATTGGCGGCCACAACCCCCATGAACCGGCCCGGCTCGACTGCGCGATCATTCACGGTCCCTTTATCAGGAATTTCCGCGCGGACTACGCGGCCTTTCAGAACGCCGGTGGCGCGCGTCTCGTGAAGGACGCAGCGGAACTCGCCGATGCCGTTCTCGATCCGGAACTCGCGAAGACTGCGAGCAAGGCTGCCTCCGTCTCAGGCAGCGGCGCCCGATCCGTTGCGGAAACGGCGGAAGTGCTGTTGTCCCTCCTGGAAGCGACGCGCGAGGTACGGTCGCCATCGCGTTCAGAAGGCTGGACATCGTGACGGACCCGGCAGGTAGGAGATTTCCGGATCGGCGGCTCCGCTGGTTGCTCCGGGCCTACGCGTTGACCTGGTTGCTCGGCTTTCCGCTGGCGGCGGTCTACTTCCTGCTGCGCGGCCTTCGCGACCGGCGCTACCTCAGGCACCTCGAAGAGAGGCTGGGTTTTGGATCCGTCCTCGAAGGCGCCATCTGGATCCACGCGGTCTCGCTGGGCGAAGTTCGCTCCGCGGGGCCGCTGGTGCGGCGACTCGCCGGCCGGGGAGAGGACGTGCTGATCACCTGCCTGACGCCCGCTGGCAGGCAGGAAGCCGACCGCCTTTTCCGGGACAGCGCCGGTCGCGGCCGGGTCCTCGCGCGCTATCCGCCGCTCGAAATCTCCGGGGCCTGGCGGAGGTTCCTCCGGTCGTGCCGACCGAGCTTGGGTCTCGTCCTCGAATTCGAGATCTGGCCCGTCATGATAATGTCTGCCAGACGCCGGAAAATCCCGCTCTATCTCTGCAACACGCAGATCACGACGCGGAATCTCGAACGGTCGGGAATCCTGCAGGATGCGCGCCTGAAACTCGTCGAGGCCTTTTCCGGTGCGTTCGCGAAATCGGAACTGCACGCCGGCAGACTGCGCGAGCGCGGCGTTCAGCGTGTCCATGCCACCGGCGAACTCCGCTTCGACCAACCGGTGCCGGAGCTCATGACGTATGCAGCCGACCGCATTGTCAGACTCAGCGGGTTGCGCATTCCCGGCCGTCCGGTGATCACGCTGACAAGCGTGGTCGAGGGCGAAGACGACGGATATCTGGAGATGATGCGGTTGCTTCGCTCCCTCCCTTCGGCCTGCAGCGCCGGCCGCCCGCTGTTTGTCTACGTGCCGAGAGCGCCCGAACGATTCGGGAAGGTAGCCCGAATGCTCGCCGGTGCCGGGCTGTCGGTTCTGCGCAGGTCGGAGATTCTGAACGCGAATCTCGCACTCGAACAGCGGGCAAGGCCCGGCGACGCGGATGTGCTGCTTGGAGACTCGCTTGGCGAAATGCCGTTCTACATTGCATTGGCAGATCTCGTGGTCGCGGGCGGCGGCTTCGTGGCGAAGGGAGCTCACAACGTCATCGAACCGCTCGCGCAGAAGAAGCCGGTATTCGTCGGGCCGCACATCTGGACAATCGAGTATCCTGCCCGCGAAGCGATTGCGGCCGGGATTCTCAACAGGGTCGACACGGCAGACGAACTGGCAACCGGCATCGGCGAACTGCTTGCGTCACCGGATCGCATCGCGAAGATCGGCGAGCGCGCAGCGGCATTCCGCGATGCGCATTCTGACGCTACGTCCCGCACGATCGCCGCGATCGACAGGATTCGGGCAGCAATTGCGGAGTGATCGTGCGTGGTCGAGAACCGCCGCCGGAGCGGGTTCCCGATCCGGGCCGCGCCTCACCCGCCGAGCCTTTCCCCTAGCAGAAACTCCACGATGCGGAAATCCAGTTCGCTATCGATGTCCAGGCACCGTTCGGCCGGCATCAGATAGGGGATGACGCGTCCCTCGAAAATGCTGCTGGCCCGTTTCAGGTACCGGGGATCGATTACGTAGACGCAGCCCGCGTGCTCGTAAACCGCCGGCGCATCCTGGCGCGCCACGACTAGCCGCGGCAAGGGTTTGGACACGTGGAGCGCTCCGGTGGCGTCAGGTTCGACGAGATTGAAGTAGGGATTCTTTCGCGCCTCGCAGCAGGACATGACCATGTCCGGTTCCTCCGAGTCGAACAGGTCGAGCGCCGCATCGATGTCCGTCGGGATGCGAAGCGGCGCCGTGCAGTCAAGATCGACAAACACGGTCGCCGATCCGAGAATCGCCTCGCTTGCTTCTAGCGCATGCTGCCAGACATGCCACTTGGCGGCAGAGGCGTTCGCAAGGTGCGCCGGCCGCAGCCCGACCGGCAGCGATCCCCGGGCGACGGAGTGATCGTAGATTGCCGCGCAGTCGGTCGAAACCACGACCCGATCGATCCGGTTGCAGGAAAACAGTTGATCGAGCGACCAGTCGATGAGCGGCCTGCCGCAGATCTCCCGGAAATTCTTGCCAGGCACCCCTTCGGACCCCTTGCGGGCGCCAATGTGACCGATGATCACGCCGCCTCCCCCGGACTCCTGCGCAGCGCGCAAAGTAGGCCGCGCATGCGAGCCGAACCCGTGCGCGCGGGGACGAACACCCGCCGTGGTTCCGCCCCGCCAGGTTTCAGACCCTGAAATCCGACCATTTCAACTGCGCGTTGCGCTTCCGCGGGCGGTTTAAGGTCCTTCCGACGACCAGGTCGAACGCATGGCCCGGAATCTCGCCGGACCCGGGCCTTCGCGCCCAGATGTCGCTCTCCTTGATCACATGGCCAGCAGGAAGGTCCCTGTCGGCGACGACCGAAGCGCGCGCAAAGCGATAGACTGCCTCTTCCGGCTCCGTTCCTTCGCTTGTCGTTGCGGAGCGCGGCATGAATTTCGCGCGATGTCTGGATGATGTGGCAGAGTTCGGCCGGATCCATCGAACAGCTTATGTCAGGACCCGACCGGTAGCGGCTGTCGGTAAAGTGCCTCTCGACGATCTCCGCGCCGAGCGCGGACCCCGGCAAGCGCAATTTCCGGACCGATCGAGTGGTCCGAGAACCCGACAACGGCATCCGGAAACGCCGCCCTAAGCTCACCGATTCCCTTAAGGGAAACGTGCTCCGGCGGCGACGGATACAGGTTCGTGCATTCCAGCAGTGCAAAGTCGACGCCAGCCGACCGGAGAATCTCGACTGACTTCCCGATTGTCCTGACGGTTTGCATTCCGGTGGACATGATGACCGGTTTGCCGAACGCGGCGATGTGGCGAATGAGCGGCAGGTTGTCGGCCTCGCCGGAACCGATCTTGAAGGCCGGCACTCCAAGATCGTTCAGGAATTCCGCAGCGGCCCGGCTGAACGGCGTTGAGATGTACAGGAGCCCGAGACCTTCAGTGAATTCCTTCAGGCTCGCCTCGTCCTCCCGGCCGAGCGCGCAGCGCTCCATCACATCCCAGATGGATTCGTCCGCGTTCGGAGGAAAGATCGCCCGCGCCTCCTCGGTCATCTCGTCCTCGACGAAGTGGGTCTGGTGCTTCACGCACTCGCAGCCCGCAGACGCGGCGAGGCGGACCATCTCCTTGGCCGCCGCGAGGCTTCCCCCGTGGTTGATGCCAATCTCCGCAACGACGAGCGGAGGATGCCCGGCAGAGACTTTCCGGTGTGCGATCTGCAAGCTGCCTCCTCGGGACCGTCCGGCGCGCGGCGGCATTCTACGGGCGCGGCCGACCGCGGCAAGCCCGAAACCGGCGGCGGCCCGGGCGATGTCCCGCCAGCCTCCCGGCGTGCTTCCAGCGCCGGTGCATCCAGTGCCACTGGTCCGGGTTCGCGCGCACCCGCGCCGACAGGCTGTCGTTGAGCCTCTGCGTCATGTCCACCGCGTCGGTGTGCTCTACCGGGGGCTCGAACTCCACCAGTATCCTGCCGCCCGGCAGCCGCGTCCCGTAGGCCGGGACGAGCGGAACCCCGTGCCTGAGCGCGAGTTCGGCAGCCGCCGTGGAGGTCAGCGCCGGGCGCCCGAGAAAGTCGAGCGCCTCGCCCCGGGCGTGGCGCTGGTCGAGCAGAAGCGACACGAAGCCGCCCTTCCGGAGGTGCCTGACAAGGTGCCGCATGCCGGCGGGGCCGCTCTCGAAGAGCGGCTCGCCGCCCCAGCCGATGTTCCGCCGGAACACCGCGTTGAAGTAGCCGTTCGCATGAGGCTTGTAGACCGCCCCGCAGGCCAGCCCGCGCGCCCTGAGCACGTGGCGGACCGCCTCCCACTGGCCGAAGTGACCCGAAACCACGATGCAGCCGGCATGGCGCGCCGCGACCAGCGCCTCCAGGCCCTCCGGCCGAACCTCGAAGCGCTCGAGGGAGCGGCCGAACCGCCTGTTGAAGAGAAGCTCCGAGAGCGTCATAGCGGCGTTCCTCCCGACCGCGGCAGCGAGCTCGGCCCGCTGCCGCCGCCCGAGCTCCGGCATCGCATGCGCGAGGTTCCCGTCGATCCGCCTCCTGAGGCCGGGGACGTGCCGCGCCAAGGCGCCGCCGAGCGCGGCCCAGACGCGCGCGCGGACGGAGGCCGGCATGGCCGCGCTGGCCTGCAGGAGCAGCCAGACGGGCAGGAACTGAAGCAGCCTCGCTGCGGATCGGCGTCCGCGGTTCGGATCGTTCATGACGGCATCCGGACAGATCGCCCGGCGGGCGGGCACGTTTGCGAACACCTGATAGCGCACCGGCGCGCGGACGGCAAAGCGCAGCGCCTGCGGAGGCGAATTCCGGACTGCCCGAAGGGGAGACGCCGGACCGGCCGCGCAGCGCTCCCGCCCGGAACGGCGACCCGGCGGAGATTCCGCACCGGACCGCGGGACCATTGACGGGCCGCAGGCGCAGACTTGCCTTTGCATCGCGGCAAATGCCCAATATTCGCTCAAAAAAATCGTAATTCACGGGCATTGGCACTTTATTGGCGCAGTTTCCCGGGTCTTGCCGCTTGTTTTTGGCCCACCATTGCCATAGCAAAAACCTAGTTAGCCGCGGGCGGGGCATCCCGGCTTTGCGGCAAATTCAAACTGGGAGTTTGCAATGGAAGCACAGATTGCTGAACTAACGGCAAGAATCGCGGAGCTCGAGTCCAAGGCCTCGGTCACCAACACGATGTTTGCCGAAACCTACTACTACCTGTCGATCCCGCTGATGATAATCATTCACGCCGGGTTCCTGGCCTACGAGATGGGCGCGACGCGCATGAAAAACGTGCTTTCGTCGGGCATGAAGAACATCCTTGCCTTCGCGTTCATGGTGCCGACCTTCTATTGGTTCGGCTGGTGGGTCTATTGGGGTTTCCCGACAGGGATAACCTTCAGCGCCGGTCCCGCCGGGATTTCCGGCGCAGAGTACGCGAACGCAATCGCGCTTGGCTGGGGCGAAAGCGCCCAGTACATGGGACCGAACATCGCCGACCAGGCGTCCGGAGTCTTCTGGGGAGCATTTACCCTGTTCGCCTGTACGACGGCCTCCATCATGTCCGGCGCCGTGATCGAACGGATTCAGACCGTGGGCTTCACGATCTGCGCAATTGTCCTCGGTTCATTCGCCTGGGTCGTCGCAGCGGCCTGGGGATGGCATGCCGACGGATGGCTGGTCACCAAGTTCGGTGTCCACGATTTCGGCGCAGCCGGCCTCGTGCACGCAGTTGCCGGATTCTTCGCTCTGGGCGTGCTCGTGAACCTCGGTCCACGGATCGGAAAGTTCAATTCCGACGGGACTGCGAACAACCTGAGGGGCCACAACCTGCCGTTCACGGTGACTGGGCTGATGCTCATCATGGTCGGCTTCTGGGGTTTCCTCATGGCCTGCGTAATCGTCCCCGGAGAGGCATGGTCCTGGTATCCGGACAAGGCGACGACGATCTACGGGACGCCGATGACCCTGAGCGCGCTCAGCTTCAACATCCTCATGGGCATGGGTGGCGGAATCATCGGTTCCTACGCCTATACACGGGATCCATTCTGGATGATGTCAGGTTGCCTCGCCGGCCTGATTTCCGTCGCATCGGGCCTCGACCTCTATTGGCCGTCTCTCACCTTCATCATCGCCCTCGGCGCAGGCATTCTGCTGAAACCGGCGGCGGACGTGCTCGAACGGTGGGGCATTGACGACGCGGTCGGCGCGGTTACCGTTCACGGCACGATCGGCATCTACGCCCTGGTTGTGCTCGGAATATTTGCAAGCGGATTTCCTGCCCTGCAGGGTGCGGAGGGAGAGGTTGCCCAGATCAGCCTGATCGGCCAGATCGTGGGCGCGATCGTGTTCTTCCTGCTCGGGTTCGTGCCGGGATACATCGTGTCCTGGATTCTGAACGCGGTCGGCATGCTCCGCGTGCCGGATGCCGTACAGGAAGCCGGCCTCGACCCGGTAAAGGTCACTGCGCAGGCGTATCCGGAAGGCATTCCGAATTCGCCGCCCGCCGGCACCTAAGCGAAATACCGAAAGGAGACAGTCATGGGATTTCCATATCCGGAAGCCGACTGGGAACTGGTCGAAGGCGCCATGTACATGGGCGCCGGCGGCGCACTGCCCGGCATCTACACGTTCATTTCGATCCTGATCTGCATCTACCTCCTGTGGGCCTGCAATCGGGTCGAGTGGAACAAGTACGACGAAGCCGGGGAATAGTAGCGTTCACCGGCAATGAAACCACGAGGGGCCGCCGCAGGGCGGCCCCTTTTTTTCTGCCGGAAGTGCCCGCAAACGGATCGGCTGCGCGAAGGATCCAGCGCCTGCACCGGCGTGAAGCCGCCCCGCCAGCCCGAGGCGGCGGCAGCGGCGACGTTCAGGCTGCGGATGGTTCCGGCACCGCGGCGAAGGGCCGTATCGGAGGGAATTTCCGATCGCGGGAATCGGGGCGACACGGTTTCACGATCGGTTCGAACCGCCGTGGCCCGCGCGGATCGCTAACCGGAACTTCACGGGGAAGGGAAGCGAGGATTCCGCAGGAAAACCGTTGTTTTTCAGGGGTTTTCGGGCCCGGCGGGCGTCGCTCAGCCTGGCATCCTCATGGGAACATCCTGGTCGTGCCCGACCCCGAGCAGCTCGAAGGCCCGCTCCTGGACCGGGGTCGGCCTGGCGGCCGCCGACAGCAGGCTGTCGCCGCGGCCCGGCAGGCGCACGCGGTTCAGCACCACGCCCGAGAGATCCGCGAGAAGCGTCCGGAAGCTGTGGACCGGAAGCCCGTCGGGGGTCCTCTTGTCCGACGCCTTCGCCTTCGCGCTGTCCGAGACCCTTGCCGGTTCCACCGGCGAGCTCCGCCGCGCCCTTGCGCCCTCGCGGTCGTCGTCCTCGAACAGCATCGGCGCCAGGCGCCGGCGCATGTGCCACTCCACGTGCAGCGCCAGCATGCACAGGAACACGTGCGCCCGGACGCGGTCCTCGGTGCAGACATGAACCGGGCGGATGCGGAGGTCGCCCTTCGCGTTCCGGAACGCGCGCTCCACGCCGGCGAGGGATTTGCAATCCTCCACCGCCGCCTCCGGCCCGACGGCTTCCGAATCCAGGCTGGTGCGCACCACGCATATCCCGTCGAGCCGCGCCTCGGCGGCGATCCTGTCCGGGCTCCGCGCCCAGTCCATCCCGTCGTCGCGCACGGCGACGTCGAAGTGCTTCTCCACCCGGCGCCGGTTCGCCTTCCGCCCCAGGGCCTTCACGGTCCGGTCGCGGTTCGCCGGGCCCGGCCTGCCGCGCGCGGCCGCGGCGGCGATGCCGGCGAGCGTCTCCTCCGTCGCCTGCAGAAGGTCCTCGCGCTTCCGGGCCCGCTCCTCCCGCAGCCGCGGGTTCAGGCAGACCATCAGCCGCTCGCCGGGGAAGTCCGGCCCGGCGGTCTCCGCCACCGCGTTGGGCACCAGCGCCTCGGGCTCCAGCGGGGCCGGCTCGCCGTCCGCGCCCTCCTTCAGCAGCCTGCGGATGTCGCTCGTCTTCAAGGCCGATATCCAGTCCAGCCCCGCGGGCTCCAGGTCCTCGCGGATCCGCGCCGTCGCGGGCATGCCCCTGTCGCCCGCGAGCGCCACGCGGTCGATGCCGAAGCGGGAGCGGATCTTCTCCGCCCGGCCCGCCACAGTGGACGGGTCGGACGCGTTCCCGGCGAAGACCTCCACCGCCACCGGGCAGCCGTCCGCCGCGCAGAGCAGGCCGCAGGTGATCTGCATCCTGCCCCTCTTGCCGTCCCGGCTGTGGCCGAAGGCCGCCAGCGGGCAGCACCGTCCCTCCAGATGCGAGCTGGAAACGTCGTGCAGGATCAGCGTGTTCCCGCCCTTCAGGTGCCGGTTGGCCAGGCTCCGCTCGATCCGCGGCTGGCGCTTCAGCAGCCAGTCGAGCATGTCGAGCATCTCGTTGCCGGAGACGGGGCCGAGCTTGAGCAGGGTTCCGAGGCTGCTGGTCGCGGTCTCCGGGTCCAGCGCCCGGGCGGTGGCCAGCTTCGATGCGGGGTCGAGGATCCGCGCGGCGACGGCGGCGAGCGCGAGGTCCCGGCTCCGCTCCTTCCTGCGCCCGAGGATGCGCCCGAAGCCGAGCCGCTTCATCGTCCCCGGCACCGCCGCCGCGTGGCCGTGCAGCAGGGAGCGCTCGACCTGCAGCAGCTCGCGGACGTCGCTGACGGCGACGGCGCCCTTCAGCACGGCCCGGAACCCCTCGACGGCCTCGGGCGGGAGCCTCGCCGGGTTGGCGACGGTCCGCTTGCGGATGCGCTTCCCCTCCCGCCACGCCTCGCGGAGGAGGACCGCGGGCCTTCCGTGCCTGCCGGAGATGCGTTCGATGTCGGGAGCCATGGCGGACCGCCTCATGGGAACGTGACTTGCCGACATTCTGCCGGCTTCCGCTATGATGTCAAGGGGAAATTCGAAAAGAAACGCTTTCATGCAGAGCCGTTTCCGGAACCGCCCGCCGGGAGCGCCGGCAGCCACCCCTGCGCGTCTCATGGGAACACGAGTCCCGCTTCCGGCCCCTTGGATCGCCGAATTTCCGTTTGATGTCAAGGGGTTATGCGCGAAAACCCCGTTTGAAGTTCCGGCTAACGATCCGGAGCGCCGTAACTTCCCCTGACCCGCTGCTTCCCGGGATCAAAAGCGGGAAACATCGCGACGGTCGCCTTGAGCCGCTTCTGCATTCCGTCGAGTTGTCCGATCTCGACTCGGGTGCCAGGTTCGGCGTGGGGCAGGTTCACTCGCGCGAGCGCAATCACGCGTTCGAGAATCGGAGAACGCGTCGCAGAAGTGACTTCGCCCACCTGCGCCTTGCCGATGCGAATGCTGTCCCCCTTCGATGGAACGGTTCCGCTGGAGACATCCAGGCCAACGAGTCTGCGGTGCGGATGCGCCTTCCGTTCCTCGAGGGCCGCGCGCCCAATGAAATCGGAATTCTTGGTCCTGAGCGGTACGGTAAAGCCAATCCCCGCCTCGAACGGATCCGTCTGATCGGAAAACTCGTTGCCGGCAAGAATCAACCCGGCCTCGATTCTCAGTGTATCGAGTGCCGCGAAACCGAGCGGCGCAATGCCGAGCGGCTCGCCTGCCGACCAGATGGCGTCGTACACCGACTCCGCATCTTTCGGATGGCAGAAGACCTCGTAGCCGAGTTCTCCGGTGAAACCTGTGCGGCTGACTACAACCGGCTTGCCATGGAAATCTCCGATCCTCGCCACCGTGAAGCGAAACCACGCGAGCTCTCCGATGGTCGGTTGGGTCGGCGCCGTCCACAACACGCTGGCGAGAATCTGACGCGACTTTGGCCCCTGAACTGCGATGTTGCAGAGCTGGCTTGTCGATTCCCGAACCCACGCGTTGAGCCCGCTTTCAACGGCCTTTTCGCGCAGCCACAATCCGGACGTGTCGTTTCCGCCTATCCAGCGGAAATTCATGTCGCCAAGCCGGAAAACCGTGCCGTCGTCGATCATGCCTCCGTGCTCGTAGCACATTGCCGTGTAGACGACCCCGCCCACCGCCAGGCGGGACATGTCTCTCGGCACGCATGCCTGCATGAGCTGCTCCGCATCCGGGCCGGTGACTTCGTACTTTCTGAGCGCGGACAGGTCCATGACCGCGGCCCGCTCCCGGCAGGCCCAGTACTCTGCGACCGCACCGTAATTCGTCATGGTGTTCGGAAGCCAGTAGCCGCCGTTCTCCACGAAGTCGCGCGTATGGCGCGCGAAACAGGCGTGAAATGCCGTCTTCCGTGTCTCTTCCAATTCGGCCTCCACTGACCGGCGCCATCCGATCGAACGCCGGAAATTCCCGTCCCGACCGTAGACCCGCACCTGGATGTCGGTCGGATTCCATCCGTTCGCCGGATCCACATCGCATGGGCAGGCCGTCGACACGCAAACCAGGTCGCACATCGCCCTCAGAAGCACGTAGTCCCCCGGCCGGGACCACGGGTCGTCCATGGCAATGCCGTTGGCCTCGTCCAGCATCGTGTTGAAGAAGAAGTTGATCGCCGGCCATCCGCCACGTGGCCTGACGTCGTAGCGGGAGAGGCCCGCATTGATGTTGTCGGAACAGTTCACGTGGCCGGGATAGCCAAGGTCGTCGTAGTACCGCGCCGAACACGCCAGCCCGAAGGCGTCGTGCCGTCCACAGGTGTCCTGGACGATTTCAACGAGCGGTTCCTGGTCCACCGTCCAGTACTTCGAGTAGATGCCGGGCGCCGGGTAGAGAGAACCCATCAGGGTCCGGGTGGTCGTCGGATCGATGTCGCGCTCCACGCCCCGGTCGAGCGCACGAAGCGAAAACGCCTGGAAATCTGAACACTCCCGGCCCTGGACATCGAGTATCTGGATATATTCTCCTGCGCGAACCTCGTAGGTCTTCGCTTCGCCGGGCAGAATGTTGATGTCGGCCAGCGGGTCCGCAAGCGGGTCCGGGGGTGCCAGCCACCCAGTCGATTCGCCGGGGTCCGCGCGCCGAACGTAGAGCACGACGTCCGTCGGTGCGTCCTGCGCCTCCGGCAGCATCTGGCCGCCGGGCGCGCAAACGACTAGCAGTCCATCGCACGACGCATGGAAGGTCTCCATGTCGCCGGGTCTCGACCCCCCGTCGAACACGCGCACGGCTCTTGCGTCCCCGATCGCGAATCCGGCGGCATTCAGCGCTTCAAGCACCCTTCGCCCGGATCGCCCGCCGCCCGCAAGCGCCGATTGCAAACCTGTTGCGCGCCGTCCGCGGCCGGCGCCTATCATGCCGGGATCGGATCTCCCGTCGGGCGCAAAGAACGCAAGCTCGACCGGCTGCAGCCCCTCCGGATCGAGAATCGAGAATTCATCGCCCGCCTGGATTCGCACGGCACGTGAGCCGCCGCCGGGAACCGGATGCCGCTCGACGCCGCGCGGCAGCACCGGAAGGCCGGGCGAAATGACACCGGCGCGTTCATAGGGTGTTTCAAGTGCTGCGCGAACCCCCATCACGGGACCGTCCGATCCTGGCCCGGCGCTCCTTTGCGAAACCGCACCGAGCCCGCACGGACAGCGGCGGGCAGGCGTCCCCGACTGCTCCCACACGTTGGCAGCTCATGCAAGTTGTCCCGGTACGGCCAAGGCGCACCTGCGCCATGCAGGAACCAGGTCATCCCGTCGCCCCCGGCCGCTTGTCCCCGGTATCCGTTCAAACTGTCTCCAGATAGCTTGCCATGCTGTCGTCCATTGCATCCACCCAGCGCGTGTGATGCGGCGGCGCAAGGGTTCCGGTCATTGGCGAGACGTAGCCGTTGTCGCGGAATTCCATGATCGCCTTCTTCTTGTGCTTCTTCCACTGATAGAACGCCTCGTTCGCGGCCTCGATGTCGAAGTCCGGGTAGTCTGTATCGCCTATCAGTTCGGCCACGTACGCCCCCTGGTAGGCGATGCACTCGAAATCGTCCTGAAGCGCATCCTCCGCGGCCTCGCGGTCCCGCGCGTCCTGCTCCATGGCCTCCCGCGGCGGCAGGTCGATGCGCCCCATGATGACGTCGCGAACATACCAGGCCTGCGCGTCGAACATGTTGAAGGTGTACCACTGATCCTGCATTCCCAGGTAGAACAGCTTTGGATTCCGGTTCCAGACGACACCCTTGTAGAGATCGGCCGTAGCGAGCCTGTTCGCTGTCTTCAGGCGCAGATCGTCCGGCAGGAACGGAAAGTGGTGCTTGTAGCCCGTGCACAGGATTATGGCGTCCACAACCCGGCTCGTTCCGTCGATGAAGTGTGCCGTCTTGCCTTCGACTCGGTCGAGTTTCGGCACCTCGGTCCAGTTGTCAGGCCAGTTGAACCCCATGGGCGCCGTCCTGTGGGCAACGGTGACCGACTTGCAGCCATACTTCCAGCACTGCGAACCGACGTCCTCTGCGGAATAGCTGGTCCCGAGGATGAGGATGTCCTGGCCGGTGAATTCCCGAGCGTCCCGGAAGTCGTGCGCGTGGAGAATCCGCCCGTTGAAGCTCTCGAATCCCTCGTAGTAAGGAACGTTCGGCGTGGAAAAGTGCCCCGAGGCAACGACCACGTAATCGAAGTCCTCCGTCGATTCGGTGTCGCTGGAGTTGTCGCGGGAAATTACCGCGAACCTGCCGGCCGCCGCGTCGTAGCGGACATCGCGCACAACGTTGTTGAATCGGATTTTGTCGCGAATGCCGGCCTTCCTGACCCGTCCTTCGATATAGTCGAAGAGCACTTCCCGCGGCGGATAGGAAGCGATCGCCTTTCCGAAATGCTCGTCAAAGGTGTAGTCGGCGAATTCCAGCCCTTCCTTCGGGCCGTTCGACCAGAGGTAGCGGTACATGGATCCGTGGCACGGGTCGCCTGCGGCATCGGTACCGGTTCGCCACGTGTAGCGCCACAGCCCGCCCCAGTCGTCCTGTTTTTCGTAGCAAACGACTTCCGGGACCTCGGCGCCCTTGGCCGCGGCCGTTTGGAATGCGCGCAGCTGAGCCAGTCCGGATGGACCTGCACCGATTACTGCGACTCGCTTGGTCATTCTCTTGTCCTTTCTCTGTGCTTTCGGTTTGCCGGTCGAAGCCGGACGGCGACCCTCATGCCAGGTCGGGCCGCGCAGTCGAACGATCCCAATCCGGACTAAACCCGAGGACCACGGCGTCGGGATGAAGGTTCGGATTGAACAGCAGGTTGTGCCAGAAGGCGGCTTCCCTCAGCCGGTCGCCGCAGCCATGCGCGATCACTGCGCAGTCGAGATCGAACTCCTGGGAATACGCATCGAACCGCAACCGGCACCGGCCGGCGTCAAGGAGCATCCTCGCCCAGAGCGCACCGGGCGGGAATACCGCCGCGAGCGTGCAGGAAAACTCCCGGGCTCGCTGATAGTGGCTTGCGGAGAAGAACCTGACGGCAGCGGCACGCCGTTCCGCCGGATCGTGGGTTCGCTGCGCCATGTGCCGGAGTTCGGGTGTCACGTCATGGCGCGCCGACTTAAGGAGCAGCGTGGTCACGGGACCGAGGCGCCGTCCGTCCGGCATCAGCGCCACGGGCCGCATTGCAGCGTCCGGACGCCCCCCGGCGCTTCGCATCGCGATCTGGCGCACGCGGCACTGCCACTTCAGGAAGGCCTCGCGGCGGCGGCAGCCGTTCAAGCGGCCGGGATTCGCGTCCGGCAGTTTCAGCGCCGCCGTCATGCGGCGTTCAACCCGGAATCGACGTGCGGCGCGGCGTAGTCCCGGTCATGCCAAAGGCTCCGAATGCGCCTTCGCGCGTCCGCGACACGTCCGACGTCAATGCCTGCGCGCAATACACCCGGCGTCGTGCCCCCGTCGGCGACGACCTCGCCCCAAGGGTCAACGACCAGCGAATGGCCGTAGCAGGCGCCGCCGCCCGGAACCGGTCCGGTTGCGCAGGGGGAAACCACGTAACAGCCGTTCTCGATGGCCCGCGCCCTGTTCAGCACATGCCAGTGAGCCTCGCCTGTGCGCCTGGTGAAGGCTGAGGGCACCGCGATGATCTCGGCTCCCGCCTGCGCGAGGTCGCGGAACAACCGGGGGAAGCGGAGGTCGTAGCAGATCGTGTGGCCGACCCGCGCCCACGGCGTGTCGGCGATCACCGCTGAGCTGCCGGGCTTTACCGTCGCGCTCTCCCGGTAGATCTCCGTATCCGAAAGTTCGACGTCGAACATGTGGACCTTGTCGTACCGGCTCCTGACCCCGCCCATGTCGTCAAGGACGTATCCGCGGTTCAGGATGCGGCCCGAACCGCTTTCGACCGCGAGCGATCCGAGGAGGATCCAAACCCGGTTGTCGCGCGCGAAGTCCCTAAGGGCCGAGAGAACCGGATGAGAGTCCTCGCGCGCCGCGGGAGGGTCCAGCCTGTGACCCCGGCTCCTGAGGCCGCCGCAGTACTCGGGAAGAGCGATCAGTTCGGCGCCATCCCGAAGCGCGGTTTCCGCAAGCGGCATCATCTCCGTCAAGGCCGAATCGAAGTCCGGCATCGGCCTGGTCTGGATGCAGGCGATTTCTAGGGATGTGCCCATTTCGCGCCTCTGCGTTCAGAACTTGGTGTACGCCTTTCTCAGCGTCGCCAGCGGATGGCGATCCGACATCTGGAACTTGACCAGCAGTTCGCGCGCGATCATGTCCCGGTCCTGCTGGTTGTCTGGCAGATCGATGCTGGCCGGCACCCGCACCCAGCCGTTGATGTTCCGGTCGAAAACCGCCGCATGACCGTCCTCGTAACCCATGTGGATATCCTCAAGCCAGTTGAGGTCGTCCCAGCCCATTACTTCCATGTAACGCGAAAGAAACGGCGTCAACCTCCCGTAGTCCGGCACCAGATTCACGTCGTAACGGTAGCCGATGTGCTGGCCGATCTCCTGTTCGCGTTCCGACTCGAGCCCGGCGGCGTCCTCGATGAACTGGTCGACGTCCCTGATTTCCGATCCGCGGTACTGCTTCCCGCCCATGTCGAGCCCTCCTCAAATGTGGTGATAGTCGTCGATGCCGACCGTGTAGTTGGTACCGGCCAACGGGACGGCGGCCATCGCCGAGGCTTCCATGGTCAACGCCGCGAGGTCTTCGGGTTCGAGCGAGTGGATGTTGGTCTTCCCGCATGCGCGCGCGAAAAGCTGCGCCTCGATGGTGAGAGTGTGAAGGAAGTTGTAGACCCGTTCTGCTGCTTCGTCGGGATCCAGCCGCGCACGCAGCACCGGATCCTGAGTCGCCACTCCGACCGGACAGCGTCCGCTGTGGCAATGGTAGCAGTGTCCGGGCTCGACCCCCATTTCCTCGGGATAGTTCGCTTCCGGAATGTCCTTGTTGCAGTTCAGCGCCATCATGACCGAATGGCCGAGCGCGATCGCATCGGCTCCGAGAGCGATCGCCTTGGCGACATCGGCGCCGTTGCGGATGCCTCCGGCGTAGACGAGCGAGATGTCGCCGCGCCGGCCGAGATCGTCGATCGCCTTCCGGGCCTGGCGAATCGCCGCCATTCCAGGGACGCCGGTGTCCTCGGTTGCGAGGTGAGGCCCGGCGCCGGTCCCCCCTTCCATGCCATCGATGTAGATGGAGTCCGGGTCGCACTTCACCGCCATGCGCACGTCGTCGTAGACGCGCGCCGCGCCCAGTTTCAGCTGGATCGGGATCTGCCAGTCCGTGGCCTCGCGAATCTCCTGGATCTTCAGGGCAAGGTCGTCCGGTCCCAGCCAGTCCGGATGCCTTGCCGGCGACCGCTGGTCGATGCCTGCCGGAAGCGACCGCATTTCCGCCACCTGGTCAGTGACCTTTTGCCCCATCAGGTGGCCCCCGAGACCCACCTTGCAGCCTTGACCGATGAAGAATTCGCAACCGTCGGCAAGGACAAGGTGATGGGGATTGAACCCGTAGCGCGACTGAATGCACTGGTAGAACCACTTGGAACTGTAGCGGCGTTCGTCCGGAATCATGCCGCCCTCTCCGGAACAGGTGGCGGTGCCAGCCATCGTCGCGCCGCGCGCGAGCGCCGTCTTGGCCTCGTACGACAGAGCACCGAAACTCATGCCGGTTACATAGACGGGGACGTCAAGCTCAAGCGGCCGTTTCGCCCGCGGGCCGATCACCGTCCTCGTTTCGCACTTCTCCCGGTAGCCCTCGATGACGAACCGGGTCAGCGTGCCAGGCAGAAACGTCAGGTCGTCCCAATGGGGGATCTTCTTGAACAGCGAGAACCCACGCATCCGGTAACGGCCCAGTTCCGACTTCACGTGGATGTCGTCGATCACGTGCGGGGGAAAAATGAACGAGTTTCCGAGGCGATAGGTATCGCGCCCAACCGCTTTCTTGTCTGTAACGCCGCCGTCCGCCATTTTGTTTTCCTTTCTGCTGCCGGGACCGCCCCAAAGGGCTCGCTGCGCACCGAATCCCGGGCGTCAGAGGATGAGCTTCTTCTCTGAAGGCTCGAGGTTGTCGTAGTTCCAGAGTTGCCGGCCCGCGACGATCTTCGTGAATCCGCCGACGCCATCCACAGGCAACAGGCCGTAACAGGTCAGCTTGCGCGTGAGCCAAGCCTGGTCGAGCTCCGTCAGTTCCGCCGGCACCGCGTCCACGCCGAGAGATCTGATCTCGCCGCCCACGAAGATGGTTCCGTCGTACATCGAATCACCGAGGTTCTTGCCGGCGTTGCCGCACACGATCATGCGGCCGCGCTGCATCATGAATCCTGACAGAGCGCCAGTGTCGCCGCCGACGATGATCGTTCCGCCTTTCATGTCGATGCCGGTCCTCGATCCGACGGACCCTCTGCAGACGAGGTCCCCGCCCCGGATGGCCGCCCCAAAGGTGGAACCGGCATTCTTTTCGACCACCACCGTCCCCGACATCATGTTCTCGCCGCACGACCAACCGACGCGGCCGTTGATGCGCACGTTCGGACCATCGATCAGCCCGACGCCAAAATAGCCGAGCGAGCCTTCGAAAATCAGGTTGAGCCGGGACAGGATGCCAACGCCGAGCGAGTGTTTTCCGCGCGGGTCGCGGATGACGATGGTGCCGTAACCGTCGTGCATCAGCTCGCGAATCCGCGTGTTCACTTCTGTGCTGGCGAGTTCGCCAGCGTCGAGTTCGATGCGCCTGTTATAATCGACTTCCGGCGCCCAGGGATAAGTGAAGCGCTCTTCCGCGCTCTCGTCGAACTCAGTGAACATGGAACGACCGCCGAGCTGTTCGCTCATCATTCCGAGCGAGCGCGCGCGCTCGTCCTGGCTCATGCCCGTGAACTCGCTGTCAGTCACGCCTGCCATACGCGAACCTCCTCGTCGTAGGGGTCCCAAGTGTCGATTTCCTGAGGAAGAATCGACCGGATTGCGACCTCTTCCGAAGCCATCGCGATCATGTCGTCGCTCTCGTAAAGAACGAGAGGCTTTGCCGCCATCGAATCCTTCGCCATGCCGAGGCTGTCGCGGGTCGCGACAAGATAGGTGAACACGCCGTCGATTTCGCCGATCGACCGTCGAAGGCAGTCCTCGAGCGTCGAGCCCGACGCAAGGTGGTGCGCGGTGTAGACCGCAAGGAGTTCGCTGTCGCAGTTGGACATGAAGCGATGGCCCCTGCGCTCCATTTCGCGGCGGAGAATCCAATAGTTCGTAATCTGGCCGTTGTGGACGACCGAAACGTCATTGTAGGGAAACGCCCAGTACGGATGCGCGGAGCGGATGTCGACGTCGGACTCCGTCGCCATACGCGTGTGGCCGATCCCATGCGTCCCCCTGAACTCTCCGAGGCCGTAAGCCTCGGAAACCTCCTTCGCATCGCCGAGATCCTTGACCAGTTCGAGTCCGCGACCGAGGGACAGGATTTCCACGCCTTCCGTCTCCTCGATGTGGCCGGCCATGTCGGCAGGGTCGCCGTCGAGAGCGATCACGTAGCGCAGCGCATACTCGGTCGCCCGGACCCTGGACTTCACCGCCGCCCCGTGTTCCACAAAGATGCCCTCGACTGCCTCGATCCTTCTCCGGATCCGGTCATGGATGCCGCGACCGCGGCCCATGTCTTCCTGCTCGGCGACCTTCAGGCGCATGACGAGATCGTCGTCGTTGCCCTCCCCGTAGACCGCGTATCCGGTAGAATCCGGCCCCCTGTGCTTCAGGGCCTGCAGCATCGCGGTAATTTCACCGCCGATGTTCGAACTCCTGCCGCGATGAATCAGTCCTGCTATTCCGCACATTGCCTTTCTTTCCTGTCCAGAATTCACTCAACCGGCGCGCCGGCGGTCACGGAAGGCACTCCATGTAGGTGTCGTTGTCCCACTCGGTGACCGTCGACATGAACCGCGCCCATTCGTCGGACTTGTACTCGTGGTACAACTGGTACATCTCGCCCGGCATGCCGCGTTTGACCACCTCGTCGTTCGCGAGCGCATCCAGCGCCTCGCCCAAGGACATCGGCAGCTTCCGCACTTGCTTGCCGGCTTCCATGGCTTCGTAGATGTTCCGCTCTTCGGGTTCGCCCGGGTCCAATTGGTTGTCGATGCCGTCGTCGGCGGCGGCCAGGATCGTCGCCCCCATAAGGTAGGGGTTCACCATCGAGTCCACGGAGCGGTATTCGAAACGTCCCGGCGCGGACACCCTTAGGCCGGTAGTCCGGTTCTGGAATCCCCAGTCCGCGAAAACCGGCGCCCAGAATCCAGTGTCCCAGAGGCGCCGGTAGGAATTGACCGTGGAACAACCGACTGCGGTCAGCGCACGCAGATGATGCACGATGCCGCCGATGGCCTGCAGGCCGCCCTTTCCGGGCATCTGCGGATCGCTCCCGTCCGGCATGAACGTGTTCTCGCCGCCCTTCACATACATGAAATTCTCGGTCATTCCGGGCAGATTGTCCGGATCGTTGCCGGTCAGCACCATGTCGTCCTCTCCACCGCGCCATAGCGACATGTTGTGGTGACAGCCTGATGCGGACACGCCCATGAAGGGCTTGGTCATGAAGCAGGCGAAAATCCCGTTCTCCCGCGCAACCTGAGAACAAATCTGGCGATACGTCGTCAGCCGGTCGGCGTTCCGAAGGACGTCATCGAATGTCCAGTTGAGTTCCAGCTGGCCAGGCGCGTCCTCGTGGTCGCCCTGAATCATGTCGAGACCCATGGCCCTGCAATACCGGATGACCTGCATGTAGACAGGCCGAAGGCTCTCGAACTGGTCTATGTGGTAGCAGTAGGGCTTTGAATAGCCGTCCCGCGGCTTGCCGTTCTCGTCGTACTTGAGCCACATCATCTCCGGTTCGGTTCCCATCCGCAGCCGCAGACCGTCGTGCTTCTGCGCGAATTCGTCGTGCAGCCGCCTGAGGTTGCCGCGGCAGTCGGCGGTCAGGTAGGCACCGGGATCCTCGCGCTCCTCCCGGTTGCGAAACAGCGTGCAGTAGAAGCGGCCGATCCGCTTTTCCCAGGGAAGCTGCATGAAGGTTTCTGGCTCGGGAATTCCCACGAGTTCCGCCGCCTCCGGACCGTAGCCCAAGTAGTTGCCCGCCCGGTCCGTGAAGAGGTTGACCGTCGCGCCATAGACCAGTTGAAACCCTTTCTGAGCAACGCTTTCCCAATGGTCGGCGGGAATGCCCTTGCCCATGATCTTCCCTGTAATCGAGACGAACTGGAGATACAGGTACTCAATTCCAAGTTCGTCGATGAGCCTGCGAACTTCCCTGACCGACTCGGCCCGTCCCGGTGCCTCGACGAATTTTTCAATGTCCATGGTCACTTCCTGTCTCCCTGTCCTGCTGTTTTGTCATGAATCCCCGTGGGCGGCCATGTTCCCGTCCGGCCCGGAATCGCAGTGCCCGGCTGCTAGATGCGACGGGGCTGCCTACGACCGGACATCCTGCACAGTCGAACCGAAACCTGCCCAAATATCAACCCTGATCTGCGCCAATTTCTCCAAGAAAGTTGAAATTCATCCTGATTGGTATATAATTGGGACAAAAAGGACTTCTCCATGAAACGATCACGAACCGGCGCGGCCGATGTGGCCGCGAGTCTCAGGCGCGAGATCACCGAAGGCGACATGCGCAGGAACGACCGGTTGCCGGCGGAGCGCGATCTCGCGCAGGACTACAAGGTTTCGCGCGGCACGATTCGCCGCGCCATCGATCGCTTGAAGAATGAGCGCCTCGTCGAGACCAAGCGCGGGAGCGGAACCTACGTCAGGCAGGAGGTCGGCGAAAACTCCGCGAGCGCCCTATTCCAGAACGCACGTCCTCTTGAACTCGTCGATGCGCGTTTCGCGCTCGAGCCGCACATTTGCCGGCTAGCCGTGCTGCACGGCCGGCGCAGCGACTTCGCGGACCTCGAGGAGCTTCTCGTCCGCATGGAATCCAGCGCCAATGATCCGATAGTCTTTGCGGAAACCGACCGCGTCTTTCACGAGACCCTGGCCCGCGCGACGGGAAACCTGCTTCTCAACTGGATGATTACCAACGTCAACCGGGTCCGTCACCAGGAGGAATGGCGAAAGATGCGCGAGGCAACGCTCAACAGGCAAACAATTCTCCACTACAATGCCCAGCACCGCAGAATACTCAATGCGATCCGTGCCCGCGAACCGGAAAGCGCAGCCGCGTTGATGAAAGATCATCTCGAAACGGCGCGCCTCTCGCTGACCCGCGCCGCTGCGACCTGAACCGAAGACTGCATCGGCATGCGGGCGCTGCGCTCACGCCGCCGTCCACGACGCCTCGAGTTTTTCGATCGCCGCCACGCGGGCTTCCGGGCTCGGGTGGCTCATCAACCATGCCATCGGCTGGCCGCCGACGCCGGTGAGCTCCGTGAGCTTCCGGAACATCGACTTCTGCGGCCCGGTCCCGATGCCGGACTTCAGGAGAAGGGTTGCGGCGAACTTGTCGGCTTCGAATTCGTCGGACCTCGACAGCCGTGCCGTGAACAGGCTCACAAGGAATCCCGCAATGTAGCCGCCTATGACGGGAATGAAGCGGCCGAGCAGCATGTGCAGCGCTACGCGAATGGCGTTCTGGGCAGCGAAATCGCCCATGCGCTTCCGCGTGTGGCCGAGCGCCAGATGTCCGAGTTCATGCGCCACGACGCTCGCCAATTCCTCTGCGCTAACCTGCCCGAGCTGATACTTGTCCATGAAACCGCGGGTGATGAATACCCGTCCGTCAGCCGAAGCCAGCCCGTTCACCGCCGGAGTCTCGTGAACGTAGACGGTGATGCGCTCCAGATCGAGAACGCGGGCCATCGCGTCCGCCAGGTCGTTCAGCCTTCGGTCCTTGAGGGGCTTCGATTTCCGGTCGAGTTCCCGTCGGGACCTGTGTGCGGAAAAGCAGTAGGCTGCGATGCCCCATGCAACGGCAAGCAGAATCGGCGCGTACTTGAGCATGGTCCGAATATGGGTTCATCCGCGCCGTTTGGCAAACCCTTGCGAACAAAACCGCCTACAGGCCGCAGCAACGCCTGTGCGGGTCGCCCGGCTCGTGGCTGGCCTCCGGACCGGCGCGCGCACCGCGCCGCAGTCAGTGCGCAAGTTTCCTCGTCGCAGCTGTTATCCCTTCGATGGTCATCGGAAACATGCGGCCTCCGAAGATGTCGCGAATCATGCCGATCGAATGCGTATGTCTCCAGTGGCCCTCGGCGACCGGATTGATCCAGACGGTTGCCGGCCAGTTTTCGAGCACCCGTTCGAGCCAGACCTGGCCCGGTTCGGGATTGAAGTGTTCGCTGGCGCCCCCGCGATAGACAATCTCGTATGGCGACATGGACGCGTCGCCGACGAAGATGCACTTGTAGTCAGGACCGTAGGTGCGCAGCACGTCACGCGTCGGCAACTGTTCGCTCCAGCGCCTTCGGTTGTCCCGCCAAACGCCTTCGTAGACGCAGTTGTGAAAATAGAAGTGCTCCAGATGCCGGAATTCTGCTCGCGCCGCTGAAAACACTTCCTCGACAAGCCGCACATGGTGGTCCATCGAACCGCCGACATCCAGGAAGAGGAGAACCTTTACGGCATTGCGCCGCTCGGGCATCGTCTTTACGTCGATGTAGCCGTTCCTTGCCGTGGACCGGATCGTCTCGGCAAGGTCCAGCTCCTCGTCCGCACCCACCCTCGCCCAGCGTCGCAGGCGCTTCAACGCCACCTTGATGTTGCGGGTGCCGAGTTCGACCGAATCGTCGAAATTCCGGAATTCTCTCCGGTCCCACACTTTCACCGCGCGCCCGTGGCGGCTCCGGTCCTGGCCGATGCGTACGCCCTCCGGATTGTAGCCATATGCGCCGAACGGCGAGGTCCCGGCCGTCCCGATCCACTTGCTTCCTCCCTGGTGTCGCCCTTCTTGCTCCGAAAGCCGCCGCCGCAGGGCATCCATGAGCGCCTCGAAACCTCCCAGCGCCTCGACGCGGTCCATTTCCTCCCGCGTGAGGAGCTTTTCGGCAAGCTTTTTCAACCAGTGTTCGGGAAGATTCGCGGCCTGGAGGATCTCGTCCGCGGACAGTTGCTGGAGTCCCCGGAAGGATTTCGCGAACACCCTGTCAAACCTGTCGATCATTCGCTCGTCCTTGACGAGACACGTGCGCGCCAGGAAATAGAATTCCTCGGCGTCGTAAATGACGATGCCCGACGACAGCGCTTCGAGGAACGACAGGTATTCGCGCAGCGTTGCCGGGACGCCCTCCTCCCTGAGATCGAGAAAAAAGGTGTCGAACACGGCTCAACCCCACTGCCACGCGATGATCACCATGACCGCGAGCATTGCAACGAAGAAGGCAAGGCCGAAGACCGCAGCGTGGTGCAACCTGTCGAGAAGGACTCTGCGGCGCCGGACCGCTATCAGCCAACCGAGAGCCGCGCCAAGAACAAACGCCAGAAGGAGCGCCATCAGAAACACCTCCTTCCAAACATCTCTCGCGCAGCGCCTTCCGAGGGCCTCAGGGCAAGACGTACCTTACGAAGGGAGACAGCGACGCAACGCGGTCATAGAGTTTCCGCGCGGTATGGTTGTCCTCAGCAGTCAGCCAGTACACTCCCGACGAACCACGGTCCGCCGCGTTCCGTTCGACTGCGCGAATCAGCTCTGCTCCAATGCCGCCGCCGCGCGCGGCGGGCGTCACATAGAGGTCCTGCAGATAGCACTTGTCGTCACCATCCCAGAATGTCCTGTGATACAGGAAATTCACGAGACCTGCATACTCGCCGTCCGAGAACGCCACCATGGAATGCATCGATTCCGACCGGTCCATGACGCGCCGCCAAGTCGCATCGTACTGTTCCGCTGGCCGCTCGATGCCGTAGAACTCCAGGTAGGCGCGCCAGAGCTCATCCCAACCCTCGCGGTCGCGATCTTCCACGGCGCGCAACTCGATTCTTGCCATGTTTTCGTTCCCTCCCTCGCCCGGGACCGTCAGTGGCCGCCGCGAGACATAAAAGCGATTCTCTCGAAAAGATGGACGTCCTGCTCGTTCTTGATCAGCGCGCCGTAGAGACGCGGCAGCGCGTCCGCGCCGTTCCGGCGCATGTCCGTCGGATCGAGGTCTTCCGCGAGCAGCAGCTTGAGCCAGTCGAGCACCTCGGATGTCGATGGTTTCTTTTTCAGCCCGGGCGTTTCCCGCAGTTCGAAAAACTGCCCGAGGGCTTCGTCAACCAGCGCTTCCCGAATGCCGGGGAAATGCACTTCCACGATCCGCCTCAACGTGTCGGCGTCCGGGAACCGGATGTAGTGGAAGAAGCAGCGGCGAAGGAAGGCGTCCGGCAATTCCTTCTCGTTGTTGGAGGTGATGATCACGATCGGGCGATTCCGCGCCCTGACGGTCTCGCCTGTTTCGTAGACGCTGAACTCCATCCGGTCGAGTTCCTGGAGGAGATCGTTCGGAAACTCGATGTCTGCCTTGTCGATCTCGTCGATCAGCAGGACGCACTTCCCGCTCGCCTCGAACGCGCGCCAGAGGTGGCCCTTGCGAATGTAGTTCGAAATGTCCTGGACGCGCGCGTCGCCAAGCTGAGAGTCGCGCAGCCGCGCCACGGCGTCGTATTCGTAGAGGCCCTGTTGGGCCCGGGTCGTGGACTTGACGTTCCATTCGAGGATCGGGACCCCAAGGGCGCGCGCAACCTGCCGGGCCAGATCCGTCTTGCCGGTGCCCGGTTCGCCCTTGACCAGAAGCGGCCGTTCCAGCGAGATGGCCGCATTAACCGCGATCTTCAGATCTCCCGTGGCGACGTAGGTGTCGCTCCCTTCGAATTTCATGCGTGCTGCTCCACCCCAGGCGCCGGGTCCGGCGTTCGGCGCCTTATGGGGTGTTTTCGAACCAGCGTAAAGCCGGAGACAGCTGCGCCGCGGTCATCGCCGCTTGCGTCGCCAAGCTGCGCCACCCAGCCGCACATCAGCCCTGGTCCCTCGTCCGCCGGCATCCGTCACGCGCGCACCGGGGCGACGAAAACTGCCGAGAGCAAAGCATCCTCCCGGAGCAGCGTCGTAATGGCCCAGCGTGCGGCGACGGCTCGGCGCCGGGGGCCCGTCCTGCCGCATCAACCGCTGCGCGGCTTCATTCAGGGCTTCGAACGGGGGCCATGGCATCTCCCGCCCGTCTCAGGAACGGACTCGAAAGCCCGGCTTTCGCCGGACTTGCAGCGGCCAAATCCAGATGCGCTCGCCACACCCCACAAACTTGCGGAGTTCGCGTCCATCGCGGCGCGCCATGTTCGATTGACACTGTACCTCGATTGCCCGATACGCTGGAAAGATCATGGACACCTTCATTTCACTCGTAATGAACCGGCGGTGGCTCACCGTGTTGGTTTCGTTGCTTGCAATTTTCTTGATTGCCGCCGGAACTGTGCGGTTGGTTGAGGTCGACGTGGATTTTCGAAATCACTTCGGCAAGAACGACCCGCGCCTTGTCGCGCTTGAACAACTGGAAGACACCTACGCGCTGTCCGATTCCCTCCTAGTCGTCATGGCGCCAGAAGATGGCACGATCTTCACGCGCGATGCGCTCATGGCCGTCGAGGAGATGACTGAACAACTCTGGCAAACTCCTTTCGTTACGCGTGTCGACTCGATCACCAACTACTCGCATAGCTGGGCAGTCGGGGACGAACTGATCATCGAGCCGCTGATCGATGACGCAGCCGGTCTGACCGAAAGCGAACTGGAGCAGACCAGGGAAATCGCTCTCGGAACCGAGGAGATTTCCGGTCGCTACGTTTCCCGGGATGGGCGCGTCGCGGGATTGACGGTCAATGTCGTGCTTCCGGATGCCGGCCGGCAGCAGGCCAAAGTGGACGTAGTTGACTTTCTGCACGCCGCCGCCGCCGAAGCCCGCGCCAGCCATGCGAACATCGAATACCACCTCACGGGCGGTCTCTTTCTCAACCGTTCCGTTCGCGATGCGCTCAACGAAGACATGAGTAAGCTCGGACTGATCGCGCTCACTACGATGCTGGTTGTGGCTTTTGCAATGCTGCGCTCGGTATCCGCTGTGGTCGCAGTCATCATCTTGCTGGTTGCAGTCGTCATGTCAGGACTTGGATTTGCAGGCTGGGTCGGCATGAAGCTCTATGGTGAAAGCGGGGCGGCGCTGTTCGTACTGATGGCGGTTACCGTCGCGCATTGCATGCATATCGTTGAGGGAATGCTGGCGCAGATGCGTCAGGGCATGGACCGAACGCAGGCAGTCATTCATTCCATGCGGTCGAACGTGTGGCCCGTGTTCCTCACATCGGTCACGACGGCGATCGGTTTTCTGAGCTTGAACTTCTCCGAGATGCCGCCGTTTCGAATTATGGGAAACATCGTCGCGTTCGGCGCAATGTGCGCCTTTGTCTTCGCTGTCACACTCTTGCCCGCAGTGCTTTCGCTTCTTCCAGTGAGCGCACGGCCAAAGCGCGAAGGAAAGCGCAGCTTCTTCGATCTGCTCGGGCGGTTCGTCGTCTATCACCACATTGTGCTGTTGTTTTCGTTCGGGGCAATTGTCATCGCGCTCATCGCCGGCGTTGCACGGATCGAACTCAACGAAGACCCTCTCAAGCTTCTCGACAGGAGCTACGAGTACCGCCGGTCCACGGACTTCGTCAGCGAGAATTTTTCGGGACTGGAGCCGTTCGAGTATTCGCTCAGCGCCGGTCGGGAGGCGGGCATCACGGATGTCGGTTATCTGCGTGACGTCGATGCCTTTGCCACGTGGTACAAGGCGCAGCCGGAAGTCGCCCACGTGTTCGCAATTACAGACATCCTCAAGCGGCTGAACAGGAATTTGAATGGTGACGACCCGGACTACTACGTTGTGCCAGACGAGTCCGACCTCGCCGCGCAATATTTGTTGCTGTACGAGTTTTCCTTGCCGGCGGGACTTGACCTGAACAATCTCGTTGATGTCGAAAGATCCGCCACGCGCATGACGGTCGTGCTGAAGAGTCTGTCCGCGAAGGAGAAGATAGGTCTGGACAACCGCGCGCAGGCGTGGTTGCGGCAAAACGCACCTAGTCTTGAAACTGGCGCCACCGGCGTACCGCTTGTCGGAGCCTATTCGATCAAGAGAAACATCGAAAAGATGCTTATCGGCACCGTCGTCGCTATGGCGGTTGTCTCGTTATTGCTCGTCTTCATCTTCAAGAGCCTGCGGTTCGGCCTGATTAGCCTGATACCCAATTTCGTCCCCGCCGCCATGGCGATGGGCGCGTGGGGCTACACAGTGGGAGAGGTAGGAGTCGCGGCATCGGTTGTGACCGCCCTTGCTTTTGGAATAATCGTCGACGATACGATTCATTTCCTGACGAAGTACCTTCGCGCCCGCAAGCAAGGACTACTGCCCTCAGAATCCGTTCAGTCGGCGCTCAGCACGGTGGGCAAGGCGCTGTTCGCGACCACGCTCGTGTTTGCTCTCGGATTCCTCGTGTTCGGGGCATCCGGAATGGCGAACAACCAAGCGTTGGGGCTACTCATGGGGATAACGGTCATAATCGCCCTGCTGGCAGATTTCCTGTTCCTTCCTCCCCTCCTGATTGCGCTTGATGGAGCCAAGGAGACAACCGAGCAGATAAGGGAGCGTTTGCGGCAAGAGGATGTTTAGATTTCCGGTAGCGCTTGGTCCGACTCCCACGATCGGAAGGGAACCTTTCCGCCAACTTCGCCGCTCCTCCGAATCCCTTCTTGAGGCAGGGAAACTCCCCACGGAGATTCCCGGGCGGAAAAGTACGGCACCCTCCGTGCTTCTCGCTGCCGCACTTCCGAGCCACTTGACCGGCAACACCATACAAAGGATGAGTGCGCGCACCCTGCACGACGCTTCAAGAAACCGCCCCTGTTATCGCCTTTGGCCTGAATTTATGCCTCGTCCGATGCCGCGGCATTCTGGATGGCACGACGAAAAAACAAACCTCCGCAACCCGTTGTCCTGCAACTCAGATCATTCGATGCGTTGGTTCGCGGTCGGTCGTCGGAGCAGGCACCAACCAATTTCGCAAGTCAGGCTGGAAGTTCCCGCCTCTTCTCCACGACCTTTACCTGCAGCGATTTGCTGGGAGACATCGACGGAAACGGACTGAGCTTGAGTTGACGATTGATCGGAAAAACTTCAAATGTAAAATAATGGGCAATCATCAACAGATTGATTGCAAGCTGTAATTCCACCCACCGGAATCCGAGGCACAAATGGGTGCCCAACCCGTACGGTGCGTAAGCAGTGCCAAGGTGCTCGTTGCGTGATGGCAAGTAACGATCAATGTCAAACTTGTGAGGATCCGGGAAAAGGTCGCTCATGTAATGCGTTGCTGTCTGCGCAATATGGACGCGTGCGCCAACCGGCAGTTCGAAGCCCTCAATCACGCATGTGTTCATCACGTTGCGGATGGCCATGGGAATGGTCGGATACATCCTCAAAGTTTCCATCACGAAGCGACTCGTAACATCTATGGCAGTTTCCGAGAAATCCGCACCGTCTGGGTCTCCATCGCCAAAAAGCGCATCTGCCTCACTCTGGATTCTTTCGTGAAACTTGCGGTGCGACGCCATGGCGTAAAGCGCGAAACCCAGCATGTCTCCGAGGTAAACGCTTGCAAGCGCCGGCGTGGAGAGAAAGAACTTCAGATTTGCCTCGGGAAGAAATTGCGGATCGCTGGCATGGAGGCTTAGCAAGTCATCCACAAAATTTCGCGGGCATCCCGCTCGCTGGGCCGGTGTGTGGGCAAACTGGATCTGCTCAACCACAGATACGATTGCCTTGGCACGACGCTTCATGCTCGGGGTGTGCGATAGGAACTTGGGAAGCACGCGTGCGACATGGGTGAGGAGAACCCGTTCCTTGTACTTTATCAGGTCATAAATGACGTCTTGCGTATCAATGCCGGTCATAAGTGGGGAAATCTGGGTGTTGGCCAAATATCGGCACTCACTCGCGGGCCGCAGCAGCGCACCTTCCTCCCAATCCGAGATGAATTGCCGAATGCGAAGGTATAGAGTGTCAAGGTGCTCCTTAAGCCTGCTGCGGGAATAGCTATGATGCATTACCTTGCGGAGTCGGAAATGATCGGAGCCATCGAGAGAAGGGAATACACCGTGAGCGCCATACAGTTTTTCGATGTCGGCGAAGTAGTCCGCTGATCTAAGGTATCTGCGCCCCTTTCGGTGCACCCATTGATTGACTTCGGGTCCGGCCGCAAAAATCAATGGTTGCGAAAATGGCGGCCTTATCTGAAATATGGGACCGTATTCCTTCGCAAGGTCCGAAAAGAGTGCTGGAACATTGCCGGATAGCAAATGCCGACTCCGCAGCACATCGAGCCATTTTACACTTGGGTGATCCTTGATTCCGACGGCGCGCTGAACCCGTGGGTTGTCGATGTTGTGCTTGACCGCCTCGGCGACAGTGCGACCGATAAGGTCCATATTGCAAATTTGCTCAATTCTCCGTTCGGACTCCGTATCCAGATTGAACATAAACCGAAGAACGTCACAGGTGTTGGCGAGACCAACGATGATGGCGTCTCTCGGATCAGGCAATGCATCGGTCAGAATAATCGAGGAAATACGCGCCTTGACGAATTGTCCAATGGTCCTGTTCTCGGGCCCTCCTTGCTTTGTCGCGTGCAATTTAATCGGAACCAGCGTGTAGAATTCGCCGTCATGGCGCTCCAGGATTTTCAGGCTGAGCAAGCGTTCAAGCGTCAGGTTGATAACCGATTCGGCATGAGCCACCAGCCGTTCAACCCAGTATTGCGTATCCCGATGTTCGTGGCTTTCGATGATTTCCTTCAGAATGGGATCCAGGGCCGGATCTCCTGTTTCGGTCGGGTCAAGGAGATGCAGCGACGTCATATCCGTATCGATGCGCGAAAGGAGCGAAAGTTCCGCAAGAACCGCGCCGACGATGGCGCAGTTCATGTTCCAGCCCGGCACTTGGTGAAAGTAACCATTGGACTCGTTGAAGAGCATCAAGACGAACTCATCGACCAGGCTCAGTGGCCGGATCGTCAAGTCATGTGTGGTGGCATCCATCACGCATGACCTCCTTGCGACCGACAAGATGATAGCGTGCAGTCGCAGGAAGTGACGTGTGGCGAGATTGGAAGTGGGGGAATTTCAGCGAATGAGACAAAGTCGGAAGGAAGCTTGGACAGCATTGATTCTGCAGAGTGCAGCAGCATCAAGCAGTGCCCAAAGGCAATTATGAAGCCGGGACCGGGCATCGCGTTTCCTTGCCCCAATTCCACTCCGAACTGCATGGCTGAACCTCTATTTTGGAGAGGAGCGGCCGGCCTTTCGATATTCTGACGCTTCATTTCGTCTGGTAATTGTATGCCATTGTCACAGGCTGGTCAACTTTTATGCCGCAATCCCCGCAATCTGCAATTAGTTGGAGGACAAGTTGTGGCGAATGGTGCAATTGGCCTGCAGCGTATGGACTTCGCCGGCCACCTTCCGACCCACGAAGGCGGGCATGAAGGACATAGACGAACTGAAATGCTTCGGGGACGGGGCCCAGGCACGGTTTGCCACCCTCGGCGACCTGCGTCCCGGCACGCTGCACGGGAACTGCCGAGGGTGCGGCAAGCCCGACCGCCGCTGCGCCGGCCGCGACATCCCCTGTGCACGGTCCTAACTGCGCGCCCAACCGCTCAACCCTCATTCCGCCCGACGAGTACGAGCGGACCCAACGCCTCGTCGAGGAGCAAGATCGCTTCCTCGACATCCCGGCGCGGAATCCGGAAGCCGGCGAGGCGCCTGCCGACACGGTACGCGCAGGAGGGCGGGACACGGACGGCTCGGAAATCGGGTGCTCTTCGCGCAGTCGTTTGCGGCGGAGGTCTCGAAGGACATCGAGTGCCTGACCGGCTGTCCGGTCGACGTGCCGGACTTCGAGGTCCTGGAGCGCGAGGCCCACACGGCTGCGATTCCGGCCACAACGAGTCCTGCGGAAGCCCGCGAGAAACCATGGGATCGGGTCTCGGGAAACAGTCACTAGCCCGCATATTTCGCCAAAGGGAGGTGCGTGGGCCCTAGTTTGCGGTATTTTTGAATGATTATAACAAAATACGCAGCTACGTGGACGCGACTCCATGCACATAGAGCGTACTTTACCGCAACCGGAATTCGAAGCCCTCGGAAAGCGCCAGGTCATCGGGAATTCTACGGCAGCCGGATGACTTCCGGCGCGGGCGCCCTGCCGCTGCGGGAAGCCGATCGCCGGTTCGGCGTCACCGATTTCCCTCTGCAGTGCGGGCAGGAAGGCCGCTTCTTCCGCGGGTATCTTGGTTCATTGGCGTTGTCTTCCGCTGTAAATTTCATGCGGCCCTCGGAAATCAATGCGCCGCACGGCGTCTTGAACGTACCCGGGCGGATCGCGCCAGAAATCCGGGCTGCCTAGCCGGAGACCCGAATCCTGCTGCGCGGCGACTCCGGCACTTGCCGCGAGGGAGTCAAGGGCTGGTGCGAGGTGGAAGGTATCGACTGTGCGTGCGGTCTTGCCAGCGATCCACTGCTGCGCCGGCGCATTGTCGGGGCGATGCGCAGGTCGCGGCGCCGGTGTGCGGCGGCGAAACAGCCGTCACGGCGGTTCCGCTGCCGGACACGGAAGAGTTGGCGCCGCAAGCGTCGAGTGGCGTCCAAGGCGGAATGGCTTCCGGGGCAGCGCTGCGGCAAGCCACGGTTCGCGATAGCCAGTCTCCCGAAGGACTGGATCGATGTCTGGGCCGTCCGCAAGGACCTGCAATGCGGATGCGGAGATGTGGAAATTCGCGAGAAGGAACAGCAGTTTCGGCTTCTTTCAGATCGCGTCTCCTCCGTCACCATAAGGACCAGCAAGCCGCCGCTTTCACTTCCCGGACTTGCCGGCATTCCCATGACAATCCCCGCTGTGTGGGGTTGCAGGGCACCGATCTCGCCACGACACGCGTAGACACCATCCGGTCTCGAATGCTCGGGCCCTCGGGGCGCATCCGGGTGAAGGTGGGCAGGGTCTGGTTTTCCTTTGCGTCGGTGATTCCGTTGCAGGATGCCTTCAAGCAGGCACTTGCCAACCTGCGCGCGGCACCGGTACGTGCTCCGCCCGGGCAATCGCGCTCCCCACGCGAACCCGGCTTTCCGGCAGCGTCGCAAAGGACACTAAGGGGGAAGTGAGTCCGCAGCGCACGGAACCGTGCACACTGCATCCTGGAAAACGACTTCGCGCCTGGACTTGCGCGCGGAAACTGGGCTCGATCCGGCCTGAACCCTGACGAAAGCCGCCCTCAACGAGTTGTCGCGGCCACCAGCCGCGAAATCGCAGAACAACAGACCTGACCGCAGGCTCGTTGTGATATGCAGCGCTGGCAGTGGACCGTTCGGATCAGGTCGCGCAAAGTCTTGGATTTGTGACGAACGAAACGCCAAACCGGCAGATGCCGGTCCAGGCAGCGGACCGGCGCACGATGAAAACCGCTCTCGTGGGCCGGGCTGGCCGCTCATCCGCGAATCCCGGCGGACGGAAGCGCGCACGAGACCAAGGGGCGCCGGGATGCTTCCGAGGGGTGACAACTCCGCGCAAGTCGGATAATCGGGCGCACAATTGATTTTCCGGGCTTCGGGCCTGCCCTCGCATGAAAGAAAATGATGGAGAGGATGGCGGACACTGCATTCGACGTGGATTACCGACCGGCAGAAAACGAACCGTTCATGAACGAGCGTCAGCTTGAATACTTCCGCCGAAAACTGCTCGTCTGGAAGCGGTCGCTTCTGGAAGAAAGCAAGGACACGATCGAGCACATGCAAACGGGTTCGAGAAAACTGTCGGACATGGCTGACAGGGCGTCCGAGGAGACGGACCGGGCGATAGAGCTCAGAACGCGCGACCGACAGCGCAAGCTCGTGTCGAAAATTGACGCCGCCCTGCGACGCATCGATGACGGATCATACGGATACTGCGAGGCGACCGGCGAACCAATCTCCCTGAAGCGACTTGACGCGCGACCAATCGCGACGCTGTCGCTCGAGGCTCAGGAAATGCACGAACGCAAGGAGCGGGTTCATCGCGACGACTGAAGGTTACGCCTTTCCGGCAACAGACCCGCCGCGCGGACCGACAGAATTGCGTCGAGGGGCTTTCAGGCCTTTGCGGCGCCGACCGAAGGGGCTGCTGGCGCAGGATCAAGATCAGCAGTTTTCGGCGTAGCATTGGTGGATGCCCTTACTTGGTCTTCTTGCGGCGCATGGCAACATGTGCTTTGCTGACTTTGCACGCCCCGGGGACGCGGCCCGGACACTGACAGCTTGACGTAGGCATGAATGCTTGATGAAGCGCAACCGATCCTCGGTGTCAGGGACCTGAAGACGGTATTCCGGACGCGGTCCGGCGAGATTCATGCGGCGAACGGCGTCAGCTTCGATGTCAGGCCGGGCGAAATCCTCGGCGTCGTCGGGGAAAGCGGGTCTGGAAAGTCCGTGACGATGATGTCACTCATCGGCCTGCTCCCATCGCCGCCAGCGGATGTTCGTGGCGGGGCGGTGACATTTGACGGCCGCGACATGCTCGAATTGCCTGACAGGGAGCTGCGCAAGATTCGCGGACGCGAAATCGGGTTCGTGTTCCAGGATCCGATGACGTCCCTGAATCCGGTCTTCACGGTAGGCTTCCAACTCGTGGAACCCTTGCGGAAACACATGCGGCTGTCCCGACAACAGGCCGTGGAGCGCGCCGCCGATCTGTTGGACCTCGTCGGAATTCCTGATGCCGGCAACCGCCTCTCGGACTTTCCCCACCAGTTCTCGGGCGGCATGCGCCAAAGAGTCATGATCGCGATCGCGCTTGCCTGCGACCCGAAGCTGCTCATCGCGGACGAACCGACGACGGCGCTCGATGTCACGATCCAGGCGCAGATTCTCGAACTCGTCCGCGACATTCGGCACAAGCTCGGCATGGCAATCATCTGGATCACGCATGATCTCGGCGTTATCGCCGGCATGGCCGACCGGGTCATGGTCATGTACGGCGGACAGATCGTGGAACAGGCGCCTGTGGCCGAGTTGTTCTCCGACCCGCGCCATCCATACACTCAGGCGCTTCTGAACACTCTCCCGCGCGTGCGGGGAAAGAGAAGCAGGCGCCTGAATGCAATCGGAGGCCAGCCTCCGGTGCTTGCCGGCCCGCCGGCGTCCTGCCCGTTCCGGCCCAGGTGCAAACACGCTTTCGCACGCTGCGAACAGGAGGTTCCCCGGCCGGGAGAGTGCGCACCGGGTCACGACGTCGCATGCTTTCTCCATGTCGGAAACGAAGCGCAGCCCGATGCCTGACGAACGCGACGCGCACCCGCTCGTCCGCGTCCGCGGCCTGAAGATGCACTTCCCGGTCTTCGCTGGCGTGTTCAGGCGAACGGTCGGACAGGTGAAGGCCGTCGATAATGTATCATTCGACATCTTCGACGGCGAAACCCTCGGACTCGTTGGTGAGTCCGGTTGCGGCAAGTCCACGGTGGGGCGCTCGATTCTCCGCCTTCACGATGCCACAGCAGGTGACATAGAGATTGACGGCCAACCCGTCGGCGGCATGTCGGGCCGCACGCTCAGGGAGATGAGACCGGCGATGCAAATGGTGTTCCAGGATCCTCAGGCGAGCCTCAACCCGCGCATGACGGTTGCGGACATCGTATCGGAACCGCTTGACGAGCACACGAGGCTCACGGCCCAGGCGAAGCGCAGCCGGGTGGGCGAACTGATGGATGCGGTCGGTCTGAGCCGGAACTTCATGGACAGGTATCCGCACGAATTCTCCGGCGGACAGCGGCAGCGGATCGGAATCGCCCGCGCACTGGCGCTCAATCCGAAGTTCATAGTCTGCGACGAACCGATCGCGGCGCTCGACGTGTCGATACAGGCGCAGGTCATCAATCTCCTCGAGGACCTCCAGGCGGAATTCGGCCTGACCTACCTGTTCATCAGTCACGATCTGTCTATGGTGCGCCACATCGCGAGCAGGGTCGCCGTCATGTATCTCGGCAAGATCGTCGAAACCGCGCCGCGCGATGCGCTCTACGGCGACCCGAAGCATCCATATACGCAGGCGCTTCTTTCCGCAGTGCCTGAACCGGATCCCTCCCGCGAGAAACACAGGCAGCGGATCATTCTCGAAGGCGACGTGCCGTCGCCGGCAAATCCGCCGGCGGGTTGCAACTTCTGCACGCGCTGCCCAAAGGTCATGGACATTTGCCGAACTGTCCCGCCGGAAGTAACTGAGGCTGGCGGCGGACACTTCGTTTCCTGCCATCTCTACGCGAGCGAAGCGGACAAGCCAATCCGGGGCGAACACCGGAACACGGGGACACGGGCACTCAACTGAAAGGAGACTATCATGAACAACAAGCAACTTCTTGCAGCCCTCGCCGGAGGCGCCGTGATCGCAATCGCCGGTCAGACAGCCGCCGAAAGGGGTGCGGATGGACACGTCAACATCATCTACTGGCAGGCGGCATCGATCCTGAATCCGTACCTGTCAGGCGGCACCAAGGACATCGAGAGTTCGTCCCTGGTGATCGAGCCTCTCGCGCGCTACGATCAGGATGGCAACATGGTGCCGTGGCTCACCACCGAGATTCCGACCGTAGCCAACGGCGGCGTTTCTGAAGACCTTACCTCGATAACCTGGAATATCGCGCCGGGAGTCCTGTGGTCGGACGGCACCCCGCTGACCGCTCACGACGTGGCCTTCACCGCTGAATACTGCATGCATCCCGAAGGCGGGTGCCAGCAGTCCACGAGCTTTTCCGACGTGGCCAGCGTCGAGGCCGTCGATGACCTGACTGTCAAGGTGACCTTCTCGAAACCGAAGCCCTTTCCTTACGGCCCCTTCGTGGGCGGGGAGAGTCCGATCATTCAGAAGGCGCAGTTCCAAAAGTGCCTCGGGGCCAGGGCGCCGGAGTGCACGGAACAGAACTTCGGGCCAATCGGCACCGGACCATTCCGGGTCACGGAATTCCGGGCAAACGACGTCATCTCGATGGAAGCCAACCCGAACTACCGGGATCCTTCCAAACCATCCTTCGCGACGCTTACCTTCAAGGGCGGCGGTGACGCCGCGGCGGCGGCGCGGTCCGTCCTCGAAACCGGCGAATTCGACTACGCCTGGAACCTGCAGATCGACCCCGCCATCCTGAAGCAGATGGAAGGCGCCGGCAAGGGCACGGTCGTCGCGGCATTTGGCACCGCGGTCGAACGGCTGATGGTGAATCTCACGAATCCGTCGCCGGACCTCGCCGACATGCGATCCACGGTGGATGGCGGTCCCCACCCCTTCCTGACCGATGCGGCGGTTCGACGCGCACTGTCCCTGGCAATCGACCGGAACCTTCTTTCCGAAGTCGGTTACGGCTCCGCCGGCAAGGCGACGTGCAACGTCCTGCCCGCACCAGCGGTCTATGCGTCGACCGCGAACGACGAGTGCCTCGTCCAGAATATCGCCAAGGCTAACCAGATCCTTGACGACGCTGGATGGATGCCCGGTTCCGACGGCGTCCGCGAGAAGGACGGGGTTCGCCTGTCGATCCTCTACCAGACGTCCACGAACGCCGTCCGCCAGGACACGCAGGCGCTGGTCAAGCAGTGGTGGAGCGAAATCGGGGTGGAAACCGAACTCAAGAACATCGACGCCGCGGTTTTCTTCGGCGGCGACCAGTCTAGTCCGGACACCTTCCAGAAGTTCTACGCCGACATCGAGATGTACACCAATCTCTTCAACGGGACCGACCCGGAGGCCTACATGAACAACTGGACGTGCAACGAGATTCCAGGACCGTCGTCCAACTGGCTCGGAAACAACATGCCGCGCTACTGCAACGCGGAGTATGACGCGCTCGCAGCCGAACTCGGGCAGACCGCCGATCTCGCCGAACGGGCGCGGATCGCCATGGCGATGAACGACATGCTGGTGCAGGAGGGCGCGATGATCCCGCTCATCCATCGTGGACGGGTTTCCGCCCATTCCAACACGCTGGGCGGCGTGATCCTGAACACCTGGGACAGCGAACTCTGGAACGTCGCTGACTGGCACCGGGAGTAACTCGCACGTACGCGCCACCCCGGAGTTGATCCGGGGCGGCGCCCCGGCTTCGCCCATCCCTCGCGGACGACCGCATGCTCAACTACACGATTCGCAGGCTCCTCTTCACCGTTCCGGTGCTGCTGTTCATCAGTTTCATCGTCTTCCTGCTGCTGGACCTGGCGCCGAACGACCCGACGGGAAACCTCCCTCTGACGATCCCGCCGGACGTCCGCGAACAGATTCGCCGGTCGCTCGGCCTCGGAGAACCCATTCATGTCCGCTACTTCCTGTGGTGCGTGCAGTTCTTCGTCAACGAGCCGCTGAACATCCTGGAGCACTGGACCGGCCTGCAGTTCGGTGACGGAGAACGGCTGCGGGTGCAAAGCTGGGCGACGCGATCGCCCGTGGTTGACCTTGTCGTCGAGCGGCTTCCGCAGACCCTGTGGGTCGTAGGAATGTCATATGTGGTCGGAATCCTCATCGCGATCCCGATCGGCGTAATTTCCGCCTACCGGCAGTACAGCTGGTTCGACCAGGCCGGAACCTTCGTCTCGATGGTCGGTTTCTCGGTTCCGACGTTTTTCACCGGGGTCCTGATGATCGTCGTGTTCTCGGTTCACCTGGAATGGTTTCCGTCGATCTACGACACGACCCACCGCGTGACCGACTGGGAGAGCTTCCTGTTCCAGATTCGCCAACTGGTCATGCCCGTCTCGGTCCTCGCGCTGTACAATGCCGCGCAGATCAGCCGTTTCATGCGCGCGTCAATGCTCGACAATTTAGGGCAGGACTACGTGCGGACCGCCCGCGCCAAGGGCTTGAAGGAGCATATAGTCCTCCTCGTCCATGTGCTCCGCAACTCGCTGATCCCCGTCGTCACGGTTATCGCGCTCGGCATCCCGCAGATTTTCGGCGGAGCCATCATCACGGAACAGGTGTTCAAGGTAAACGGGCTCGGCCAGCTCCTGATCATCGGCATTCAGGGTGCCGACATCCCGCTCGTGCAGACGCTGACCTTCATTTTCGCCGTGCTTATCGTCGTTTTCAACCTCGTCGCGGACATTCTCTACGGCATCCTCGACCCGCGGATCCGCTATGAGTGAGTCGACCTCGTCCGGCATTTCCCGCGCCTCGGTTCGGTCGCATTGGCACGATGTCTTCGACCAGTTCCTCGCCCACAGGGGCGCGGCCCTCGGCATGATGTTCTTCGTGCTGGTCTGTCTGGCCGTAGCGGCCGGTCCCTATCTCTGGACACTCGATCCGAACACGATCGACATTCGGGCGAAGAATCAGGGATTCAGCCTCGTGCACCCCATGGGGACGGACCAGCTTGGGCGAGATACATTCGCACAGGTCCTCCACGGCGGACGTGTCTCGCTCGCGGTCGGCGTAACGGCAATGCTTCTCGCGATCGTGATCGGTACGCTCGTCGGAGTCCTTGCCGGATTCTTCCGCCGCCTCGACGGCTTCCTGATGCGTACGACCGACCTGTTTCTCGCGCTGCCTCTGTTGCCGTTGCTTCTCGTTATCATCATGCTGTTCAGGGACACGCTGCGCGCTGCCTTCGGCCCTGAAACCGGAATCTTCATCCTGATCGTTTTCGTCATCGGAATCACGAGCTGGATGCAGACAGCCCGGATTGTTCGAGGAGACGTCCTCGCGCTCAAGGAACGCGAATTCGTGCTCGCGGCGCGCTCGATCGGCACCCCGCCGCGGCGCCTCATTCTTCGCCACGTCCTCCCGAATGTCCTTTCCCCGATCATGGTTTCGGCGACGCTCGGAATTGCGAATGCGATCATCACGGAATCGGCTTTGTCGTTTCTTGGTCTCGGATTCCCGTCGGACTTTCCGACTTGGGGCCGCCTCCTCTTCGACGGCACGAACTTCATGACGCTCAATCCTGGGCGCGTGATATGGCCGGGCCTCGCGATCTCCCTCACGGTCCTCAGCGTGAACTACATCGGCGATGGCCTGAGAGATGCCCTGGATCCGAGAATTCGAGGTCGATGAGGCGGCTCTTTCCGGCGCTCCGGATCGGGGACGCTTCGGATGATGGCGTTCGCCGCGACCATGGGAATCAGCAAGCTGATGCCCGGATTACGGCGGCGCGGTCGCAATTCACGTCGCTCGCGCAAGCCGACCGAAGTGCGTGACGTGTTCATCCGGCACCTCCAAGCGTCGCTCCAGAGCGTCGAGCAGCTTACGCAACTTGATGAACTCAGGTAACTCGCCGAAGAGCTTCGGCGCATCGGGATCCCGCACCTCCAACATCGTCAAGCGCGCAGGCTTCCACATGCAGGGCCCGTCGGGAATCACCATATGCAGGATCAACTCGTGACAGCCGTCACCCCGCCGCCGCTCTATGACCTCGACTTCCCGGCCGTCGAACCGATGCCGAAAACGGCGCAAGAAGACCGATTCGGACGACCGGGCGTCTCCGACTGGTGTTGTAGAGAGGATTGTTCTCAACTTTCCGGTTACCGCGAGTCAGCGCGTCCGGCCGCGCAAGCTGGAGATCATGGCGGTGATAGCTCACGCAAGCACCAACGCCACGCTTTGGCGTCGCCCCTGCCTGCGTCGCGAATCGCCGTTCTGCCCGAAACGGTCGGGAAGCGGACGCATTTGCGCGGCGGTGAGCGGCATCGTCGGAATCACCTTGCGCAGGCTGGAATAGAGGCGAGCCCTCCCCGCCGGCCCCGCACACTCCCGCGGGCGGTTGGGGAAAGACACGCTCGGGTCTGTCATGGTTGACTTAGGCGGTGCCTAGACGCCCGGACCAAAACCGGTTGGCCTTGGCGTTGACGGTGGCGCGGTGGCGCGACGATTCAAGATCGGTTTCCAGGAGCATAGTCCCACGGCCGAACCGGAGCGGACAGTCGCACACCAAGTGCCCCGAACTGGCCGCCTTCTCTCGGGCTTCCCGCGTCGCGCAGTTCATGGACGCCGCCGAAATCGTCGCCAGGACCAGCCAGCATCCGTCGCAGTGGGCGACGTACGGGAAGGTCCCGCCTTCTGGCTGGACGTTGCGCAGGAAGTGATGTCCTGCATCAGCGCGCGATAGCGGGCCTCGTCAGACTTCGTCACGATGTATAGCGCCACCTCTGAAGAACCCATCCTGCGTCGACCCCGTCCATCTTCCGCGAATCGCCCTTGCCCGGAAATGGCACCGCAGTGAGGAAGTTCACCCCTGCCATTCAGTTTTCGTGCGAAAAGGGGAAATCCCACCGGACAGTTCCATTTGTCACTGACAGTTGTCGACAGGACGAAAAATATGGAATTGATCATGCACCAATTCCGTGTTAGATTTTGGTCATGCACACAAACCAACGTGCATTTCGGAAAACGGAGGTAATCATGAGAAGTGGCGACGAAATGTTGCAGCAGATTGTTGCAAAGTCTTCGTTGGACATGGATTTCAGGCAACAGCTTCTTGCGGATCCCAAGTCTGCAATTAGTGCGGAGTTGGGGATCACTATTCCCGATTCCATGAATATCAAGGTCCATGAAAGTGACATGCAAACGGTACATCTTGCATTGCCGCCGGACCCGAACATCACCGAGGAACAACTCGAAGCGATTTCAGCAGGCCTGTGTTGCTGCTGGTAGACCCGTTCGTCTGCAAGTTGCCGGTCAACATGCAAAACTACGATTCGGTTCCGCATTTTTCCTAGCGATGAACGAACCCCGCCGTCCCGGTTCAGGGACGTGCGGGGGCTTTGATTTCAGTTGATGTTTTCGTCAATCGTGAACTGCTCCAGACAGCACCATGAACACATAGGCCTTTACTTTTCGGAGTTGGTTTCCGGATATGACAAGCTTGATGTGGTGAATTCCGCGCAGAAGGACGAAACGACCGGACTTCGCGAAGAGCGTTGTCGGTTTCGAAACCCAGTCGGCAAGAGACGCAAGCTTTTCCTGAATGACAATGTCCTCATGGCTCAAGGCTGCCAGGAACGGATCCCAGTCGGTGAGGCCGTCAAGCCAATATCGTGGATCCTTCGTGTATCTTTGCTTTACAATAAGCGTGAGGCCGAGCACCGGACCGATGTCTTCTCCCTGAACGTCAATGTTGGCTCCGGTCCTGACGATATTGGCGCGTTCCATGAAACGATCAATCACGGACTCCACAGCCGAGATCCGACCTGGCCAGCCCGAACGCTTCAAGTATGAACAGACTTCCGTTTGAGACTTGAAGCCCATGATCGCCAAACGGATTGCCCTGGAACGAGACGGAAATATTCCAAACGAATCGAGACGCGTATCGTCTGGCTGCGCCCGGTAAACGCTTTCGACTGTTTCCCGCTCAGCCTCAGTCAATGACCAGCCAACGCTGGACACGAGCGCATCTACCACTGTTGCGACATCATTCACCCGACCGCTACCGCCGATTATCGGTCGTTCTCCCGGCCGCAGGAACATTCCCGGAATTACGTCGCAGTCGTGCCGAGCCGAGCCAATATCGTATTCCAGCATCAACTTGCAGCCGACAATGTCACGCAAGGATGAGTCCTTGGCATCCATCTGCTTGAACAGCGATGTAATCGCTCTTGCGGTCTGATCCGTCGAATCGGTTCGTGCGCGGTCCCGGAAGAACGCCGCCGGTTGAGTTCCGCTCGCCAGAGAAACGCCGAAGTCCGCCTTCGGCCTATGCACATGCAAAGGGAGTTCAAATCCAAAGGGAAGTGCTCCCATCGTGATCGGGAGCGTTCTTGCGCGCACGAGCACTCGCTCCCATTCCGGGTCTCCGATCAGACTCCGCGAAATCCTTTTGCGAAAGTGTCCGAGCAGATCGCCCATGGTACCGCCTTCTTCAGCGAGACGGTCCTGGGTCAGAGTGACGGCCTTGTCTATGTCCATGGTTGGCTCTTCACGCTATGACCGGTGCGGGATTCAATTCGGCTTCGGCGAGAGGGCGCATGCGGACGCCCATGCTGACAGGCACGTCGTACAGGCGCCCGGGCGCGAACCGTGCCCAAAAATGGCGCATGCCTGGCACGATGACCCGAACCACAGGAAGGCCGATGTCTGGTCGAGTCTGATCCAGAACCAGAAACTCCATGCCGGCGCCTTCGACCAGGAGGCGGCACTCTTCCACATCGTCGCGCGTATCCGTCGTCGCCGGCACCTGATAATGCGAAGCCTCGCGGTTCGGCTCGTCCGCAACCGGCGCCAGCCATGAGCAATCTTCGAGTCGAGCTGTTTTCCACCACCAAAGCGCCAGCGGATCATCAATCATTGGACTGTTGGTGCTCGTCCGCGGACGTGGCAGCCAAGTCAGGCACTGATTCAATTCGGAAACCGCACGCAGCGCTGCAATGCGCGGGTCGGAGTGCGCACCCGCACCATAAATGATGTCTTCGGTCTCGGCATCCGGCCTGCGCGAGAGCGCTACGAATGTGGGAATGCCAATGTCCGACGTGATGTCAAGAGTCCACAGGTTCCGCTCATGACCGGCATAGTAGTCCTGAGCTGACGCCAAGTACTTGTCGTCGAAGCTGGCAAGATCGACAGCCGGGACTCGCAGTCGATTATACCACCAAATAGCGAACGCATCGCGCTCAACCAGTTCGTAGAAGCCCTGCAGGATGGCTTCTTCCACGGTATTGCCGGCGGCGCATCCGTTTGAGTCTGCGATCAGATCCATGCGCCGACGCTGTTCCGCGGGCATGCTATAGAGCATGGACGTCGGCAGATAGCGATGCCGTTGCTGCGTAAGCGACCACACTGGCGTCCAGTCGGTTTCGGCATCTGGTTCAAGACGCTTTGGCACGACATTGTAGGGATGACCCTTCGCGTTGATGCTCGTCGCATTGTCAAGCTGTAGTTCGCTGAACAGCTGTACGTCATTGGGGTGTATTGCGTTGTCTCCTTCGGCGAAATCAATGAATCGCTTGCAAACCCGGATTTCATCGCCGTGGCGTGCGCCAGAATAGCGCTCGACCGCTTCGCAGAATGCACTGACCTTGGATTGATCCCGCGTCGTGCCCTTGCCGGCGCTCTTGCTGCGCAGGCTCCGCCTGAGCGAACTCAACGTCCGGTTCCTCGATCCAAGATTGCTTCCGGCCCAGTAGACATGCAGCCAGGAATCGGTCTCATCGGTTGTGCGTGACAGCCACGTCACTACGCCGCTGATCGGGCTCACCAAGTGGCGGAATTTCGCAAGGGTGGACGCCGGCGCCAAGGCGCGCGCACCACCGCTGTTCCAATGGGTTTTTGGACTTGCCTCCAGACGCAGCGGAACCGGCGGTCGATCCGGCCTGTACAACGCCTCGTCACCACAAGCCATGCATTGTGGTCGCCTCATGACCAGATGCGGCGAACTCTCAAGTGTGCCGACATTTACTTGGACCGCGTGGTCGTGAATCCGGGTTGCCGTGTCCAGAACCAACCACTTGACGATCTCCACGCCAATCAACCTGTATATGGCTTCCAGGACTGTAGGATGGGCCGCGAACGCCCTGAACGCAGCCTCATCGCCGGCAACATTACGGAGAAAACTGTGAACTTCCTGATGGTTGCGCAGGCGATAGGCTAGACACTCCCAACACGGTCCCTGCCAGTCTGCGCGAAAGACCGGGCCGAACAGCACTTCCATGCCCTGTGGCCGTACAAGCATCCATGGTGCGTTCGCGTCAAGCTGACGCCGATTCACTTTGGGAAGGTGGGCATCGAGATAGTCGTCGCAGACGACGACAGTAAGTTCAGGTTCGGCTGCTGTCATCCGGACTCCGTTCGCATCCAGGTGCCGAACGAGTCGTCCGCCATCACCTTCAACCGCAATTCGCGATTCCGCCAGCCGTCGTTCAACCCAACGCGGCGATGCGCCGAGCGACGACCAGTAGGCAGCTTGGCATCGATCAACGACCGTGTTCCGCCGACACGACATAGCCCTTTGCTGAGAGCGAGATTACCGCCGCAATGACGTCGGCCGCGGCATGGGTGCCGTCGAGGGCCGCAACAATCCCGTCGTGTACATTGCGGCCATCGAGCAGCGGCAGCAGGTCGCCAAGGAGCGCGCCGTGAAGCAGCGTATTGAACGACTCGGAAATGAGCAGCGTCTTCTGTTCACCGATATCTTGGAACTTGAGGTGTGGGGCCAAAATCGGATGTTGGACGAGGCCTTGGTCTGCAGGAGTTGTCCTGGTCATGATCCCATGCCGGGATTTTCCGTACGCTTGCGCAGGCACCGGAGATTCCGGCGCGGTATCGTCCTGCTGTTTCATGATTGCCAGAAGAACGAGTCGAACCCTAACGCGGTCCAGGATGACTGTGCGCAATGCCTCGAACTGCGTGAATTTGTTGGAGCCGCGCCGAAACCAAACGTCTCAGCAGCGTTCAGCAGATGTCGATGCATTGCCGTTCTCCAGCGCCTAGTCAGCGGGTCGTCCCGGTACGAGCCGCTGCGCCGGTCGTCATTGTCAGTTGCGGATCGTTCCGGCATCTCGAGTGATTGTATGGTATCTGCAATGACAATGATCAACTCGAAGCACTTCTCGACAAGATTTTTCTTTCCTGACTTCGGGTTTTGCGTCGGTTCAAGTGCCCGGCCCGCGGGCAATGTGACGAGCACATCGGGATCAATGCGGGGGCAGGCTCAGTTGGGCGGTTCTTCAACCAGAAAAGTCTTGCCGTCATTTGTCCAGAAACGAGATTGATCAGGCCCCGCAAATTCATCAGTTCTTCAAGTCGTCAACGAGACGTTCCAAAGCTTCGATGCAAAACGCGGAGGTCAAGGATTCAGAGCCGTGCCCAATCTGGCCGACCAATCCCCATCGCAACGTTTGGTCGCCAAACGCAAGAATTTCCGGCCAGCTTCCATCTTCTCGTTGCGAATTGATGATCCTTTCTGCGTGGTGTTTCGTGTCGATGCATTCGAGCCGTCCGATGTTGTCAAGCGCCGACACCGCCTGAGCGGCCTGAAGGATGTTCTCGAAATCTCCCTGCTCATCGCGCAGGCCAAGGATTTGATCTTCGAGTATTGAGCCAAGTTGACCGAATGCAGGCTGCGCGCGAGCCATGGCGCGAGTCGTTGCATAGTAGATCGAAACCGGGTCCGGATACCATTTTGATGAACCTTTTAGTCGACCACTGGCGATCAACGCCTTCAACCATTGTTGTGCAGCCCTGGTTTCAGGGTGGTCGCCGAGGTAGGCGATGACATTTGCATTGACGACCGGATCGGCTTCAATGCGAAAGCTCGACACAACGTCGGGTTCGCCATCCTCTAGCACCCAGGTCATGAAACGACCCTCATCGTCACGATTTGCCAACATTTTCGGCACATTTCTTCCAAGGAGAATCCAGGGATGCGAGTCAATGACCAGTGAACAGAGTGACGAGCTGTCAAGATCCATGGGAAGGTGGCGATAGTAGCGCCACAGTCCGGGATACTCGATGGTGTCGGCGAGGTATTCCTTGGTCGCGGAGCGGAGGGCTTTGGCACGTGTGTCATTGCAGTTTTCAAGAGCGAGAACACAAAGAGCCGAAACAAAAGGCGGTCGTTCGAAATGTCGAGGAATGTTTGCGTCGGCCGTATTGAACCGGATGCAGCGCCATGCACCGTTTTCATCGACGACGGATTCTAGGAAGTCGAGACCACGGCGGATGCTTTCTCTGCCTGCATCTGCAATATCTGCCGGGGTGGCCTTGTATTCCTGGACCGTAGATGGCCTAGGGGCGAAGGACCGAACGGGCGGTGCCGGGTCATGGAGAGTCTTGCGAAGAAACACAAGTGATGCCGCGCCGGTCCTGGCGGTCTCCCGTTCGATCGCAGAAAACTTGTTGCGCGGCGGCAGCACTATATGCGTCGTCGAATCGGATTCTTCATGCACATGAATTTCATGATCTTCGGCCAACGTCTTTCCGAACTCCCTTTCGATCGTCTCCTTCGGATTCGCGAGAAGACTCTTGCGAAAGCTCGCGTTCTCCCTAGCTTTGGACAAAAGGAAACCGGACGGGTCGATGGGTTTTGTCATGGATTGCGTCTGGTGTCTTGGGTAACTGGCCTGTTGAAATTCCACGGTTGCGGAACCAGTGGGAGCACGCGCCATATGACGTGCTGGACATTCTTCCGAAATCGATGTCTTCGAGCAAACCGATTCCATCGTTTCGGCGGGACAATGCTATCGTTTGTGGAGCCCGGTTGCCAGCGGCACGAGAGTTGGACGCAGGGCTTTCCCACGCTGATTCCGTTTGATTTTTCTTGACGGCGGGCATTGCTGCGTTGCACGCGCCCGCGCGCGGTGGCGATATCGCCATTGATTGTCACGGTCGGCCCGAAGGTCCCGCGTTGCCCGCCCGCGCGCCTCCGGAGCGATCGGTTTCCACTGGCGTTCCCGTTCTGCATGTGCCATGCTGCCGGCATGGCGATTCGCGAACGCATGGAATCCTGCCCGGTTCGCCGGGAGGCCCCCGACGGGTTCCGTCTGTCCGAGGTCGAGGTTCGCCTGGCGAAGCCGGAGGAGCGACCGCTCTGGGACGCGGCGATGGACGCGCATCATTATCTCGGCTTTAGCCGGCTGGCGGGCCGCGGCCTGCGTTATGTCGCGGCCTTCGGGGGCCGGTGGCTGGGCCTGGCGGCGTGGCAGAACGGCGCCTTCAAGTGCGGTCCGCGCGACCGCTGGTGCGGCTGGAAGCCGGAGCGGCAGTTCCGGCGGCTTGAGCTCATCGCGAACAACACGCGTTTCCTGGTGCTTTCCGAGCCCGGGGCGTTCCCGAACTTCGCCTCCTTCTTCCTTGCGCGGATGACCCGCCGGCTCGCCGACGACTGGCTGGCGGCGCATGGCCACCGCGTGCTCCTGGCCGAGACCTTCTGCGATCCGGCGAGGTTTCCGGGCACCATGCACAGGGCGGCGGGTTGGGAGGGCTTGGGCAAGACCCGGGGGTTCGCCCGCGCCAACGGGCGCTACACCGACCCCCACGGCAAGCCGAAGGAGATCTTCGTCACGCCGCCGGGCCCGATGCCCGGGCGCTGCTTTCGAGCCCGCTGCCGCTGCCGCCCGAGGTGGCGCCGCCGGCCGGTCCCGGACTGGTCCCGCGCCCCCCGGGGCGATGCGGGCGCTCCACGCCGAACTGATGGGAATCCCCGACTTCCGCCGGAGGCAGGGGCGCAGGCACACGGCGGCCTGCGTGCTCAGCGTGCACATCCTCGCCGAACTCGCCAACATGAAGGGCTGCCTCGCCGCCGCGCAGTTCGCGAAGGCGCTGTCGCAGAAGGAGCTGGCGGCCGTCGGCGCCTGGAGGAACCGCAGGACGGGCCTGTGCGAGCCGCCCTCCAAGTCCACGATCCATCGGGTCGTCCAGATGATCGACCCCGAGGCGCTCGAGGACGCGGTCGGCCGCCACTGCGGGCCCCGGCTTCCCCTTGCCCGGGCGCTTGCCGCCGACGGCAGGCGCATCCGCGGCGCCAGCCGCAACGGCGCGGACCATCACGAGACCGCGGCCCTTGTCGACCACGCCTCCGGCGCACCCTTCGCGCTTCCGAACTTCGGCGACGACGGAGGCGAGCCGGCGGCCGCCCACGACCTCCTGGAGCGCAGCGACATCCGCGGCAGGGTCATCACCCTCGACGCGCTGCACACGACGCGCAAGACCGCGAAGCCGATCACGGAACGCTCCGGCGCCGACTGCGTCTTCCCGGTCGAGGGCAACGCTCAGGAGACCTTCGGCATCCTCGACGGCATCGACTGGGAGAGAGACGCCACCGGTCGCTTCGCGGAGGATCCCGAAAAGGCCCGCGGACGTCCGGAGCAGCGCTCCATCAGCGTCCCGGCCCCGCTCAAGCGCCTGATCGACTGCCCCGGCGTCAGCCGGACCGCCCGCGTCGCCCGCTGCCGGGAGCCGTTGAGGAAGGACGGCGACGATGGCGGGAAGGACCATACCGAGACCGCGCATGTCATCACCTCGCTGGATGCCGAGGCCGCGTCGCCGGAGGACCTGCTCCGGCTGAATCGCCGGCACCGGGCAGTGGAGAACATGAACCGCCGACAAAGAGACTGCGTCTGCGGCGAGGACGCCTGCCCGACCCGCACGGGCCATGGCCCGGCGAACCGGGCCACGCCCGACAACATCGCGCTCGCGGTGGTCTTCGCCAACCGCCGCGAGGCGGAAAGCCTCGCCGAAACCCGGCGACGGCTGCAGCTGAACCGCAGCGAAGCCATTGCCGCCCTGACCCGGCCCTGAGCGGCGGCAACGCGTCCGGGAATTTCCCGGGCACCGACGAACCGCCGCCAAACCTCCGAAACGAATCACGCAAGGGCCGAAAACAGCGCCCGCACCGCCCCGTGGACGGCTCCGCAAACGCGAAACCCGGCCAGAACACGCCGATCCGTCCTCCGTTCATCGGCTGTTTGCAAGATTGGCCGCAGCATGGGAAAGCCCTGCCCGAAGACGAGCAGACGCTGTTCGAGATCCGCGACCATCCGGACTTCCCCGGCGAGCGCCTCGTCGCCTGCCGCAATCCCCGCCTCGCCGGGCACCGCGCCCGCGTCCGGCAGGAGCTGCTCGAGGCCACCGAAAAGGCGCTCGCGAAGATCGCCGCGCGCGTCGAGGGCGGAACCCTCCGCGGCGAGGTCATCAACACGAAGAAGATGAAGAAACACTTCCGCCTCGACATCGCCGCGACCGGCTTCGGCTTCAGCCGCGACCGGGACTCCATCGACGCCGAGGCCGCCCTCGACGGAATCTACATCATCCGCACCTCGCTCGGCGACGACGACATGGATGCCGAGGAATGCGTCAGGGGATGCAAGGCCCTGACCCGCGCGGATCAACTCATTGAAGGTCTGCCTCCATGGATTTAGTTTCGGGTTCCTGCGACCTGGTCCCACGCCTTTTCGCGGGCTTCGGTCCATTTCATTCCGAGCTTGCGCCGCTCCTTCAGTCGCTTCACCTCGGCCTCGTCGGCAAGGATCAGCCAGCGCCGGTTCCTGTCGGTGTTCCCGCCCTCGCGGCGTGCGGAGACGACACCTGTCGCGACCCAGCTGTACACGGTCGGGACAGGCATGCCGAGCAGGTCTGCAAACTCGGCAATCGTCCACTCGTGCGGCTTCCGGTCGGCGGGGGCCGGTCGCGGACGCGCCGGCGCCCTGGGCTGCGGCCGGCACTTGTTGAGGAGGTTGGTCACCGAACTGACGTTGAACGACTCCCGGCGTGGCGGGCGATATCCTTCGGCGTTCAGGATGTCGGCGATCTCCTGCTGCGCTCTGCCCTCGCTTTCGAGCTCCAGGGCCCGTCTGCCCAGGTCCTCGAAGGAGGACAGCTGTTCCAGCCGCCGCACGGGCGCGCGAACCCGCTCCCTGCTTGTGTGCCCGCCATGCCAGTGCATTTCGATGTCGAGCTGCTCGCTGGTTCCGTGCTGCGTCGCGACGACCCGCTCGACCATGAGCGACAGGACCGCGGCGCGGGTGCCGTCACCGATCCCTTCGTCGTTCCAGAGCCGCGCGATGTCCCGGGCCGCGGTCCGGATCCGGTCCCATTCAGCCCCTGACAGCTGCTTCGGCACGGATCCGCAGAACCGCTCGTACGCGTCGCCGAGCCGCTGGCGCTCGGAAAGCGCCGTTTCGCAGCGCGCCTCGAGGCTGCGCGCGACCATGCGATTGTCGGGCTCGACCGCGTCGTGCTGGCGAAAGATCCTGTCGGCTTCCCGGTCGGCGCGCTCGAGCCGCCGCCGCCACGCCGCGTGCTGCTCCCTGCGATCATGTTCCGCATTGGCGGCGACGGATTGCGAAAGCTCCAGCGCCGCCGGCGACAGGGCCTGCAGCACCAGCCGCGACACCAGCGGCTGCAGCAGCCGCCCGGAAAACGACTGGCACCTGTCCCCGCCGCAGTCCCGCGCCTCGCCGGGGCAGCGATGGCGCACGGTCCCCGTGCCGGAATAACGGACGCCCATCCGCAGCCCGCAGCGGCCGCAGCGCACCAGCCCGCTCATCAGGTTGCCCCGGCTGCCGGAACGGGGGAGAAAAACGTTTGCCGACAGCTGCTTCCGGTTCAGTTCGTGGACGTCCCAGCTGATACAGGCCGGATGATGGTCGCGGATCAGGTGCCGCCAGCTGCGCATGCCGCTGCCGTCGGGCTTGCTCCTGCCCCAAGCGAAGGCGCCGGCGTAGACCGGGTTGCACAGCATGCCGTGAAGGGTCGCGAGGCTCGGGCGGTTCCAGACCAGGGCGCCGCGCGTCTCCCGGCGGGCGGAGCGGTGCGGAAGCTTCACGTCGCGGCTTGCCAGGAGCCTGAGCACGCCCGAGAGCGAGCCGCAGGCGGCAAACAGGTCGAAGACCAGGCGCACGCTGGCGCGAACCTCCTCGTCGGGGTCCATCTCCACGCGCCCGTCGTCGGCACGGACGCAGCCGCGGGGCAGGGGCACGGACAGCTCCCCGCGGGCCGCCTTCGCCTCGCGGCCGGCATGCATCCTCATGCGCAGCGTGTGCAACTCCGACTCCGACACCGTCCCGAGAACTCCGAGCAGGAAACGATCCGTGCGGCGGTTGAGATCATGCACTGATTCTGCGTCGGCAATCAGCGTGTCCGTGCGGCAGCAAAGTTCCAGCAGCTGGCCCCAGTCGGCAAGGCTCCGCGACAGGCGCGAAACATCCCGGCTCAGCACGAGCCCGACCCGCCCGAGGCTCACTTCGCCGACCAGCCGGGTGAACCCGGATCGTCCGGCCGTGCTGCGCCCCGAAAGACCGAGGTCGCTGTCAATGACGCCGATCATGGATGACGCCCAGCCCAGCCCCGACGCGCGATCCCTCAGTCCATGCTGCAGCAGTGTCGACTCGCGGTTCTCCTCGACCTGCTTCAGCGTCGACTGGCGGATGTAGACGATCGCCTTGCGGCTCAGATGGCGCTGACAGACCTTCGGCGCCTCAGCCGGGCTCGTCGCGACGACCGAACCCGTCATCGTCCCGATCCGCCGGAGCAAACAGGAGCTCGGCGATCACGCGTGCCAGGACCCGGGAAATCCGGGACCTGTTCTCCGGCAGCAGCGTCTCCCAGATCATCGCCTGCTGCTCGTCCGTGTTCCGGCTCACGGTTCTCATGCCATTCCACCAGATCCAGCAGTGCCTGTGCGGGCAATGCTGCAGGATCGTGGCGGCTTGTCAAATATATGGATGCATTTGATCAGGGGCATCCCACGCTGATTTCGGCTGGTTTTCCTTGACATCGGGCTTGTCTGCGTTGCATGCGCGCGCGACCGCGGAGCCGGAATTTTCCTCTGGCGTTCCCGTCCCGGACGTGCGATGCTCCGGCCATGTCGATTCGCAAGCGCCTCGAGTTCCATGCCCCGTTTCGCGAGATGCCGGCGGGGTTTTCCCTGTCGGACGTCGAGATCCGGCTGGCCAGGCCGCAGGAGCGCCCGCTCCGGGACGCGCTGATGGACGAGCACCACTATCTCGGCTTCCAGCCGGCTGGCGGGCCGCGGCCTGCGCTACGTGGCGGCACTTCGGGGACCGGTGGCTGGGCCTTGCGGCGTGGCAGAACGGCGCCTTCAAGTGCGCTCCGCGCGACCGCTGGTGCGGCTGGAGGCCGGAGCGGCAGTTCCGGCGGCTGGAGATGGTGGCGAACAACACCCGGTTCCTGATCCTGTCCGAGCCCGGGGTGTTCCCGAACCTCGCCTCCTTCTTCCTGTCGCGGATGACCTGCCGGCTCGGCGACGACTGGCTGGCGGCGCACGGCCACCGGGTGCTCCTGGCGGAGACGTTCTGCGACCCGGAGGCCTTCGCCGGCACCATGTACAGGGCGGCGGGCTGGGAGTGCCTGGGCCGGACGAAGGGCTTCGCCCGCGCCAACGGGCGCTACACCGACCCCCACGGCAGGCCGAAGGAGATCTTCGCGGCGCCGCCGGGCCCGACGCCCGGGCGCTGCTCTCGAGCCCGCAGCCGCTGCCGCCGGACGTGGCGCCTCCCGCCGGTCCCGGTCTGGCGCCGCGGGATCCCGGGACGATGCGCTCCCTGCACGCCGAGCTGATGAGGATCCCCGACTTCCGCCGGGCGCAGGGCAGCAAGCACGCGGTGGCCTGCGTGCTCGCCGTGCACATCCTCGCCGAGCTCGCGAACATGAAGGGCTGCCTCGCCGCCGCGCAGTTCGCGCGCGCGCTGTCGCAGGAGGAGCTGGCCGCCGTCGGCGCCTGGCGGAACCCGAAGACGGGGCTTCGCGAGCCGGTCTCGAAGTCCACGATCCACAGGGTCGTGCAGTCGGTCGACCCCGAGGCGCTGGAGGACGTGGTCGGCCGCCGGTCCCGGCCCCGGCTTCCCCTCGCCCGGGCGCTCGCCGCCGACGGCAAGCGCATCCGCGGCGCCAGCCGCAACGGCGACGGCCATCACGAGACCGCGGCCCTCGTCGACCACGCGACCGGCGCGCCCTTCGCGCTTCCGACTTCGGCGACGACGGGGGCGAGCCGGCGGCCACGCACGACCTCCTGGAGCGCAGCGACGTCCGCGGCCGGGTCATCACCCTCGACGCGCTGCACACGCGGTCCGCAACACCGCGAAGACGGTCGCCGGGCGCTGCGGAGCCGACTATGTCTTCGTCGGTCAAGGGCAACGCGCCGGAGACCTTCGGCATCCTCGACGGCATCGACTGGGAGAGGGACGCCACCGGCAGCTTCGCGGAGGATCTCGAAAAGGCCCGCGGCCGCCTGGAGCAGCGCTCCATCAGCGTCCTGACGCCGCTCAAGCGCCTGATCAACTACCCCGGCGTCAGCCAGATCGCCCGGATCACCCGCTACCGGGAGCCGCTGAAGAAGGACGGCGACGATGCCGGGAAGGACGACTGCACCGAGACTGTTTATCTGATCACCTCGCTGGATGCCGAAGCCGCGTCGCCGGAGGAGCTGCTGAAGCTGAATCGCGGACACTGGAGTGTGGAGAACCTGAACCACCGCCAGAGGGACTGCGTCTTCGGCGAGGACGCCTGCCTGACCCGCACCGGCAACGGCCCGGCGAACCGGGCCAGCCTGAACAACATCGCGCTCGCGGTGGTCTTCGCCAGCCGCCGCGAGGCGGAGAGCCTCGCCGAAACCCGGCGACGCCTGCAGCCGGACCGCAGCGAGGCCATTGCGGCCCTGACCCGGCCCTGAGAGCCGGGCCGCGTCCGGGCCGGCTCCCGGACGCCGCCGGCAAGCCGCCAAACCTCCGAAACGAATCACCACGGGACCGGAACCGGCGCCCGCGACGGCGCGCGGACGGCTCCGCAAACCCGGAATCCGGCCGGAACGTGCCGGTTCGCCCCCAGTTCGGCGGCAAATCGGAAAATCGCCAACAGCGTGGGAAAGTCCTGTGCATTTGATTCATGCTTTCGAGCGGGCATTCCGCTGCCTCAAGCCGGCGACCTCCAGGTCCGGCCGATATTCCACCGCCTCGCGCACCGGGTCCGCGCCCATTTCCTCATCTGCATGCTCGCCTGTCTCGTCGAATGGCACATGCGGAAGGCATGGGCCCCCCTGTGCCATACCGACACCGAACCCGACGAGACCGGGGATCCAGTGCTGCCAGCCCGGCGCTCGGAGAAGACGCTGACCAAGGTTCATGCCCACACCCTGCCGGACGGCAGTGGCGCCCACAGCTTCCGGACGCTTCTCGACAGCCTGTCGACCATCGTGCGCTCGACGCACCGGATTCCGGGCGCAGGCGACGGGCCGGAGGCCGAGGTCGAGGTGACGACCCGGCCTGACGACTGCCAGAAGAAGGCGCTCGATCTGCTGAAGGACATCGCGAAGATGCAGCGAAGCACAGGAATGCAGGCAGAGCGGGACAGGCCGCTTCGGCGTACTCCGTTGACAAAACACAATATTTTCGTCAACCACCAAAGAACTTCAGTTTAGACTGCTTTCTGGTCGGACTCTGCCGGAGCGCCAAAAACTAATGCGGCAAATGTGGTGTCGTGGGTGCGTCGAGTCCCGAACCAGTGGTCGAGATGGCGATGGAATCGCGTTCGGGACTCGAAGGTGAGAGAAACTTTGACCTTGCAAGAGCAACCGGAGGTTCAAGTCATTCCACCAGAACAGGCGTCAATGCCCCCGGACTGTATCCGGGGGCCCGCTGGAATGCCTCGCGGTGCCTCTTCGGCTCTTGGTCGGAATTTGCATCGGATAGTTTTTGTCGGTTATAGTTGCAGAACAACTTCGGTAGGGACAAAAGATTCCGACAAGGCAAGGACGGAGAAGTCGAAGTGGCAGTGAAAGTGGATGTACCAGGCGGTCCAGACTTGGCGAATGTCAGGATGGTAAAGCCGTCATTCGGCAGTGCCCTGCCGCATTTTCTTCCGTTGGGGATATTTCCGCTAATCGTTCTCTCTCTGCTGTACGGCGGTTGGTGGATCCTGGCGGCATTTGTCTTCTTTATGCTTGCTGGCCCCCTGGACATTGCCTTCGGTGATGACGAGCGGAGTATGGACCCCGTCAAGACTCCGCGGCAGTCACTGTTCTGGCACGACCTGCCGGTTTGGATCTGGGCAGTCCTTTGGCCACCGACGCTAATCTTTGGTATCTGGCAGATTCTCGCATCCGACCAGTTCCCGGTCTGGGAGTGCGTATTGCTGGCGTTCGTGCTCACTTGCGAGGCTCAGGCGGTGTTCATCGTCGGCCATGAACTGATCCACCGGCGCACGAAATGGGAGCGGCGGATTGGCGAATTCCTGTTATCTTCTGTTTCCTATCCGCAGTACGCGACCGAGCACGTCTACATTCACCACGCCCTAGTCGGCACACCATATGACGCCGGATCCGCGCCCAAGGGCCAGAGTTTCTGGCAGTATTTTCCGCGAGAAGTAGTGCACAATCTCACCGGCTCGTGGCGAATCGTCCGTGAAAGGCTGGCACGTCGCCAACAACCGGTCTGGCACCTTTCAAACCCGTTTTGGCGGTACGGCATTGAAACTGCCTTCTGGTATGCGCTGGTAATTTGGCTGGGGGGCCTTTGGGCGGTTCCCATCTATGTGTTTCTAAGCCTCAGCGTCGTCTTCTCGATGAAGGTCGCGAACTACATGCAGCACTACGGGTTGCGCCGGGTTCGGCTGCCCAACGGCCGGTTCGAAACGGTTCGGCCCCGCCACTCGTGGAGCGCCAACTACAAGTTCAGCAACTGGATGTTCTATAACATGCAGCGGCATCCGGATCATCATGCCGTTGCGAGTCGACCTTACCCGTTGCTTCAGAATTACGGTGCCGACGAGTCACCGCAGCTGCCAGGCAGCTACGGTCAGATGTTCGCTCTGGTCGTGCGTCCCAAACGATGGTTTGAGACGATGGATCCATTGGTTGACCAGTGGCGAGCGCATTTCTATCCCAACATTGATGACTGGAGCGCCTACGACAGTATGGTTTCGGCCGCGCGCCCGGAGTCCTTTGATGCCATCGTCGAGATTTTCGATGTCTCGCCGCACTTGGCCAAGTGGATCGAGCGGCACCCGGAACTCCTTGACAGTTTGCAAAACAAGGAATTCACCGATCTCGACCTGCCAACGGGATTCGGACCCAACAGGGAGGTCGAAGCGATTGCCCGACAGGGACTGACGAGGCTGTACTGGACATATGAGTTCGGCGTTACGGAAATGAAGGAACAGATCGCGGAAATCCCTGTCCGGGACGTTCCGGACACGGTTGACGCGATGCGCAGTTGGTCGAACGAAAAAGCGTTCCAGGTCGGCATGCACGTATTGCGCGGTAACCTGACGCCCGTCGAGGCCGGAACAGCCTTGTCCAATCTGGCGGAATCCTCGATTTCTGCAGTGTTGTCCGCCGTCGCCGAAGAGTTCGAGGACCGTTACGGTACGCAAGACAAAGGGGGAGTCGCCGCCGTCGTCCTTGGCGATCTAGCCAGCCGCGAGGCTTCCTACCGGATCACCCTCGACATCATGTTCATCCATGACGGGGATTCGTCAGGCATCTTTGGCGGTTTTTGCGGGCGTTCACTCGCGGCGCTCAATGATTTGACGCGCGATTGCCTGGTATTCACACAGAATCCGCGGTTCAGCCGAGACTGGGCTGTGCGCTCGCTCAGTGACTTTGAAGACTCTGCCCGATCACAGCTTGCCGCAAGCGAACTGTTGGATTTGACTCGGGCGCGCTGCATTTTTGAATTTGGAGCAGACGGGATCGCTCAACGGTTTGAGGATGCGCGGCGCGAAGCCCAGAGTTTGACCGTTGCGCGCGACGCGGCTATTGCCGAATTATGCGGGGTCAGCAAAAGTGCTGTCGAACCAAACCTGTCCCTGCCGGAGATCATGTGCGGTGGAAATCAAAATGTCGAGCGGTTGGCGCGGCATCTTCAGTTGCGGCTCGGTGTCAAGGCAACAACCGATCCGGCACCCACTTCGGCATCCATCTATCGCGCTGCCGCAAAACAAGCGCAGATTACTGACAGCGTGGCAACTGAATTGGTTGAAGCCGACGCCCTGTTACGGAACCTCCGCGGCGCAGTTGGATTGATCGCAGACGACGGTATTTCGATCAAGAAACTGGGACCCCGGGTCAAGGCGGTTCTCGCGCGCGCATGCGGCATGGACGATTTCGATGCGCTGACCATCGCGGTCGAAGACAAGGCGGCACGGGCCGCAGCCGAAGTCGTTGCATTGGAAAGCATGCTGGATTGCGTCCCAACGGGGAAGGATGAAGATCCAATTCGGGACGCCCCGGCGTGAACTCCCTTAGTCGTCGGTCAAGCGGGGGTGTGCCAAACGCACGGGCGCAAGGCCGCACCGCCATCGTTAAACCGTTGTTCAGCCGAGCGAACTTGCGACCTGAGATTGGGCGGAATACCGACGCCACGAAGGCCGTTTCTGGAAACATCATGGAAATCCGGCGAACCCCTTACCGGCGACCCTGGCCCAACAATTCGCCCCGTTGTCTTCCCGAATTGCGGCTTCCGGCAGTCCCTTGTGCAGGTAATGTATCTCCGGATTTCAGAAACCGACGGCGCTCGGGTGACAGTTCCGTTTCCACGACTCTTTCGCGCCCGCCAGCAGAGGGCTATGGAGGCAGCAGCAGTGCCCGGAAACGACACCGGCAAGTGGACATCCTCGCCGGTTTGCGCCTTCGGGCACGGCGCCGAGCCTCCGGGATTCTGGCGTTCAACGTTAGCGCGTGCAGGAGTCGCGTTAATCGGTTCAGCGGTTTCATCCTTTGCCAAGGTGAGTCCGGAATGCGGCAATTGCCGATCCGGCCCTTGGGCGAAGGTTTTAAGCGGCCGCCTGTTCCGGTTCCCGACGCCAGCTATTCGTTGGCTACGAACGGCGTTGACGATTCCCTATCGTCTCAGCGAGTGCTCAAGGGGTCGGCGGACAGCTGTCTATCAAGACACAGCGGCTCGAAGTGAGCATGCTGAAGCCAATCCGACCGCTGCGCCGGTGTTCAGTTCGCTTTCCGTCGGCAGGTGCCTGCGAAAAGTCGTGGCTCCCTTTCTGGAGGCACTGCCCATGAAATTCCAACCAGTTCGGGACTTACCCCTTTTCGAAAAAAATGGCGTACATACTTGAGATGCTTGTTTTGAAGATTCTAATGTTGGTCGCGGCCAGTGACGCTTCCGACAAGTGTTCATTCGGTGGAGACCGGCCGAAAGATTCCCTGCTCCCCAAGGGTGCAGGTTGCCACGTTCGGGTTTGCGTCCTGGTTCTCGCGTTGATCTGCGTCGGCTTACCAAACGCTTATACCGTAGCTCAGGATGAATCGCCGGAAGACAAGGGTCTCAGGATTGCCCGTGAAGCGAGTGCCCGCAACGATGGGTTTGGGGATTTCACGGCGCGTATGTCGATGGTGCTGCGCGACCGGGAGGGCCGGGAAAGCGTCCGGCAGATGCGTTTCAAGGTTTTGGAAGTTCTGGAAGGCGGCGACAAGAGCCTGTTTCTGTTTGATCAGCCGCGAGACGTGCGGGGAACGGCCCTACTGACACACGCGCACATCAATGCCCAAGACGACCAGTGGCTGTATTTGCCAGCGCTAAAGAGAGTGAAACGCATCAATGCATCAAAGCGGTCCGGGTCATTTATGGGCAGCGAGTTTTCGTACGAAGACATGAGCCCCCCGGAAGTGGAGGAATACACCTACAAATTTCTTCGCGACGAACCCTGTGGCGAACTCACGTGCACGGTAACCGAACAGATTCCCCTGGACAAGAAATCCGGGTACAGTCGCAAGGTCGTCTGGCAGGATTCACGCGAACTCCGAACTTGGAAGATGGAACTGTATGACAGGAAAGGTTCGCACCTGAAGACGCTAACCCTTGCCAACTACCAAAAATACCTGAATCGGTTCTGGCGAGCAGGAGAACAAACGATGGTGAATCATCTGACTGGCGCAAATACGACCCTGCTGTGGACGGACTTTTCTTTCCGCAACAATCTTGACGACAAAGATTTCACCCGGACGGCCCTTCGACGTGTTCGCTAACGCCATACGGTTTCAAATTCGGGCCCCGCAGGTTCACAACAGCAGGACATGTCACGACGCGTTTCCACGAAACTTCGGGAACGTGAGTCCCGGCAACCTTGTCGGCGGCAACGACCAATTGCGGCGATTTGTCCCAGGAGCACCCTTACCGACACGTACTCGCATTCACTCTAGACCAGACGGGAGAGGAAGTCTGAATTGGCTTGCGGGATGTCCCAGAAATGAAACGAAGAACATGAACTTGATCTGGAAACCATACGCCGAACTGACGGGGCGTCGGGTACAGCGTAGGATTCCGACCGCAGACCTGCGTGTCGGAAAGATGCGCGGCACCCTGACTCTGGAAGAAATCCAAGAGATCATTGCAACATGTCATGAATGCGGTATGCCAAGACGCCCCGGCGAGGGGGATGCGAGCGTTACATATGGAAGGGATGTTGGATGATTCAACCGGGAAAGACCTCTTTACGTAAGATCGCGGTTGTCGGGCGAGGAACGGCAGGGTCATTGGCGGCCGCCAGTGTATCGCGGCTTCATCCCAATGGCGACTTCGAACTTCACCATGTCTACGACTCGCGCATTCCCAACGTCGGGGTCGGCGAAGGCAGCTGGCCAAGTCTGGTGCAGGAATTGCGACGATTAACGGAGTTGCCCGATGAATCTGTCCAGAATCGCCTGAAAGGAACGCGCAAATACGGTGTTGCATTCGAGGGATGGGGACGGCGAAATCAGAACTTCACACACTACTTCACGCCGCAACAGGTTTCTTACGCGTACCATCTTTCCGCTGACTCCCTGACGGACCTGCTACACAACAGCACTTGCGCGCGCCACATTGACGCGAACGTTCTCAATGTCACCAGAGTGGACGGCGGCGCGCAGTTGGAATTCGACGGTCTCCCCCCGGAGCGGTACGACCTAGTCTTTGACGCGCGCGGATTTCCGAGAGAGCTCCGTCGGGATCTGCACGTCGGCATTCCGTTTATTCCCACCAATACTGCCGTTATCCGACGTTGCCCGGCCATCATCACGGAAGAACGGGATGGACCGGTTTTGCAACATACCTATACCCGCGCTGTTGCACGGCCGCACGGTTGGGTATTTGTTATTCCACTTACTATTCACACATCCTACGGATATGTTTTCAATCGCAACATATCCGACCTTTCCGAAGTCGAACTGGATTTCGATGCGTTCCTTGAAGCTGATGGCGTATCGGAATTCGAACAGCGCTCTGTCATACCATTTCCAAATTTTGTACATTGCCAGATGTATGACGGCGCGGTGGCCCGCATCGGCAACGCGGCAGCCTTCATGGAACCCCTTGAAGCCACGGCGATCGTGTCCGCCCAGCTACAGATTGGCATGGTTCTTCACATTCGCCTTAACCGTTCAGTGGAATACCGCGATCGCGATGCGCCTGTTGTCAATCGATTCCTCGTCAGGAACATGCTTTGCTACGGACTATTCGTCGGATGGCACTACTGCAACGGATCCAGGTACGATACCGAGTTCTGGCGTTACGCCCGTGATGTCGCTTGGCCGCAACACCGGACAGCGACGGATCCTCAGATTGTCGGATGCGACGCGCTTCAAAGATTTGACGACATGATCGAGTTGTTGAACCAGCCGGTCATCGACAAGACGGATTGGAACAGGATGTGCGCGGTTCCACTCACCAGTTATGCCCAGGTGTCTCAGGGCCTCGGCTGTCAGCCACTGTAACGGACCGACTCAACGGGTGCCGACTCACGTGCGCCTCGACTCCAGCCTGACATTCCCACCGCTGGAGATGGCGTGATGAGCTGGTCATCGGAAGAATTTGGGCCGCAAGTGGCGATCTCGAATCTAGGGGATGGTTTTTTGCTGGTCAGCGAAGCCGACTGCGATCAGGAGTAGGTAGTTGGCGCTCCATCAGAGTGAAACATTGATTTCTTCAGGCTTGATTTCGATAGTAAGGCAATTGAAACCCGACTCGTCCACGACAGTGAAGACTGAACCGTCGTGACGTTGGTGCAGCCAGCCTACAGTACTGTGTCCTTTGTGGAGGAGGGGTGGCGCGGCATCGGCCGTAGCCCAGGCTTCCCGCAAGGCACGCCGGAAAATGGCGGCCGAAACCAGAATTCGGCTGGCAAATCAGCAATCGGTTTCTCGTGGCAACGGAAAATGATTCGGATGAAGCCTGCTTCCTTCGCGAATTTGCTGCAGATGCGCACCAAACAAAAGCCAACCAACAATAACTACGGGCTGGACCGCTTCCGCGCAACGATGGTTCGCGACTGGGTCCATCGACGACACTTCAGCAGGAGGCTGGCATCGGCACAGGCAAACGAAGTCCCGACCACATTCCACGGCCGAAGTCCGGGGGCGTCCACTCAATCTATGCCAATTGGGCACTGTACCCAAAACATTCGGCATTCCCGCGCCTCCGCGATTCCTGCCGGAAACCGTCCGGACAAGAAGTTCGAGGCATGAGCGGCGACCGGCACGACATGACGGACGCGGAATGGAAAATCCTCCGCTCCGTGCTTCCCGGAAGCATCAGGGCCCGAAGCGGGTGCATGACATGCGGGTGATGGACGGCATCTTCTTCGTGCTGCGCACCGGCACGCCGTGGCGCGACCTGCCGGAGCGCTACGGTCCCTGCACGACCTGCTTCAACCGCTGCAACCGGTGGAGCAGGAACGGCCTCTGGGAGAAGATCATGTCGAAGCTTCAGGAACTTGCGGAAGGCGACGACAACGGCGGCGACGGCGGCAGCGGGGAGCTTCGACTGCGCATGGTGGACTCCTCGTCGATCCGCGTCCGCAGGCACGGCGCGGGCGCCCCACGGGACGGCGAGCCTCCCGAGGTCGGGTTGAGCCGCGGCGGCAGGACCACGAAGGTCCACATCGGCATCGACGGCAACGCGCTGGTGAAGGCCGTGCTCCCGACCCCCGGACAGGCGGCCGGCTGCACGCAGGCCGGGGCGCTTCTCGAGGGGCTCGGGCCGGACGAGACGGTGATCGGCGACAGGGCTTATGACAGCAACGCCATCCTCGACATGATTTCGGCGGCCGGAGCGACCGCGGTCATTCCGCCGAAGTCCAGCCGGAACGAGCAGCGCGGGCTTGACCGCGAGGCATGCCGGGAGCGCAGTCCGGTCGAGAGATTCATCGGCAGGATCATGGAGTTCCGGAGGGTCGCAACGCGCTGCGACAAGACCGCGCGCAACTTCCTGTCCACAGTGCGCCTGGCCATCAGCCGGTTCCTGCTCCGGCGGGTCGCAAGCCGGTTAATTGAGTCCACAGCCTAGGCGACGCTGACGTGGGGAAACCGGATGTTCTGTCGCGCGTACGTCCTGATTTGTTGGGAGAGGGGCTCGGCAGCGGTCCTTTCTGCCCGGCCACTGGGAAAGGAGAAAGAGGAAAGTGGGTGCACGACAAATTTGTGATTTCGGGTTGGATTCAGCCGGCACGGCGCTCCCGGCAGTCGTCGAACCGGTTGCCGTGAACCGCGCAGCGGAGCGCGATGACGGAATTGGCGCCGCTGACGCTCCAGTGCATCCCGCCCCGCTTCAGCCGTCCGCCGATCAGAGACTTGCAACCGCCCTCGACAACACCCGTCGACACGCACGGACCCTGTTCCCGGAACCGGGGACAGTCCGTGCGTGCGCGATTATTGAGGAGGCATTCGATGTTCCGCGCCGCCTCGTCGCAACGGATCGCGTGCCTGCGCAACTCGGCGATGACGCGATCGAGGCGCCCCCGGTCGAGTTCGTCGCGTCGGGCCTTGCCCCGCTGTGCCGCGAGATCGCTCCCCTTCCCGCAGAGGGCCCCGGCAACATCGAACGCGTGCTGCTTCGCGTGGAAGACATCCACGATCCGGATGGCGTCGGGCACATGCCCGTCGGCGAAGTTCCATGTCCGGAGAGCTCCGTCGCCGAGGACCGCCCGGCGGTCGGCACCGAGGAAGCCGCGCCGCTCCGTCCCGCGCAGGATCCGCCTGGCGAAGGGGGCCGGCTCCCTGTCCGTGTCGCGGGTTGCGATCGATTCGATGGCGGCGTTGAAGGCGGCGGAACCGGCATCGCGAACCGGCCGGCCCTCGGTGTCGCGGCTCCCGGCGGACCGGACGGCGGCAAGCTTCGCCTCGCGGGTCCTGGCCGAGCCGTCGGGCTGCCTGCCGGCACGGCCTTCGGTTTCCGGCCTGCGCACCGGGATCCCGGTGCCGTCAAGGCCCGGGCAGGAGTGGGGGCTCCCGGCGGTTCCGGCTCGATGACGTCCCGTTCATCGCGCGCGATCGCGCCTCCCAGGGCCTCGGCATGGCGTTCCGCCCGCTTGGGAACGACCTCGAGGCCGGCCAGTTCCCGCAGGATCGTGCCGCTCTTCTCGAAACCGGTCTCGGCGGCCGTGATTCCGACCATGCGCGCGGCCGCCGGCGACAGCGACGCGCCGTCCAGGGCGAGGGCGCGGTCGCGCGGGCTGAAGCCGTGCCCGCAGGAGGAGCAGCGATGCCGCGCACGCTCCAGGGTCAGGGGCCAGGCGCCGTGGCGAGGATCCCGGGCCGCCGCCCGGCATCGCGGGCGCCGGCGCCGCAGGCGCGCGGCAGCTCCGCGGCCTCCCCGTCCGACAGGCCGGCGTTCAGCCTGGCGGCGACCAGCGAGGCGGCGGCCGCGATCGCGGCCTTGCGGACCTCGCGCTCAAGGACCTCGAAGTCCGGCCCGTCGACCGGACCGCCGGTCAGGCGCTCGACGTCCTTCGAGACCTCCGCCGCGACCGCCTGCGCGAAGAGCCCCCTTTTTCGGGGCCGTCCCCGTCCGCGTCCCGCCCTTCGGCGCGCACCGCGTCGGCAAGCGCCTCGCCGGCCTCCGGACAGCGCGCCGAAACGTCGAGAAAGCGCTTGCGCTCCTCGACAAGGCGCCGGGTCCGCCCGTGCTCATCGGGCGGAATGCGGACCGAGCGGGCATTCCCGCGGATCGAGCGGCTGGGCACATGGCTCGGGCCGTGCCCCGGGCTGCCGCCGCCGGCGCAGCGGAGGTCGGGCTTGCCGCACTTGCGGCAGTTCTCGCGCAGCTTGCCGGGCCGCAGGTCGCCGAGGGTGGCGAAGCGGGCCTGGGCCTCGTCCCTGGAGCGCTTGAGTTCGTCGATGTCCGGCATGATCGCCTCCGCAGGCTGGAGTGTGGCCCGGACGCCCCGGACACGGCAACTGGCAGAACAATCGTTCCAGACGTGAAGGCAAAGTCAATTCACTGCAGGTCGCGCGGACAACTCGTCACAATTTTGTCGTGCACCCGAGGAAAGAGGAAAGTCGATGACTTGACCTTTCCTGACCGCACTGCATACAGTCCCATGGAAACCACGGGCCGCACGAGCGCTCATCTTGACTTGGCCTGATTCACTAAAGGGGGCTTCGCACGGGCGTGTTCAACAATCTATTTGACTCTTTTCACAATACGGTTGCCGAAGCCAAGGAAGAACGAGAACAACTCAACCGACTGCTGATGATTTCCACGCCGCGGGAGCGTTTGCTGGTCGCCGTAATTGCTTTGCTGATATTCATCCTCGCGGCATGGCTGATCTTTGGCAATGTATCCCGCAACGTTGTGGTCGATGGCGTATTGGCCGAACCCGCAGAAGTCTCGACCGCAGACGACCGGACGGTGCAATTGCTCATCTGGATCGAAAGCGACATCGCGTCGACTATCGGTGCCGGTATGCCAGCGGTGATTGAGTTTGATTCGGCAGATGGAGAAACCGATGAACTTGGCGGGAAAATCTCAGCGGTTTCCCCGGTATTGTTGTCCGATGAACTGACAGGCCTCGAGTTCACGATGCCCGTTTCTGCGCGCCGCGTCGACATCTTGCTCAATGATTCCATTGACTTGTCCACCCTAACAAGTCGGGAATGCCGGGTTGTCGTCAATCTTGGCAAGCAGACTCCGGTGAACCTTCTGAAAATGAGGCGGCCATAAGATGCCGCAAAGCGCCTCCATCAGGACTGGAAGAAAGGAGGAGTCTGAAGTCTCGAGTCGAAAGGTAACCACGCCGATTGTGTTGCAAATGCATGCTTCGGAATGCGGCGCTGCGTGCCTTGGCAGCATTTTGGCTTATTTCGGGCGCTGGGTGCCGCTGAGTGAACTACGGGAAAAATGCGAGGTGAGCCGCGACGGAAGCAGTGCCGCAAGCATCGTGCGCGCCGCAAGACAATTTGGTGTCGAGTGCCGCGGTCTCAGCCTCACTACCGAACGCCTGAAAATGCTCGAGTTGCCGTTGATCATTTTCTGGCAATACAGCCATTTCGTTGTTCTTGAAGGATACGACAGCAGCAACTTCTATCTCAATGATCCGTCAACGGGACGCCGCCGGGTTTCCGCTGGAGAATTCGACAAGGGTTACAGCGGGATCGCGTTGAGATTCGAACCCGGTGGCGACTTCCAGCCCGGTGGTGAACGACCAGGCCTTTTCCGGCAATTGCGCACTTTGCTCGCGGGGTCATGGATTGTGCTTGCGGGAGTTTTGGCCAGCGGACTCCTTCTGACAGTTTTGATGCTTGTCATTCCCGCCGCCCTTGGAATTTTCGTAGACGAGGTTCTTGCAAAACAAGGACCCTGGAGCGGCGTTGTGGCAGCCCTGCTTGGGGGCGGCTTCCTTGTATACATCCTTTCGTTGCTCAAGCATCGATTCCTGAAGCGGCTCGCAGTCAGGATTTCGGTAATCGGTTACAGTCGGGGCGTTTCGCGGTTGCTGCGGTTGCCGGTCGAGTTTTTTGAACACAGGTTTGCAGGCGACTTGACTGATCGCGTCTCGTCCATAGACAGAATCTCGAAGAACCTGACCGAGAAGTTTCTTGTGCTCATTGTCGACATGGCGATGAGTGCCGTGTTGCTCGCGGCCATGTTGGCTTATGATGTTCTGCTCACGCTGTTTGTGCTGTTGCTGGCCGTACTGCATGGCCTAGCGGCCCACGGCCTCAGTTCGATTCGGGCCGTTAGATGCCAGGCCATGCGACGGGAGCAAGGGTTGCTGATTGGCCTCGGTATGCAGATGCTGAATCATGCAAGCAGCCTGCGCATGACGGGATCGGATGAAAGATTTTTTTCCCGCTGGAGCGGCCAGCAGGCGCGCGAACTCAATGCGCGTCAATCCTACTTCGAGTTGGTTTCCGTCAATGCTGCGCTGCCAGGGCTGGTCTCTACCTTTCGGAGCGCGATGGTCTTGGGCTTCGGCGGAGGTCATGTCATGACTGGCAACATGACCCTCGGATCGCTGGTCGGTTTTTATGTCCTGGCGGAGATGTTTCTGGCTCCCGTCGGACGCTTCTTGGAATTCGCAGACCAACGCCAGATGCTCGAAACCGATTTGCAAAGACTCGAGGACATTTCGCGGACCGCAGAAGATCCAGCCTTCAGACGCCGAAGCGCGGAAGTAGAGTCGATGCCAACATTCAATGGTCGCCTCCAGCTCACGGGGCACCTCGAACTGCGTAACGTGACATTTGGTTTCAACAAGAGCCGCCCCCCTTTGGTCAAGGACTTCAACCTAGTGATCGAGCCCGGGCAACGTGTAGCCGTTGTCGGTCCAAGTGGTTCCGGAAAGTCGACCCTGGCACGCCTGGTTTCAGGAATTTATCGGCCTTGGTCGGGCGAAATCCTGTTTGATGATCATTTGCGAGAAAAGATTCAGGAAGACGTGCTGCGGCGATCCATTTCCATGGTTGATCAGGAGGTCGTGCTCTTTTCCGCGTCTCTGCGTGACAATATTACGTTGTGGAACCCGGCCATTCCGGATGAGGTCGTCTTTGCTGCGACACGTGATGCCGGAATCCATGACGAAGTCCTTTTGAGACCGGGAGGTTACGCGACCTTCGTCGAAGAAGGCGGGGTGAATTTCAGCGGCGGCCAGCGGCAACGGCTGGAAATCGCCAGAGCGCTGGTGGGCAATCCGACAATTCTTATACTGGACGAGGCAACCAGTTCCCTCGATGCCGAGACTGAAGAGTATGTGGATGAAGCCTTGCGGCGTCGCGGCATCACCTGCCTGATCGTGGCGCACCGGCTGAGCACGGTGAGGGATTGTGACGAAATTATCGTGCTCAACAAGGGCATCGAAGTGCAGCGTGGCACGCACGATGAATTGATTGCCGACCAAGGTGGCACGTACTTCAATCTGGTCAAGTCTGGCTGATGCAAAACGGCAAACTTACATACACGTCCATTGCGGAACTCGCTGCGCGTTCCGGCATGTCCGTACCCTGTACCGGCAACCTGCCGGTTAAGCTCGACGATCCGGAATATGTCTGGTTCATCAGTCAGGGCGCCGTCAATCTGTTCCTGGTCGAATCTAAGGATGAGGTCCAACTGGCGCCACCGCAACATCTTTTGCGTCGCGAATCCGGTTGGTTGCTGCCTGGTGTCGCGCCCGGCGGACAGGACAGTGACGATGGTACGAAACTAAGCCTGATTGCCAAAGGAAAGCCGGGGACTCTTTTGAAAAGGCTGCCGGCATCTTCGTTGTCGGAGATTCATCCGGCAGAACTGGCCGAACAGTTTGATACTTGGCTGACTGCCATTACTGACACGCTTTCCCGATTTGCAAGCCATCTTCCGCGTCCGACCGCGTTGGCCGAATCCGGCCTGACAAAGACCCTTGGTCCTTCTACCCTTTCCGTGCGGCGTGACGTGGTTTGGATTTCGGAGCCGCCGCGAGGCGAAAGCCTCTACATGGACATTATCGATCAGGCGGACGTTTCCGAGGGCAGCGGAACGCAGAAAGCCATGATTCCGTTGACGCGAACGAGCTGGCTCACCGTGTTCGGCGAGGTGACGGTCTCCGGCCAGTCCACAGAAGAACTGGCCAGAAAAGAAGACATGCTGCTTCCGGCGCTCGCTTCATTTCACGCGGTCGCTCTGGCCTTGGAACGCCTGAACCGCCGACTTGCGGTGGCGGATGATGCGAATCTTGAACGTGTGCAGATTACAAACCGCCGAACGGCCGAAAGTGCAGCCCGGCAGCGACTGTTTAACATCTATGATCGTCCGATTGACCGGGATTCCAAGATCGAGGACACGACTCTGGCTGACTCGCTTCAAATCGTTGGCCGACATGAAGGAATCGATTTCAAGTTTCCCGTGCGGTCGGGACTGTCCGAGTCTCCGCTCAGACTCGTTGACGTTCTTGACGCGTCAGGGGTCCGCGCCCGGCGCGTTCGGTTGAGAAACGAGGACGACTGGTGGCGTGGAGACAGCAACGCGCTTCTGGCATTCCGAGCAGACGACGGCCAGCCCGTCTCGCTGCTGCCGGGAAAGTTTGGACGTTACCGGGAAGTCGACCCGGTCAGCCAACGCAGTTTTCGAATGACAGAGGATCGAGCCCGTTCTTTGTCAAAAGATGCGTGGATGTTCTACCAGCCTTTGCCATCGAGGAATGTGAGGCCAGCTGACCTGATTGCGATCGCCTTGCGTGGATCGGTCGCGGATCTCGTGCGCCTGGTTATTGCCGGACTTCCGGGCGGCCTGATCAAACTGCTTCCGGCACTCGCACTCGGATTTGTCGCGAATGAAGTCACGGCAGGCGAGAGCGTCGGAGCACTCTATGCAGTTGCAGTGACCGTAGCGGGGTTTGGCCTGCTCGGTGCGCTGCTGCATTTGCTACAAGGAAAAATTGTGATGCGGCTCGAAGGGCGTGCCGCGTCGCGGGTCGAAGCCGCCGTCTGGGACCGCCTTATGCGATTGCCGCGTAGCAATCTGCATCGCCATTCCGCCGGTGACCTGGCAATGTCGGGAATGACATTCCAGAGTATTCGCGAAGACGTGCAGGGCGTCGTCGCCGATGGCCTGCTGTCAGTCGTTTTTCTGCTTCCGGTCTTTGGCGTCATCGCCTTCTACGATGCTACCCTGGGGGTCATGGCTCTCGCCATAAGCCTAGTTTCGCTGCTGATCACCATCTTCCTCGGACTGCGTCAAGTCTCGCCCTACAGGAGGATGATCAACGCGGCGCGCCGCGTAACCGGTCGACTGTTCCAGATCGTGGGCGGCATCGCGAAGCTTCGTGTTGAAAGCGCGGAAGGGTCAGCCTTCGCTATCTGGGCGCAAGACTATCGAGAACAGAAACGCGCTGAACTCGAACTGAGTTCCCTCGAAGGGCACTCGCGGGCGTTTGGAGCCGCACTCCCCTTCCTTGCCGGCGGGATAATGCTCTTCTCGGTGGCGACAATGAGCGACCGTCCCGTCCCGGTCGGCGACTTTCTCGTCGTCTACACCGTCTTCATCGCCTTCCTGTCCGCCATCGTCCGGCTTGGCGATTCCATCGGAACCATCGCCGCTCTGGTGCCTGCATTCGATCAAATGCGCCCGTTTCTTGCCGCGGAGACCGAATCCGAAGTCAAGGGAGAGCCGGTTGAACATTTGGATGGTGATATTCTGTTCGACCGCATTTCCTTTCGTTACGACGCTGACGGCCCGTTGATCGTTGACGATGTCACGATTCGTGCCCGTCCAGGTGAATTTGTCGCGATTGCCGGGCAATCCGGCGCCGGCAAAAGCACCCTGTTCCGGCTCGCGCTTGGCATGGTTCAGCCAACCACTGGCGCCGTGTACTACGACGGGCGGGATCTGAGGCACCTGAATCTGAAACAGGTGCGCCGAAAAATCGGAGTGGTTCCGCAATCTGTCGGACTCCATCCCAACGACCTATGGGACAACTTGGTCAGTCATCACGAAAATGTAGCGAATGCGGATGTCTGGAGTGCTGTTCAGGTCGCCGAAGTCACAAACGAAATTAGGAACATGCCCATGGGCATGATGACAATGGTCGGTACAAGCGGAACCGTCCTGTCGGGCGGCGAAAATCAAAGGGTCTCTATCGCCCGTTCGGTGATAGGCAACCCGCGAGTCTTGTTGCTTGACGAGGCGACCAACTGGTTGGACAATGAAAACCAAGCCAAGGTCATGCGAAACCTGACCGCCCAGACATCCACTCGGATCGTGATCGCCCACCGGCTCTCCACACTGGAGCAGGCTGACCGAATCTACGTGTTGAAGGCCGGAAAAGTTGTGCAATGCGGATCATTCGATGAACTCATGGAAATCGACGGGGTCTTCAAGGAACTGGTAAGGAGGCAGATCGCTTGATCCAAGCGTTCAGACCTGGTTGAAGGTTTCATTCGTGATCGCAATCATTCCATTGCACGGTCCATCGACCATTCACTGCAGTATTGCCAAGAAATGACCGATGAAGGAGTCCATGCAATCCAAAGAGTGGTCCCCTGAATTTCCCGGGCCGGAAGTGCTGTCAAAACAGCGAGGGGCCGAGTCCTGCGCAGCGCAGCGAGAGTGAGGTTGGGCTGTTGGATCTTGAATGGAATGAATTGCATCTGGTGTGATTTCCTGAGCCTCATGTTCGAGCATTCGACGACCGAAGGGCGGCGCGAACTGCAAAGGAGTGTTTGATGCGATCCAAGCAACGCACCGCACGCCCTTCAGACCGCCGCTGAATGACGGCGCTTTGCCTGTAGAGCAGCCCGCGCTCCATTGTCTGTGTGGAGGACGACTGAGAGTTCCCGCCTGAACTTTCCCGCGACGCAAAAGGTTTACACACCCGTGTGTCGGCGATTCCATGGCTGCGGCATATCGGTTTGGCGGCCGATGCAATGACGCTATTGAGTTCCGGGCCGGAATAGATAAGCGTGCAATTTTGCGGTCATCCCGTTCCAGGAGTCAATGCCGGCACCGGTTCTACGCGCGAAGGTTCCCAAAGGATGCCGCCACAGCATCAAGAATGCCCTTGCCTTGCGCATGAGTTGACTTTTGGTCGGCGGGTCATAGTCGATCGTCGGCGGAAGGCCGCAAGGCGAAGTTCCGGTTAACCTGAAGTTCTAGCCGGAACTTCACGGGGAAGGGAAGCAAGGATTCCGCAGGAAAACCGTTGTTTTTCAGGGGTTTTCCGGCCCGGCGGGCGTCGCTCAGCCTGGCATCCTCATGGGAACATCCTGGTCGTGCCCGACCCCGAGCAGCTCGAAGGCCCGCTCCTGGACCGGGGTCGGCCTGGTGACCACCGACAGCAGGCTGTCGCCGCGGCCCGGCAGGCGCACGCGGTTCAGCACCACGCCCGAGAGATCCGCGAGAAGCGTCCGGAAGCTGTGGACCGGAAGCCCGTCGGGGGTCCTCTTGTCCGACGCCTTCGCCTTCGCGCTGTCCGAGACCCTTGCCGGTTCCACCGGCGAGTTCCGCCGCGCCCTTGCGCCCTCGCGGTCGTCGTCCTCGAACAGCATCGGCGCCAGGCGCCGGCGCATGTGCCACTCCACGTGCAGCGCCAGCATGCACAGGAACACGTGCGCCCGGACGCGGTCCGCCGAATACACGTGGACCGGGCGGATGCGGAGGTCGCCCTTCGCGTTCCGGAACGCGCGCTCCACGCCGGCGAGGGATTTGCAATCCTCCACCGCCGCCTCCGGCCCGACGGCTTCCGAATCCAGGCTGGTGCGCACCACGCATATCCCGTCGAGCCGCGCCTCGGCGGCGATCCTGTCCGGGCTCCGCGCCCAGTCCATCCCGTCGTCGCGCACGGCGACGTCGAAGTGCTTCTCCACCCGGCGCCGGTTCGCCTTCCGCCCCAGGGCCTTCATGGTCCGGTCGCGGTTCGCCGGGCCCGGCCTGCCGCGCGCGGCCGCGGCGGCGATGCCGGCGAGCGTCTCCTCCGTCGCCTGCAGAAGGTCCTCGCGCTTCCGGGCCCGCTCCTCCCGCAGCCGCGGGTTCAGGCAGACCATCAGCCGCTCGCCGGGGAAGTCCGGCCCGGCGGTCTCCGCCACCGCGTTGGGCACCAGCGCCTCGGGCACCAGCGGGGCCGGCTCGCCGTCCGCGCCCTCCTTCAGCAGCCTGCGGATGTCGCTCGTCTTCAAGGCCGATATCCAGTCCAGCCCCGCGGGCTCCAGGTCCTCGCGGATGCGCGCCGTCGCGGGCATGCCCCTGTCGCCCGCGAGCGCCACGCGGTCGATGCCGAAGCGGGAGCGGATCTTCTCCGCCCGGCCCGCCACAGTGGACGGGTCGGACGCGTTCCCGGCGAAGACCTCCACCGCCACCGGGCAGCCGTCCGCCGCGCAGAGCAGGCCGCAGGCGATCTGCATCCTGCCCCTCTTGCCGTCCCGGCTGTGGCCGAAGGCCGCCAGCGGGCAGCACCGTCCCTCCAGGTACGAGCTGGAAACGTCGTGCAGGATCAGCGTGTTCCCGCCCTTCAGGTGCCGGTTGGCCAGGCTCCGCTCGATCCACGGCTGGCGCTTCAGCAGCCAGTCGAGCATGTCGAGCATCTCGTTGCCGGAGACGGGGCCGAGCTTGAGCAGGGTTCCGAGGCTGCTGGTCGCGGTCTCCGGGTCCAGCGCCCGGGCGGTCGCCAGCTTCGAGGCGGGGTCGAGGATCCGCGCGGCGACGGCGGCGAGCGCGAGGTCCCGGCTCCGCTCCTTCCTGCGCCCGAGGATGCGCCCGAAGCCGAGCCGCTTCATCGTCCCCGGCACCGCCGCCGCGTGGCCGTGCAGCAGGGAGCGCTCGACCTGCAGCAGCTCGCGGACGTCGCTGACGGCGACGGCGCCCTTCAGCACGGCCCGGAACCCCTCGACGGCCTCGGGCGGGAGCCTCGCCGGGTTGGCGACGGTCCGCTTGCGGATGCGCTTCCCCTCCCGCCACGCCTCGCGGAGGAGGACCGCGGGCCTTCCGTGCCTGCCGGAGATGCGTTCGATGTCGGGAGCCATGGCGGACCGCCTCATGGGAACGTGACTTGCCGACATTCTGCCGGCTTCCGCTATGATGTCAAGGGGAAATTCGAAAAAAACCGCTTTCATGCAGAGCCGTTTCCGGAACCGCCCGCCGGGAGCGCCGGCAGCCGCCCCTGCGCGTCTCATGGGAACACGAGTCCCGCTTCCGGCCCCTTGGATCGCCGAATTTCCGTTTGATGTCAAGGGGTTATGCGCGAAAACCCCGTTTGAAGTTCCGTCTAGCTTTTTTCGGCGCAGGTTTTCCAATTTATTCCTTTTTTACAGGGGGTTGTGACCCCGGGATGCGTCGCGAAACGGATTCCTGTAGGCACGACTTGTCCCATCAAGCCATAGACCTCACCGGCAGCCCTCCCACGGAATATGGAACAAATTGCCCGACATGCCCGATTTCCTCTTGACACTATAGCAATCATGCCCCATGGTCGGCCCGAAACTGTAGGCACGTCAGGGTCCCGCCATGCCCAAATCCGCAGGAATGCATGTCTCCGTCCTCAAGAAACACCAGAACGGAAAGACATACACTTCCGTCCTCCTCCGACAGAGCTGCCGCGACCACGACAACCGGGTGCAGAAGCGGACCCTCGCCAATCTCTCGCACCTGCCGCCGCACACGATCCCCCTGCTGCGCGGCGCGCTGGCGGGAAAGCGGCATGCGGAGGCCGGCGACGCGCTCGGGGACCCGGTCCGATCCCGCCACCACGGGGCGGTGCAGGCGGTCAGGACGGCCATGAACGCCATCGGCCTTCCCCGTCTCGTCGCCCGCGAGCGGTGCCCGGAACGCGACCTTGTCCTCGCCATGGTCGCCGGCCGCATCCTCAGGCCGAACTCGAAGCTCGCCACCACCCGATGGTGGCGGAACGCCACCCTGCCCGAGGAGTTCGCCATCGCCGACGACGTCGCGCCCGAGGATCTCTACGCGGCGATGGACTGGCTCGACGAGCGGCAGGAGGGCATCCAGGGACGCCTGGCACGGCGATGGATCGCGGAAGGCGATCTCGTTCTCTGGGACCTGTCCTCGACCTGGCATGAGGGAAGCCACTGTCCGCTCGCGCGCTTCGGCTACAGCCGCGACCGCAAGCGGGGTCTCCCGCAGATCAACTTCGGCCTCCTCTGCGACCGCGGCGGGCGCCCGGTCTCGGTCTCCGCATATCCGGGGAACATCACCGACAAGGAGACCCTCCTGCCCGAGCTCGACCGCCTGCAGCGCCGCTTCGGGCTCTCCCGGGTGGTGATGGTCGGGGACCGCGGCATGATCGTCAAGGCCACCATCGCGGCCCTGCGCGCCCGCGGCGGCGCCGACTGGATCACCGCCCTCAAGAGCCAGACCATCCGCAAGCTCGCCCGCCAGGGCCGTCCCGACCGTTTCCAGGACCCCGAACACGAGCAGACCCTGTTCGAGATCCGGGACCATCCCGACTTCCCCGGCGAGCGCCTCGTCGCCTGCCGCAATCCCCGCCTCGCCGGGCACCGCGCCCGCGTCCGGCAGGAGCTGCTCGAGGCCACCGAAAAGGCGCTCGCGAAGATCGCCGCGCGCGTCGAGGGCGGAACCCTCGAGGGCGAGGCCGACATCGGCCTCGCCGTGGGCGAGGTCATCAACACGAAGAAGATGAAGAAGCACTTCGACGTCGACATCGCCGCGACCAGCTTCAGCTTCCGACGCAAGCAGGAGTCCATCGACGCCGAGGCCGCCCTCGACGGCATATACGTCATCCGCACATCGCTCGGCGACGACGACATGGACGCCGAGGAATGCGTCAGGGGATACAAGGCCCTGACCCGCGTGGAGCGGGCATTCCGCTGCCTCAAGCCGGCGACCTCCAGGTCCGGCCGATATTCCACCGCCTCGCGCACCGGGTCCGCGCCCACTTCTTCATCTGCATGCTCGCCTACCTCGTCGAATGGCACATGCGGAAGGCATGGGCCCCCCTGTGCCATACCGACACCGAACCCGACGAGACCGGGGATCCGGTCCTGCCCGCCCGGCGCTCGGAGCCGGCACTGACCAAGGTTCATGCCCACACCCTGCCGGACGGCAGCGGCGCCCACAGCTTCCGGACGCTTCTCGACAGCCTGTCGACCATCGTGCGCTCGACGCACCGGATTCCGGGCGCAGGCGACGGGCCGGAGGCCGAGGTCGAGGTGACGACCCGGCCCGATGCCGGCCAGGAGAGGGCGCTGAAACTGCTGAAGGACATCGCAGCCATGTGACGGCGGATCCGGTCGGATTCGCCGTTTGTAGGCAGACTGTGACAGTCCCGATCCACGTATCCTATTGATACGATTCAATAAATCTCTTACCCGCTTCAGAACTTCAGGTTAACATGGAAGTCGGCGTGCCAATCGGGCGATCGTTCGTATCATGCACTGCTGGGAATGCACGACGACGAGATGGCAAGGACTCTTCGAAACCCACCGCAGTGGACGCACGAGATCTTCCCGAACCAATGGCTTGTCGAGCTCGTCGAGCGCCTCCGCAAAACCGGCCTTGACTGCCAACGCAGGCTTGCGGCCCCCGCCGGGACGGCGAACGCGGCCCGACGGGTCCGACTCCTTCCCGTGTTCCGCAAGGCCGCGGTGAATCGATGAACATGCAACCATGGTTGCAGTCGACTCCAAGGTCGCCTCGCCATGGTCAAGCGACAGCGTCCCGGTGGCAGCGACGGACGGACGCTCTTCAATGCCAGATGCAGCGAGAGGGCATCGACCGGCACCAGACCGCTTGGGTCGCACCCGTGCCGCGAGTGAATCATTTTTCGATTCCAGAAGGAATCACTCGACGACAGGACGAATCGCTTGTTTCGCAACTGGCCCCAAACCCGGCGCAAAATCCTTGACAGTAAATTCAGGCGTGCCGTAACGTGCGCTACATTGACACCCTCTTCGTGCTGTGGCGCATGGCGAATGACTTGATGAGCCTTGGTTTGAATTCAGCGGGTCCGGAGCACTGGGACTAAGTGGAAAGATCCCGGCGCATTCGGGTTTCGGGCCGGACGATGCCATGTTTGATAACTGGTGCGCCTCTGGGCGTTCGGCTCGTTCGCAATTAGCGGAGGCAATCCCGTGCACAACCGCAGCCCGGAAAACGAACCTTTCGCGAAACGATTTGCCGAACGGATTCTCGCGGCTCGTTGGTTTGTCGTCCTGTTCACCCTAGTCTTGGTTGGAATCGCATCGAGCGGCATTGCGCGGCTCGAATTTTCCGCCAATTACCGCATTTTCTTCGACGACGACAATCCTCAGCTCTTGGCGCTGGAAGCGCTTGAGAACACTTACGGAAAGAACGAAAACGTCGTGTTCTTGATTGTCCCGGACGATGGAAACGCCACGTCGGAAAGCGCACTTTCTGCAGCCGTCTGGCTCACAGATGCCGCGTGGAATACACCATTTTCGAGGCGCGTCGACTCGCTTGCCAACTTTCAATACACGACTGCCGAACAAGACGACCTGTATGTGCGGGATCTTGTTGATCCGCAAGAAGTCGCCGAAGCTGGGGCGCGGTCACGAATCCGGGCGATTGCCTTGTCCGACCCGCGTATCGCCGGCAGTATTCTGGCCAGGGCCGGAGACGTCAGTGTCGTAAACGTCACTGTTGAACTTCCGGAAGAGGGCCTGTTGGAAGCCGTGGCTGAGGTTGCCGAATTCGCCAGGTCGGTTGCTGCAGAGGCCGAGAGCAGGTTTCCTGACCTCGACATGCGTATCGTCGGCACGGTCATGGTCAACCAGACCTTCGTTGAAGCATCGATTGGCAGCCAGAAGATCTTCCTACCGTCCAGCCTTCTGCTCATGGCAGTGATCCTTGGCATTCTGATCCGGAGCTGGGCGGGTGTGGCGGCGACCGGGTTAGTCATCGTCTTTTCCATTCTCTTTTCCGTCGGTCTAGGCGTTTGGGTTGGTCTGGTCTTTTCCCCGCCCGTCTCGCCGGCACCGACAATCGTACTGATGATTGTCGTGGCGAACTGCGTGCACGTGCTGGTGGCTTTGCGGCAAAGCCTTCGTGCCGGCAATTCCAAGCATGATGCCATCGTCGAATCCATCAGGCTCAACCTGCATCCTGTATTTCTGGCGAGTCTCACGACTGCGCTTGGGTTCCTTAGCATGAACTTCTCCGAGGTTCCGCCCTACCGTCATCTTGGCAACTTCGTTGCATTGGGAATCGTCGCCTCGTTCGTTCTCTCAGTTACCTTTCTTCCGGCCTTGCTTTCGCTTCTCCCCATTCGCGCGGCGAAGGAACGCCAACTCCCGGGGCCCACCATGAACGCATTGGCGGATTTTGTTTTGCGCCACAGGAAGACCGTATTGTGGAGTTGGGCGGTGATAGTGCCCGTGATGATGTTGGCCATTCCACGCAACGAGCTCAATGACGTACTGGTTCATTTTTTTGATGAGAGCGTCGAGTTTCGCCAGGACACAGACTTTATGGATGAGCGCTTGAGCGGCAATACGCTGCTTGACTACTCTCTGGAGGCGTCTTCCGAGGGTGGCGTTACAGATCCCCTTTTCCTCGCCGAGGTCGCGAACTTCGTCGACTGGTTTAGAGATCAACCCCCCGTACGCCACGTGTCAGCAATGACTGATACCTTCCGGCAACTAAACATGAGCATGCATGGTGACAATCCGAACGCTTATCGGATTCCGGAAACCCGGGATCTGGCGGCTCAGTACTTGCTGCTCTACGAGCTGTCGCTTCCGCAAGGTTTGAACCTCAACAACCAGATCGATAGGTCCCGATCGGCAACACGCGTAACCGTTTCGGCTGAGACACTCTATTCGCAGGATGTGCTAGACCTGAATTCCCGCGCCGAGGCTTGGCTCACGGACAACGCGCCGCATGTCGCTAGCGTCAACAGCACGGGCCCCGCAGCCCTGTTCGCCTACATAGGCCAACGCAACATTCGCGCCATGCTGGTCGGGACGATGGTTGTGCTTCTGGCCATTTCCGCCATTCTCCTGTTCGCCTTGCGATCCCTGAGATTGGGCGTAATCAGCATCGTTCCGAACTTGGTTCCTGCTGTTTTGGGTTTTGGTGTCTGGGGGTTGACGGTGGGATTGGTAGGGCTTTCGCTTTCCGTCGTCGTGGCGATGACTGTCGGGATAGTCGTGGATGATACGGTGCATTTCCTGAGCAAATACCTCCGTGCCCGGCGCAAGTACGGCCATGACTCGGAAAAAGCGGTGCGTTACGCCTTTGACACGGCTGGCCGATCATTGTTCACGACGACGGTTGTATTGGTCGCCGGCTTTCTGATTTTCGTGTTTTCGCCGTTTGTTCCCACCGCACAAGTCGGAGTCCTGACAGCAATTATCATTGGCTTTGCGCTCATAGCTGACCTGTCGCTCTTGCCGGCGCTGTTGACTGTGGTGGACCGACGTACAGGAAAAGGGAAAGAGTCAGCCTGAAGTCCTAGTGGATTTTGGCGTAGGTTTCCCGACTAATCCATTTTGCAAGTGGTTGTGATTGGGAGTGCTTCGCGAAGTTGATGTAAGCGTTTTTGTTGCGTTCTTCTTCAAGCCCTGATCTCCGGCTCGCAAGTTATCCAACAGTTGCCAAGCGGAACGGCATTTTCCGTGCGTTGCTTGTCACGCCGCCCAACCCTTGTCCGGTTCGGGACTTCGGCACTGCGTCTGCTCCGTGACGCCAACGGCACATTCACGTGGTCATGACATCCCGGGGGCGGGACCAATCTTGGCATTGGTGTCATGCGGCGAACCCAGCTCTTGCCAGTTACAATTGCTGCCGTAAAACGGAGCTTGTTGCCTCCCACGTTCCGGATTGCATTCCGGATCTGAGTACCGACTGCGAACCGTGCGGCGCATCAAGAGGCGTCTCGTCGAGAAATGGTTCAAGGACCCAGTGTTTCAGTCACGGTATTGTCACGTCTGCGTCAAAAGATCAATCCGTTCGCGAAATTTCTCAGCTTTGGCCTCTGACTTCTCGCCCGGCGGACACCGCCCGTCGATGTCGAGTTCGCAGACATCCGACGCTGCCGACTCAAACTGGCCGCCACGTACGACTTTCATCGAGAAACGGCCAACGCCGCAAATCGGATGCTTCTGGCCTGACGAGCGATGTCCCGCATCGTAGCCGGTGAATGCACCGATCACGGCACCAAACTTATCGACGGCATTCGCACCGCTCTCGGCACACTCGCATGCGTCATCCGGCCGAAGGTGCTGACTCGAACTCAGAGCTGCCCCTCGGGCTCGTGTCAACAGCAAAGCCGGTCGGCTCTCCAGGAAATCAATTAGGCGGTGAGCGGCCTCCTTTCGCCAATGTCATGATGCCCGGCCATGACGTGTTCTCCGTGCCAAAGACCGGCAGTGTTCAGGTCGCGTATGAGGCCGCCCGCCTTCAGTATCCAGACGGTTTCGAGATAGGCGATGGCCACGTACATTCCGCAGGAACCGCGCCAGTGCACTCGACCACTACAGACCACCGGGGCGAGCTCGTCTGAGCATCCAACCACGCCAACCGCATCCTTGTCGGCCGCCAGCATCAACGCCATGCCGGACCCCTGCCTCACTGTTCGTCCCGAGACGCTTGGCTGGCTCGGCTGGACAGCACGCGAAACGAAGACAAACCCGTGTTCGGCCATTCGCCGCATCAGGGTCTCCGGGAACACCTGCTCCCGGCACCCCCCTTTCCTACGGGCCGTAGAATGGGGTCGGCGTTCAGGATCGCAATTGTGAAGCAAAGGTTCCGGGATGAGCCCGCCCCAAGGCAGGCGAGACTAGCGAAGCCGCATCACCGTGGCGTCTTGAAAGGCTCACTCTCCGAGTCCTTTCGTCACGCGCGGCCACTCTCCGAAACGGTTTGCAGTATTCCAGCGTGAAACCTCGCGGGCAAACCGACAGGCGCTGCGCGAGCCAAGGGCATCGGTCCCACCTCTTTTGCACGCACACCGGACCAGTTTGATTGGCCGTCCGCCGGTTGCAGATTGTCCTACGCCCCGAAACCGCAATTGAATCGCTCCGTTACAACCGCCTGGCTTGCCGGTGGATTCTGGTCGTGAACTGTCCCGCCTCCGCACGTCCTGAAGGTCCCGGCCGTCCGACGACCGACGCGGCACGGTTTCGACTTGACTTGAAGCGAATGTCTGGAGCGGGCGATGGGGAATCGAACCCACGTCTTCAGCTTGGAAGGCTGTGGCTCTACCATTGAGCTACGCCCGCGCCCCGGTCCAATAACCAACACGCGGGTCTGCATGCAAGCCCAAGTTTTCCCGGAGGTCCGTGAAGCGAGCAAAAATAGGGATCAGTTGTGGCGGCTTGACGCCGCGCAGCATAGACTGAAGGGACCTGGAACCTTGGCGCAAGCGGACGGGCGGTCCAAGTCGTGCCCCTCGAGATCCATAACGCGCTACTCTAGGTCTTCAAGGTCGGCGGCTGCATTTCGGACCGTTGCCCGGACCGCTTCAATTCGTCGCCGCGCCTCAAGGTTAATGCGTTCGGCATTCATGTGCTCTTCCCGGGCCACCGCCTCGAGTTCGCGTTCTTGATCCCGAACGAGGCGCCGCCAAGTCTTCCTCCGCCAAGGCCGCGTCCAGGACAGCCTGCGCATCCGAGCGGAGGGAATCCAGTTTACCCATCGCCGCAACGAAGATCCGAAGAACTTCCTGACGTGTCGTGACCGAACCTGCGGCGCGAGCAACCCTTTCCGTCGCTCCCGATTGCCGCGCGGCAGCGGCAGCGGCGCGCATGCGCGCGGATGCAAGTGCGGAGTTCCGCG
>CAXXWA010000041.1:0-245314 GCA_963662815.2 uncultured Amylibacter sp.
CAACGCAGTCGACCCAACGCGAGCCGAAATTGGCGATCTCTTCGATCTGGCCATCAAGCGATATGCGAAGAAACCGTCCGTCATCGCCACCAGTCAGCACGTGGTCGGAATCCGCCGCAAGACAGAGCACGGCGCCATCATGAGCCTTCGTCGCTGTGGGGTTTGCCTCAGGGCGGAAGAAGCGAACGGATCCGTCACCGGAAGCCACTGCGACGGCCTCGCCTGCGGCAACGGCACCCGTGACAGGAGCGCCGATCTCGAGTTTCAGGCCGCGTTTCTCCAACTCGGATTCCGGAAAACCGCCCCGCTGACGGACACGCCGCGGCAGGTCCGGCGTCATGCCGCCCGGCACGCCTCAAACCCTTCCTGCAGCCCCATGCTTTCGAGATCGCGACCGATGAACACCACGCGAGACACGCGGGGCCTGCCCTCCGGCCACGGTCCCATTGGAGATCCGTCCATCAACATGTGCACCCCCTGGAAGACGAAACGGTCGCCATGCCCGGAAAAGTCAAGGATGCCCTTCGATCGCAGTATGTCTTGGCCGCGCTGCTGCAGGAGCTGTCCGAACCACTTCTGGAACTTGTCGAAATCAAGAGGCGATTCCGAGACAAACGAGACGCTTGTAATGTCGTCGTCGTGTTCGTGATCGTGGTCGGATGTCAGGAAATCGGGCTCCACCTCCAGAACCCGGTCGAGGCTGAACGCGTTCAGCCCGAGAACTTCATCCAGCGGCGCAGCGCAGCGCGCGGTGCGAATGATCCTCGCATACGGATTGATCTTGCGGATCCGCGCTTCGACCTGCTCCAGCCCGCCGGCTTCCACGAGATCGGTCTTGTTGAGCAGAACAACATCCGCAAAGGCCACCTGTTCCTCGGCTTCGTGATGCTCGCCAAGCTGCGCATCGAGATGGACGGCATCCGCTACGGTCACAATGGCGTCGAGCCGCGTGCGGTCGGCGACATCCTGGTCGACGAAGAAGGTCTGCGCCACGGGGGCCGGATCGGCAAGACCGGTGGTTTCGACGATGATGGCGTCAAACTGGTTGCCACGCTTCATCAAGCCGCCCAGGATCCGGATCAGATCACCGCGGACGGTGCAGCATATGCAGCCGTTGTTCATCTCGAACACTTCCTCGTCGGCATCGACGACAAGATCGTTGTCGATGCCTTCCTCGCCAAACTCGTTGACGATGACTGCATAGCGTTTGCCATGCCGCTCCGTGAGGATGCGATTCAGAAGCGTCGTCTTGCCGGCGCCGAGGAAGCCGGTGAGCACGGTGACAGGAACTTGTGCGGATTGATCCATTTTTCGTCCTTTCAAGAGTTTGGTGCGGTTGCACCGCAGTCGCTGCAGCGCCCGTGGATCTCAATGATCGAGCGGTCGGCCGCGAAACCCGAGTCCGTGGACAGCGCTGCGATGCTGCGGGCAAGATTTGAAGTCACATGCTCCGTGACGCTGCCGCAGCCGTCGCAGATCTCGAAGACCGGAGTCTCGGAATGATGCGGCTCGCAGCACGCCGTCCAAGCGTTCAGGGACTCGATCCGGTGCACGTCGCCGGCCTCAAGCAATTTGGCCAGCGCCCTGTATACAGTCGTCGCCGCGGTCACGCCGTCGCCGCGGAGCGCTTCCAGAATCTCATAGGCGGAGAGCGGGTGCCCCTGGCGCCTTAGAAACTCGAGCACCCTGTCTGCATGCGTGAGGCGAGCTCCTCCCTGCGGCATTTCGCGCCTCCCTTTCTTCAACGCTCTTGAAGACTATAGTCGATTAAGATAACTAGTGCAATGTTACAACGTTACATCGATTCGACATGAGCCACGACCAACCGATCCTTTCATTTTGCATGACCTGCCGAGACGGTCGTGAGTCCGTTCAGAGGAATGTCCGTGGAGGCACGCGTCTAGCCCAGGCGTTCTTGTCGCACAATGGAGCTGCGCAGCATCACGGGTTCGAACTGCGGGGCGTGCGGTGCATGAGCCAGTGCAAGCGCTCATGCATCGTGTCACTCAGCGCCGTCGGGCGCTTCTCGTACATGTTCGGCGATCTGGATGCCGCTGAGCCGTGTCATGTCGAGGCGCTCGGTGACTTGATGCCTCTCTATCTTGCTGCGCCGGAAGGGTTTCTGCGGCGCGATGCGCGGCCCGAACCGCTGCGTGCGCGGATCCTAGGGCGCCTGCCCCCGCCCGGAAGCTCGTCTGATCTAGTCACCTCATTTGAAGAGATGTGCGAGTGTGTCGTCCGAACCTGAATGCAACGCCTTGGTGCACCGCTCGACAAGGGAAATCCTGCTCTTGAAAAACCTTGCCACACTTAAGTCAGCCCTGGATGCAGACGGCGTCCCCGCAAAGAGTGAGCGCCGTGTACGCGATGCGGACGAGGGGCAGATGGCCGACCAGTCGTTCCTTGTCGCCGAGAAGCTGCGTTATGAAGCGGCAAACGGCGCCGTGCTGGTTCAGGACGTGGCCTTCAATTTGGATGAGGGAGCCATTCTTGCCATCGCCGGGCCGAACGGCGCAGGCAAAACCACACTCCTTCGGCTCCTGAGCGGTTCCGAAGCGCCTACTGGCGGTGATGTGCTGATCGGCGGGCGCAATCTGAAGCAGCTTTCAGCCACGGAGCGCGCCCGCATGGTCGCCGTTGTCAGCCAGCAGGAGCAGCCCGATGGGCGGCTTTTCCTCCGCGACTACGTGGCCCTGGGACAAATCCCGATCCAGGCGGACCGGTCAAGCCAGGCGCATGCGGACGACATGAAGCGAATCCTGCACCTCACAAGCCTCACCGACCTGGCCGAAACGCGGATGGCCGTGCTGTCGGGCGGCGAACGCCAGCGCGCGCATATCGCGCGGGCCTTGGCGCAGAATCCATCGCTCCTGTTTCTGGACGAGCCCACCAACCACCTCGATCCGGAAGCCAAGGGCCGCATGCTGTCATTGGTTGCCGAACTGGGCATCACCGTGGTGATGATCGTCCACGATCTGGTGATGATCCCCGAGTTTGCCAGCCATGTCGCCCTGATCAACGCAACCCGGCTTGCCGGGTTTGGCCCCGTCAGCGAGGTGCTGACGCCCGACCGTGTTCAGGACATTTTCGGCGTCACCTACCTGCACTTTGCACATCAGGGTCGCCTCATCCCCGCGCTGGACATCCGAAAGAATGAAACCTCAATGGAAAGGAACAACCCATGATGCGATACCTCTTGCCGGCAAGCGTGGCTGCCGCCTTTGCCAGCGGAGCCGCCGCCGACGGCATCACTGTCGACAATTGCGGTGATCAGCTGGTCTTCGATACCGCGCCCGAACGGATCGTGGTGCACGACATGAACATGACCGACATGGCCTTTGCACTGGAACTGCAAGACAGGATTGTCGGCCTGACAGGCATCACCGGCTGGTACAAGACCAGTCCTGACTTTGATGAGCTGCGCGGCGACATACCTGAGCTGGCGCCGAAGTATCCGACCATCGAGAACCTGATTTCAGCGGAACCGGATATGTTCTTTGCCGGATGGTACTATGGCATGCGCCCCGGCGGCGACATCACGCCCGACACGCTTGCGCACTTTGGCATCAAGACCATGGTTCTGACCGAAAGCTGCGTGCATCTCGACAAGGATCGCCCCGTCGCCAGCATGGACCTGCTGTTTGGCGACGTTCTGCGCCTTGGCAAAGTCATGCAGGTTGAAGACAGAGCCGAAGCCCTTGTAGCCGGCTGGAAAGCGGAACTCGCCGCCATCGAAACGCAGACCGCCGACCTGGAGAGGCTCCGCGTCTTCCTGCTGGACGGCCCCGCCGACGCACCCTTCACCGCAGGCAAGTTTGCCATTCCCGATGCCATGATCGCGGCCGCGGGCGGCACGAATGTCACCCATGACCTCGACACGAGCTGGGGCCGGACTTCGTGGGAGGCGGTGGCCGCGGCGAATCCGGAGTTTCTGGTGCTGCTCGACTATCAGACAGGAAATGGCGCGTCCGACACCTTCAGCTTTCTGAAAGAGCACCCGGTGATGTCTCAGACAGACGCGGTCAAGAACGAACGCTGGATCGGCTTGAGGTACGAAGAGCTGACACCGGGCCCGGCAAACATCCGTGCCATCATGAAGATGGCGCAAGCGATGCATCCAGGGTTGAATTGACTTGGCTCGATTGGGTCTAGCCAATTTTTCAGGGGCGGCTGTTCTTGCCGCCCTCTTGCTGGCTTCGACCCTTTTTGGCACGACGCAGATCCCGCTTTCGGACGTTGTCGAGGCGATAGCCCTGAGCAGCGGGCTTGTCGAGGGGGACAAGTCTCCGCTGCATCGAATCGTGTTCGAGCTGCGCTTGCCGCGCGCGCTTTTTGCGGCCGTGATCGGTGCCGGGCTGGGCATCGTCGGCGTGGTTCTGCAAACGACCACGCGCAACGACCTGGCCGACCCGTTCCTGTTCGGGCTGTCATCGGGCGCGGCTGCGGGCGCTGTCTTTGTCATCACGGTGACAGGCGACATTCTGGGAATCTGGACGCTTCCGCTGGCGGCGTTCTGCGGCGGCCTCGTCGCCTCGGGCATTGTGCTGGCGCTTGTACACGGCCTGCGCACCAGCGCGCCGGAGAAGCTGATCCTTGCGGGACTGGCAGTGTCTTTCCTCTTCGCTGCGATCACCAACTATCTCATTTTCGCTGGCGACAGCCGCGCCGCGCATTCGGTGATTTTCTGGATGTTGGGCGGCCTCGGTCTGGCCCGATGGGAAACGTTCCCGCTGGTCAGCACCGGGCTGGTGCTCATCCTAGCCTATTCCCTTTATCGCAGCCGATGGCTGGACGCGCTCTTGACCGGCGATCTCACGGCATCGACCCTTGGCGTGCCGGTGCAGGGGTTGCGGTTCAGCATGTTTTTCGTGGCCGCGCTGGCTACGGCCGTGTTCGTGTCTGTCGCAGGCGTGATTGGCTTTGTGGGCTTGATGGTGCCGCACCTTGCGCGCGGAATTGCGGGGCCGTTGCACCGCCAGCTTCTGCCAACGGCAGCCATTGTGGGCGCCGTATTGCTCACCGTCTCGGATATGCTTTGCAGGCTTCTCCTTGCACCGCAGGAATTGCCGGTAGGAATCGTGACAACATCGATCGGCTCCATCTTTGTTTTCATGTTGCTGGTCAGGACGCGGAAAATGCAGAGATAGCCCTCGCTTCCTTGCTTCGCATTCTCCCCGGGGCACGAGCCGATCTTGCCGGAGAATTGGTTCGCGGAGAGTGGTGATTCCCGGCACCATTGCGGCGACACCCGTCGGATTCTGTCCTGAACGCCGGGGCCACATCGACTCCGCGGGGTTGATCGAAGAGAATGGTGGGCCCGACAGGATTCGAACCTGTGACCTACTGATTAAGAGTCAGCTGCTCTACCAGCTGAGCTACGGGCCCATCCTATCGGATACCTATGGGCGCGGAAGTCGAAGGTCAAGGTGGACTCGAGTTTGCCACGCGGTATCAAGAAGCGACCGGGACGGCGTCGGTTCGAGGCCGACGCAGAGGTGAAAGTGATCCGGGACCGGGATGTGGGTTTCTGCGCGGCGACGAGCGTTTGCGTCGGCAACTCCGATGAACCATGAAGTCGACCAAAAACCGGCAGCGTGATGCGTTGTCATGTTGTCGACATAGATCCCGGGACGCGAGCGGACACACCTCTGTCGACGATGCGTTCAATAGGGACGACGGCATGGCATTGCGCGTCTCCGGAGGCGTTGCTGTAAGAATTGACTTGTGATGGCGCCCGGTCACCGCTGGAGGACCAACATACCGCAGACCCTGGTTCTTCAGCTGGCCCCGGAAGCTCACTGCGAATTGAAGGCGCGCGTAGCGGCAGAACCGCAGCGCGGAGTCCCTGGCCCGCGAGATTCTCGAAAGCACCCTGGCGTCGGAATCGCGCACCGGTCTCGGGAGCCGCATCGCAGCCCTGCGGGACGAAGCCGATCTTTCGGACATCGACCTGGTCCGTGACCGGACGCCATGCGAACCGACGGATCTGCAGTGACCGTTCCCGACGCGAACGTAATTTCCGAGGTGGCGAACCCCGACTCCCCGCCGACCGTTCTCGCATGGCTTGACCGGCAGGCCGAGGACGCCCTGTACTGACAACGGTCGCAATCGCAGAAGTCGGCGCTGGCGTTCGCAAGCTGGACGCAGGCGGGCATCGCGACGATCTCGAGCGCAGGCTGAAGGATGTCTTCCCCCTGCTCTCTGAACGACTGCTCCCTTTCGATCCTGGCGCCGCGCTTCTGTCTGGCGAAGTCCGGGCCGTTGCGCGCCGCCGGGGACGCGCCATCGGCTTTCGGGACGGCCCGGTCGCGGCAGTCGCGGTCCATCGCAAGACCGCGGCAGCCACGCGCGAAGTCTCCCCGGTCTAGGCGGCAGGCGTCAAGGTCATCAACCCGCGGGAAGCGAATGCAGAAACCGGCGCAATTGGTGGTAGATGAATGGGTTCTTCTGTAAAGAGATCCACGAAATTCCATGGGAAATCTGACATGTAGCCGGATTTGCCTGAAAGAGGAAGTGTTGCGCCCGTTGCTCGTTCATATGGCAGTTCCGGCAGATGATGCTGTTCTTGGTCAGCCGGTTGCAGGCCTTGGCGATTTCCTGCTCCTCCATTTCGGTACAAATGAACTTGCGGGGATTGCCGACGGTGACGGTGCGGGCGAAACGGTTCGCCAGTCTGGGTCATCGACATTATGCAGGATGAACAGCGGTTTGTGACGAAACGACCAGTCTCGCGTAGGCTTGCCCTGGCCGCCTTGGGCATCGCCGCCTTGGCGGGCGGCGCGCCGCTCCTCGTCGGTGCACGCGAGACGCAGTTGGACCAGAGGTTTTCAGGGTCGGCGGCTGACCGCTCGCTTGGCCTGAACCCCCGAATGCCCTGCACTCCCGGAACGCTGGCGCAGACCGAGGGTCCGTACTACTCGCCAGGTTCGCCGCGCCGAACCGTGCTTCGGGAGAAGGATTCAACCGGAGAGCCGCTCGAGGTCGAAGGACTTGTGCTGACGCCGGATTGCCGTCCCGTCGCCGGAGCCGTGGTAGACATTTGGCATTGCGACCAGCACGGCGCCTACGACAACTCGGGCTTCCGACACCGCGGTCACCAGTACACCGACCCTCGAGGGGCATACCGGTTTTTGACCATTCGGCCAGGTCCATACCGGAACAGAACACCGCATATCCATGTCAAGGTTCAGGGCGAGTTCACGCGTTTGCTCACCACGCAGATGTATTTCTCCGACCGTTCCGGGTCGAACGACCGCGACGGTATTTTCCGCGAAGAACTGCTGATGGACCTCAAGTTGCACGGCGAAGTCTGGCGCGCGCGGTTCGACTTCGTTCTCGCCTCCCTGTGACAGTCAGGAAGAGTTCGCTCCCGGACCTGGCTTCCTGCCGAGTGACGGCCGCCCGAACGACGCCGGGTTCGGTCATCCGCCATGCTATGGCTGCACGGCGCCCGCGCAATGGTCTTTCGCGATGCCCGGATTCCACAGTGTCAGGATAGAGGTTTCCGTTGTGAACGGGTGCGGCCGTCAAACCGCCTTCAACCTGTCGATGTCTCGCGGTTCATTCCGGCGCGCGCCGGGCTGCAAGGAGCATGTCGCGCACGAAGGCGACATGCGCCGTCTCCTCGATGATCTCGACGAGGTACTGCGCCTCCGTCAGCGTCTTTCCGACGCCGATCGTGCCGTGGTTCGCCAGGACCGCAGCGCGAACGGACTCGTCGCGGAACACCGGGGATATCTCGGCCTCGGTTTGCGGCCCGCCGTTGGCGGAAAGCGGAATGAGCGGCAGCCTGCCGATCTTTTCGACTGTCTGAACGGTAAGGCATGGGATTTCGATGCCGGCGCTCGCGTAACCGGTGGCCCAGGGGCTGTGGCAGTGGACGATGGCGCGGATGTCGGGCCGCAGGCGATAGATGCCGAGGTGGAAGTCCAGATCCTTGGAGGGTTTGTGCGGTGACGGTTCGACGGTGCCGTCCAGGGAGACGAGCTGGAGGTTGTCGCGCGTGCATTCCGCGAATCCGACGCCCGAGGGTTTGATCAGTATCGCGTCGCGCGACGACAGGCGCGTGGACAGGTTGCCGCCGGCGTTCGTCTGCAGCCTCAGGTCGAAACACCGTCGCGCAATGCGGATGAGCGCATCGCCGGAAACCTCGATGTCGTTCGGATCATGCATTCGCTACGTCCTTCCTGCCCAGAAGTACCGGGGCAAGCCGCTCCATGACAAGCGCGTCCACGGAGGGCTCCGAGATGTGGGCGCCTGTCTCCAGGATTTCGTGACGGCCGTCGAGGGAACGAACCGCGGTTTCGAGGAAGGCGTCGCGCAGACTCCGGTCTTCGATCGCTCCTCCCGGCCGGTCCTCGTGCGAAAACCCGCCGAGCGGAACGATTAGGCAGACGCTGCCTCTGGCGGCGTTGAGTTGCGCACAGAGCGCGGTTGCGACCGCGACCATCTCGTCCCGTGAAAGCTTGACATGCGTGAAATGTCCCGAGTGCCGGTAGTGGCTGCGGGACCGGTAGTCATCCGGAATGTCATCGAGCCGTCCGAGCCCGAGGAAGTTCAACCCGCCCGGCAGGACGATCTGCGGAATGCCGGCGTCTCCGGCGGCGCTGAACCGCGTCGGCATGGGAACCATGTCGCCGGCAAGAAGGATGCGCGTCAACTCGTGCGGGGTCAGGTCGACGATGCCGTCGAAGGCACCTCCGGAAACCATTCGGGCCAGGGCGGCGCCGCCGTAGCCGTTGGCGTGAAACACCGTGGGTTCCGCGCCGGCGGCTTCGACTCGTGCCACGAGCCTGTCGGCTGCGGCGCCCGTTGCGCCGAGCGCGGTAATGGCGACGGATGCGCCCGCCGGGGGCGCCGGATGGCGGGAGCCGGCCAGGCCGGCGGCGATTGCCGCGGCCTGTTCGAGAACGCCGCAGAGCGATCGGTTGAGGCCGCAGATGTCGACGAGCGTCGGCACAACGACGATCGCGTTGTCGGCGACCTCGCCGCGGAGGTCGAACGGCAGCGTGGTCACGAGGATCTTCGGAAACGTCATAGGCAGTTCGCGCATGACCCTGAGGACGATCTCGCTGCCGGTGCCGCCGCCGATGCCGATGACCGGGCCGTCGGGCAGGCCGTCCCCGGCCAGGAGCGCCGCTCCTCGCGCCGCGGCTGCCTCCATGGCGGCGGCCTTGCGCTCATCGTCCCAGGCGGCGCCGCCCGAACCGAGCGAGAGATCGATCTGGCGGAAGCGCAGCCCGTGCTCTGCCAGCCGCCCGGCGAGATAGTCGGACTGCGCGGCCTTCGTTTCGTGCGTCGAAAGGATCACGGCTTCCGGACGTGCTCCTCCCTCCGAAGCCTCCCTGCGCAATGAGGAATGCGCCGCCTTCCCGGCCAAATGACGCCGTCCGGCTCCGGCGACGGGCCGCGCGGAACCGGTGCCGGAGCGATCCCCGGTTGAATCCCGTATCGCCGACCGGCCTTGCAGAAGTTTCTTTCGTCCGCGCGCGCGCGGTGCCGGATCGCCCCTCGGCGCATGCGCGGTGCCGGTTCCGAGGCGTCCGGTTCCCGGCATCGAGATCGCGTCCGCCTAGCCCTTGACCGCCCCCGCCGTCATTCCGGAAATGATCTGGCGGGCCGCGAAGAAGGTGAAGAGAAGCGGCGGAATCACGATCAGCGTGCCCATCGCCATGATCAGGCCCCATTCGACGCCGGTGTCGGTGATGAATCCCGCGGCTCCGACCGGCAGGGTCCGGGTTTTCCGGCCGGTCAGGAGTAGGGCGAGGATGAACTCGTTCCAGGCGATCCGGAAGGTGAAGATTCCGGCGACGGCGTAGCCGGAGCGCACGAGCGGGAACAGGACCCGGAAGAACACCTGCAGCGGCGTCGCGCCGTCGATGACCGCAGCCTCCTCGAGTTCGACCGGCACCTGCTTGTAGAACCCGAACAGCAGCCAGATGGCGAAAGGAAGGTTCAGCGCCGTGTAGAAGAACGTGAGAACCGCGAGATCGTTCTGGAGGTTGAGCGTGACCACCATGGCGAACGCCGGAACCGCGAGCACGGCGGGAGGCACCATCCTGACGAGAAGGGTGGTGTTCGCGACGAACCGCCGCCCCCTGAATTCGGTCCGGGCGATCGCGTAGGCGCAGAGGCCGCCCAGGAAGAGCGTGATGACGGTCGAGAGCGTCCCGACGATGATCGAGTTCCAGAGATAGACGTCGAACTTGCCGCGCGTCAGGATGTGCTGATAGTTGTCCAGCGTCGGGACGAAGAAGAACCAGAGCGGCTCCTTCGACTGCACGATGACATCGTTCTTGAACGATGTCGCGATCATGACCCAGATCGGCGCCAGCGCCATCGCCGCCAGGAAGATCAGCGCGGCGTAGTAGCCGGCGGTCTGCAGCTTCCTGACCTTTGGGTTCTCGTGCATGATCAAATGTCCGACTTGTCGCGGAACGGGTTGCCGATCACGAGGATCGCGACGCTCAGCCCGAACACAAGGAGGATGAGAAGGACGGAAATGGCCGATGCGTAGCCGAGCTGCTGCGTGTCGAACGCACGGTTGTAGATGTGCAGGGACAGGAGCTCCGTCGCCCGGCCCGGCCCGCCGCCGGTCAGGATGTACATGACCTCGAGCGCGCGGAAAACGTCGATGAGCCGCATCAGGAGCGCGATGATGATGATCGACCGGATCATCGGGAGCTTGATGAACAGGATCTGCTGCCACCAGTTGGTGCCGTCGATCCGGCTCGCCTCGAGCACTTCGGAGGGCAGCGCCTGCAGGCCGGCGATGATGATGATGAAGATGAACGGCGTCCACTGCCAGATGTCCGTGAAGACGATCGCGAAGAACGCGAGTTCGGCATCGCCCAGCCAGACCTGCGGCTCGATCCCGATCATTCCGAGGTAGTAGTTGATCCAGCCGATCCTGGCATCGAAGAGATAGCGCCAGATGAGGCCCACGACCACCGGGGACACCATCAGCGGGAGGATGAAGATGGTCCGGAACACGGATGCGCCGCGTATCGGTTTTTCGAGGAGGAGCGCGAGGCTGACTCCAAGGAACATCTCGATGGTGATCGTCCAGAACCCGAAGCGGAGCGTGACCCAGATGGACTCTAGGACGTCCGGATCGGTCAGCATTCGCTTGTAGTGCGCAAGTCCGGAGAAGGGCGCGGAAGAGATCGGCGTGCCGATCTTCCAGTCGTAGAAGCTCAGGTAGAAGGCGTCCAGGATCGGGTAGACGAGCCCGCCGGCGATCACGAGGCATGCCGGGAGTATGAAAAGATAGGGAGTTACGATCCGGGCGTCGAACCGTGGCCGCTGCGATGCGCCGGCGTCGAATTCTCGCTCGTCTACCACTGGACCGCCCCGGACTGTTCACGCGGGCGCCGGGCGGGCCGCAACGGCGCGCCCGGCGCAATTCCTGTTATTGGGCGCGGTAGTTGGCCCAGGAATAGTAGCCTTCCCGTTCCATGACCGCGCGAGCCTTGTCGTTGGCTGCATCCATGATCGGCTGGATCGGCGCGTCGGTGGTTATCACGTCGGTCAGGGCCTGGCCCAGGACGTCGATGTTCAGTTCGTTCCACTCAGGAATGAGCGGCCGCCAGTCGGGGTCGGCGCAGGGCAGCTGTTCCAGAACGACGGAATACTCGTCGAAGTTCGACAGGTTGTTCTGGATCGTCGACATCCGGATCGGGTCCCCGCCAAGTTCAACCATGCGCTGGTCGCCAGCCTTGGACGTGATGTACTGGACGAACAGGAACGCGGCTTCCTGGTTCTGCGAGTTGGCGGGTATGCCGACGGCAAATCCGCCGGTCTCCGATCCGCAGCGCGAGCCGACCGGGTGCAGCGCGTATCCGACCTTGCCGTCGATCTTCGAGAGCTTCGGATTGCGCGACATCGCGGCGATCTTGAGCGTGTCGAGATACATCGCCGCGTCTCCCTGGAGGAAGGCCGCTGACGCCTCGCCGAATCCGAACGTCGGGATGCCGGCCGGGCCCGTATTGGTGATTTCGCGCATGACCTGGGCTGCTTCGACGCCTTCCGGGGAATTGATCACGGGGTTCCATTCGGCGTCGAAGATCTTGCCGGCGAGCGGCGCGAGATGCAGCAGCCATCCGGCTGTGACCTGGTGGCCGGTCTTGCCCCGCGAGGTCATCGCGGGAATCCCGAGGTCGGCAAGCTGCTGCATGACGGCGCGCAGCTCGTCGTAGGTGGCGGGCACGTCGATTCCGTGCTCCTCGAAGATGTCCTTGCGATAGGCGAGGATCGAGGTCTCTGCGCCGAACGGTATGCCGTAGAGCGCGCCGGACTTGCCCGGCATGTAGCCCTTCGTGCCGCCGACCACGCCGCCGTTCTGAAGATAGGCATCGGCGATGTCGTCGATGTCGTAATGCGGATCGACGAGCGAGCCGCTCGTGAAGAACTGCGACAGCGGTGTCAGCAATCCCTTGGACACGTACTCGCCCTTCCACATGACGACCCACGAAACCACGTCGTATTCGCCGGTCGGCTTCGACATCTCGAGCAGCTGCCTGTCGCGCAGCTTCAGGTACTGCAGCGCATCGATTTCGACCTCGATGCCGGTTTCGGCGGTGAACTCCTCGACCAGGGTCTCGGCCGCCTGGAAGTGCGCGAGCGCCGGCCAGCTGACGACGATCGTCGTGCCGGCGTATTTCTCGTAGGGGTTGGCCAGGGCGGCCGCGGCCGAGATGACCAGCGCAACTGCTGCTCCCGCGCCGGCGACAAGGCCTGCCGCAAATCGTTTTCCAGTCATTTCGCTATCCTTTCGTGTTGACTGATTTCAGGGGTTCATTCGGAATCGCGCGTGACCGCGATCCCGGAATCCGGATCGAACAGATAGAGCCTGTTCCTGTCGAAACCGTATGTGCCGCTCGTCATCGGCGGCGTGTCGGGTCCGACCTCAACCGCGACGGTGACCTGCTTGCCGCCGATCCGCGCCGCGAGAAACTGGCTCGAGCCGATGTATTCTGCCACGTCGACCTCGAGGTGGACATCCGCAAGCGTGGCGTCCGCGGCCCGTCCCGCCGCCTCGGGCGCGACGAAGTGTTCCGGACGAAGGCCCACGGTGACCCTGCGGGAAGGCGCGTTCCGCGCGCGCGCCGAGAGTTCCGCAGTCAGGGGGATCGCGAAGCCGTCTCCCTCGACCAAGACCTCGTCCCCGCCGACGATGTCCCCGTCGAGAAAGTTCATGGACGGCGAACCGATGAAGCCCGCCACGAACAGGTTATCCGGCGAATTGTAGACCTGCCGCGGCGTCCCCACCTGCCGAATCCGGCCCGAGTCCATGATCACGATCCTGTCCGCCATGGTCATCGCCTCGATCTGGTCGTGTGTGACGTAGACCATCGTCCGGTCGAGTTTCTTGTGCAGGATGGAGAGCTCGGTGCGCATCGAGGCGCGGAGCTTGGCGTCAAGGTTCGACAGGGGCTCGTCGAAAAGGAAGCAGTAGGCGTCGCGGACGATCGATCGTCCCATGGCCACTCGCTGGCGCTGCCCGCCGGAGAGGTCCTTCGGCCGGCGATCCAGGAACGCGGTTAGCTCCAGCATCTCCGCCGCCTTGAGCACGCGCGCTTCGATTTCCGCCTTCGGCGTGCGGTTCAGCCGCAGCGCGAACGACATGTTCTGCGCAACGTTCATGTGCGGGTAGAGCGCGTAGGACTGGAACACCATCGCGATGTCGCGCGCCTTTGGCGGCACCCAGGTCACGTCGCGTCCTGCAATGTGGATCGAACCGCTCGTCACCTCCTCGAGGCCGGCGATCATCCTGAGCGTCGTGGACTTGCCGCAACCGGAGGGGCCGACGATGACGACGAATTCGCTTTCGGCAATGTCGATACTCAGCTCGGGAATGACGATGGTTTCGCCGAACCTCTTGACCACTCTGTCGAGCCTGATCCCTGACATCCCCGAGGCCCCTCCGTCAAGATCCGGCAGCGAAGGCGCGCGGCGGATCGCAGCAGGCCGATCTTTCCGGGAAAGTTCCGGTCCCGGACGGTTCCCGTTGGCGCGAAACTGCCGCCGCCGACCAAAACCGGCGCCGCACCTTCACCGCCGGGTTGGGCGGCGAAGCGCAATGCTGCTCCGGGCCCGATCGCGCGATCTTGGGAGAGAATGGAGTCAATGACCGGTTGCCTTGACGCGTGTTGAGGAATCAAACCATAAGGACGGCACGTCGAATAATCAAACGAATTGCAGGAATGGGGCGGTCGCCGGAAGGGTATCCCCTGTCCGCCTGCGGATCAGGAGGCCGGTCGCGTGAAGCGGATTGCTCCGAACGCCTCTCGCCGGCGGAGTCCCATCGAACGGGATCCGGGAGGTCGCCGCGCGGACCCCTTGAAGCCGCCGGTAGCGGTTCGGGCGGGATGATGGCGGCTGCCCCGCTGCCCCCGTGCGCGGTCCTCGGTTCGGGAACGATGGGTGCGCAAATCGCATTCTCGCTCGCGCTCGGCGGCGCGAGCGTCGTTCTCTGGGGCAGGCGCGAGTCCTCCCTGGCGGACGCCCGCCGCAGGATCAGGGAAGCGGCGGAGTTTCACGTCGAACACGGCCTTGACGGCGAGGCATGCGCAAAGTCCGAACGCAGGATCGAATACGCGGGAGAGATCGGGGTTGCCGTCGATGGGGCGGGATTCGTGATCGAGGCTGTGGCCGAGGACGCGGGAGTCAAGCAGTCGGTCCTCCGCGAGGCCGAGGATGCGGGCGGCGCGTGCGCGATCCTTTCTAGCACAACATCCGCAATCGGGGCCGGAACGCTTCAGTCGGCGCTTGCCAGGCCGGGGCTGTTCTGCATCGCCCACTACGCGCAGCCTGCGCAGCTGATCGCTCTCGTGGAGGTCGTCCCGGGCGAGAGAACCGATGCCGCCACCACGGAAAAGGTCTGCGAGCTGCTCGGCCGAACCGGGAAGACGCCGGTGATCTGTCCGGACATCCCAGGGTTTCTCTGGGCGCGGATCCAGCATGCGGTGCTTCGCGAGTTCGCGACGCTCGTCGGCAGGGGTCTCGTTACGCCGGAGGCCTGCGACACGATCCTCAAGCAGGGCTACGCGTGGCGTCTTCCCGCCATGGGCGCCTTCGAGCATGCCGACCTTGCCGGCCTCGACCTCCTGAACGGCGATGCGGCGCGCGCGGTCTGGGCTGATCTTTCGAACGTGACCGACCCGGCCGACACTCCGGTCGGCGCCCTCCACGCGCAGGGGCATACAGGAATGCGGTCGGGAAAGGGGTTCTACGACTGGACCATCCGCGACGCGGAGGCATTCCGGCGGGAACGCGACCTGGAGATCGTCCGGCGGCTGAAGGCCGCAACCGGGACATAGCGCGGGCCCGCCCGCGGCATTCCGGTCTGGCCCCGGTTTCCGCCGCTGAACCCTGTCGCGGGAAGAGTGCCGAAAATGCGAGGATTGCCGATCGCCAAGCTGTTCCGGTCGGAGGCCGAGATCGTCCCGGAGCCGGAGAACGGCATCCTGCGGGTGCGCATCCTCGGGACCGCAAGCAACGCCGGAGACGCGGCCATCGCCGGGCAGCGCGACGAGCTCGACCGAACCGGCACGATCTTCCCGGGGACCGGCCTGCGCATGGTCTGCGAACTGCCCGCAAACGGGGCCGAGCCCGGAGAAAGGGGTTCATGAAAATGATCCGGGAAAGGCGCAGGGTCAGTATTTCTGAACTTCGTGAGAGCGCAAGTTTCTTCCGACCAGCATTCGCCTGCCAGCGAAGCGATCCGCGACGCACTGAGAGAGCATGTCCATTCCACAGGGCAGAGGGAATTCGAGCAATGTCTTGAATTGTCCCGCAAGGCGTGGTCTGCCGGTGACGTGCCCGAAGCGGACGAAGCCTGCCTTGACGGGAAGATCGGACGTCTCCGTTCACGGCGCGGCCTCTGACAATCATGGACAATTTCCGGGTTGCGTTCACGTCCATGGCTGACGCCGACCTTGATGACATTCCGGATTGCATCGCCGCGGACAGCCCTGCCCGTGCGATTTCCTTTGTGGAAGAGTTGCGGGACAGGACGATCAAGACCCTGGGCGTGGCACCTTTGGGCGACGCCCGACGCGGGTCAGTCAGGTTCTTTTCGTTTGGGGACAATGTTGCTGAAAATGTAGTTCAAGAGGAGCAGCAAACCGCATGAGCGGCAGGTATGGATTTGAGAAGGGTGGCATTGAGCTTCCATCACAATCCGCGCCCCATCCCGGAAACCGGTCGGGAAATCCGAAATGACTCGATCTGTGCAAGCCAGGAACACCTTGGGAATTTCATGGGAATGCTCCTTGCGTCGGCGAAACGCCGAATTCCGCGTCAGCCACGCGACAGCGATGTCGTCCAGACGGAACTTTCCCGAAATCCTCCGATGGCGACAGGACTCCGCGCCTGTCCGGATTCTTGTCATCCCGACCGGCCGGAACGCGTCGAAACTCCCGGTTCACGGCGATTCGCAGCGGCAAAATCCCTCGTCCGCGACAATCAAGTCGCCATGCGGGATTCAAACCCTGTCGCGCACCGGCTGTGGACACGGTGGCGCGTTGATGTACAAGGACGCCGGAGGCGCGAATCCGGAGGTGACATGGGCAGTCGGGAAACGAGGATCTACCCCATCAATACCGGTTGGCTGGAAGCGGACCTCGGCACGTACATCTTCTGGAAGGGACCGGCGGGAAAGAAGATCTGGAATCCGGTCTACTGCTACTACGTCGAGACTCCCGAACACCGGATCCTCGTCGACACCGGACTTTGCGACGAGGAACGCGCGACCCGGTACCACCACAAGTGCGAGAAGCGCGGCTGCACGGAAGCGCATCTCCACCTGAAGAGCGAACTCGGCGTGGCCCCGGACGACATCGACGCGGTCGTCTTCACGCATCTCCACTGGGACCACGTCCAGAACATGAAAGAGTTCCGGAACGCGAGGTACATCGCGCCGAAGGCGGAAATCGAGATGGCCTACAATCCGCTGCCGCTCTATTACCGGACCTACGAATGCGGCATCCTCGGCATCGAGCCGGCCTACGCCGGTTGCGTCTTCGAGGTCGTCGAAGGCGAGTGCGAGGTGCTTCCCGGCGTCACGATGTTCCCGACGCCGGGCCATTCCGTCGGCCACATGGCCGTCACGGTTGCGACCTCCGCCGGCGACATCGTGATCTGCGGCGACGCGATCTTCCAGGCGCGCAACCTCGAGCCCAACGAGGAGGAAAGGTGGCGTTACTGGGTTCCGGCCCGGTTCGTGAATTCCTACGACGGCTGGAAATCCGTCGAGGAGATCGACAAGCGCGCCGACTACGTCCTTCCCTGCCACGACGAGGCCTGCGGCGATCATCCCTTCTACCCTTTCGAGGGCATGCAGCTCAGGGAGCGGCGCAAGCACATCCCGGGCTACAGCTTCTACTTCGGTGACATGCCGGATGGCGCGGCAAGGGCATCGGCGCGCGACTGAATTCCCGCAGATGCGCGAGTCGCGATGCGCCGCGGTCCCCGGGCGCGCCGGGACGCCTCCGCTGCGCACATGACCGCGACGCGGGAACTTGGCGGCATCGGAGAGGTTGCCGCGCGATTCGACGCCGTCGTCTTCGACCAGTGGGGCGTCCTTCACGACGGAACGGCGGCCTATCCGGGCGCGAGGGAGACCGTCGCGGCGCTGCGCGCGCGCGGCGTCCGCCTTGCGGTCCTGTCGAATTCCGGCAAGCGCGCGGATGCGAATTCGGCGCGAATGAAGTCGCTCGGATACGACGAGCGACTCTTCGACGTCTTCATGACCTCCGGCGAGGCGCTCTGGCTCGATGCGGCGTCCGGCCGCATCCGGCTGCGGAGACCCTTTGTCGTCGCGGGCGCCGCGGGCGACGGCGAAAGCTGGGCGGAGGGACTCGGCATGCGCCTCGCCGACCGCGTGGAAGATGCGGACGTGATCCTGTTGATGGGAGTTGCGGAGGGATCGGACGGATCCGGATCCCGCGAGGCGCTTGCATGCGCGAACGCACGCGGCATTCCGCTCGTCTGCACCAATCCAGACCTCTGTTCGCCGAGGGCGGGAGGCGTGGTGCAGGTTTCGCCGGGAAGCTTGGCCGAATCGTACCGGAACTCAGGAGGAGACGTGACCTACTACGGCAAGCCCTGGCGAAGGGTCTTCGATCTCACCCGCGAGAAGCTCGGCACGGAACCCGCGCGCATGCTCATGGTCGGGGATTCCCTGGAGCACGACATTGCCGGCGGACAGGGCGCCGGGTGGTCGACGCTCCTCGTCGGGACAGGCTTGCAGGACGGTCGCATATCGGCCGGAGGCTCCCCGGACGGAAGCCCGCAGCCCGACTTCACGATTCCCGCGCTTGGCCGGTGGCATGCAGCTTGATCCGGAATTCCTTGCGCTTTCCGCTCGCTGCGGCCGCGATCCGCTGCGGATCCAGGGGCCGGGCGGAAACAGTTCGATCAAGTTGGGCAGCCGGATGTGGATCAAGGCTTCGGGAACTGAACTCGCGGATGCGGAGACGCGGCCGATATTCGTCGAAGTGGATCTCGCAGCCGCGCGCGCGGAGGCGGACGGGGCCGGGGACGGAAGCTGCAGGGCGGCCGCGGTCGATCCCTGCGCAGCGCTGCGCCCTTCGATCGAAACGACGTTTCACGCCATTCTCGACTGGCCCGTGGTCGTGCACACCCACTCCGTGGCGGCTCTCGTACACGCCGTCTCGCCGGAGGGCAGGGCGGCAGCCCGCGGGAAGCTGGCGAACCTAGGTGCCGAACTGGTGCCGTACCGGAAGCCCGGCCTGCCGCTGACCAGGGAGATCCGGCGCCGCGTCCGCGCGCGGACGCGCGTGATCCTGCTCGAGAACCACGGCCTCATCGTTGCCGGACGCACGGCCGCTGAAGCGTCCGATCTCATGGAAGACGTCGAGGCGCGGCTCGGGATGCCGGTCCTCTGGCCTTGCCCCGATCTTCCGCGGGATCCCGCGCCGGCCGGATACGCCTGGGCCGGGGACGCGACGGCAATCGGCGCCGACCTGCGGCTGGCCGGCATCGCGCAGGCCGGTTCCTACTACCCGGACCACGTGGTGTTTCTCGGGCCCGGCCTCGCGCCCCCTGCGGACGGCAACGCGCCCGCCGTCCTGGTGGCCGGCGCGGGCGTGGGAATCCGGCCGGACGCGACACCGGCGCAGCGGGCGATGGTCCGGTGTCTCGCCGACGTTCTGATCCGCCTTCCTGCTGGCTGGACAGCGGATCCGATCGGCGCCGCCGCCGAGGCCGAGCTGCTCGACTGGGATGCGGAAAAGTACCGCCAGGCGCTTGCGGGACGCGGAACAGGTGCTGGCGCTCGGCGTTGACATCGGGACCACCGGGGTCCGCACCGCGGTTGTCGACGCCCGCGGACGGATCCTTTCCTCGGCGCGCAAGGCTCATCTCTCGCCTCAGGACGGAGACGTCGATGCGGAGGACTGGTGGCAGGCCGTCCGCCTTTGCCTGGGGGAACAGGTTGCCGGTGCCGCCGGGGCCGGGATCGACACGCAGCAGATCGCGCGCATTGCTGTCGACGGCACCTCGGGCACCATGGTTCTGGTCGACGGGGCGCTTGTGCCCGTGACGCCGGCGCTCATGTACGATTCCGCCGGGTTCGACGACGAGGCCGCGCGGATCGCGGAACATGCGGAAGCGGATTCGATCGCTCGCGGCGCCGGTTCAGCAGTCGCGCGCATGCTCCGCCTGCAGTCGCTCGACGGCGCCGGGGCGGCGCGGCACCTGCTGCACCAGGCAGACTTCGTGCTCGCGCGGCTGGCGGGCCGTGCCGTCGGCAGCGACGAGAACAACGCGCTCAAGCTAGGCCACGACCCGGCTGCGGGTGCCTGGCCGGGGTGGTTCGCGCGCGCCGGCATCAGGCGCGCACTCCTCCCGGAGGTTCATCCTGCGGGCGCCGCAGTTTCCGCGATCGACCGAAGCGTTGCCTGCAGCCTCGGCCTTTCCCCGGATCTTGTGCTCCACGCTGGCACCACCGACAGCATCGCGGCGTTCCTTGCAGCCGGCGCGTGCATGGTTGGCGACGCCGTCACGTCGCTCGGCACCACGCTGGCGATCAAGATCCTGTCCGCATCGCGCGTCGATGCGCCGGACCTCGGGATCTACAGCCACCGGCTCGGCAGCAACTGGCTCGCGGGCGGCGCTTCGAACACGGGCGGCGGCGTTCTCGCCGCCCACTTCCGGCCGGAAGAGATCGAGGCGCTGAGTTCCGAAATCGATCCCGGCGCGGCATCGGGGCTCGACTACTACCCGCTGAAGCGGCCCGGCGAGCGGTTTCCGGTTCGCGACCCGGCACTGGAACCGCGCCTGACGCCGCGTCCGGAATCTCCCGTCCGCTTTCTGCAGGGCATGCTCGAGGGCATGGCCGAGATAGAGCGGAGGGGTTACGGCGCCCTGGAGTCTCTCGGCGCGCCCGCACCGCGGAGGATTTTCACGGCAGGCGGCGGCGCCCGGAACGCGGCCTGGACGGAGATCCGGCGCAAGAGGATTCCCGCGGAGTTCGTGGACGGGAGGGAGCACGAGGCATGCGTCGGCGCCGCCCGGCTCGCGCTCGGACTGTTCGGAACCTGATCCGCCGCCCGCTTTGGCGGCATCGCAGGCATGGCCACTCCGCCGAAACGGGGCGTTGCTGCAACCGGCGCAGCGCACCGGCAGCGGGCTCCGAAGGTCGAGACCGGGGAACCGCTCGCTCCGTTCGCGGATGAGGAGACGGGATCCCCTGAAGGCTGGTTGTCAGAGATCGTGCATGAGCGCCGGTTCGGTGACTCTGAGGTCGTCCTCGAGGCTGCAGTTCGGGCGAATGCCCTTGGTTTCGAGATGCGCGTGAAACGCCTTGACCGCCTCGGCGGTCTCCAGCGCGCCCTCGACGACCGCGCGCATCATCCTGATCGTTTCTTCCGGGGCCTCGCTGAACAGGATCTTCCTGCCGAAAAGGGCGACGCGGGCACCGAACTTCTCGCTCTGCCTGACGAGCTCCAGCGTGTCCCTGGTCGTTCCCGAGCTTCCGCCGAGAACGCCGACGATGAGATGGCCGGGGTCGTACCCGGCGAGTTCCTCCATGGCATGCGGACCGTTGAAGGGGATCTTGAGGAACTCGGGGCGGTCGGCGCGCGTGAGGCCCGAAAGGCAGCGGACGATGCAGTCGTTGACGTATGCGGGAATGTAGTCCGCCTCTATTCCGATCTCGATTTGTGGATTGAAGACTTCGAGAAAGTAGCGAATGCCGAGGTCCGACATCTCGTCCAGGAACCTCTGGTAGCTCTCCAGGAAGGACAGGTCGCGGTCGATGTCGTTGCTGAAAGTGATCGAATACAGGCCGAGATCCACGTATTCGCTTACGCGGGACAGTCGTGCCGAGCGGTAGTCGCGCGCCGGATGGCGCTTGTAACCGGAATGGCGCTGGCCCCAGATGTCGGTCGCGTCGTTCAGTCGAACGGCCGGAGTGACCGCCGAACCGGCGAAGATCCCCTCCGCCGCGAGCCGCTCTGCCGCGGACGCGGACATCAGCATGACGTCGACGAGACCGGTTCCGGCGGTCGCGCGTATCGCCTGGAGGTGGTCCGTAAAGGTCTTCGAATGACCGGCCCGCGCCGTCGAGGGGCCGAACGCCGTGATGCCTCGGCCCATGTCGCTGTCCTTGGCGTCGGCGATGATGAAGTCCGTCGGACGGTATGCGCCCGCGCGGATGCGCTCCAGCTTCCTGTCGAGGCTCTTTTCCATGATTCCCGTCTCCCGATTTGGCCTGTTAGCCTGAGGCGATACGCGCGGTTGCCTTGCTGAATCCCCCGAGACGACCCCTGTTCCGATCCGGCCAGCACCGTTGGAACGGGTCTTTACCGTTTCGGGCGGCGGGGCATCAAGAGGATGGCGACGAGTGTTCGCGAGCGTTTCCACCGAATTGCAGACCGGATTCTTGACGGGGGCAGGCGGTGTATCTACCAAACGTGATGCCGGGCGGCCAACACGGACTGCCGTCTCATTAGCACTTGGAGCCGTGACGTGAAGAGCATTGGTTGGGGCCTGATCGGCGGCGGCCGCGACAGTCAGATCGGCTTTGCGCACCGTGCGGGCTCAGCCCTTGACGGCAAGTTCCGGCTTCTTGCGGGGGCAATGGATGTCGACCCGGAGCGGGCCGTGGAGTACGGGGTATCGCTGGGACTGGCCCGGAACCGCGCATACCGAACGTGGCAGGACATGCTGGAGGGCGAGACGGGCCGCGAGGACCGGGTCGAACTGGTGACCGTCGCGACCCCCAACGCGACCCACTTCGAGATCGCAAAGGCTTTCCTGGAGGCGGGTTTCCACGTGTTCTGCGAGAAGCCGTTGACCAGGACCGTCGGAGAGGCGCGGGAGGTCGTTGCCGCCTCACGGAGAGCCGGGCGGATCTGCGCCGTCAACTACGGCTATTCCGGTTACCCGCTGGTGCGGGAGATGCGGGCGCGGGTGCTGGCTGGCGATCTCGGGAACATCCGCGTGGTCGTCGCGGACTTCGCCGGAGGATTCATGGCGGATGCGGCGGACGCGGACAATCCCCGCGTCCGCTGGAGGTTCGACCCGGCGAGCGCCGGCGTGTCCGCCGTGTCGATGGACGCGGGGATTCACGCCCTACACCTTGCCTGCTTCGTGACCGGCAGGCGGATCACCAGGGTCCTCAGCGACTTTGCTCACGGCATTTCGGGCCGCGAACTCGAGGACGACTCGCTGACCGCATTCAGGATGGAGGGCGGGACAATCGGGCGGGCCTGGGCGAGCGGGCTTGCGATCGGCCGCACCCACGGGCTCGCCCTCCAAGTTTTCGGGGAGACAGGCGGGCTCCGGTGGCGGCAGGAACACCCGAACCAGCTGTACTGGACGCCGCTGAATGAAGCGACACGGGTGCTGGAACGCGGTTCGCAGTCCTTGTCCGCCCGGGCAACGCGGTCGAACCGGATCACCGTCGGCCATCCCGAAGGCATGATCCCGGCGTTCGCAAACATTTACCGCGACCTCGGCGACACGATTTCCGCAAGAAATGCAGGTCGTGAGCCCGACCCGCTAGCGATAGAGTTTCCCAAGGCCGAGGACGGGGTGCACTCCCTGGAAGTCATCCACGCAATGGTCGAATCCGCCCGCAACGGCAGCCGGTGGACCGAGGTCGGCTGAATCGCCCGAACTGCCGGCCGGATTTCCGGAAATTGACTCTTCGATGTGGCCGTCCGGAAGGAAACGGGCATCGCCGCTTCGGAAACGGCTGGATTCAAAAGCCGGCGAATCCGGGCTGCCGCGCGCTTCCCCTCGAGGGCTGCAGCCTCTCCTGTACGCGGATCCGCACGAACAATCGATTCCGTCCGCCGGACGTGAACGGAACCGGCGGAGGAGGTCATTCGCCTCCATGGCCCGACGGCTTGTGTCCGTTCCGGTTTCGGCGGAGAAGGCGGCCGATCTGGAAACTCGTTCGCGGCACGTACACATACTTGGTCCTGACCGAAGGCGTCGGCCGCCAGGCCATCCTCGCGATGCCCAGGATGCCGAGGGCGCAGTGAACGGCGCCGATGAAGACGAACATGGCGGATGCGCCGTAGGAATCGATCAGCAGCGACCCGAAGAGCGGACTCAGGATCGCGCCGACGGCGAAGAAGAACAGCAGCGACGCGTTGAGTTCGACAATTGCCGAGGGTTCGGCAAAGTCGTTGGCGTGCGCCGCCGCGACCGAATAGATCGGATAGGTCAGTATTCCGAAGAGAATGGTCGTCAGGAACACGATGGCAATGCCGCCGGTCTGCAACGCCAGAATGAGCATGCAGCAGGCGACGGCCGCTAGCGAGAGGCTCACCAGGACGTTGCGGCGATCGTACCGGTCGGCCAGCCAGCCGACCGGATACTGGCCGATGGCCCCTCCGAGAATGAATGCCGCGAGAAAGTACCCGATCTGGTCCTGGGCGAGCCCGATCTGCTGGCCGTAAACGGGCCCCACCATTCGAATGCATGCCGTCGTCAGGCCGGCGACGAATACCCCGGCCATGGCCATCGGCGATGTTCGGACGACCAGCATCGGCCGCAGCCGTTGCCGGGTCGGCGTCTCGGGTTGCGGAATGCGGGTCAGGACAAGAGGCAGCAAGGACGCGCTGCAGACGATCGCGAGCAATGCGTAGGACACGTAGGATCCAGGGTCGAGCACGCCGATCATGAGCTGCGCCAGCATGCCGCCGGCCATGTCGACGACTCTGTAGACGCCTAGCGTTCGTCCGCGGGTGGCGTTCGAGACCTTTGACTGAAGCCAGACCTCGACCACCGTGATGCAACCGGCGACGCACATGCCCGACAGAATGCGAAGCAGCGTCCAGGCCATGGCGTCGAAGATGAGCACATGCCCGAGAATCCCGATTGTCCCTGCGGATGCGAATGCCGCGAACGCGCGCGAATGGCCGATGATGCCGATCAGCCTCGGGCACCACCAGCATCCGAGGAAGAATCCAATGAAATGCGCCGATCCGAGCAGACCGATCTGGGCCGTCGTGAAGCCGAGTTCGATGCCGGAGAGGGCGTCGAGCGGTCCCAGCGCCCCTGAACTCAACTGCAGGAGCACGATCGTCAGGAACAGCGAAAAGAAGGATATTGCGAGCATCGTCAGTCCTCGGCCCTACGGGACGTCAATAAGCGCTTTCCGATGCGGCAATTGTCCAAATTCGACCTTGCGGGTCGCATAGTGACTTCCATTTCACGGATCGCCTCGACGCGCTTCCCGCGAGAGGATGCAGCGGGCCGCCTTGCGGAAGAGTTCCGTTCCGGAACCCTGTGCGGCATCAAGCAGCGGAGGATCGGTTGCTCCGGCCCGGCTTTCCGGGGTTCGCTTCGCGAGTCGCTCGTCCGGATTGACCGGGGCAGAAAGGCGCAACCCGACCGGGTCCCCGAACGCATGTCGCTCCGAAGATTTGCGCATCGCCCGCAAGCGGCTCCGGTTGATGCGGGAGTGGACGGCTGCGCCCGAGGCCGCGCTTCGCGGTTTGCGCAAGTCCTGGCCTCTTTTTCTGTCTGCGGCGAATCCGCCGTCACGGGTCGAACCCGTTCGATCAGGAGTCGGCGCAGGACGTTTTCCGACACGTCAGTGCGGGAAACGCCGAAGATCTGACCCGTTCGTCGGCCGCGGGCAAGGAGTTCTGCCGAGGCAACGCATCAGTTCCCTGCTGGCGGTTCAGATACCACCACCCTGGTTGCGGCGGGTTGGGATCTTCGATTTGATCGAGATTGTCGTTTGGGAGGGAAGGAGCCGAGCCTGGAATGCGAAGCTCCCAGCCCTGGAAATAGATGAACGGCCGATGACACATTCCGTGAAGAACACGATCACTCGCTCGGAAGAGGAGACTGCCACGATCCACGCGGCGCCGGAAGTCGGCAACAGGAACTGGATCCCGGGGGCGGGCGATCCCGGAGACGCGTCGAGGACTTGCCTGCACAGGCTGTAGCCTCAGGATGTGGAAGGGCTGCTGGAGATTTTCGGCCGCGCACGGTGCGCGGTGGTCTGCTGCTCAGCTTTGCTGCCGAGGCCGGGTTGTTCCGGCCTCGATGCAGTAGCCGGATTCTCGACGAGACGGAGAGGGCGATTTCAACCCCCGCCTGACGCTGCCCGGCGATTCCATGTAGCTGACACGCCCCGGCTCCGGGCCGTCACTCGAAGCGCGCCAGCTCCTTCCATGCGCCGTCCTTGACCACGGAGATGATGATCGTTTCGGCAGCCTGATGATCGTCCGCGGAGTATGAGATCTGGGTGTCCAGATACGGATGGTAGTAGTCGAGGCTTTCCATCGCCTTAATAAAGCTGTCGATGTCAAGATCGCGGCCCGCCTTCTCCAGCGCCATCGTAAAGTTAATCGGGGAACTATATCCCCCGTGCCACTCTGAAGTGCAACACCAGAGGTGGTGGCGGCCTGCGTCCTTCGACGCAGGATGTTGCAAATCGGCCAGATGGCGGCGACAGTCCCTGTGTTGTGAAGCAAGGAGGCTGCCATGCCGAAGGGCTGCCACAACCTGACCCACGAAGTGAGATGCCAGGTTTGCGCCCTGTGGAAAGCGGCCGCTCGAACGGAGCGGTCGCAGCGCAGCGCGGCCGGGACCGGACGACGGTCTGCTACGAGATCCGGCGCGACAGCGGCGGACGCGGATACCCACAAGCAGCCGAATGTGAAGGTCTCGGCGCGGCGCGGCCTCGTCGGCTGCCGGGAAGATGATGCCGGGAGCGGTGGCGCACGGTGGAGGACAGGCTGGCGGAGGGCTGGAGCCCGGACCGGACCGCCGGCCGCTTCCGCAAGGAGGGCATCCCGATGGCGGGCCGGGAGTGGATATGCCAATACGTCCGCGCCGACCGGAAGGCCGGGGGGCGGCTCTACCTGTTCCTGCGCCGGCGGGGCAGGAAGCCGAACTGGAAGGGCGGTCGCCACTCGGGCCGGGGCCGCATCCCGGACCGCACGGACATCTCCGAGCGCCCGGAGATCGTGGAGGCGAAGGAGCGGGTCGGCGGCCGGGAGGCGGACACGATCGTCGGCAAGCCGGCCGAACGCACGCGGCGCGCTGCGCTGTGCTGGCGGGCCGGGCGTCGGCAAGGAGTTCGCGGGCCATGCACGGGGCTTCTCGCGACGCCGTGCCACTCGTGGGAGGGTTGGGCGATGAGGACCGCGGCGCGCGGTCCGACCGGCGAAGGGAGGCGCGGAGTCGACCCCCGACCGGAGGCGCGGTCAGGGCCGGGATCCGCGCTCGACCCGGACGGTCCCCCTGCGGCCCCTCGCGGCTTGCACCGTCCGGAGAGCGCGGCTACGCTGCGTTTCGACGGGACTTCAGCCGCCTCGGGCCCCGGATCTCCGGCGCCCCGGGGCCTGGATTCGCCATCACAGGGCCATCTTCGGCACCCGAGCTGCGCGCTCGCTGCGGAAATGGCCGGTGTTGCACTTCGGAGTGGAAGTGGGGTCCGGAAATTCCTTCCGCAGGCATCTGTCGATGCCCGGAATGCTTGCCGCCGTGCGCGCATGCCTCGACCGCGTTCCCGACCCGCTCCGCACCCGCGGCATCAGCCTTTCCGACTGCCTGATGTCGGGGCTCGCGGCGTTCTCGTTCAAGATGCCGTCCCTGCTGCAGTTCGATGCGCGGGTGCGCGGCGGCGAGGATCCGGTCCGGGCGCGCAACCTGCGCACGCTTTCCGGCGTGGCACGGGCGCCATCGGACACCCGGATGCGGGAGCGGCTCGACGGGGCCGACCCCCGCGACCTGCGGCGCTGCTTCACGCGGATCCATGCCGCCCTGCAGCGCGGAAAGGTTCTGGAGGGCTGGAGCGTGCTCGACGGCCATCTCCCGGTCTCCGTCGACGGCACCGGCCGCCATTCCTCCCGCAAGGCCGGCTGCAGGAACCGCTGCGCGAGGAACCGCCGCGACGGGTCGAAGACCTGCCGCCATCAGGCCCTCGGCGCGGCGGCGGTCCACCCCGACCACGCCGAGGTGCTGCCGCTGGCGCCGGAGCCGGTCCGCAAGGAGGACGGCGCGCGGAAGAACGACTGCGAGAGGAACGCGGCGAAGCGGCTCCTGAACGACCTGCGCCGGGAGCATCCGCACATGAAGGCGATCATCGTCGAGGATGCGCCGGCATCCAGCGGCCCGCACGCCAGGCTTCCGAAAGAGAGGGATTTCCGCTTCGTCCCCGGGGCGAAGCCGGGCGACCGCGAACTGCCGTCCGGCCGGTCCGGGGCCGGCGACGCGAAACAGGCATGGGAGAGGCGCGACAGGAAGACCGGCACCGTGCACCGCTTCGAATGGGACCGCGGGTTGCCGACCGACGACGCGAACTTCGACCTGAGGATCAGCATGCTGCACTGCGAGGAGACCGACACGAACGGAAACGGGAAAAGGTTCTCGCGGGCCGCCGACCTCCCGACGGGCCGGGACACGGCGATGCCCGTCACGCGCGCCGCCCGCCGCGGACGGGCCATCGAGAACGGGACGTTCCAGACACTGAAGGCGCGGGACGCTTGCAGGTTCGAGCACAGCTTCGGGCGCGGCAACAACCGGCTGGCGGACGTCTTCGCGACGCTTGCCATGCCCGCCTTCCCGGCCGGCCAGGTGCAGCAGCACTGCTGCCAGCTGTTCCGGAAGGCACGCGAACACCAGGGGCGCAACCCTGCCTCTGGAACAGGCTTCGAGAACCGGTCGGGACATTCGCCTTCCCGGACTGGAAGGTCCCCTGCCGCGCGATCGCGGGGGAGCTGGGCAAGGAGGACTGCGTTGCCCTGATCCGCGCCGGGCCGCAGCCGCCCGGCCGATTGCCGTGCGCGCTCGAAACCGTCGGTCCATGCCGCACGCCCGAACCAGTCACAGACGAGCCGGCGACGAACTTGCCGGGAATTTCTGGCCTTGGCGCACTACAAATTGTAGAAGAGAGGGAAAGCAGGCAAACCGGGAGAAAAACAAATGATTTTCGCCAATGAATTTCGGTCATCTCGATCAGCGTCACTAATCATACTTGCCGCGCTGTTCCTGTCGGGCAGCTTGAGCGAGGTTAGTGCCCAGGAAGACCGGGAAAACATGGAGCCAAGACCCGTCATCACGTTCACATCGTGGACCGGGCCTTACATGCGAAGCCAGATGCTAGGGTTTGTCCGACCTTACGAGAGGGCCAACAACCTGCGTGTTAACGTCGAACACTACAACGGAGGAATTGCTGAAATCCGCGACCAGGTGGAATCGGCCAACGTAACTTGGGATGTCGTGGATCTCACCCAAGCCGATTCCCTTCGTGCCTGCAAGGAAGGGCTTTTGGAAAACCTCGCAGACATCGAATTGCCAGATGGTGCGGACGGAACGCCGGCCGCCGAGGATTTTGTGGATGGCGCCTTGAACGATTGCGGCGTCGGCGTCATCGTCTGGGCGACAGCATTTGCATACAGTGACAGCGCCTTCGGTGACAACGCACCTGAATCCATTGCGGATTTCTTCGACACCGGCTCTTTCCCGGGTCCGCGTGCAATTCGCAACGATCCAACGGTCATCATGGAATGGGCGTTGATGGCCGACGGGGTGGCACGCGAAGACGTTTACCCAATGCTCGAGACTGACGATGGTGTCGAAAGAGCGCTCAAGGTCATGAACAACATCAGGTCGGGCTTGGAGATCTGGGAAACCGGACGGCAGCCGGTGCGCTTGCTGAATGCAGGAGAGGTTGTGATGTCATCCGTTTGGGCCACGACCGGAGCAGTGGCGTCAGGCGAAGATGGTGCCGACTTTTCCATGATTTTCGATGGCCGCGTGATCGAATTGGATCTGTTCGGCATTCCGAAAGGGTCGCTTTACAGGGATGAGGCAATTGAATTCATCCGGTTCGCCAGCAGCAGCCAATCGCTGGCGGACATGGTGTCGTACCATCCGAACGGGCCAACGCGAATGTCCTCGATCGCATTGTTGTCAGATGAAACCATGGCGCTGATTCCAAACGGTCCGGCCTACGAGGACATGGCGTTCATCCTGTCCGATGCCGAATGGTGGGCCGACAACCATGCGAGGCTGGAAGAAGCATTTCGAGCCTGGCTGACTGCGCCTGTGCGTCAGGGCGCATCCGGATCGACACGATAAGCCGGCAAAGTAACTGCAAGGATTGATAAAATGACCAATCAAACAATAACCAGGCCCGAGAACCTGGTGGCAACGTCAGGCCTGTTCACCGGAATGAACGCCTTGATGGGCATCGCTTCAATGGTGATGATCACCGGATTTGTCGGGTTCACGATCAGAGATGTGGAAGGTTCAAGCGAGATCTTTTCATTGGCAAAGAACTATATCATCGGCAGTCTCGACTGGTTCTACGTGTTGGTCGTGAATGCCGCCCTGTTCTTTGTGTTCTGGCTGCTGATCAGCCGGTTCGGTAATGTAAAGCTCGGCAAGCCGGACGATGAACCCGATTTTTCGACCTTTTCGTGGATCTGCATGCTGTTCAGTGCGGGACTGGGATCGGGTCTGATATATTGGGGTGTTGCCGAACCGATGTATCATATCCAGGGTTCACCGTTTCTTGATCATCAGGGGATCGAACCTGGCTCAACCCAGGCGGCCATTTCGGCAGTCGTCGTGACCAATTTTCATTGGGGCTTCCATGGTTGGGGTCTGTATGTGCTCGTCGGGTTGAGTCTCGCATATTTCGCCTATCGAAGTGATCTTCCGCTCACGCTGAGAACAGCATTATATCCGGTTCTCAAGGAGCGGATCTACGGCCCCTGGGGACATCTGGTTGACCTGGTCGGCGTATTCGGAACCATCTTCGGGCTGGCGACATCGCTGGGGCTCGGGGTTACACCGATCGCTGCAGGTCTGGAAAACCTGGGTTGGATGAAGAATACCCAGGCGAACCAACTGATACTTGTCGCTATCATTACGGCCATGGGCACGGCTTCTGCCGCCTCGGGTGTAGGCAAAGGTGTCCGGATCCTGTCCGAATGCAATGTCGTGGCTTCACTTATCCTCTTGATCCTATTTCTGATCCTGGCGCCAACGGCCTTTGTGCTTGGTATCATGATCTCGGGATTGGGCGACTACCTGTGGAATGTCATCCCGATGGGCTTTTGGATTAACGGCGATCCGGAAAATCAATGGCAAAGCTGGTGGACGATTTTCTATTGGGGATGGTGGATCGCATGGTGTCCATTCGTGGGACTGTTCATCGCGAGGGTCTCCAAAGGCCGTACAATCCGGCAGTTCTGTTTCTGCGTGCTGTTGATACCGACGTCGGTCGTCATGCTGTGGATGGGAATTTTCGGCGGTGCAGCCACCGGCGTCGACCTTTTCTACGACGCTGGTGTCGTGGATGCCGTAAACAACGACTATGCCTCTGGAGTGTTTTCCACTCTGGCCGGGTTTGGCTACGGATGGATCGTCTACCCGTTGACCGCGTTGATCACCATCCTGCTGATCTCCTGGTTTGTGACCTCATCGGACTCCGGCACTCTGGTCATGTGCACGATGCTTTCCATGGGCGACGAGCATCCGCCGGTCAAGTTTCGGGTATTTTGGGGCGTTACGTCCGGCGTCGTGGCCGGTGTCCTGATGTTGGCAGGTGGACTGAATGCCTTGCAGACAGCTTCTATCGTGGCCGGCTTGCCGATCGCTGTAATCCTGCTTTGCATGATTTATGGCACAGTCAGGGCGTTGCATGAAGATCACCCCTTGCCTGACGTAGCGGACAAGTATGACCTTGAATTCCTGAATCGCTGAACCGGGAATACGCCGGTTTCGATTTGGATCTCAGGACTGAGGGGAACAGCGAGGTATCGAGAGTGTAGCGGGCAATTGGATTATCTTCCCGGGATACGCTGCTAATATTGCCGGGTAATTCCGGCACTGCCAGTAGGGGCCGATCCGGCTCGGTGCGAAATGGCCGAGCGCCGAGCTAACTGGCGCTGGGGTAGCCGGTGCAAGTCCGGCAGGAAGGAAAGGTCAGCCGCCACTTCCACCGTGAGCCGTGCGCGTGCACCCGCGAGGGGGCACGTGTAGCGTCGGTAGCGGTGCGTGTGGCCGGGACGATTGAGCAGCGAAAATCCAGTCATCCGGAGTGCCGAGGTTTTCCGCGATGCCGAAGGCAACACCTGCAGGACCGCCATGGCGAGGGACTGCCGGGCTCCGCGCTGTCGAAGAATCCAGGGACGCACGTACACCCCGCCTCAAGTTGAAGCAGGATGCGGCGGCGGGCGTGGACGGGGCGGCGTGGACGGAATGCGGGAACGGACCGGCCATGCGCCTGCCTGGCCTGCACGACCGCATCCGCAGAGGGGATTGCCGGGCGCTCCCGTCCCGACGGACGGGATGCCCAAGCCGGACGGGGGAACACGACCGCTCGGCATCGCGGCACTGGAGGACAGGACCGTCCAGACTGCGGTGGCGGAGACCATCCTTGTGCCGATATTCGAGCCGGAATTCCTCGGGTCGGCCATGGGTTCCGGCCCGGTCGCGGAGCGCATGACGCGCTCGACGCGCTGGCGTGCGGGATCGAGCGGCGCAAGGTCAACTGGATTGTCGACGCGGACATGCGGGCCTTCCTCGACCGGCTGGATCGAAGCCGGCTTCTGCAGTTCGCGGGCGCCGGATCGGGGATCGGCGGGTCATCCTGCTGATCTCCAAGTGGCTTGGCGCCGGCGTCATGGAAGAGGGCGAATGGCGGGACACCCTGCGGGGCGTTCCCCAAGGCTCGAGCGTTTCGCCGATTCTGGCGAACATCCATCTCCATTTCGTCCTCGATCTCTGGTTCCAGAGGAAATGGCGCTCCCGGACCGCCCGCGGCGAGACGATCATCGTGCGCCAATCCGACGACTTCGCGGTCGGGTTCCGGCACAAGCGGAATGCGGAACGGTTCCTGTGCGACCTGAAGGACAGGCTGGCCGCGTTCCCGCTCGACCTGCACCCGGACAAGACCCGCCTCGTCGGGTTCGGCAGGTTCGCGATGGCGAACCGCCGGGCACGGGGAGAGCGGCGTCCCGAGACATTCGACTTCCCCGGGCTCGCGCACTGCTGCCGGACCACGCGGAAGGGACGTTTCGGACCGGGGCGCAAGCCGATCGGGAAGCGCGCCGCCCGGACCCTGAAGCGCATCGAGGCCGAACTGCGTCGGCGGATGCACGACAACGTCTGCGAGGTTGCCACATGGCTTGGCCGGGTCGCGGGCGGATGGCTGCGGCACTGCGCGGTCCCGACCGGCTTCCGGTCCCTCAAGACGTTCGTGCACCGTCTCAAGCGGCCATGGCTGCGCGTCCTGCGACGCCGTTCGCGGAAGAACCGCTTCGATGGGGACAAGGTCGACCTGCCGGCGAGGGTCTTTTGGCCTCCGCTGCGGGTCCTGCATCCGTGGCCAGCCAAGCGGTTTGCCGTCAATCACCCGGGGCAGGAGCCTCGTGCCTTAACGGACATGCGGGGATCTGTGCGGGGGGCGTCGGGCAACCGACGTTCCTACCGCGACCCTTTCGTGTTTTTTGGCCGCCATTCTGGGCCATCTGTATTCCCCTGTGATCAGTATGTGCCCATCCGAGCGGTGAAATGTGTTTGAGCGTTGTCACCTGCCCAAGGCGCAGAGTGTTCTTCATCGTCCCTTTTTGAGGATAGTCTGTTTGGTACGGATCCCGGGTCAAATAAATCAATGACATGCAAGGCCAAAATCAGGGGTGTTCAATTGGGACAGCGGGCGGCCATCTACACTAGGGTTTCCACCGCGGACCAGTCCTGCGAGCGCCAGGTTTCGGAATTGACGTCCTTTGCCGGGCGATGCGGCTATGACGTGGCAGGGAAATTCAGGGAAACCGCGCCAGGGGCATCCACCAATCTTGCCGCACGCAAAAAGGCAGCAATTCCCGCTAGAAATTCTTTTTGTTTATTATCAATCGGTTGCATGACGGTCACGGATTTTCTTTCGCAGGCTTTTCGCGCGGAACCGGACATCCTGCGGACAGACAGGCAAGGCCGAGCAGCAAATGTCCGGAAATTCCTTCCGCAGGCATCTGTCGATGCCCGGAATGCTTGCCGCCGTGCGCGCATGCTTCGACCGCGTTCCCGACCCGCTCCGCACCCGCGGCATCAGCCTTTCCGACTGCCTGATGTCGGGGCTCGCGGCGTTCTCGTTCAAGATGCCGTCCCTGCTGCAGTTCGATGCGCGGGTGCGCGGCGGCGAGGATCCGGTTCGGGCGCGCAACCTGCGCACGCTTTCCGGCGCGGCGCGGGCGCCACCGGACACCCGGATGCGGGAGCGGCTCGACGGGGCCGACCCCCGCGACCTGCGGCGCCGCTTCACGCGGATCCATGCCGCCCTGCAGCGCGGAAAGGTTCTGGAGGGCTGGAGCGTGCTCGACGGCCATCTCCCGGTCTCCGTCGACGGCACCGGCCGCCATTCCTCCCGCAAGGCCGGCTGCAGGAACCGCTGCGCGAGGAACCGCCGCGACGGGTCGAAGACCTGCCGCCATCAGGCCCTCGGCGCGGCGGCGGTCCACCCCGACCACGCCAAGGTGCTGCCGCTGGCGCCGGAGCCGGTCCGCAAGGAGGACGGCGCGCGGAAGAACGACTGCGAGAGGAACGCGGCGAAGCGGCTCCTGAACGACCTGCGCCGGGAGCATCCGCACATGAAGGCGATCATCGTCGAGGATGCGCCGGCATCCAACGGCCCGCACGCCAGGCTTCCGAAAGAGAGGGATTTCCGCTTCGTCCCCGGGGCGAAGCCGGGCGACCGCGAACTGCCGTCCGGCCGGTCCGGGGCCGGCGACGCGAAACAGGCATGGGAGAGGCGCGACAGGAAGACCGGCACCGTGCACCGCTTCGAATGGGACCACGGCCTGCCGACCGACGACGCGAACCTCGACCTGAGGATCAGCATGCTGCACTGCGAGGAGGCCGACACGAACGGAAACGGGAAAAGGTTCTCGCGGGCCGCCGACCTCCCGACGGGCCGGGACACGGCGATGCCCGTCATGCGCGCCGCCCGCCGCGGACGGGCCATCGAGGACGGGACGTTCCAGACACTGAAGGCGCAGGACGCATGCAGGTTCGAGCACAGCTTGGGGCACGGCAACAACCGGCTGGCGGACGTCTTCGCGACGCTTGCCATGCCCGCCTTCCCGGCCGGCCAGGTGCAGCAGCACTGCTGCCAGGTGTTCCGGAAGGCACGCGAACACCAGGGGCGCAACCCCGCCTCTGGAACAGGCTTCGGGAACTGGTCGGGACATTCGCCTTCCCGGACTGGAAGGTCCCCTGCCGCGCGATCGCGGGGGAGCTGGGCAAGGAGGACTGCGTTGCCCTGATCCGCGCCGGGCCGCAGCCGCCCCTTGGGCGCGGCTTGCACCGTCCGGAGAGCGCGGCTACGCTGCGTTTCGACGGGACTTCAGCCGCCTCGTGCCCGGATCACCGGTGCCCGGGGGCCTGGATTCGCCATCACAGGGCCATCTTCTGCGCCCGAGCTGCGCGCTCGCTGCGGAAATGGCCGGTGTTGCACTTCGGAGTGGAAGTGGGGGAACAATTTCTGGAGGAAAGCTCCGGAGCGTCAGTCGAAGCGCGCCAGCTCCTTCCATGCGCCGTCCTTGACCACGGAGATGATGATCGTTTCGGCGCCCTGATGATCGTCCGCGGAGTATGAGACCTGGGTGTCAAGATACGGATCGTAGTAGTCCAGGCTCTCCATCGCCTTCAGAAAGCTGTCGACGGTAAGATCGCGGCCCGCCTTCTCCAGCGCCATTGTAAAGTTGATCGCGCCGGCATAACCCAGTACCGCTCCGGTGCCGGGGAATTCCCCATACGCCTTCTCGTATGCCGCGATGAAGGCTGCCGGCTCCTCGCGGTCGGTTCGGGCCGCGAGATCCGACCAGGCCGCAGCGGCGTACATCCCTTCCGTTATGCCTCCCGGCACCTCGGCGACCACGGAGTGAAACGCACCCGACGATCCGACGAACTTGATGTGGGTCAGGCCGAGCTTCTTGGCCGTGCCCATGACGGTTATGGTCTGGCGAATCGTGAGCGCCAGGCCGATCATCCCGCACCCCGCCGCATTCAGTTTTTGCAGCGAGCCGATGAAATCCGCCTCGTCCGGCTTGTGCACGGTATCTGCGACGTAGGTCATGGCGGAGTTCGCGCCGCCCTCGTCGACGAGGGCTGCCTTTATCTCCTTGCCGAAATCGGTCGGGATGTACATGGCGCAGAGCTTCGAAACGCCGTGGTTCCTGGCCATGTAGCGCGCAGCTTGCCGGAGTTCGTCGTAATAGAAGGCGGCGCCGGCGAAACGGAGCCTGACGGGCTCGCTCAGGATCTGCCGGGCCAGCGACATGGGAAAGACGTTCGGAATGTCCTTCGGGGTCGTCAGCTTGAACCCGGCGATGTTCATCGGCGTGCCCAGCGACAGCAGCATCGCGAACACCTTGTCCCGGTTGACGAGCTTGTTGTAGCCCTGCAGCGCTTTCGGCATCTGGTAGCTGCTGTCCTCCACGACGAAACGGACCTTGCGGCCGTGAATGCCGCCGGACGCGTTCACCTCGTTGAAATGCATCTGCGCAGCCTTGATGGATGGCGCCCCGAAGGCGGCGAAGGGTCCGGACAGGTCACTGACCGAACCGACGACGACTTCCCCGTCATCGACGCCCTGACCCGCCTGGGCGGGAGTCGCCACGAACGCAGCAACGGCGACAATTTTCCAAATCCTCATTTCGGATCTCCTTTCCGCTCAATACATTTGCTCGATCAAGGCGCTGTGTTTCTGCTCTACCAGGCTGCGCCGGAGTTTCATCGTAGGCGTCATCTCATCGTCCTCCGCCGTCAGGAGTTTGTCAATGAGACGGAAATCCTTGATCTGCTCCACCGGCGCCAAATTCGCGTTCGCCGCCTCAACCTCGGTGCGGATCAGGTCCCGCACCGGTGGCGCCGCGCAGAGCGAGGCGAAGTCGGAGAACGGGACGCCATTCTCCTGCGCGAGTCTCTCCACGTTCTCCGGATTGATCACGATCAGCGCCGTCAGATAGCGGCGCCGGTCGCCCACTACCATCGCGTCCGAGACATGGGGCGAAAACTTCAACCGGTTCTCGATCGCCGCCGGGCTGACGTTCTTGCCGCCGGCGGTGATGATGATGTCCTTGATGCGTCCGGTGATCCAGTAGAACCCGTCATCGTCGAGGCACCCGACATCGCCGGTATGCAGCCAGCCGTCGCGCACGGTCTCGGCAGTCAGCGCCGGCGCCTTCCAGTATCCCTTGAAGACCAGCGGGCCGCGCGCCAGGATTTCCCCGTCCGCGCCGATCTTCATCTCGGTTCCCGGCACCGCCGGTCCGATCGAACCCAGCCTGTTGCGGCTCGGCAGGTTGACCGACAGCAAGCCCGTGCTCTCGGTCTGGCCGAAGCCTTCGAGCATGACGAGCCCGATCGCCCAGTACCATTTTACCAGTTCGGGCGATATCGGTGCGGCGCCGGTGGCGATGTATCGGGCGCCGTCGAGGCCGGTCATGCGCCGGAGATTTGCCAGCACCAGCCAGTTCCAGAGTCGGAAACGCGCTTCCAGCAGGGCAGGAACCGGCCGCCCTTCCAGCCTTTTGCTTGCGCGTTCCATGCCGCAGGCGACCGCCAGGCGCCAGGCCCAGCGGCCTGCCGGCGTCGCCTCCCCGGCCATCACCGTGACCCGGGAATGGATCTTTTCCCAGATCCGGGGGACCGCGACGAAAGACGTCGGCGAGACCTCGCGCAGATTGTCGAATACGGTCTCGACGCTCTCGGCGAAGTTCACCACAGTTTTCGCCGCGATCGGAACGAACACCGAGATCAGCCTTTCGAGGACATGACAGAGCGGCAGGAAGCAGAGCTGCTCGTCCCCCTCGCGTGTCGGCAGCACGCGAAGGAAGGTGCTTGCCGAGCAGACGATGTTCTCGTGCGAGATCATCGCACCCTTCGGCTGGCCGGTGGTGCCCGAGGTATAAATCAGGACCGCGGTGTCGCCGGGGCGCGAGGCTCGCGCCTCGCGCTCGAACCGGCCGGAGTCGCGGCGATGTGCCTCGTGGCCGATCTCGTAGAGTTCGTCGAGGAACAGGATCTGCTTGTCGGCGAAATCGTGCAACCCCTCGCGGTCGAGCAGGATGCATTTCCGCACCCCGGGAACCCGGTCGCGGATTTGCAGGAACTTTTCCAGTTGTTCGGCGTTCTCGGCGATCAGGAAGCAGCTTTCCGCGTTGCCGAGCAGAAACGCCAGCTGTTCCGCGCTGTCGGTCGGGTAGACGCCCGAGGTAATTCCGCCCATGCACTGGATGCCGAGGTCGGCGTAAATCCACTCCTTGTTGTCTTCCGAGAGGATCGAGACCACCTCGCCCCGCTCGAGCCCGAGCGCGGACAGGCCGAGGCCGATTGCCCGCGCGCCCTCCAGATAGTCTGACCAGGAATGGCTCTTCCAGACGCCGAGCGTCTTCTCCCGGTGGGCGGTGCGCGGCCCGAGCGACCGGCAGCGTTCGATGAACAGCTTGGCCAGCGTGTCGCAGCCATCGATGACATTGGGGGCGATGTCGCCCGCACTGCCCCGCGGCTTGCCAGTCCCCTGCGGCGGGGTGCGCATGGCCGCGTCTATGATCGCCATGTCTTCCTGCGCTTCCAGCGGCGCTCGGCGAGCGGGCCCGCCTGCTGCGCGCCCAGATAGAATTCCTGGATGTCCGGGCTCCGGACGAGGCGTTCGGCCGACCCTTCCATGACCACCTGCCCGGTCTCCATCACATAGCCGAAATCGGCGACCTCCAGCGCCATCCTGGCGTTCTGTTCGACCAGCAGGATGGTGACGCCGCGCTCCTGGTTCAGTCGGCGGATGATGGCAAATATGTCGCGCACCATGATCGGCGAAAGGCCCAGCGACGGCTCGTCGAGCAGCATGATCCTGGGCCGTGCCATGAGCCCGCGGGCGATCGCCAACATCTGCTGCTCGCCACCCGACAGCGTTCCGGCGGGCTGGCGAAGCCGCCGCTTCAGGATCGGGAAATAGGCGAAGACCGAATCCATGTCGCCGGCAACATCCGTGTCCCGGCGGGTATAGGCGCCCATCGCGAGGTTTTCCGCGACGCTCAGCAGCGGGAACACCTCCCGCCCCTCGGGCACGTGGACCAGCCCCTTGCGGACGATGTAGTCGGGAGAACCGCGTTCGATGGATTCGCCAGCCAACCGGATTTTGCCCTTTTCCGGGTCAATGATGCCGGAGATGGTGCGCAGCAGCGTCGTCTTGCCAGCCCCGTTGGCGCCGAGCACCGCGACCGTACTTCCCGCACGGACGTCGAGGCTCACGCCGCGGATCGCCTTGATCGGGCCGTAGAAGCCTTCCAGGTTGCGAACTTCGAGCAGGGCGTCGGTCATGGCACCGCCATGCCCGCGCCGAGATAGGCCTCGACAACACTCGGTTCCGCCTGCACTTCGGCCGGGGTGCCGAGCGCGATCGGGCGCCCGTCCGCCAGCACCATCACCCGGTCCGACACCGCCGAGACCAGGTTCATGTTGTGCTCGACCATCACCACCGTCACGCCGAGCCGCCGCCGAATGTCGTCGATCCAGAACCGCATGTCCCCCGCCTCCTCCACCGAGAGCCCGGATGCCGGCTCGTCGAGGAGGATCAGCCTGGGCTCCATGGCGAGCGCGCGGCCAATCTCCACCACCTTGCGGACGCCGTAGGGAAGCCCCGCGATGATCTTCTCCCGGTATGGCTGGAGATCGAGGAAATCGATGACCCGCTCGACGGCGCCGCGATGCGCGATTTCCTCGCGCCGGACAGAGGGGGCGAAGACGAGCTGCAGCGGGATGGAGGCGCGTCGGCGCGTGTGGCGCCCGATCAGCAGGTTCTGGAGCACCGTCGAGCGTTCGAAGAGCTCGATGTTCTGAAACGTCCGCGCGATGCCGAGCGTGGCGATGTCGGGCGGCGAATGCCCCAGAATGCTCGCCCCTTCGAAGAGGACATCGCCGGAGGCGGGTTCGCAGAAGCGCGAGATCAGGTTGAACAACGTCGACTTGCCAGCGCCGTTCGGGCCGACAATGGCGAAGATCTCGCCTTCCTCCACTGCGCAGGAAACCCCCTCCAACGCGGTGACGCCGTCGAACCGGACCGTGACGTCGCGGATGTCCAGAAACCTCATCTCAGCCGCTCGGTCTTCAGATAACTCTTCTGCCGGCGGAACATGTCGCGGCGGTAGAACGGAAATAGCTCGAAATAGAGTCTCCACTTGGCAATCCGCCCGTAAATCCCGAGCGGCTCGAAGAGGATGAAGCCTATCAGGATCAGCCCGAAAATTCCGGTCTCGAGGCCGGGTATGGCCACGCCTCCGCCGCCGAAGACCTCCACGACCCCGTCGCGCGCGACATTGATCGCCTGCGGGATGATCCCGACCACGGCGGCGCCGTAATACGCACCCTGAATCGAGCCCAATCCGCCAATTACGATCATCAGCAGGAGCTGGATTGAGATCACCACGGTGAAGACCTCGTGGTTGAAGGTGTAGAAGAAATGCCCCATCAGCGCGCCGGCCCATCCCGTGACCATGCAGGAAAGCCCGAAGGCGGCGGTCTTGGTTCCGGCGAGGTTCACACCCATGGCCTGGGCCGAGATCTCGGAATCGCGGATCGCGAGGAAGGCCCGCCCGAGCGGAGCGCGCAGAAGGTTGCGGTAGCCCAGCGTTACGACGACCGCGACGGCGAGGCAGAGCCAGTAGAACTGGCCGGGCGAAGCCAGACGGTCCACCTCCACCCCGGCGATCGAAATGGTCGGCGCGATCATGCCCGCGATGCCGCCTGTCCAAGGCTCGGCGAGTACGATGATGTCCTCGGTCAGGATCGAGAGCGCCAGCGTGGCGATGGCGAGATAGATTCCGTGCAGCCGGAGCGCGGGAATGGCGACCATCACGCCGACCAGACCCGTGAACAGCCCGGCGAGAGGAAAAGCGAGCAGGAAAGGCAGGTCGAACCGTCCCATCAAAATGGCGTTGGCGTAGCAGCCTGAGGCGAGGAAGGCGGCATGGCCCAGGCTCGGCTGCCCGGCATGGCCGGTCAGCGCCATCAGTCCCATCCCGGCAATGGCCCAGATCAGGACGTTGGTCGCCTCGCCGATAAGGAAATCGTCGAGCAGAAACGGAAGCGCCGCGGCGATAGCGAGAAGCGCCGCATAGCGCAAGGCCTCGCGTGCGTCCGCGAACAGGCGGATGTCCTGGTCGTAGCCGGTCTTGAACTGGACGCGCACCGGTTCACACCTTTTTCGCGCCGACCTGCACCAAGATGCCGTGTGGGCGGACGATCAGCACCAGGATCATGACCGCGTAGGGCGCGATCTGCGCGTATCCGGCAGAGACGTAGCGGCTCGCGAAGGGCTCGATCAGCCCGACGATCAGTCCGCCCGCCAGCGCCCCGGGCAGCGATCCGAACCCGCCGATCACCGCCGCGGCGAACGCCTTGATGCCCAGGAACCCGGCGCTGGGGTCGATCGAGCCCTTGGACGCGAACAGGAGCCCCGCAACCGCCGCCGTCGCGCCCGCAAGCGCCCAGGTCAGCCCGTGAATCCGCTTCACCGGGATGCCCATGTAGTAGGCCGCGAGCTGGTTCTGGCTTGACGCCTGCATGGCGATCCCGAGGCGGGTGCGGGCGAAGAACAGGAAGAGCAGGCCGGTCAGGAGAATCGTGACCGCGATGGTAGCAATCTCGTCGAGCCCGAGGATCAGCCCGCCGAGACGGAAATTGACGCCTGCGGCCGGGCTCTCCAGCGCCAGCGGGTCGTGGCCCCAGACGGCGCCGGCGACGAAACGCAGCACGAAGCCGATGGCGATCGTCAAGATCATTATCGCGATCTGCGGCTGGCCGATGACACGGCGCAGCACGACTCGTTCGAGCAGCCATCCGATGGCAGCCATTGCGAGAATCGCGCCGGCGCAGGCGGCCCAGAACGGCGCGCCGACATGGGAGTCGTTGCCGAGCGCGAGCGCAATGAAGGCGCCCAGCATCATCATGTCTCCCTGAGCGAAATTGACCTGCTCTGTAGCCTTGTAGATCAGCACGAAGCCGAGCGCGATCAGGCCGTAGACGCAGCCATTGGCAAGCCCGCTGACGATGAGTTGGAGGATCTCCAAGCGTCCGCTCCGAATCGATTCGCACGATAAACCACCATTCGCCGCGCTAAATCAAATCCTTCGTATGGAAAGGACACCTCCTTCAAAAGGCATCGAATCATGCCAAGGTGGAGTTGGCATCAACGTCACGGGCAAGGGGACAAAGCGTCCAAAGCACGGCTGATTTTTCTCCGCAGGTCTTGACGAGGCCGTTTGGCGGGCCGGCAATTCATCTCGTGCCGGATCCGGCTTTCAGCGGCAAGTCCGTGACTTTGCCCTCGTTTCCCCGCCGTCCGCGAAACGGCGCGCCGGGACAGTATTGCTTGGCCGCAAGCGCGCGGAAACGCGGCTCGTCGTCCGGCGCCACCGGCGTCACGGCCGAATTCGAGAGATCCGCAGCTGCCCCGGTTCGCTTTCGGCCAGGCGCCTGTAGCGCGACTTGAGCGGGGTTTTCGGCCCGGTTCGGGAACAACCTTGCAGCACAGGCCAATCACTCACGGACAAACCGCCCTGCGCGTTAGCCAAGCATATGAGCCCCTAACTCATCCCTCATCTGCTTCATCTGTTAGCGACGATTCTCAACGAGATTCTCCCTCCGTACGGGGCATTGCGGCGGATTAGGCTTGTTCGAACATTTGCACGGCCGAGCGGCCTGCAAGTGGACGTGCGCCACTGGGGGCTTGCACTTGCCTCGACTGCTTCATTTGTTTCTCTCGGTTTCCCCGGCTCCTTGCGGTCGCGCCGTCCAGGGAGGAATGCGTGAACGCGCTGGCTCGTCGGCAACTCCTGCTCATGCCTTGAAACGGTTCCGTCGCACGCGGCGCTCGCGAAGCCCGTCTCCCTTGGACGTCGATTCCTGATCTGACTCGGAAAGCTGCGCATGTCTCACGGAGTCCGCAATGTTCCGTTGCGACACGGCATGGCGCGATGCCCTTGGCGCCGGACCCGGAGCAATCGCAAGGCGCGTACTGGACGCCCGCCGTCCAAGATGCGGAAACGTCCCGCTGGCGGCGGTCGTGGCATCTGGCGAAGGAGGCCCCGGGCCTCGCGAAACTCGCCCCGAGGCGGCCTTGCCCGAGAGCCCGAAATTGCCGCAGACCAGCCCCTGACGACAGTCTCTGCCGTTTCAGGAACACCCATGTCGACCGGCACGGCCGGAACCGGCTATGCTTCGGTGTCGGTCGACCGCACGAACGCCCGGCCTGATTTGGAGTGCAAGGCGATGGAAACGGTTTCCGGACTGGTGTTGTTGATCGCGTTCGCTGTCGCTGTCGCCGTTCTGCGCAAGGGCGCTTTCGGAAAACGTTCTCGCCGGAAATGGAGGAAGGGATTTTCGAGAAGAGGGCCGGGGCGAAAGCGCAGCCGCGCGGCTTCCCGGAATTCGTCCGCCGCACGACTCCGCTTCCCCCGCACGCTCGCCGGCAAGGCTTACGTGACGGACGGCGACGGCATACGGGTTGCCGGACAGGAAGTTCGACTTGCCGGGATCGACGCTCCCGAATGGGACCAGCGGGCAAGACATCGGGACGGCTACTGGTTCAACCACGGAAGGCGCGTGAAAAGCGCATTGATAAGGGAAATCGGCGGAAAACACGTCCGCGTCTCGGTCGAGGACACGGACGAATTCGGGCGCCTGCTCGGCACCGTCACCTACAAGGGCAGGGACATTGGGGAATGGCTGGTGCGGGAGGGACACGCGATCGCAGCATATAGCGACCGCTACAAGCTCGTCGAGCAGGAAGCGCGCGAAAGGCAGCGCGGCATGTGGGCGCACGCCCACAACTTCGACTCCAGGGCTCACCGGCACCGAAAGCGACCCACGCTCCCTTGAAGCCCTCCTGAACAAAGTGGTTGCGGGAGTCGCCGCAACCACTCGTTTGGAGACAATGACTCGAATGCGATGCGGACATGCCGAACGGCAGCATTACGGTCGATGTCCGCCCACCGCACCTGATGACCAGCCACGGCCGCCACTCGACGGCGGCGGCGCCGTTTTCCACCCTGCTCCAGAGGGCTGCGCCCCGCACGAACCCGGGCGCCGCCAATTCGCCACGCTCCGCGCAGAAATTCAAATCACGCTCAGCAGCCGTTTGCCATCGCCGCGCGCTCGAGGATCCATGGCTTAGGGCGAACGCGGACTTCGCGAATCAAATCCGGCCAAACGTCTTGCGACGGTCTCGGCTGGGGAGGACATGGCGCTGGTGATTCGCAGTATGGATTCCCGTTTGCCAAGGAGCGGATTCTGGAACAAAATGCATCTTTCGGGTGCGCAAGTGCATTGCGGGAACGTCGACGGTCGCGGAAGCAGTGCGTAGTCGGCAGCCGGATCGGCCCCTTTGCGCCGGGCAGCAATGAGGAGGAATCATGAAACCCGTGCTGGCGGTACTGAATGCATTTCTGTGTCTGGCGCTTCTTGCCGGATGCGCGACGCCCGTGCTTGAGATCGAGGACGTCGACGACAGGCATCGGGAAGCGGCGGTCGTTGCGCTTGCGAGCGAAGAGATCGCCGTGCCGCGCCATACGCGGCAGGAGGAGATGGCCGCCGTGGTCGATCGCGTGCTGCCCCGGGTCAGGAACTCGGCCCATTCCGTCTGCCAGGAACTCGGGAGGCCGCAGGCCAACTGCGACCTGATGCTGACCGCGACGGTGCACGTGTTTCCGGATGAACCGGACATGAACGCATTCGCCGACCAGAACTACGATATCGGCATTTACGGGGGCCTGATCGCGAACGCGGGGAGCGACGAGGAAATCGCGGCCGTCCTCTCGCATGAATTCGCCCACGTCATGTATGATCACGTATCGCTGAAGATGTCGAACGCAGTGATCGGCATGCTCGTAGCCGGCGGCCTCGCGCTGGCAGTCACCGGAGACAGCCATTCCCCGGCCGACCAGCAGGCCGTGCAAGGCATGATGGAGTTCGGCGCGGCGGTCGGCGCCACCGCGTACAGTCCGGAAATGGAACTGGAAGCGGACCGGACCGCCGTCTACGTCCTCGCGGGCGCAGGCTACGACACCGACTCGATGAAGGACATCATCGTTCGATTGCATCGGGCGGACGCGAGGCAAAGGAGCGGCGTTTCCACCCAGACGGTGGGTTTCCTTCAGACGCATCCGAGCAACAACCGCCGCGTGGCGCACATCATTTCGTCGATCGAGGACGCGAACGCGGGCGTGCCGCTGGTCGTGGCCCAGTAGCCAGCCGCCTTCCGCGGCTTCGCCGGGGTCCGGAAACCTTCAAACCTGCGTGCTTGGCGCGCCGCTTCGCGGTGCAATTCGTCGAACATGCAGCAACCCGGGCAATGGGCACGTGCTCCACACTGCGGACAGGTTCGGCTTGGCCCGCACCGCCGTCAGCCCGACAACTCCGCCTGGTGCGCCCTGACCAAGTCCATCATGCTGTTGAACCGGAAATCGAATTTCGGCGTCATGCCGGGATCCATGGTCGCGCCGAAGCCCTTCCTGTCGTGACGACGGTAGATCCAGCAGTTTGCCAGACCGTGCCTGTTTGCCGGAGCATGGTCGTGGAAGAGGCTCTCGGCGGTGTGGAGAATTTCGCGTTTCCCGATGCCGCGGCGCGCGAGGGATTCCAGCATGTACTCGAAGTTGCGGTCGTCGGGCTTGTAGCTGCCGATGTCCTCCGCCGTGAAGACTCCGTCGAAGCGCACGCCGAGCCGTGCGTTCGAGCCCGAGAAGCTGAGATTGTCGGTATTGGTCAGCACAACCAGCCCGAAGTGCCGCTTCAGGTAGGCGAGCGCCTCGCGGCTGTCGTCGAATGCCGGCCACTGCCGAACCGAAAGACCGTAGGCGACGCACTCCTCCCAGGCGACGTTGACTCCCCACTCCTCTGCCAGACGCCTGTAAACCGCGGGCAGAAGATCGCTGTATCTCTTGGAAGGGGTCCAGCGCTGCAGGGTCGATTCGTGGTATGCGTGCGCCTCGAGGATGTCGTCGCGGTCGAGGCTGCGGCTGACCCGGTCGGTCAGGGGCTTCAGCGCCGCGACCATGCCGCTCTCCCAGTCGATCAGCGTGCCGTAGACGTCGAAGGTCAGGACCTTGAAGTCGCTCAGTTTCATGCCCGCTCCTCTCAAGTCGGGGGTTCGGCTGGCGTCCGGGAATGTCCCGAAACCGCGCTTGCCGACGCCGCGGCCAGCGTTGCGGATGAACATCATCGGGCCGGATTGCACAAGGAGAATTCATTCGCCCGACCGCGTGCGGGGGTTCCGTCGTCTCCTCTCATGGGGAACGGACGACGAGGGTTTCCGGAAGGATCTGCACGCCCGTGTCGGGCAGGAGTTCATGGTCCGGCTGCGAACGCGCGACCTTCCGGCCGGCACCCGGGTTTCAGATCTTCGGAATGCGCGCTCCCGGCGCATCGCGTTTCCGCAACATGCGTGCAGCGTTCCGCCTGCGTGGATGTCTCTTCGCTGATTTCTTCCGAGGGCGACTGGCAAGGCAGCCGGCTTGAACGGCGCAGGGCATAGAGGCCGCCGAACGTCGTCCTGCTTGCAACAGAGTGACTGAGACGGTTCCGGAGCCGTCTTTCCAAATGCGCAGGGGTTGGACCGTTTGTCGGCGACTTGGGCCCTTTCGCCCTCCAAGTCCCATTTTTGGCCGGGTACCTTAGCGATTGCCGCCAATCGAAGCCGCCGCGGTCCCATTCTCTATGAGTTTGTCGACGCGATTTCTGCGGAATTCAAGGAAGTCTTCGATGCACTCCATGTCACCGACCGGCGCGCTCCAACGGAAATTTCCGACGTCCCACTCGGGGTCGTCGTTTGGTTTCACTTCAAGGGGAGGCGGTGCCAGACGGCAGACATCCCTGTAGAGTTGCTGCGCCCGCCTCTGGATCAGTTGCCGCAGCCTTGGCGACAGATCAGTGGGCCGGAGGAAGACGCCCGGCGCATACGCGGCATTCGCCGCGCTCGTGAACAGCCCGGAAAACGACTTCGGTTTCGGGAAGTGCGATGGAGGATGATCAAGCTCTTTCCGCCATCGATTTCCGTGGTCCTTGTGGTCGAGCAGGTGCGCAAGCTGGTAGCCGGACGGGCCGCGTTTGCGAAACGGCTTGCCGGTGAAGACAAACGACCAGAGATGTTTCGGATAGTCATTGTCGTCCAGCGCCAGACATTGCGGTTGTGCTTTGGCTGCCTTGGCCCCTTTCCGGAACGCCTCGATTTCCGCTCTCCCGGCATGCCGCCGAACCCCCGGAAACGCGCAGGGCGAACCTTCCCAGAGATAGAAGAACGGGTCTATTTCAAGCTTTTCCAGCGAGGCGGACCACTTGTCCCCGTTGCGCCGATTGTCCCTGACCACGGCATCGACAATTCCCGGATCGAGAAACCGCACGAACGGCGCCATCGCGATGGCGAGTTCGAGCAGGTCCTCGTCCGTCGGCGTCGGCCAGCGGGGCCATCCAGACGGCAACACCTTGGCAGTTTCGTGCCGCCGAGGCTCTGCCGGAGCGCCGCCGGATCGAGGCGGTCGACCGCCGCCCCTCCGAAAGTCGCGATAAAGGCCGACGGCGGTCTTCAGCGTCGCCGTTACGTTGTACGCGTTTCCCGCGATCCGGATTTCATGCCCGGGCTCCGCCGGATTCAAGCGCCGCAAAAGGCCGGCAAGTTCGTCGCAATCATAGAGCGCGTCGAGATCCCCTTCATAGCGTTCGACTCGCCTGCAATTGCTCAGTCGACTCCCGACGCTGCCGACGTCGAGTCCGCGCTCGACCCGCAACCAGTCCCTGAACGCTTCCTCCTTCATTCGTAGGTTGCCTTCCTCCGACTCTGCTTAGACGCATGCCTGTATGCGTCATGGACTTTGACCTCAACCACTATCCCGGGTTCGACATTGAACGGCAATTCACGGTCAGAGGGAAATCAAAAAGGGAGGAGCACGCGAAGCTCGCGGTCAATGCCTACCCGGCGAAATTGGAGGCTCTTGCTTGTCGCCAAGTCCTCGACCCTGCAAATTGCGCCACCCGCTTCGAAGCGGTTCGCTATAGGTCGAACCTGCCGGTTGTTCACATCCGGGGTCATCGCAAGCACGATGACCTTTCGGAAGTCATCGATCGAGAAGCGGATGCGTCGTGACGCATGGAGAATTGCTTGCCTGCGTTCAGGAGCGCTTGGCGCGGCGAAATGACACCTTGCACCCTGCGTTGCAGGGCGAACCCGAGGTTTCGCCTCCTGCGGGCCGTGTTTCCGAAGACATCCGGGATTCCGCGCTGCCTTCTGCGGACCCTGCCGGTCATGCGGCCAGACCCTACATCGCCTTCACGCCGCACGCCTTCGACCTCCGCATCCGCTTGCGGCAACCTCCCGCAGTAACCAGACCGCTTCCGGAGGCGCCGCCGCGTTGCCGAGGGTGAACCGAAAATCGTCTTGCGTGCCTTCGCTGCGTCAGCTTCCACTCCGCGCCCGGCGCGACCGACTGGCGAGGCCGCTCGCATACGGATTTGTTTCACGGGAGTTTCACAGTTCCGCCTGCGCTGCCACTGGACGCGGCGCGGCAACAAATGTCGGCATGTTCTTCGGCGTAGTACATTTGATCCGCGCAGGTGAGGAAACTCATGGTGCGGCATTCACGCGACTCGCTATTGAGTAACGGGACCGGCGAGGATTTGATCTTTCATGGTCGAAAGGGGATTACTGTTGCGGATCGAAAGACGGAATGTGACGGGAGAAGGACGATACCAAATGCAAATCCGGCGAGAAGCTCGAGACTCCGAACGTCCGGGGGCTGGTCAGCGGCCCGGCGCCCGTCCTTTCCCGTAGTCAGGTCCGGTTGTGCCGACATTCGGCGAAGATGAGATGTTCCGGCCCCGGTGCCTGTCGCTCGATCTTGAGGTGGGCAAGAAATCCGGGCACATCCGGAAGATAGGAGCGGTACGCGCTGATACCGGCGAGCGCCTCGAGAATTCCGGCGTCGGACTGGCGGAAGCGCTGTGCAGGCTCGACAAGCTGGCCGATCAGGCGTCCTTCGTTCTGGGTCACAACCTGATCGAATTCGACCTTCCTCATCTTCAAGCGGCGAAGCCCGATCTGCGCCTGCTGTCGCTGCCGCGCGTCGACACCCTCCGGCTCAGCCCTCTCGCGTTTCCGCGCAATCCCTATCACCACCTCGTCAAGCACTATCAGGACGGCAGGCTCAAGCGCGGCCGCGTCAACGATCCGGATCTGGATGCACGGCTTGCGCTGGAGGTTTTCGGCGAACAGCTGCAGAAACTCAAAACGGAGGCTGCTCCGGATCTGCTCGCGGCCTGGCACTGGCTGTGCACGCCCGAGCCCGAAGGGACGGATCGCGCTCTGGACGAGTTCTTCAGGGAGATCCGTCTCTCGCCCCGTCCTTCCGGGAGAGAAACCGAGGCGGCGATCGCGCGGCTCCTGAAAAAGCACGGCACATGCACGAGTCAGGGTCGGGAGATCTTGAAGCGGCTGAAGATCTGCCGCTGGCCGCTGGCCTATGCGCTGGCATGGCTGTCGGTAGCCGGCGGCGACTCCGTCATGCCGCCCTGGGTGCGCCGTCAGTTTCCGGAGGCCGGGCGCATTGTACGCCGGCTCAGAGATCACGCCTGTGCCGAGCCCGATTGCAATTGGTGCGGCGAACGGCACGATGCCCGCAAGGAATTGCGACGCTGGTTCGGTTTCGACGCCTTCAGACCCGAACCGGCTGACCGCGACGGTCGGCCGATGCAGCAAGCCATCGTCGAGACAGCGATGGCGGGCAAGCATGTACTTGGTATTCTGCCCACCGGCACCGGCAAGTCGCTCTGCTACCAGATCCCCGCGCTCTCGCGCTACGACAAGACCGGCGCGCTGACGGTGGTGATCTCGCCCCTGGTCGCGCTCATGGCGGACCAGGTGGCGGGGCTGGTGGCGCGCGGAATTGCCTGCTGCGTAACCATCAACGGATTGTTGTCGATGCCCGAACGCTCGGATGCGCTGGAGCGGGTCCGGCTCGGCGACGCGGGCATCCTTCTCATCTCCCCCGAGCAGCTCCGCTCGCGCTCGTTGCGCCGCGCGCTCGATCAACGCGAGATCGGAGGCTGGGTTCTGGACGAAGCGCACTGCCTGTCGCGCTGGGGGCACGACTTCAGGCCGGACTACCGGTATGTGGGGAAATTTATCCGGAAAAAGGCCGGAGACGAGCCGGTGCCGCCCGTGCTCTGCCTGACCGCGACCGCCAAGCCGGACGTCGTGAAGGACATCGCGCGCCACTTTCGGGACCGGCTGGGGACCGAGTTGGAGGTCTTTGACGGTGGCGCCGAGCGCACCAATCTGACCTTCGAGGTGATTCCGACCACGGGCGGAGAGAAGTTCGCGCACATACATCAGGTGCTGATGTACAATCTGCCGCCTGATGCGCCCGGCGGCGCGATCGTTTACTGCGCGACCCGGAAGCAAAGCGAGGAAGTCGCGGAGTATCTTCAACTGAAGGACGTGGCGGCGGACCACTTTCATGCGGGCCTGCCCCCGGAAACCAAGAAGCACGTGCAGCGACGCTTCATCGATGGCGAGCTGCGCGCGATCGCGGCGACCAACGCATTCGGAATGGGGATCGACAAGCCAGATGTGCGGCTCGTCATCCACGCGGACATCCCCGGTTCGCTGGAAAACTATCTCCAGGAGGCGGGCCGGGCCGGACGAGACCGCGAAAGTGCGCGTTGCGTGCTGCTGTATGCGGCAGACGACGTGGAACGTCAGTTCGGGATGTCGGCCCGGTCACGGCTCACCAGGGCCGAGATTCACGGCGTCCTCAGGGCTTTGCGCAATCTGGACCGGAAGAAGCGCTTTGGCGGCGCCGTTGTGGCGACCGCGGGCGAAATTCTCGTCGAAGACGAGGAAATGGCCTTTGAGCGCGACTCGGCGACCGACGATACCCGCGTGCGAACCGCGGTGGCCTGGCTGGAAGAGGTGGAACTCCTGAGCCGGGACGAGAATTTCGTCCAGGTATTCCCGTCTTCGCTTCGGGTGGACTCGGCCGGGGCGGCAAGGAAAGTTCTTGCCGGCGCCTCGATAAGCGACGCGTACCGCAGGCAATTGCAGAGCATCGCCGAGGCGCTGATCGAGGCCGGCGCGGACGAGGGGGTCACGACCGACGAACTCATGGGGGTTTCGGGACTTGGCGCCGAAGGGGTGCGCGCGGCCCTGTACGATCTTGAGCGGCTCGGCATCGCCAGCAACGATACGGCGCTGACCGCATTCGTCCACGCCGGCGTGGAACGCAGCTCCCTCAAACGCCTCGAGGAGGCGGTGGCGCTGGAGACTGCCCTGATCGACCACATGAGGGAGGCGGCGCCGGACCTGGGCAAGGGAGAGACATCCTCGCTGCACTTGCGAATTGCGGCCCAGATCCTTCGGGATCAGGGTCTCGTGGACCCATTGCCCGAGCGCCTGTGGCGCATCGTAAGGGGAATAGCCTACGACGGCTGGGGCGAAGACGGAGCCGGGGGCAGCCTTGCAGTTCGCAAACGGGATGCCGAAACCGCGCGAGTCACTCTGAAACGCGAATGGCGGGCGCTGGAGGAAACCGCGCGCCGCCGCCGCGAGGCAGCCCGGCGACTGCAGGAGCATCTCGTCGAGTGCCTGCCGCCCGGCAGCCGGGGAACGGATCTTCTGGCCGAGACCACCCTTGGCAAGCTGCTGCAGGCGATTGAATCGGATCTTGTTCTCAAGAGCACGGTGAAGGACGCTGGCAAGTTGCTGGACCGCGCTCTGCTCTGGCTGCACGAACTTGATGTCGTCCGCCTCAACAAGGGCCTGGCGGTATTCCGTCCAGCCATGACGATCCACCTGGACCAGCGGGAGCGGCGCGGCTTCTCCGGAGCGGACTTCGAGCCCCTGTCGCTTCACTACAAGGGGCAGGTCCTGCAGATCCACGTCATGGTGGAGTTTGCGAAACGGGGACTCGCCGCCATGGGCGAGGCACTGCAGTTGGCGATGGACTACTTCACGCTCACGGAAGACGAGTTTCTTGGGCGCTGGCTGCCTGGTCGGGACAAGGAGATCGGGCGTGAGACCACCCCCGATTCCTGGCGGGCAATCGTCGAGTGCCTGAAGAACCCTGCCCAACAGGGCATCGTCGCCGACCAAAGCGACCGAAAGAACGTACTTGTTCTTGCCGGTCCCGGCTCCGGCAAGACCCGCGTGCTTGTACATCGCATTGCCTTTCTCATACGTGCGCGGCGGGAGAACGCACGCGGCATACTGGCGCTTGCCTACAACCGCCACGCGGCCGTCGAGATCCGTCGCCGCCTTTCGGAATTGATCGGAGACGATGCTCGAGGGGTGACCGTGCTCACCTGCCACGCCCTTGCGATGAGGCTTGCAGGAGCCAGCTTCACCGGCTGCGCGGAGCGCCCCGACGATCAGATGTTTCGGGACGTGATGCGCCGCGCCGTTGAACTGCTGCGCGGCGAGGGTTTGCTGCCGGAGGAAGCCGACGAGCGGCGCGAGCGCCTGCTCGCGGGGTTTCGCTGGATTCTCGTGGACGAGTACCAGGACATCGGGCGGGATCAGTACGAACTGATTTCGGCCATGGCCGGACGAAGTTTGAAGGATGATGCCGGCAGGCTCGCACTGTTCGCGGTCGGCGACGACGATCAGAACATCTACGCGTTCAACGGGGCATCGGTGGAGTTCATCCGCCGTTTCGAAAGGGACTACGGACCAAAACCGAAGTATCTGACGGCAAACTACCGTTCGACGGGCCACATCGTGGCGGCCGCGAACGCGGTGATCGAACCGGCGCGGGAACGGATGAAGGTCGGCCATCCGATCCGTGTCGACCGGGCGCGCGCGAAGGATCCGCCTGGTGGATCATGGGACACGCTCGACCCGGTCTCGTGCGGACGGGTGCAGATCCTCCCGGCGACCCATGATTCCGTTTCCCAGGCGATTTCCGTCATGGGCGAACTGCAGCGCCTCGCGGCGCTTGCCGAGAACTGGGACTGGTCGCGTTGCGCGGTGATCGCGCGCAAGTGGGACTATCTGGCCCCGGTTCGTGCGTTCTGCGAGATGCACGGTATTCCGTCGCAGATGGGGAACGAGGAAATCCCCGGTTTCTGGCGCCTGCGTGAAACCGGGGAATTCGTCGACTGGGTTCGCGCGAGGAAGTCCCGCGTCATTGACGGGGCCGCACTGCGGGGCTGGATCAGGGCGCGGCCGAGAGGCCCCTGGCACGACCTGCTGTGTCAGGCGATCGAGGAGCACGCGCTGGAGACCGGCGGCGGGGAGGTGCCGGCGGATCATTTCGTCGAGTGGCTGGCGGAGTGGGGCCGGGAGATACGCCGGCGCCAGCGGGGGTTGCTGCTGTTGAGCGGGCACGGGGCCAAGGGGCTGGAGTTCCGTCATGTCGCCGTTCTGGACGGTGGCTGGAATCGCAGCGGAAGGGGCGAGGATCCGGACGAGCCGCGCCGGCTCTACTACGTCGCGATGACGCGCGCGCGGGAGACACTCACGCTTGCCCGGCTCGGGGAGCCCAATTCGCTGCAGACGGCGTTGCGCGGCAATCCATCAGTACTGTTTCGCGATCCGGTCGCGCTCCCGCCCGTCCCGAAAGAGCTTCTGCGCCGCCACATCAGGGTCAGCCTCGATCAGGTGGACCTCGGGTTCGCCGGACGTCGGCATCCTCGCCACGGTGTCCATCGGGCGATTGCCTCGCTGTCGCCGGGGGCAGAGCTGAAGATAAGCGCCACAGAGTGCGGAAGATGGGAACTGCTGGATCGGGCGGACACGTTGGTGGGGCGCCTTTCCAGGAACTTCAAGCCGCCATCCGGATTGACTTGCCGGAACGGCACGGTGTTGGCCATCGTGCAGTGGAGCCGTGAAGCTTCGGATCCGCAATATCTGAACAATGTGAAAAGCGACAGCTGGGAAGTAGTGGTTCCCGAACTCGTCTTCGTACCGGACGAACGAGCAAGCGGGCATGCGAAGGCTGGATGCGCCGTCGCGTGATCCGATCCGTAGTCGTGACGGTTGGCGAGCCAGTTCGCCGAGTTCGGGTCGGCCAGTCCTAGCTGGCCGCTCCAACCCTTTCGTTGAGCACTCCTCTCCGATTTCGAATTGGAACGATCAGTTCGCCGGAATGAACTCCGGGGAAGCCGGCCTCTCCGATCCGGAGCCCACATATTCGGGCCCTCATTTCGGGTGCTGGTCAGGCCGCAGGACTGCTGGCTTGTCGGCCTTCGGAACGAGAATCCGGATCGAAAGGAGAGCCTGCACCGATTCGAAGCGTCGCACTACGGCCACTCGGCTCGGATCCGATTCCTGTCGCGCAGAAAATTGGCGACCTCGTCAACGAGGGCCGGATCGGGTTTCTTGCCAATGCGACATTCCCAGACAATGCCCACTCGCCAGCCTTCAGCCAGGAGCCCTTCGACGTTTCGCCGGTCCCGAGCAACGTTTCCAGCGAACTTTTCCGACCAGTACCGGGTATTCGTTGACGGTGTGGACGCTTTGGAGCAACCCTCGTGACGATGCCAGAAACATCCATTGACGAACAGCACCGACCGCCATTTCGGAAACACGAGGTCGGGCTTTCCGGCCAGCTTCTTCACGTGGAGGCGGAACCGGAATCCGCGGGCATGGAGGGCGCGCCGCAACGAGACCTCGGGTTTGGTGTCGCGCCCCCGGATTCCCGACATGATCCGGGATCTGACTTCCGGTGTCACAACGTCGACCAAGTCTCGCTCCTGATACAGCTTTCCGAATCTCAAGTCCGGCCAGGCAGGCCACTTCAACTATAGAAGCCGGACCACGGCAGGAAACTCCGAATCCAGCAGCTTGTTCGGCCGCAATTGCATCGCCAGGAGAGCCCAAATCGTTCCTTCCATGGCCAGTCGACTCTTGTTGGGCAGTGCCGAAAAAGATGAGCCCATGTTGACACGCCCCGTCGAGCGGGTCACTCGCCCGTCCCGCGTGTTGGAAACTCGAGACCGGCAATGTCGGCTATTCGTGTTTGGCTGACCGGCGGGCGCGGAGCCCAGAGGTCGGCTTCTTCCAGTGGAGAATCCTGCCTGTCTTCCAGGATTCGTTCAAGGGCAACACCGCAATATCGCCCTTGGCACCGTCCCATGCCGACTCGCGTGAGCCGTTTTATGCTCGCAAAGGTTGCATGGGAATGGTTGACCAAGACGGAATTCAGTTCGGCCAGCTTCAAGCCTTCGCAACGGCAGACGGGCGCACTTTCGTCGAGTCCGGCAAACAGGCGACCTGCGGGCCGGAACAGCTTCCACAACGACTGCTGGAAACCCCTTTGCCGCCGAAGCTCTGCCCTGGCAGTTTCCAGGGTCCCGCGAAATCCGCGCGGCGTCGGGATTTCGAGCACGTTCAGCGCGGTGGCTGCGGCGACAATCCCTTCGGCCTGCGCCGCCGCTGCGCCTCCAAACTTTGCGCAGTCTCCCACTGCCAGCACGTCATCTCGGCTGGTCGTGCAATCGTCTTGTCGCGCGGTCTCCATCATTCCGGATCCCGGGTTCACCGCCTGCGTGCAACCGAGAGAACGGAGTATTTCGTTCGCTGGCCGAAAGCCGTATCCGAGACAGACGGCGTCGGCCTCGAATTCCCTTGCCGGAACATCGTCGCCGGCCAGGCACTCCGCGATCGCCAGAAGGCGCGGGCGTTCTCCTTGACCCAGCTCCTCGACGCGGGCGATTCTGCGTCCGTAGACCAGCGGGACGTTCTTTCGCGCGAGAAACGAAAGATATCCCGCGCCCTTGATCGCCAGACGCGGGCCGGTTCTCAGCATCCCGATGACGGAACCCGCCGCAGGCAGGCCGGGCCGTCGGGCGGCTTCGACGACGGCAACGACATCGGCGCCTGAATTCAGCAGCTCGGTCGCGACCTGGAAATTGAGCGGCCCGTTGCCGGCGACCAGTACGCGCCGCCCCGGCAATACGCGGTAGCTCCTGAGCAGGGTCTGCGCTGCGCCGGTAGTCATGACGCCCGGAAGGGTCCAGCCATTGAACGGGTAGCCTACCTCGTACGCCCCCGTCGCTACAATCAGCACCTGCGGGCGAACCAGGCGGGTTCCGGATCCGGCCTTGATCACAAGATCCAGGGGCTTATACGCGCCAACGACCCTGGCAGACTGCAAGATCTCGACGCCCGATGCCTTGACCTCGCCAATCAATTTCCGGCCATCTGAGAACTGCCGGTCGTCGAATTTCTCCAACGGCAGGTCGGCTGCAGCCAGTGGCTGCTTGAAGAACTGCCCGCCTAGCTGCGGCCTCTCGTCGATCAGCAGGACGTCCGCGCCAGCCCGCGCCGCCGCTGCCGCCGCCGCCAAGCCCCCGGGGCCGCCGCCGACCACGGCAATCTGGGGAGTCAGGGCCGGCGCGGCGCGGCGCCGCCGCCCGGTCGAGATGTCTTCCGGTCCGGTTCCGGCTGCCACCCGGTTCGTCTGGCGCCGGACGGACATTCCCGGGCCAACCCTGGTCATGCAGGCGCGCCGGGAACAGCGGCCGTTCACCTCCAAAAGACACTCCTGGCACACGCCCATTCCGCAGAACGGGCCGCGATAACTGCCGCTTTCGGTCAAGCGCAGGCGAAGCTCGCCTGACGAGACCAAGGCTGCCAAGAGGCTTTCGCCCCGTCGAGCCCTTATGGCACGTCCCTCGAAATCGAGCTCGACGACGTCGCTATTCTCGCCGAGCCAGGCGTTGCTTGCGCGAAGCGCATTGCAACCGGTTCGGTCGGGCAGGCCCAAGCGACTGCCTCCCGACCTAATCGTCAATGCAGATCGCCAGCGCCGGATCCTGGCGTCTTGCGCGCAGAAGGGCCATCAGCGCCCTGTCGCGTTCATTGCCGCGTTGCCGCCACCCGTCCAGCGGCAGCGCTTCTCGCCGGGCTGCGGCGACCCCTGCGACAAGTTCTTCCGTCCATGGGTCATGTTGACCGCGTTCCCTGCCCATCCGGGCATAGGCAGGCCCCATCCGATGAGCATGCGCGATGATTCCGCCGCGCGTGTTGAGATCGGAGGTTTCGAACGGGCCGATCACTGACCAGCGAAGACCCAGCGCGTCGCGCACCAGTCGGTCGATTTCGCCAACCGACAGAATTCCGTCGCGCACCAGGCAATATGCTTCGCGCAGCAACGCGCCCTGAAGCCTGTTGTAGGCGAAACCCTCAACTTCGCTGCCGAGCCTGACGAACGACATGTCCAGCCCTTCAAGCAGCCTGGCAGTCCGGTCCACAACCTCCGGATTCGTGAAGGGCGCGGGCACGATTTCGACGATTCTCAGCAGATAAGGCGGATTTGCGGGGTGCAGGACCAAGGTGCGGGACCGGCCCGGCAGGTTCGCGGCGAACCTGGATGCCGAGATAAACGAAGACGAACTGGCAAGTGCGACGTCGGGCGGCGCAATCGAGTCCAGTTCGGAAAAGAGCCTTTTCTTTGCGTGCACATCCTCCGAAATGCATTCCTGAACGTGGCCTGCTCGATCGATCGCGGATCCGATTTCGTCGACGAACGCGATTCTGTCTGCAGCTTCGCCCGGCGATCCGCTCAGCAGGCCGAAGTCCTCGAGCTCGTCAAGCCGATCCAGGACTTCCTGCCGGGCATCCGCGAGCCTTCCTGCATCGCTGTCGAACACGCGGACATAGTGACCGCCGGCAGCGAAAACGATCGCCCAACCCGTTCCAATGGTACCTCCACCAACAATGGCGACAGGGGGTCGCCGGTCACTTTTTTTCATGCCAATTCGCCTGTAAATTCGATGTGAACTTCCGGCGCATGCAGAATGATGTCAAGTTCCGGATCGCCTGGACCATTGGATCGGCACAGGAACGGCCACACCCGCGGGCAACGAACTCGTGGCTGGACAAGTTGCGGTCGTGACAGGCGAGGCCGGAGGGGCGGGCGATTGCCGATCAACTTCCGGCAGCGCGTGCGTCAGGGGTCGCGTCCGACATCCTGCCGGAGGAAGAAACCAGCGACCTTCCGGGTGCCCGGGCATTCAGGCAAGCCGGCGCGTGCCCGGAACAAGACGTCCGTCCCGCAATTTCGTACACAACTGAGCATTTTGGCAACCTTCTGGAGTAAACGCCAGGTTGATTCCGGTGGCAGCCATGAAGTTGTAGAGGGTTGATCGGGACACGCCCGAATCCTGTGGATCGCGGAATGGAGACGTCGAGGTCGGTGAACCGGCCGGTTCTGTCTTCGCACCCCGGCTCTCCTTGCCGCGCAGGGTCGTTGCAGGATCCGGGTTGTCGGCCTAATCTTCGTCCTTGAATAGTCGTTGGCAGGCAGCTTCGGCCCGGGCAACTCCCTCGTCGGTCAGGTAGACGGATTTCGCCTTGCTCGCCGGATCGGAAATCAGGTCGCGGTCATGAAGCCTGTCCATGGCACTCCAGTTGAGGGACTTCCATGCGCGAGCGCCGCCGAAGCGAGGGCGCTCGCAAATGTTGAGGTAGAGCAATGCCAGAACCGCTTCGTCAATTCTCTCTTTCGTTCGGTCGTCGCTCATCCTCTGGCGCTTCGTCTATTTCAGATCGAGCGTGCTGCTGCCTCCCGACCCCATGACCCTTGAGATCAGGTGGTCGGTCACGTCGTTGAAGTAGGAAGCCAGTTCGGACTGAAGATTGCGGTACTCCCGCCATGGCCCCCGGTCGAACTGCCGTTCGTGCACGCGCACCATGACGGTAGTGTGGCGCTGTCGCTTGTAGCGGTAGGGCCGCACTCCGTGCTTGCGGCATACCGCGCAGAAAAGGTCGACGCACCACATGTCGGGAAAGGAATACCGGAGTTCGACCTTGGGCTCCTGCCACCTGTCCGACTTCCCCAAGCGCCCCTGCAGCCGTTCGATCGCGGCCCCGGCAGCCGACCTCTCTCCCGGACTGCCCGCTCGCCGGAACAGCGCCTCCAGCTTGGCGAGCTTCTCCCTGAGGCGCCTGTCTCCGTTCATGGCGCGCCGAAATCTCGACTCGCATCCGGCGAGGAAGGATCGAACGTCATTCGGCATCTCCCCGTTCCGGGCCTGCCATTGCCTCGGGCCAGAGGGCGTCGAGAGGGAAGGTGATGGCGTCGAAGGGCGGAAGCGAGACCGGCGCGTCATCGACGAGAGTGGCCAGCAGCAGCCAGCGCCCGTCGCGCAGCGCGAAGGCCTCGAGCGTCCTTGCATCGGGATCGACGAACCAGAGATGGCGGACGCTTTCGCGGGCGTAGATCCCCCGCTTCCCGCCCAGGTCCAGCCGTCGCGTGGACGGCGAGAGCACTTCGCACACCCAGTCCGGAACGATGGTGAAATACGCCGCGTCCGGGTACTCGGGCATCGTCTCGCGCCGCCAGCCGGCGAGGTCCGGCACCACGATGTCCTCGCCTAGGTGCAGTTCGGGCTCGTCGACAATCCACCAGCCGCCGGGGCCGTCGCTTCCCCGGCCGAACGGATTGACAAGGCTTCCACCGAGAATCGAACTCGCCCAGGCATGGCGGGTTGCCGGCCTCGGATGGGTATGGAGCGTGCCGGCGACAACCTCGGCGACCATGCGGGGCGGTGCGTCGAGCACGTCCTGGTAGGTCGCCCGGCGGGTTTCCTTGCGTTTGGGCCGCATCGTCATGGTCTTCGGTCCTCCCGTGCCCCAGCCATCCTGACAGCATGAAAACGATGGCGTTTTGATTGTAGCCCGAGGCGGACCAGCAGTCAGCAAGACAGTGTATATTGTCTGCGACCTTGGCGAACAACCAGCCTTCCGGTCTGGCGGGCAGCCGCGGCGGACGGCGCTTGTCCGGCAAATTCAGCGCTTGTCCCGGGAGCATTTCAGGGGTTGCGGGCAATGAAGTCGACAGGCAAAGGGATCTGCGAACCCCGGCTCGAGACGAACGCTGACATTTGCAGGAGAAGCGTCCATGCACAACAGCCCAACCGCAGGGGGTTCTTCGGGTACGACCGGTCGCGACGCGGACGTTCACTGTTACGAACGACATCTGGCCGCTCCCCAACGCCGGCGTCGACGACCGATTGATCGGGAGTCGGTTTCGATTCTCCGGCGCACAGGCAAATCGAGGATTTTGCGGTGCCGTTTCCGACAGTCGGAACACTGGCAGGTGTTCTCGATGGTAATCGCGCCGGGGCCCATGAAAGTGGATTTCACGCAATGTACCAAGTCAGGCGGCTCTGCTGGGTCGCGTGGTTCCAAGTCAGTTGGCGTGCATGCAACCGACCAAGGCCAACGCGAAAGCGCCAACCAAACATCCCCCTGTGCCAATCTGAAATGCAACACCAGATGTGGTGGCAGCCTGTGTCTTTCGACGCAGGATGTTGCGAATCAGCCAGATGGCGATGATGGTCTCTGTATTGTGAAGCAAGGAGATTGTCATGCCGAAGGGCTACCGCAACCTGACCTGCGGCGAACGATGCCGGACATGCGCGCTGAGGAAAATCGGCCGTTCGAACGGAGAGATCGCGGCGCAGCTCGGCCGGGACCGGACGACGGTCTGTAGCGAGATTCGGCGCAACCGCGGCGAGCGCGGCTATCGCCACAAGCAGGCGCAGGTCAAGGCCTCGACCCCGATCTCAGGTGCCCCGGGGCTTGGATTCACCATCGCCGGGCCGTCCCCCCCGCCCGGGCTGCGCGCTCGTTGCAGAAATGGCCGGTGTTGCACTTCGGAGTGGAAGTCGGGCTGCAAGTTGTGGCTCCATGGCGTAAATTGCGATATTCTCGACGCGAAGATCCGGGCCGGAACGCCGTTTCCGGCCCCTTCAAGCCCAAACCGGCCCGTTTCGGGCAATTCTCTGCGAGGCAGGCATGGGGCAGGTACGCAATCCGCAGATGCAGATCGGCGAATTCCGCATCGAGGACATCGGGCCGGACCTCTAGTCCAGGGACGACATCCCGGCACTGCTGATCGGCCTTCGGTTCCTCTACTCTGACGAGGACTTCCGCTCCCGGCTGTTCGCCCTCCGCGACAAGCACATCCTCCCCGGCATTGACAGGAAGGTCGGGCGGCCGGGCATGGAGATGTGGCGGATCCTCGTGATGGGGGTGGTCAAGCAGGGCCTCGGTTGCGACTTCGACCGCCTCCACGAACTTGCGAACGAGCACAAGACGCTGCGCAAGTTCCTCGGGCATGCGGACATGCGGGACGACTACCGCTACAACTACCAGAGGCTGGTGGACAATGTGAGCCTGCTGAGCCCGGAGCTGCTTGTTGCAGTCGGCAAGCTGATCGTGGAGAGCGGCCATGGGGTCGCGGCAAAAAAGCCTGGCGAGCCCTTGCGCGGGCGCTGTGACAGCTTCGTGGTCGAGACCGACGTGCACTATCCCGCCGGCGTGAACCTGCTTCGGGACGCGATGCGCTGCCTGATCCGGGCGGTCGGCCGCGCGGCGCCTGTTCAACAGGGTGCGGGCGACGCGCCGGGCGTCCGCGAAGAACGTGGAGACGTATCTCGAACGCTGCCTCGAGCTCGTCGCGCGCGCGGAGGCGAGACTCGCGGAGATCGGCGCCGAAGCCCGGGAGATCGCGGAGATCGAAGGGTATATCGCGCATGCGAGGCGCCAGATCGACCAGTTCGACCGCCGCCTTCTCAAGGGCGAGACGATCCCGCAGGAGGAGAAGGCGTTCTCGATCTTCGAGCCGCACACGCGCTGGATCTCGAAGGACAAGGCGGGATGCCCGGCGGAGTTCGGCGTTCCGGTCTGCATCCTCGAGGACCGGCACGGCTTCATCCTGCACCACGAGATCATGTGGGAGGGCGGCGACACGGACCACGCGGTGCCGATGGTGGAGGGAGCCTGGGCGCGGTTTCCCGACCTCCGCGCGGCGAGCTTCGACCGCGGCTTCCACAGCCCCGCGAACCGGGTCTGCCTCGACGAGCTGCTCGACAGCAACATGCTGCCGAAGAAAGGGTATCTGAAAGCGGCGGAGCGCGAGCGCGAGCAGGGCGGGGAGTTCGCGGCGATGCGGCGCCGGCATCCGGCTGTGGAATCGGCGACCGACAACCTCGGGCACTGCGGCCTCGACCGGGTCCTGGCCTGCGGGCCCGAGGGCTTTGCCCGCATGGTGGCGCTCTCCGTGGCTGCCTTCAACATCCACCGCATCGGCCTTCTGCTGCGCCGGAAGGCGGCAAGGCGACGACGCGCCGCCTGGCGGCGCTCCCCGACAAGGCCGGATCGTTCGCGACCCGCCGCGGGCGGGAGGACCGCCCGCGCGCCGCCGGCGGCGTGGGTCGCGGAATCCGGCCCCGAGGCTTGGAAAACAGCCGTTCGGGACGTGCGAACGGCCCGCAGCGGGGCCGATTGCTGCACTGCAGCATCGGGATTCGTCGGAATCCGCAACTGGCAGCCGCCCGGAAACACGGGTTTTCTGGCTGACACTAACTAGTCTCCCGAATCTTAAGTTCGCATCAAACATTTTCGCTTGCGCCGGGTTCACTCATCTTGAGGCAGAACCTCCTGACCGACGCAAGGATCTCGTCGGCGGACTTGACCCATTTGTAGGGCCGCGGGTTCTCGTTGTGCGCGTCGATGAACGACATGATGTCCGCCTCGAGTTCGGCGACCGAGCGATGCGCGCTCCGCTGCAGCTTCTTCCTGGTCAGTTCCGCGAACCAGCGCTCGACTAGGTTCAGCCATGACGCCGAGGTCGGCGTGAAATGGATGTGCCAGTGCCTGCGGCGGGCAAGCCATTTCCTCACCTTCTCCGTCTTGTGCGTCGCGTAGTTGTCCATCACCAGGTGCACGTCCAGCCCGTCGGGCACCGCCGCCTCGACCTCCTTGAGGAAGCTCAGGAACTCGTGGCGCGATGGCGGCCGAAGCACTTGCCGGTCACCGCGCCGGTGGCGACGTCGAGCGCGGCGAAGAGCGTCGTCGTGCCGTGGCGGACGTAGTCGTGGGTTCTCCGCTCGGCCACGCCCGGCGCCATCGGCAGGACCGGCTGCGTCCGGTCCAGGGCCTGGATCTGCGACTTCTCGTCCACGCACAGGACGACCGCGCGGTCCGGCGGGGCCATGTACAGCCCCACGATGTCCTGCACCTTGTCGACGAACAGCGGGTCCGTCGACAGCTTGAACGTCTCGCTCCGGTGCGGCTTCAGGCTGAACGCCGACCAGATCCGGTGCACGTGTGCGACACGCCCGTCCTCCCGGCCATGCTCCGGACCGACCAGTGCGTCGCGTCCTTCGGCATCGTGGTCAGCGTCCGCTCCACCACCTCGGCCACCTTCTCGTCCGTCACGGTGCGGGGCCGGCCGGACCTGTACTCGTCCGAGAGGCCCTCGATGCGCCTCTCGGCGAACCGCCTGCGCCACTTGCCGACCGTGTGCTCGTGCACCCCGGCACGCTCCGCGACCTCCCTGCTCCGGAGCCCCTCGGCGCAGAGCAGGATGATCCTGCAGCGGTCGGACAGCGACCGCGGCGCCTTGTGCTTTCGGACATGCGCCTCGAGAAACGCCCGCTCCTCGGCGCTCAGCACCACTTCCACCGCCTTGCCTCTCATCGAACCGCCTCCTGCTCGTGTCATCTGTCTCTTTGATAGCAACTACTGTTACAGAAGACTAGGCTGTGGACTCAATTAACCGGCCTGCGACCCGCCGGAGCAGGAACCGGCTGATGGCCAGGCGCACGGTGGACAGGAAGTTGCGCGCGGTCTTGTCGTACCGCGTTGCAACTCTCCGGAACTCCTTGATCCTGCCGATGAATCTCTCGACCGGACTGCGCTCCCGGCATGCCTCGCGGTCAAGCCCGCGCTGCTCGTTCCGGCTGGACTTCGGCGGAATCACCGCGGTCGCTCCGGCCTCCGCGATCATGTCGAGGATGGCGTTGCTGTCACAATCCCTGTCGCCGATCACCGTCTCGTCCGGCCCGAGCCCCTCGAGGAGCGCCCCAGCCTGCGTGCAGTCGGCCGCCTGTCCGGGGGCCTGGAGCACGGCCTTCACGAGTTCGTTTCCGTCGATGCCGGTGCGGACCTTCGTGGTCCTGCCGCCGCGGCTAATCCCGACCTCGGGAGGCTCGCCGTCCCGCGGGGCGCCCGCGCCGTGCCTGCGGACGCGGATCGACGAGGAATCCACCATGCGCAGGCGAAGCTCCCCGCCGCCGCCGTCGTTGTCGTCGCCTTCCGCAAGTTCCTGAAGCTTCGACATGATCTTCTCCCGGAGGCCGTTCCTGCTCCACCGGTTGTAGCGGTTGAAGCAGGTCGCGTGCGGACCGTAGCGCTCCGGCAGGTCGCGCCACGGCGTGCCGGTGCGCAGCACGAAGAAGATGCCGTCCATCACCCGCCTGTCATGCACTCGCTTCGGGCCCTGATGCTTCTGCGGAAGCACGGAACGGAGGATTTTCCACTCCGCATCCGTCATGTCGTGTCGGTCGCCGCTCATGCCTCGAACTCCTTGTCTGGACTGTTTCCTGCAGGAATCACGGAGGCGCAGGATTGTCAACTATTTTGGGTACAGTGCCTAACCACTAACCACTTCGGATGACCTCATGCTGCTCGATTGCCTACGGCACGCATGATCTTCACAGCAGGCAGCTCGTGATCGGCAGAGTCGAGCTTCCAATGGAGGACGGTTCGTCATCGAGTTCGGAGAGCTCGATGCGCGGGACTTGGCGCTCGACACCAAATCTCGGTTCGCTCCAAAACTCGGCTCCTGCAACAAAGGTCTCCGCCAGCGCCCGCGGAATCTGGCCACCGAGGACGATCACCTCCGGATCAACAATGGCCGAAAGCGCATTGACCACGCGGTTGAAGCAGGGAAGTGCTGCATCGACCCAGGCCTCGACACCAGGCCACGACGGATCGAAGGACTGCCGGAGCTCAGCAATCGTCTTGATTCCAACGCCTTGCGCCCGCAGTGCCCTCAGGAGGATGCCAAGCGCCGGGCGGCGCTCACTGTCTTTTATGTCGAAGATCGCCGAGAACTCACCCGCATTTCCACGAAACCCCCGAAGAAGCGCCCCATCCGAGATCACCGCACCCCCGAATCCGTAGTTGAACGAGAGATAGGCGAAGTCGGCGACCCTGCGACCCATTCCGAGGGTCGCCTCCGCAAGCGCCGAGCAGTTCGCGCCATTCTCGACCCAGACTGGGACACCGAAGAACTCGTAGAGCAAGGGGCCTAGATCGATCAGGGCCCAATCCTCCAATGGCACTGGTGGATTGAAGCGGGTTCCGTCGACACGAAAGCCGGTGATGCCGAACCCAATGCCAAACAGGGCATCTCGGGTCGCGTTGAATTCCGCCAGCACGTCTTCAAGCGCCCTGTCCATGAGGCGCAGACCGGCAAGGCGCCCCACTTCGTCGAGATCAATACGGCGTGTGCGGTAACGTCCGGAAACGTCCATGACCGTGACTCCTGCACTGTCGGTCTCGAGCGATATGCCCGCCGAGAGTCCCCACCCGGGGTTCAACCGAATGGTTGGACTAGGCTTCCCGCGACCGGTTCCCGGAACCGGGGGGCCGAGCGTGATGAGATGTCGTCTTTCAAGCTGATCGACAATCCGGTGAATCGACTGCTGCGTCAGGCCGATCCCGTTGACCAGGTCCGACCGTTGCAAGCCGGGCCTTCGCCAGATCTGACGCAGGATTGCACGTTCGTTCCTTGATGCGACCTCGCCGGCACCCTGGTCGCGCAAGTATCTTTCGCAGATCAGGTCTTCTGGTCTGTACGCACGTCCATCCACGTCACTCTCCGAATTCCAGTTGCTGCCGTCACAGATATTTCACACTTTATGTGTTGTTTTATTCACACATCACTTGTAACAACGAATATATCTTGTAAACTGCGAGTGTCCTACCACTTCTGACTCCAAGGAGATTCCCATGACAAAACTTGGCTTCACGGCATGCGCGGCCGCATTCCTGGCAGGGGCAAGTGCAGCCCACGCTGCCGAAATCGAATTCTGGTATGGTAACACCGGAAAAATCGAAGAGGCAATCCAGGCGCACTGCGCGGCGTTCAACGATGCACAGTCCGACCATATGATCACATGCGTAGGCCAAGGCGGCTACGAGGCGGGCATGCAGAAGGCCATCGCCGCGTACCGCTCCGCACAGCACCCCGTCTTGATCCAGTTCTTCGACGCCGGCACCCTGGACCTCATGCTCTCGGAAGCCGTCGTGCCGGTGCAGGAGATCATGCCGGACGCACCATGGGACGACTACATCAACGGAGCGAGGTCGTACTATGAAACCTCTTCAGGCGATTTGTTCTCTCAGCCCTACAACGGCTCGACCTTGATATTCTACGCCAACATGGAAATGCTGGGCGATGCAGGCATCGAGGAGGTTCCGCAATCCTGGGAAGGCGTGATGGATGCCGCCCGTCAGTTGAAGGCCGCAGGCGTCGAATGCCCGTTCACTACGGATGCGCATCCGTGGCGCGTGCTCGAGCAGTTCAGCGCCCGTCACGGTGCGCCGATCGCAACCAACAACAACGGATACGGCGGTCTCGACGGGGAATACACGTTCAACGAAGGGCCCGTCGCCGACCACATGCTGAACCTCTCCAAGTGGCGCGAAGAGGGCCTCTTGAAGCTTGACCAGGACACCGTGGCAGGAAAGTACAACGCTGCCTTCAATGCAGGCGAATGCGCGATGATGGAAGCGTCGACCGGCTCGTACGGCGCCGCATACGCCGCGCTCGGAGACAAGGTCAGGATCACCATGGCGCCGATGTACGACGGCGTGGAGCGTCGAAACACCTTGATTGGCGGCGCCGCGATCTGGGTGATGAAGGGACACGATGACGCCGACTACGAGGCGGCAATCTCCTTCCTCAACTTCGTCCGAGAGGAGGATCAGCAGATCGAGTTCACGCGGCGGACGGGCTACATGCCGGTCACCAAGGCCGCTCTCGCATCGCTCGTCGCGAGCGGCAAGGCGGACAGCCTGGAATTCGCCACGGCCGAAATGGGCGTTGCCTCGCTCAACCAGCCGGGGGACGAGAACTCGCGCGGCATTCGGCTCGGCTTCTACGTTCAGTTCCGCGAGTTCTTCAAGGAAGAGACCCAGAAGGCGTTCAACGGAGACCAGACCATGCAGGCAGCGCTTGACAACGCGGTCGCCCGCGGCAACGAGCTTCTGCGTCGTTTCGAACAGACCTACCAGGGCACCGAACTTCCGTGACGCGGCAGTGAAACCCGGACGGGGTGCCCGCACTCCGTCCGGATCAGGAACAGCGGTAGTGACACAAGGTTTCTATACCGGCCGGTGGAGCTATTGGGCGCTTGTCCTGCCAATCCTCGCGTTGATCGCGATGTTCTTCTACATCCCGGCGGCGCTCGCGTTCTTCTGGTCATTGTTCCTCGAACGCCCCTTTGGCGGCGGATCGGAGTTCGTGGGCTTCCAGAACTACGAACGGGTCCTGTCCGACCCGGAATTCTGGAACGCGATGTGGCGCACGCTGACCTTCATGGCGATCGCACCGACGCTGGCCATCGGACTCTCGCTGATCCTCGCGATCGCGGCCGACAGGGGCATCCGGATCAGCCAGGCCGCGCGCAACATCATTATCTGGCCCAAAGCGGTGGCCGGGGCGTCGATCGGCGTGGTCTTCGTCTTCATCTTCAACCCCTTTCTCGGCATCTTTGCGCCGCTCAACGAAATCTATCCCGGAATCTGGAATCCCCGGATCGACGGGGCCGACGCCTTCGCAACGCTTGTGGTCGCGCAGGTCTGGAACGGCATACCGTTCAACTTCATCATCCTGCTGTCGGGACTTCAGGCCATCCCCGATACGCTCACCAAGGCGGCCGCGATGGACGGGTCCGGGCCGTGGCGACGAATCGTCGACCTGCAGTTGCCGCTTCTGACGCCGCAGCTTTTCCTTACGTTCGTCCTGGAATTCGTCGGCACTGTGGTCGAGGCTTTCGGCCTGATCGACACGATGACCCAGGGCGGACCCGGCGGTGCCACAAACCTCCTGATCTACAAGATATATGTCGATGGCTTCAAAGCCTACGACCTTTCCGGCGCTGCAACACAGACTGCACTCCTGATGATGTTCGTCATTGCCATGGTGATCCTTCAGTTCCGCCTCGAGAGATTCGTCAAGTACGAGAGGTAGAAGAGATGGTCGAAGACACCCGAGGCATTGATCGAACGGCCTTTGTGATCCTCGTCATCGGCGTCGCGTTCATCCTTACGCCCATCGTGATCGCGTTTCTCACGGCGTCTCTGTCCTACGAAGAGTTCGTGAGCGCCGGCGGCATCGGGCTGAATGTCGGGTCAAGCTTCCTTGACAACATGCGACGAATCGTCACCGAAACCCGGTTGCCGGGACAGCTTTGGAATTCGATCGTGATTTCGCTCCTGGTCGCAGGGATCAAATGTGCATTTGCCTTCACGGCCACATTCGCGCTGGTCTTCTACGAATCCCGATGGAACTGGATCATCTTCTCGCTGACGATCGCGACCGTTATGCTGCCCCTCGAACTCCTGGTCATCACCACCTACCAGATCGTCGCGAACGTCGCGATGCCGCTCAACTGGCTGTTGCAGATCACCGGCCTTGCCTGGCTTTCCGAACAGGTCGTCGGCGCGAAGCACGAATACAAGCTGAGCCTTCTCGATACCTACATCGGCGTAGCGCTGCCCATCGCGACCTCGTCCACCTCCGTATTCATCTACCGCCAGTTTTTCCTCAGCCTGCCAAAGGACCTGCCGCGGGCAGCAGCCATGGATGGAGCGTCGCCCTTCCGGTTCATGATCGACATCCTCTTGCCGCTCTCGTGGACGCCCCTCGTTGCGACTTTCATGTTCTGGTTCATCGGAGGCTGGACCCAGTATCTCTGGCCGCTCGTGGCAGCCGCAACGCCGGACGCTCAGCCAGCGGTGGTCGGGCTCGCGAAACTCGCGAACACCGAACCGGACCGAATTCCTGACGTGCCTTTGCTCATGGCCGGTGCGCTCTTCGTCTCGTTCATTCCGGTCGTTCTGATCGGCGTCATGCAGCGCCAGATCGTGCGCGGCCTCAACCTTTCGGAAAAGTGACGATGGCCGACAATGCCATCGCCTTGAACGACGTCCGCAAGGCATACGGCGACACTCTCGTGATTCCCGGCCTTACCGCCGAAATCGGCGGCGGGCAGTTCACGGTCATACTCGGTCCGTCGGGATGCGGGAAATCGACGCTCCTTAACATGATCGCCGGCTTGGAACGCGTCACCTCCGGGACGATTCGGTTCGGTAGCCGCGAGGTGCAGGAACTGGCCCCGAAGGACCGCGGTTGCGCCATGGTCTTCCAAAACTACGCGCTCTACCCGCACATGACCATACGCAACAACATAGGGTATGCCCTCAAGGTTGCCCGAGTCCCGAAAGAGGAACGTCGAAAACGGGTGGAGACCGCTGCCGAAAGCGTCGGACTCCGGGGGCTCCTGGACCGTCGTCCTTCCGAACTGTCGGGTGGCCAGCGACAGCGGGCGGCCGTCGCCCGCGCCATCGTCCGGGAACCCTCGGTGCTGCTGTTCGACGAGCCGCTGTCGAATCTCGACGCAAAGCTGCGCCACGGCATGCGCATGGAGCTCGCGCGCCTGCACGACCGGATCGGCGCCACGTCGGTCTTCGTGACCCATGACCAGGTCGAGGCGATGACGCTTGCGGACAAGGTCATGCTCCTGAACAACGGCGAGATAGTGCAATATGCCGCGCCGTCGGAACTCTACGAGAATCCGGCGACGACCTTCGTTGCGACCTTCATCGGCGCTCCCGCCATGAACCTTCTGGGCGCGGACGGCGAGGGTGCAGGGATCCGGCTCCAGGACGGAACCCTCCTGACGACTACGCCGTTTCGCGGCCCGGTGACGCTTGGCATCCGTCCCGAAAACATCGAGATCGTGCCCGATGGCATCCCCTGCCGGATCGTCTATAGCGAAAGCTTGGGATCGCATTCCGTGATCGTCGCTGCACTTGCTGACGGCCAGGAATTGCGCATCGCAACCCAGCTCGGCCGACGCATGACACCAGGCGAGACATTCTCTGTCCGGTTCATGAAGGGCGCCATCCGACTGTTCGACCCCGCATCGGGAAAGCGACATTGACCCAGACGAGCAAGGACACGGAATGAGGCCAGAACTCCCAGACCTGATCGACTACCTGACCGGAAAACTCGCAGACAGACCCTACCCCGAAGGCATTTCGGTTCCCGGAGGCGGCGGCAAGTTCCACACGGATGGCACCGTGCAGCACTGGCCTGGCAACACGTTCATCTGCCACCTCGACCCTGCATCGCGCGCGCACAACGCGCTGCGCGCGATGCAGGAAGAGATCAAGATGAGCCGGTTCCAGCGATTCTATACCTTCTTGCCGCCGTCCAGCTTCCACATGACGATTTTTCAAGGGCTGTCATCGACGACCGAGATGCGCGGTGCCATGCCCAAGGAATTGCGCGACGACCGAACTCGCCTTCTCCTGGACCGCGCCAGCGCCCTCGATCTGCCTACACGTCATCGGGCCCGGATGGTCAGTCTCTTCGCCGGCAAGAGCGTGACGATGATCGGCGCAGACCAGGCTGAAGAGGACGCGTTGCGCAAGACACGTTGCAAGCTGTCGGAGGCGACCGGAATCGAGGAGCGGGATTTTGATGCCTACGTCTTTCACATCACGCTCGCATATCTCGTCGAATGGGTGACGCAGGGAACGGCGGAGGAGATTGCCGAATTCAGCAGGGACCTGACCGAACGATTTCGCGACGACGTCGGAACGATTTCGTTCGGGCCGGTCGAACTTTGCAACTTTGACACGATGCACGCGTTCGAGCGGGTTGCGTTCATTGGGACCCACCAAGCCGATGCGTAGAGGTCTCTTGCCATCGCCCGTTACCGAGGACCATGCTGCCGCGCTGGTTGCGCTTGTCCGCGACACCGCACGTACCGAGATCCTGCCCCGCTTCCGCGCCCTGTCCGCAAGCGAAATCGAGGGCAAGTCGGACGCAAGCGATCTGGTCACCGTGGCTGACAGGGAAGTCGAAGACCGCATCGCCGAAAGGGTCTCGCAACTCTTCCCGAGTGCGCTGATCGTCGGGGAAGAGGCTGTTGCCATGAACCCGACGCTTCTGGACCGCATGACCGATAGCGAGATTACGGTGATCGTCGATCCAATCGACGGGACATGGAACTACGCCAAGGGCCTGCCGCTATTTGGAGTGATGATGGCCATAGTGGTCGACGGAACGACGGCCTTCGGTCTTCTCTATGATCCCATGTCCGACGGCTGGGTCATGGCGCACGCAGGGCATGGTGCCTTTCGCCATTCCGCCGCCGGAAGGATCGTGCGGATTTCATCGAGCGCGCGGAACGATCCATCGACGGGTTTCGTCCCGCTGTTCCTTTACCCGAAGGAAACACAGCGCTGGCTCGCTCCTCGGCTTGTCGCGTTCGACCGCATCATGTCGTTTCGCTGCTCATGCCACGAGTACTGGCTCTTGGCGGAGGGTGCCGTCGATTTCATGATCTCAGGGCTGTTGAAGCCGTGGGACCACGCCGCCGGCGAACTGATCAGCCGAGAGGCCGGTCTGCACGCCGCAGTGCTCGATGATGGCATGCCCTACTCCGTCTTCCGGTCGCAAGGGCAATTGCTCGTCGCACGCACAAGGCAATGTTGGGAAGCGCTTCGGGACACCTTTCTCGAAGACAGTCCCTGAAATTCACTCAAGCCATTCAATTCGAAATTGAAAGTGTTCTGTTACATCACTGGTGTCAACGGCCGATGGACGGTCGTGCCTGATACGGAGACGGCCTCGACGGGATCGCTGACCGAGCATTCTCCGGCGCCTTGCATGGGCCAGACCTCTTTCTTTCCGCTTTCGTAACTGGTGTCCGCCAGAATTCCCTGCAAGTTGTGACTCCATGGCGTAAATTGCGATATTCCCGACGCAAAGATCCGGGCAGGAACGCCGTTTCCGGCCCCTTCAAGCCCAAACCGGCCCGTTTCGCGCATCCTGCGGTGCCTGGGCACGGCAATTTTCGGAGTCGGCCCCGCTTTCGGCCAAGACCGCCGTCCAATGCACAAAACGCTCCGCCGGCCGGATGCTCCGGTCATGCTCAGGCGTCGAACGGATTCCACCCGGGCCGCAAGGCCCAGCCACCAGCCTTCGGCCACACGCCAGGGCGAGGACATGAACCTCGTCAAGGTCAGAAGCCAATCTGAACCGGGACTGAAGTCCTGCACCCATGTCTCCGATCAATTCGGTCCCTTTCCTTCGCAACTCATCCCGCCCTCGATGAACAAGGCCCCGTACATGCTGGACGGGCTGGTCATGACCAGGGCCGGTTGACGGATCCCGGAACAATGTGCCGATGCCGGCTGCTTCCCGGACTTTGTCGCCGCCGCCTCGGCGCTTCCCGGCTGCCGTTTCATTCCCCGCATTCGCGACCTGCCGTCCAAGCGGCTCTATGTCTTCGACCCGAAAGGTGTCACAGGAGCAATGTTGAGCTCAACATTGCTCCTGAACCGGGAGAAGCGCCTTCTTGTCGGCGAGGGCGGGCAGACCATGCTGGCCTGTTCGAAGCCGCAGCCGGGCCATGCGAACCGGAGTCTGCAACTCCCCGGCCGGCACTTGGCTGAACCGGAGATCTTTGACAGCGCTTCCAAGCCGTCCGAATACAGTTGGTCGCCAAATTCCTCCAAAGACAGGTCGACTGCTGCCAATGGTTGCCTGAAGTACAGGCCGCCAAACTGCGCTTCTCATTGATCAGCAGGACATCCGCGCCCGACAGCGTCCCTGTCGAGCGCGCGGACATCGTGACCGCCGACGCAGAGATCGATCGCCCAACCCGTTCCAATGGTGCTTCCGCCAATAATGGCGACAGCGGGTCGGCGGATGCTTTTGTTCATGCCAATTCGGCTGTAAATTCGAGGCGAACTTCCGGCGCAGGCCGATTGATGTCAGGTTTCGGCCCGCCAAAATTTGGGATCGGTGCAGGAAATGGCCAGACCCGCGGGCAGCGAACTCATGGCAGGACAGGTTGCGTTCGTGACAGGCGCCGCCAGGGGCCTGGGGCGGGCGATCGTCGATCAGCTCGCGGCAGCGGGTGCGTCGGGAGTCGCGTTCGACATACTGCCGGAGGAAGACGCCGGCGAACTTCCGGGCGCGTGGGTTTTTCGGCAAGGCAGCGTTTGCCTGGAACAAGACGTCCGTTCCGCAATCTCTGACGCCGTCGAGCGCTTCGGCAAGCTGGATGCCGTTGTTGCGAACGCCGGCGTGACCGCCCCGTGGGTTTCGACTTCGGAGATCGGTCTCGAGGAGTGGCGCCGGGTATTTGAGGTCAATGTGGAGGGAACGCTCATCACGATCAAGTTTGCCGCGCGGCAGATGATGGCGTCCGGCGGATCGATCGTCGCGCTCGGTTCTCTCAATTCGTGGCGAGGGCATCCGCAACAGGCCGCTTACGTCGCCAGCAAGCACGCGGTGCTCGGCCTGGCGCGTTCTGCGGCGCTTGACCTCGGCAGGCACGGCATAAGGGTCAACGCGTTGGCTCCGGGACCGGTTCCAACCGACGCGCTTCTGGGCCGGGTCCGGGATCGAGCCGGCGAGAGTGGTCAGGCATTCGACGAAGCGTTGCAGGAAATGGCCGGTGCGACGGCACTTGGGCGCACCGCGAGCGAGGCAGATGTCGCGGCTGCCTGCCTGTTCCTGCTCAGCCGCCAATCGGAAGGGGTCACGGGCCAGCTTCTGCCCGTCGACGCAGGACTGGCTTGACTTCAACCAAGCTGTAGCGAGGAAACAGTTGCATGAATTCGCTCGACGGCAAGACGGTCCTCGTGACCGGGGCATCAAAGGGAATCGGCGCGGCCATCACCATGGCGCTGGGCCGCGCGGAAGCGTCGGTCATCGCGCACTATGGCCGTGATCGCGACGGCGCGCTGAAGTCGCTTGCCGGTTTCAGGACAGGCAAGGGAATCGCGATAGGCGCCGAATTCACAGACATGGCTGCCGTCGACGAGTTGTGGCGTGCAGCCTTGGCATGGCGCGGACGCATAGATGTCGTCGTCAACAACGCGGCGGTCATGCGGCTGCACGGCGGTGTCGAAGACACGGTCGAGGCCTGGGACGAGGTGTGGACCGAAGCCGTGAGCGTGAACGTCCTTGCGCCGTCCCGGCTGATGCGGCACGCGGTCTGCCACTTCCTCGAGCGCGGCGGCGGCGTGTTGATAACGATCTCGAGCTGGGTGGCCCAACGCGGCATCACCAACCCGGAAGGCATCGCGTACGCGGCAACCAAGTCCGCCGTGATGGCGGCGACGAAGACGATTGCACGGGGATATGCCAGGAAGAACATTCTCGCCTACACGGTGGCGCCGGGCGTTGTTCGAACAAGACTGTCCGAGGAGAGTGCGGCGACCCTGGGCGGAGAAGAAGCCGTGACGTCCGGTCTCGCAATGGGCGAGTGGGTGCCGCCGGAAGAAATCGCCGATCTCGTGACCTTTCTGGCCGCCGGCAAGAGCCGTCATCTCTCGGGGGCAACCCTCGATGTCAACGGCGCCAGCTACGTGCGCTGAGTTCCGCGATCCAGAACCGCATCTCTCCGCTCCAGGTAGAAGGCGTATTGCGGCGGCAGGACCGCGTGCGGGTTCTCGACCCCCAGTTGCATCGCGGCGCGGTAGGGCCAGTTCGCGTCCGCCATCATTTCGCGCGCTATCGCGACGAGGTCGGCTTTCCCTCCGGAAATGATCGCCTCTGCCTGCCGCGGTTCGATGATGGCGCCCACCGCCATGGTTGCGATGCCTGCTTCGCGCCGGATTGCCTCGGAATAGGGCACAAGGTAGCCGGGCGTGATCCTGGCCGTTGAAAGCGTAGCCGGGCCCGCCATGCCGCCGGCGGAACAGTCGATCATGTCAATGCCGACCATCTTCAATTCGCGCGCAAGCGCGACCGTGTCCCGGAGTTCCAGACCGCCCTTGACGCCGTCCTCGCACGACGCGCGATAGAACACGGGCACGTCGTCCGGGCAGACCGCGCGCACTGCGCGCGCCACCTCGAGCGGAAGTCTCATGCGGCCGGCGAGGGATCCTCCGTATTCGTCGCCACGCCGGTTTGAGACCGGCGACATGAACGAGTGCAGAAGGTATCCGTGCGCTCCATGAATCTCCACGACGTCGAACCCGGACTGCAATGCGCGTCGCGCCGCGTCTTCGAACGCGACGACCAGGTCGGCAATTTCCGGCCCGGAGAGTTCTCGGGGAACAGGATATCCCTCTCGTTCAGGAATCGCGCTCGGGCCGACGGCGGTCCAGGCCGCTTCGTCGCCAACATGGCGTTCGATTGGCGCCGCGCCGTCCCATGGCCGTTCAGCGCTTCCCCGGCGTCCGGAGTGGCCGATCTGGATTCCGCACATCGCTCCGCGCGCATGGTACGTCTCGACGATCTTCCTGTATCCGGGAACGTGGCAGTCGTCCCAGATGCCAGTGCAGCCGTAGGTGATCCGCCCGTCGCGCACCACGCCGGTTGCTTCCACGAATGCAAGCCCGACGCCTGTCATCGAAAAGTGTCCGTGATGTGCGAGGTGCCAGTCGGTCACATGCCCGTCATCAGCCTGGTACTGGCACATCGGCGACAGAACGATGCGGTTCCTGAGCGTAATTCCGCGCAGCTCTAGCGCGGTAAACAGCGCCGGTTTGTCCAAGCCGTCCTCCGTGTTCCGCAGACTTCCGGTACGAAGCTACCCGGCCGCCCCGGCCAGCCGGACTTCCCGGGATTCCGACATTCGCCTTTCGATCCGGTCCACGACCGCATCGAGTTCGTCCATGATCGGAACGAGCTTCCCGACTCGCGTTGTCCCTTCCTGCCCGAGTTGCTCGAATGTCGTGAGCGGCGGTCGCACGTCGCCGACCGGATAGCCCGCAGCTTCGGCGAGGGCCTTGGAATAGCATTGGTGGCCGTAAGTCGGGTGCCCCTCGTTGATGATGGCCTGAATCTTGTTGATGAGCCGCTGGATCACCTTGGCATCTTCCCAGCGGCCGTCGACAATGTAGTCGCAGATTGCCCGCGACGCCCTTGGAATGTAGTTTCCGTACGGGTTGACGTAGCCGACCGCCCCTTCGAGGTAGGATTCCACGATCCTCTGCCCGGCGAACACGTTCATGACTCCGTCCGTTTCTTCAACCATGTCATAGACGCGACCGGAGGCCTGGCTTGCCTCCTTGATGTAGCGGACCTGTTCGAAGGCCCGGGTCAGCCGGGCAACGAACTTGGCCGACATGTCCACGTTCGAAGTGAAGGGATTGTTGTAGAGCATGACCGGGATCGAGATCCTTTCGCAGATCGCTCTGTAGTAGTTGAACATCTCGTCCTCGGTGGGAGTGTAGTAGTAGGGCGGGATGATCATCAGCCCGTCGGCGCCAAGCCTCTCGGCCTCCACGGAATAGGCCACGGCCCTGGGCGTGTAGGCATTCATCGTTCCAACAAGCACGTCCATCCGTCCGGCGCAGTACTTGACGGTCGTCTCGACGAATTCGTGGCGTTCGTCGTCGCTCACGGTCAGGAACTCGCCTGTCGTGCCGAGAATTATTACGCCTGGCACGTCGCAAGCCATTTGCCAGTCGAGGAACTTCTTCCAGGCCGCGAAATCTATGTGCTTGCCGTCCTCGGTGAACGGTGTGATTGTCACCGTGTAGCTTCCGCGGAATTTCTTTGTCATGACTTGGTCTCCCATTTACGCAAGAGTGAGGGAAGGCGGCGAGCCGCACCGCAATTCGGGCGAATGAAAACCGATGTCCTGATCATCGGAGGCGGTCTCGCTGGCGCCGCGACCGCCTATTTTCTCGCCAGGGAAGGCGTGGAAGTTCTGATCGTCGACCGCTTCGATTTCAACACCCAGGCTTCGGGCTCCAATTCCGGCAGTCTCCACATCCAGATTCCGCACGACATGTTTCTCGTGGAGGGCGAGGATTGGGCCCATTCGTTCGCCCCCGCCATCCCGCTCCTGATCGAGTCGGCCAGGATGTGGACCACGTTCGACCGCATGATCGATGCCGATCTCGGCGTCCGGATTACTGGCGGGCTGCTTGTCGCGTTTACGGAACCGCAAATGCGGGACGTCATGCGAAAGATCTCGATCGAGCGAAAATACGGCGTCAACGTCGAACTCGTGGATCGCTCCGAAATCCGCGCGCTTGCGCCATATGTTTCCGAAGAAGCAATCGGCGGGGCGTTTTGTCCGGATGAAGGCAGCGCCGACCCGCTTCAGGCAACGCACGGATTCGCCTCCGCCGCCATGAGCCTCGGCGCCCGCGCCATGCTGAATACGGAGATTGTGGGTCTGGAGGCCGATGCGCGGGGATTCGTTGCTCGAACCCCGTCCGGCAGGATCGCCGCCAGGAGAATTGTCAACTGCGCCGGCGTCGATGCCGGCCATGTCGCCGCAATGCTGGGCATTTCGCTTCCCGTGGAGGGACATCCCATCCAGGCAAGCGTTACCGAACCTGTGCAACCCCTCGTGTCCCATCTCGTCTATGCGGCGGAAGAAAGACTCACGCTCAAGCAGATGAAGAACGGCACGTGCATCATTGGCGGCGGATGGCCCGCGACTCGTCGAAAAGGCGACGGAAGGCTCGCCGTCAATCTGCGGTCGCTGCGCGACAACCTGCGGCTTGCGCTCCGGGTCGTGCCGACGCTCGCGAATGTCCATGTCGTCCGAACCTGGCCGGCAATCGTCAACGGCACCGCCGACTGGAAACCGATCCTCGGCGAAGTCCCGGGCCATCCGGGATTCTATGTGAACATGTTTCCCTGGATGGGATTTACGGCCGGTCCGATTTCGGCGATGGCCGTCGCCGAGCTCGTGCTTGGCAGGCGTCCGGGCGTCAGCCTCGAGCAGTTCTCGGCAAACCGGTATGCATGAGCGCGAGTATGCCATCCGCTAGTGCCGCAAGATCTTGCTGACGAACTCGCCTGTTCGCTTTTTCTTCGGCCTGTCGAATATGTCCGCAGGCCCGCCGGCTTCGACCACGAGGCCGTCATCCATGAAGATCACGCGCTTCGAGACCTCTCGAACGAACGCCATTTCATGGCTGACGATCAACATGGTCATGCCTTCTGCGGCAAGGTCCCGAATGGTGTCGAGAACCTCGTTGACAAGTTCGGGGTCCAGTGCCGACGTCACTTCATCCAAGAGGAGGATTTCGGGGTTGAGGCAAAGGGCGCGCGCGATGGCCACCCGCTGCTGCTGGCCGCCGGATAGTTCGTCCGGATACGCGTTCAGCTTGTCCGCCAGCCCGACCTTGGCAAGGACCCTTTCGGCATTGGTCATTGCGACCTGACGCGGCACCTTCTTGATCTTGAGCGGTGCGATTGTGACGTTTCTCAACACGTCCATGTTCTGAAACAGGTTGTATTGCTGGAACACAACGGCAATCCTGTCGCGAACACGGCGCAGGCTGGCGGTGTTCCGGTAGTTGACCGCTTCGCCGTCAAGCCGGACTTCGCCCTCGCTCGGCGGCGTGAGACCCACGACCATCCGCAGCACGGTTGACTTTCCGGAACCTGACGGCCCGATGAGGGCAACGACTTCGCCCTTTGAAAGGGTAAGGTCGACGCCCTTCAGCACGGTCGCGCGGCCATAGCTTGCGCGGGCGCCCCTGATTTCCAGGTGGTGGGATGTTTCACCGTTCAAGTCGTTTCTCCAGCCATTGCCCGCATCGCGTCAGCGGGTAGGAGATTGCAAAGTACAGGAACGCGATCACGCCGAAAACAAGCATGCCCGAAAATCCCATGTTGTTGAGTTCGCGCGCGCGAAACGTCAGCTCGAAGACGCCGATCTGGCTGACCAGCGACGTGTCCTTGATGAACCCGACCATGAACGCAACGGCCGGCGGCAGGACGACCGGCCACGACTGCGGGACGATTATCGTCCCGAGGATCTGCAGGTGAGAGAAGTTCATCGCGCGGGCGGCCTCGATCTGCTGGCGCGGCACCGACTCGAAGCCGCCGCGAATGATGTCGGCAATGTAGGCTGTCGAGTAGATGCAGATCGACACGACCGCCACCGTAAACAGCGACGTGCCGCGCGCGACGGCCTGAATGAAGAACAGCACCAGGAATAGCACGACCAGGAAGGGAATGCGTCGGAACACTTCGACGAACAGTATTGCAACCGTCCTCAGCGGCAGCGTCAGGAAACCGGGAACCTGCCTCGTAAAGGCAATGACGAATGCAAACGCGAAGCCCAGCACGCAACCGAGCAGCGTCATGGCCAGCGTTATGAACATGGCTTCGCCGAGCAGAATCATGTTCGACCAGCTGAAGAATCGCGGGATCTCGTCTGCAAGCCGTTCGAGCATTTGCACCTTTGCAGCCCTCTTCCCGCGGTTCCGTCAGAATATCTTCGCCCTGACCCGGAAAGCGAGCCGGCCGACCAGCGCCAGGGTGATGCTGGCGACGAAGGTGAGGATCACGTAGATGGCCGCCGCGATCGTGAAGACCTCGAGGTACCGGTAGTCAACCGTGGCCAGGTCCTTTGCCTGGCTGGTCAGTTCCTGGACCCCGATCACCGACCCGATCGACGTCCCCATGACCAGAATGACGATGAAGAAGTTCGCCAGGGCCGGATAGATCGTCTTTGCGATGTGCGGCACGATAACGTACCAAATCTGTTGAATGAGCGAAAAGCCCAGCGTTTCCGCAGCCTCGATTTCATTCCGCCTTACGGAGATGAAGCCCGCCCGGATTATTTCGGTCAGATACGCGCCTGAATTCAGAATGAGGCCGATCAGCATGCAGGTGAACTTGTCCCAGACGATCCCGACATCCGGCAGTCCGAAGTAGAGGAACCAAATCTGCACCAAGGCCGGCGTGTTTGTGAAGAAAATGACGTAGGCGCCAACCAGGCGCCGGACGACCGGGCCGCCGAACGTCTTGAGAGCCGCCATGACGAGCCCGACGAGCGACGCGCCCCAGAAGGTCAGGAAGCCGATGATGAACGTGAGCTGGGCCCCTTCAAGAAGCCCCGGAAGGTGCTGCAGCGCAACACCCCATTGAAACGTGTAGTTCATGACCGATCGTCGGGAACGGACGCGCTGGACGGGACGCGGACCCCGTCAGGGCCCGCATCCGCAACAGTTTGTCAGAAGTAGGGGTTCGGAACGACCTCGACCAGCATCGGAGCGCCGTACCATTTTTCCCAAAGTTCATTCACCGTGTTCGACGAATGCAGATTGTAGAGGACAATGTTCAGAACGTCCCTCAATCCGTAGTTGTTCTTGCTCACGCCGATGGCGCAGTACCCGACAAAGATCGGATCCTTGAGAACCTTCCAGTTCACGTTCGGATGGTTCTTGGTGTGCGACATGAAGAAATCGATGTTCTCGACGATTGCATTCGCGCGGCCCTGGGCCACGAGGCGAACGACATCTGGTATCGTGTCGACGATTTCCTGCTTGGCATTCGACATGTTCTGTTTCTGCCAGTCAATGACCCACGAGCTGCGGATGTTCGCTAGGGTGATGTCTTCGGAGTTGAGATCCTGCCACATTTCGGCGGCGACTTCCTCGGTGGTCAAGGCCGCCAGAACCTCAGTGTGCAGCGGAACGGTGTACTCGATGAGTTTCGCCCGCTCTGAATTGCGCGTCAGGGCTCCGAGGGACAGGTCGATGGTGTCTGCGACGAGAAACGGCACGCGGTCCTTTGTTTCGGTCGGCACCCATTCGACTTCGACCTTGAGCGCCGAGGCGATCATGTTGCCGACGTCAATGTCAAAGCCTTCCCACTCGCCGTCCGCGTTGCGCGAACTGTTGGGCGGGAAATTCGGATTGATGCCGATTCTGATCACGCCATCCTTGAGTATGTCGTCAAGCGACTTTGCGTGTATGGCACTAACGGACATCGCCATTCCGGCGACTAGGGTCATTAGGAACGCGACCCGATGAACAAATGCCCTGAGCATAAGCTTTCCTCCAAGTTTGAATTGTTGGGCAGCAAATCCTGCTGCCGCATTGCGGGGAACGGAATCGCGAACGGAAGCCGCCAATTCCCCGAAGCATGTTTGTCCAACCTGACCAGAAGGTCAACAGGATAGCGAACTGAAACGTTGGAGCCTGGAACTCGGCACATTCACATTGGATTCTGGCTGCATGTCGGGACCAATTGAATGCCACAGACTCCAACGTCTCGACTCGCTAGACCGGAACCTGCTGCGCAAGAAGTGAAGGGTCGGCCCGCCGACGTCAGGCTAGATCGAAGCCGGCAGGCCTGGCGCGGGCCGCGCTTTGGGTTGGGGTCGGAAGGTCGCCGGCCGTCGCGGTCATTGCGATCAGATTCGGATGCACGGGGCGGGTTTGGCTGGCGAACGATTGGCTAGCACTGCGACGGGTTCCGGTTGAAGCGGCAACGCGCAAGTGTTGCCCTTCCGGCATGGCAGACGTTCCTTTCGATACCTTGGCGGTAACGCGTCAACTCGAGGCCAAGGGTTTTGATCCCGATCACGCCGAGGCGATCACCGACGCCGTCGCGCCGGGGTGACGGGCGGCGTTGCGACAAGAGCCGACATTGCCGAACTTCGAACCGATCTTCGCTGGCTAAAGGTGATAGGCAGCGGGATTGTCGGCCTTCTGGTTGCGGCCTTCGGGTTTGTCATCAACATGCTAAACGAGATTGGCACGAGGCTTGCCGCGCTCGAAACCGCTCTGGCCTGACTTGCCCCCTGATCCGCATTCATTGCAAGAAAACGGGGCAGTCCCACGATCACGCGTTCAGCGCTTGCATACTTGAATGCCTTCCCGGACGCTGAAGCCGGGGCGGCATTTTAATGCCAGGCAAGCCGGCGGCAGCCATAGCCATCCCGTTGGTCCCCTGCTTTGTCGTGTGCGGCCCGGACCATCCGAGATTTCGCAAGTTTGGCGCGATCAGGTTGCGCCTGTCAGGCCCCAAGTGAATGTCAATCACGTCAACGGGATCCCCGAAAAGATCGTGGCTTTGGCTGGCCGACTCCGCCATATCGCGCTTGAGGACAGGACGGTGAAGACTCGGTCGATTGAAGCCTGCATGAACGATCCTGCTGGCTGATGCCGCAGGACGTCGATTTCGTCAGTGCGCGCTAGCATCCGCGTCGTGCCACGCCTGCATCCTGAGCAGCAGGTCCGTGCCGAGGCCGAGCGGCCTTCTCCATTTGTAGCGCCATTCCGGCGACAGCGAGGCGTTGCCGTTCAACAGGTCCGAAACCGTCGCGCGACGCGCACCGAGGATCCGCACTGCCGCAGCAACGCCCGGGACCGACTCCTAGCGGGCCACGATCCGGAAGAACGGTCCGGCATGAGGAGGAGCCATCCCCATGCCGATGCCGCCGCTGGCCGTGAGTGGCAGTCCTCCAGGTTCAGGCCGGGTCGAACTGGATCCGCAGCCGGGTCCCGGTTGCCCTGGCGACCCTTTCGAGGGTCCGCGTCGATGGCGGCACCCGGCCGCTCTCCAGGCGCGCAACCGCCGACTGCGTCGTCTTCATTCTCGCAGCCAGTTCCGCCTGGGTCATGCCCGCCTGCGTACGCGCCTCGACCAGCGCCTGGGCCAGCTCGAATTCCGGTCCCAGCCGATCGTAGGCCTCCCGATAGTCCGCGTCCCGGCTCCACCGGTCGTGCAGTTCGTCAAGCGTGCTCATTGCAATGCCCCCCTTGCGCGGCTCAGCGCCAGCCTGATCTCCCGGCGAGGCGTGCGCCGGGTCTTCTTCACGAAAGCGCGCACCACCACCCGCCGGCCTGGCGCGACGACGTAAAGCGCCCGCGCGATGCCGTCCCGGCCACTCAGGCGGATCTCCCACAGCGGACCGGTCAAATGCCTGACATGCGGCGCCCCGACACGTTCCAGCCCGACCGTGGCGATCAGCCGGCCCGTTCTCGACAGCCGCGCCCGCGCATGTCGGCGGGCAGCGCGTCCAGCTCCCCGTCCACCGTCTCGTTCAGGGTCTCGACACGCCAAGTCATGGGTCAAAGCAATATAGCATGCATGGTATGATTCCAAACCCGTTTCCCTGCCGGCGACGTGCCGTAGGATCGAATCTGCCGCAGGTCGAATTCCCCGCAGCGATCATGGCGTTGGTCGCCGGCGACGACCGCATCGTTGAGGCGCATGACCGGGCGGTGACGGCGCCGACTTCCACATTCTCTGGCCCGAGAGCCTGTTGCTCGACCGACCGCACGACTATCCTCCGTGAAGCATCACTCGTCGCGGGGCAGCGGCTCGTTCAGTATCGCCTCAATGCCGTCGAGCGCAGCGCGGTTGTCCCGATATCGGGGGACGAAAATTCTGCGAAATCCCGGACAAATCCGGACTTATCCGGGCGGACAAATCCGGACGGCGCTCGGAAAAACGCCTATGTGGCAGGGGTTTGGACCGATGTCGCGGACAGCCGTTGAGCATGGAAAACGGCTCGATGGCGGAACTGGCAGATCCTTGACGAAGGCCTGCATCGCTGGGCTTCTTTCACTGATGCGCTGCTGCAATTCTGCCTGGGTGCGGACCATCGCATCCTGGGACAATGCCCTCTGCACGGTTGCAAAAAGTCCGGACAGGCTCGCCGAAACAAGGACGGCAGCAAAAAATGGATGCGGGAAACAGTCGATCCCGGAACGGCGTAGGAATCATGTGAGACGTCCTCCCGTGATCTTGCTCACCATAGCGGATTTCGACGCGAATTGTCGCAATTCTGTCGTCGGAACATTCGGATGCAACCGGGTCACGGTCCTGACAGGGCTTGAACTCGTCGACCTGGCCGAAGCCCTCCACCCGATCGGTCCGCCCGAGCCGGATTCATGGCGCACACGTCAACCCAACATTGATCCCATGAGGCATGCGGAACGGTTGCCGGCGTCCCGGAGGAGGCCGCAAGCCTGCGGTCGAGGTTCAGGACGGTCTTGAGGAGGCGCTTGTTCGGCCGGACATTCGGGGAGACCCCGAGCGTCCGCTGCGGCGGGTGTCGAAATGCCCGCGCCAAATTTCCGATGCGCTTTCCGATCAGGGCTTCTCCGCGTCCCACACCCTTGCAGGCCAGCTTCTGAAGCGGCTCGGCACGATCCGGAGTCGGCCTCCATGCGGCGGATACCGGGTCATGCGACGGTCATCGCACAGGCTGGCCGCCGCGTATGGAAGTGCCGGTGGGCGCCTTCCGATTGACCGATCCAGGCGGATGTCCCCCGCCCTATTCCTGTCCGGGCTGCTGTCGGTTGTGCTTGCGGAGGTAGGCCCGCCACGTCATCGCCCATTTCTCCGAGTCGTCGAAAACATCTCCCTTGACCTGGTGGATCGCCTGGCGATGCGGCGCAGTCTTGACCGTTTCAGGTTCATCGTAGGCTTCGGCGGAGATCCTTTCGATTACGGCAATCCAGTTGTCCAGGTCCTCCTTGGAATACATCTCGCCGGCTTCCGGCGTGAAGGGTTCCGGAACGACCCACGGCTCGTGGCTCATCCAGTAGGGATCGATCCCGTAGTCGGCCATCCGGTTCGCGACATCAACGGTCCCGACCCCAGTTTCGTCCTTCATGGGCCCGAGGCCCCAGCGGGTCATTTCAAGGCGAGGGACATCGATATGGGAATTCGAACACTCCAGGCCGCGGATCCTGCCCAGCTTGCTGTCCATGTAGTTGTTTGCCAGCACCGACAGGTCGGACGCTTCGTTGATTCCCTCGGCGCCCATGGAACGGGTCCAGGCGTAGGCTTTCATGACCAGGGGAATGTTCCCCCAGAATTCCCGGACTCTTCCCGCGCCGAGCGGCCTGTCGCTGTCGAGGCGGTAGCGCTTGCCGTCATGGGTCACAACCGGCTTGGGGAGAAACGGCGCCAGTTCCTCGGTGCAGCCGTATGCGCCGACCGCCGGACCGCCGCCGCCCTTGGGAGCGCCGAACGTCTTGTGAAGCATGAACATGCAGGCGTCGAAACCAAGTTCGCGCGCGCAGAGCTTGCCCATGACCCCGTTGAAATTTGCGTGGTCATAGAAGCAGAGTCCGCCGGCTTCGCGCACGATCCGGGTCCATTCCTGGATCTCGGGATTGTATATTCCCATGTCATCCGGATTGTTGATCAGCAACGCCGCCGTTCGGTCCGAGACCGCCGACCTGAGGGCTTCGATCGACGGATAGCCGGTCTTGCTCAACGGCAGCGTGACGACTTTGAATCCCGCTGCGGATGCCGTTGCGGCATTGCAGGGGTGCGACTGTATCGACGTTATGATCTCGTTTCGCTGGTCCAGCTGGCCATGGTGGGCGTGATACGCCCGCGTCACCACGCATTGGGTGTAGGCCGCGTCGGCACCGCCTCCCGCCTGGAAGATGAACTGGTCCATGCCGGAAAGCTCTCGCAGGATGAGGTCGAACCTGTAGACGATCTCCAGGATGCCCTGCAGCGTCCGCTCATGCTGCAGCGGATGCACTTCGGCCATCGCCGGGCGCATCGCAACGGCCTCGCCGAGCCGGGAATTGTACTTCATGGTGCAGGTGCCAAAAAGCGAGACGCCCATCATGCCGAGGGTCTCCTGCGAAAGATGAAGATAGTGTCGCTGAACCTCGGGCTCGCTCAGTTCCGGCAGCGCGGGACGGTCCTGCCTCAACATTGATGGCGGTACGAGGTCGCCGGCCCTCCCGACAGTCTCGCTGATCCGTTCCTCCGGCGCGGGATAGACCTGGCCGCGTCGCCCCGGGTATCCCATGGCCATGACCACGGGCTCGTTCCAAACGGCAGAGTGGTATCCGCGCGGATTGTCATCGGTCATGGCAAACCTCCTCGATCGCATGGCCCAACCGGTCAATGTCTTCCTGGGTATGTATCTCGGTCACGCAGTAGAGCGCGCTTTGGCCCATTTCCGGAAGCTCGGTCGAGAGATCCTTTCCGCCAAATATCCGGTGCTTCTTTCGCAGCCTCCTGTTGATCTTTCCGACCGTCTTGCCGGTTGCGCCGAAGTCAACGACGAATTCCTTGAATATGCTTCCGGTCGAAGCGATGCGCACATTCTCGATCGCTCCCAGCACGCGCGCTGCATAGTTCGCTCGCGAAATGATCAGTTCGCCGACTTCCCGAAACCCGTCCGGCCCCAGGAGCGACATGTAGACGGCATTGGCAATGGCCCAAAGATAGACTGAATTCCCGGTCCAGTCCTTGCCGTCCTCGCGCATTCCGTATGACGTCTGGTGTGCGCTGGCCAGGCCGAAACCGAACTCGCCCGGCTTCCGGGTCGGGGCGATCGAGACCAGGAATCCGTTGAATTCGCGAACGTATCTTTCTTCGTCGCGGGAGGCCATGAAGCCTCCGACCCCGCCCCCGCAGTTCATGTGCACGCCCAGGGGCTGCGTTGGCCCCACCATGATGTCGGCGCCGTAGTCGCCGGGCGCTTTCAGGATTCCGAGCGAGATCGGGTCGACGCCGACGATGGTCTCGGCCCCCCGGCTTCGCGCGATGGACGCGATTTCCTCCGCCGCGGGGTCGATTGCTCCGAGATAACCGGGCTGCTCGAAATAGACCGCCGCCGTATCGGCGGAAATCCGCGCCCGAAGATCGGAGAGGTCGAGTCCGCCGGTCGCGCCGTCCGGCGCCACCTGGACGATCCTGATGTGGCCGGGCATTTCCGGCGGTTCGCAATAGGACTGCACGACTCCGAGGCGTTCGGGGTCCATGTGGCAAGGTAGAAGCACTTCGCGCCGCCCGGTTATCCGCGATGCCATGCGAACCGCGTGCCCGATTGCGCAGCCCCAGCTGTAGACCGGCAACTGAACCACATCCGCGTGCAGCAATTCGCCCAGTAGGCTATTGAATTCGAACCATGCCTGGTTGCGGCCGTGGTCGGACTGCGGCGAACCCCAGACCGGCGTCAGGAACTCGGTTCGTCCCACGATTTCATCGACAACGGCAGGAACGTGGTGCTGCCAGCATCCTGCGCCTAGGAAACTCAGGTACTGCTCCGCATTTTTGTTCCTTTCGAGGGTCGAGACGAGGTGTCGGCGCAGTTCGGATTCCGATCTGAGCGGCGGCGGAAGATTGAGCGGGCGGCTTCGCCTGTGGCTCTTCGGAATCTGGCTGAACAAGTCCTCGATGGTTGCAGCTCCGGTCTCGGCCAGCATCTCCTCCTTGATGCTCGAACCGGAGTTGGCCATCCAGGGATGAAAGAACGGCTGGTTCGTGGTAGACACGGCGTCTCGCCTCCGGGTTTGATGTTCGATGTGCGGTGCCAGGCTTTGGCAAGCCTTGCTCGCCGAACATACTTGCACCAAGCGCGCGGACGGGCAACGCGCAACTTTCGGCCCGCCGGACTTACTGTCCGGCGCTCAATCGCATCATCATCCTTCTGCCGGCGCCCGTGCGAACCCCGACGAATCCTTCCAGTTCCCTGTCAAGGCAAGGATCGCCGCTGTCCACGAACAGCTCCCCGCCGGCAAGCCGGGCAAGCTTGTCCTCGCTCGATATGATGATCAGATTGTCTCGTCCGATCCTGCGAATCAGCGCGGCGCCGATCTGCTGATTGCCGCGGCCGAGCACGTAGCCCTGTCCGCCGATCACGCCCAGTATGACGCTGGCAGGGCCCGAGCCGGCCGCCTTTTCGATTTCCGCCGAATCGAGATCGCGCCCGACCAGCTCGCGGTCCCGCACGACATCAGCTCCGAGAAGGGCTCCCTTCAGTCCAAGCGCGTCCAGCACCGCCTTTGCAGAGGTTCCCGGACCGATGACATAGGCCTGGCCCGGATTCATTCCTTCCGCGATTTCCGTTGCCGCCGACCTGACGGCGTCGTCGTGGGTGGCCGAACTGCGGACTTTCGGTCCCTGCAGGTGGCTGGCGATGCGCGGGCAGCGCGCGTAACCGTGGAGTTCGGCGCTCAATCGTCCCGACCTGTAGGCATCTTCGTCGATGTCCATCACCTCGGCGAGGAACGTGTGATTGCTGCCGAAGTCGGACCTGCCGCCGATCAGGTCGGCAAAGTCCCGCGCCACGTGACCGGCTGCCTCGGGACTCGTCGCGAACGCGGCTGAGTACATCTTCACGCCGCAGGGTATGCCGATCAGCGGCACGCGGTCGCCGACCGCGGCAAGCAGGTCGCGCGCCGTGCCGTCGCCGCCGGAAAACAGGACAAGTCGTGCGCCTCTCCCTTCCATCGCCCGTGCAGCCGCGATCGTGTCCCGCGACGTTCCCGTGACGTCGCTTCCGTCTCCGGTTGCCGAGAACCGGATTCCCATGTCGTCAAGCAGGTTCCCGCCCGTTTCGCCGGGCCCTGCAATGAGACGGATTCCGTCCGGTCCTTCTGTTGCCGGGCGCAATGTCCGCAGGGTTCGCGCCGTGCGCTTTGCCGCAATCGGCAGTGCGCCGCGCGAGATCGCCTCCCGCAACACGTCGTCGCCATCGGTTCCCTTGAGCCCGACGCTGCCGCCCATGCCGGCTATCGGGTTGATCACGAGCCCGACCGCGACCTGTTCAGGCATGCTGTTTCACATACGCCGCGATTTCGGCATGACTTGCGAACCAGACATCTCCCCTTGTCCTTGCATGAAGGATCAGCTCTTCGAGGATCCAAATTCGGGAACGGTAACCAATAACGAAAGGATGCATCACGAGCTGGAACAACCCGCCTTCATTGAACGCGCCGTCGAACTCGCGCCTGAAGATTCCGAACACGTCTTCGGGAGTGGCATGCGGCCGGGTTGCGGGCATCCGGTTGAACATCAGGTAGACGGCATCGTCACGCGACCAGTCAACCGGAACTTCGACCAGACCGCTTGGCTCGCCGTCGATCAGGATTTCATAGCAGGACTCGTCGGCCATCATTGAACTGTCGTAGGCAAGCCCGAGATCCCTGACGGCGCGCATCGTTCCGGGCCCGATGTCCCAGTTTGCAGAGCGGAAGCCGACCGGAGAACTCCCGGTCGCATTTTCCAGCGTTTCGAAAGCGCGCAGCATCAACTCGCGCTCCTGTCGATACGACAGCCTGGAGTTGTTTTCGTGAATCCAGCCGTGCAAGGCGATCTCGTGACCGTGATCCCGAATGCGCCTGGGCTCGTCCGGATCAATCAGCGCGACCACGGCCGGCATGAAGAAACTCGCCTTCACGTCGTGGCTCGAAAGGCAGTCGAGTATGCGAGGCACGCCGACGCGGCGGCCGAATTCTCCCCACGCAAGCCGGCCGACAGACTGTCCTCCCGCGCCGAGTTCGAAGGCTTCGTGATCGCAATCGAAGGACAGGGCCACGGCTGTGCGAGCGCCGCCTGGCCAATTCGCGGGCTTCAACGGCCTGCCCGCGCGGACCTTGTTGATGGCTGCTCGCCATTCCGCTTCTTCCAGTTCCCAGGCGGGACGCCCATCTGAAGTCATGCGCTCGACGCCCTCCCGTCTATTTCGGCTTCTTCGATGCCGGTCCGTCCACGTCCGGAGCGATCCAGCCGACAGGCGGCCCTTGCCGGTCCAGCGCATGGACCGGCACCTTGAATCCGGCATCGCTCCCGTTCATCACCATTCGGCGCCGGTGAATCAGCCAACGATCCGATCGGCAGACAAGCATGTCGAGATACTGGCCGAACATGGTGGCCGTGGAACCATCGGCTCGCTCGTGCCAGGCATGAACATAACTTGTCGAGCGTGCAGTGTCCCGGTCGACGAAGTCGACAACCACGTTCGAAAGATGGTGCGACGTGCGCGTCCAGCGCCACATGCGTTCCAGCGACTTGGCGAGGCGATCGCGTCCTTTCGATCTCAGGTTCGGGTTGTCGCCGTAGTCCACAACGCAATCCTCGGAAAACAGCCCGGCAAGCGCAGCCAGATCCATCCGATCGAGAAACACGCAATAGTTGATCAGCATCTGTTCGATCTGAAGGCGGTCATGGATGCGCCAGTTGTCCGAATCTGCCATGAGACCTCGCTAACGAATGTAGGTGGCGCCGTTCACGTCCAGGGTGGCGCCCGAAAGATGCTTCGAGTTGCCGCCGGCAAGGAAGGTCACCAGTTCGGCGACCTCGGATGGCGGCACCCACTCGCCTGTTGCAAGCGTTCCGGATACCATGTCTTCGCCACCCTGCAGAGCAGCAAAATCCTCGGACATCTTGGTCCGCACGATTCCCGGCGCGATGATGTGGCTCAGGATGTTGTCCTTCGCGTATCCCCGTGCGATGGACTTGGCGGCCGCGTGAATTGCGCCCTTCGAGGCGGCGTATGCCAGCATCGAGGGGTTGGTCACGCCCTGCTGGGCAACCCAGCTGGACATGGTGATCAAGACGCCGCCGCCTTGCTGCCGAAAATGCCGGATGGCGCAGCGCATCAAGAGCGCAGGCGCCTGAACGTTGACCTGCAACTGTGTTTTCCAGGCATGATGCCACTCGGCTTCGCCATCCTCGATCCCGCCGAACGGGATCATCGTTGCCGCATTCAGCACCAGCGTGTCGACGCGGCCCCAGATCGAGACGGCATCGCGCCACAGTTTTCCGACCGCTTTGCTCTTCCCGAAGTCCGCTGCAAGCAAGGCGCAGATGCGATCGTCGTAGCCTTCGGCGACATCCATGGCTCCGGCAAGGTCCGACGGCCGCCCTCGATGATGCAGAATGACGCGGAACCGCGACTCTAGAAGGGATCGGGCAATCGCCGAGCCGATGCCTTGCGAGGCGCCGGTCAGCAATACAACGCGGCCGTCCGATTCCGTCATGCGCATTTCTCGACGTTCTGCTGCCAATTGCCACACTTTCGGAAATGCGCCGGGACATCAAGGCGGTTGGCGGCTGCGTCCGCCCCCCAATCCAATGTCGGCGGAAGATTCGCGCGAGACGCGAAATCAGGAATCCCGATGCCGCGACTCCCCGGGTACTGCCTTGCGGGTCGACGCACTGGCGCCGGTCCGGCACGCGCGCGCACCCGGCAAGGCCGCAGCCGCCGGCAATGCGGAATCTGGCTGGAGCGCGTGCGGACGCGGTTGGGCGTCCCTTGTGCCGCGCTCAAGGCGCTTCGTGCACCCATGCCGGTTCCGTCTCGTTCCGTTCCCTGCGCAAAATCGGGCGAGGGAAAGGCAGCCAGGGACTGGACGTCATTCTCCCCGCCGATGTCCTCGAACCCCGCTTCGCGAGCCAGCAGGCGGCGCCGTCTGCCCCGAGCCCTCGTCTCGCCGACGACATTGTCCGCCGGGCCGGCATGCTGACAAGGGCGCCATGACTCCCGGACCTCTTTCGGAAGATCGCGCGGGAATTGCGAACTGCGGGCGACGACGGTTTTCTGCCGTAGCGGGGAGAGCAGCGTCCAATCTCGTCTTCATCCGGGTTCGGCCGGCAGGGCGACTCCTGCGCGTCAGCCCGACTTTGGAACGCAACCGGCGAGCACAGCGCCAAGTGCCTCGATGTCTTCGGAGCGCGTCAATTCGCGCGCCTCGGCGTCCCATGCTTCGGACCAGCCGCCGATGCCGAGCTTGCCGCGAAGTTCGCCTCCGAATCGCGGCACCTGCGTTTCCTGGCTGGCGAGCACCCTTGCTCCGGCGCGGCGTCCCGGCGACGCGGACAGGATCACCATCGGCTTGCCTTGCCAAATCTTTGTTTCGATACGGCTCATCCAGTCAAAGATGTTTTCCAGGCCGCAGTGACGTAGCCGTTGTGCTCTGCAAAGGAAACCAGGAGCATGTCCGAAGAGCCGATCCGATCGAAGAACTTGTGCGCCAGTGCAGGAATTCCGCTCTCCCTTTCGCGGTCGATGGAAAAGATCTGCATTTCGTAGTCGGCGAGATTGAGGAAATCGATCTCAACCTCCGGGAGAAACTCGGTTTTGAGACGCTTGGAAGCGTGCTCGACGAGAGCGCGGTTGATCGAGTTGCGGCTGTTTGACGCCGCGAAAGCAAGTACTTTCAATGGCATGTCCTTTGACAATCAGACAATCGTGATTCCCGGGCGACGACGCCGAACGTTGAAGCGGTCAAGAATTCCCGCAACTGTTCTTCGCCGGCCTGAACCATGATTTTCCCGGTGGTCCCTGGCACGGTTTCGCCGGGTTTCGCGCCGCGGAGACATGTTTCTTCCTGGCGGTTTCCCCGGAGCGATATCGCTTCGGTTCCCGATTGTCACTTGCGCTTGAGCGGTTCGGAGGTCTACGATTCCGGCAAATCCATTCAATCTTCTCCAAGTCCACGGCGGATTCCGACTTCCGGACTGGACCATGACAGGACTGGTCAGAATGCCGGACATGCTTGGAGAAAACATTTCCTGTATCGACGCACAAGGCCTTGCGGCCCTGGAGTCCCGGTTGAGGGAGGACCTGGAGTTCCTCTGCTATCCCGGCAAGGACTGGATGCCGCCAACGCAGGGCGCGACCGACGTCGTCATCATCGGCGGCGGGATGTGCGGAATGGTTGCCTGGCTTGCCCTGAAAACCGGCGGCGTCTCGAACTTGCGGATGTTCGACCGCAACCCGGAGGGAAAGGAAGGGCCCTGGATCACCTATGCGCGGATGGAATCGCTGAGGTCGCCCAAACAGTTGACCGGTCCCGCCTTCGGCCTCGGAGCGTTGACGTTCCAGGCTTGGTACCGGGCGCAGTTCGGTTCGGTCGCCTGGGACCGGCTGTACAGGATTCCGCGGCCGATGTGGATGGACTACCTGTGCTGGTACCGCCGCGTCCTGAATATTCCGGTGGAAAACGGGGTATCGGTCGACCGCATCATTCCGGAAGGCGGCTTGCTTCGATTGCAGCTTTCGGGCGCGCCGGAGGACTCTGTCCTCACCCGCAAACTCGTCTTCGCGACGGGCCGCGAGGGCCTGGGCGTGCCCAACATACCCGAGTTCGCGCGCGGATTGTCCGGTCGCCTGTGCGCACACAGCGTCGATGACATCGACTTTGCCGCCCTTCGGGGCAAGCGCGTGGCGATTGTCGGCGTGGGCGCCACGGCCGTGGACAACGCCGCGGAGGCGCTGGAGCAGGGGGCCGCCGAGGTCCGGCATCTCATACGGCGGGACGAAATGCCCACGATCAACAAGATGATGGGGATCGGTAGCTATGGCTTCACCTGCGGCTTTCCGGAACTGCCTCCCGAGTGGCGCTGGCGGTTCATGCGATACTCGTTCATCACCCAGACGCCGCCGCCCCGCAACTCCGTCCTGCGCGTCAGCCGCCACGAGAACGCGTATTTTCATTTCGGTAAGGCCGTGACCGGGGCGGAGGAACGCAACGATGCGGTGCGCATCGCATTCGCGGACGGAACAGCCCACGAGGCGGACTATCTGATCCTTGGCACCGGCTTCACCGTTGACCCGCCGACCAGGACCGAGTTCGGCGATGCGGCAGGAAACATCCTTCTTTGGGAACATGTCTACCAGCCGCCGCACGGCGAGGAATGTCCGGAACTCGGGCGCTTCCCCTACCTGCGGCCGGACTTCACCTTCCGCGAGGCGGTTCCGGGCAGGGCACCGTGGCTGAAGCACGTTTACTGCTTCAACTACGGGGCTACGGCGAGCCTCGGCAAGGTGAGCGGCGACATCCCTGCGGTATCTGACGGGGCGGCCTGGCTTGCTCGATCGATCGCCGCCGCACTCTATTGCGAGGACATCGACGCGCACTGGCAGGGATTGCAGGACTATGATGCGCCGGAACTCGCCGGGGACGAATGGCAGGCAACCGGTCTCGAATGAGATAGAGCGGCAGTTGCTTACTTCCGCCGAACTGCTTGCAGCTTTGGTTCGGCACAGGGCATCGCAGTGAGGATTCGGACGAGGCCGCTTCCACCGCAGGAGACTCGAACGCCTGCAGTCCCGGCGGACAAGGGAATGCGATCCCGCTGCGAGCACGGCGGGTTGATACTGGCAGAATTCTGGGCGTTCGTGATAAAATGCCTTGGCCGGTTGACGGCTCCCGCCACCGGGTCGGGAATCGTCATGGGCAACTCGGTCCTGGCATGCGAGCGACGCGCGGCGGTCAAGGCGGTGCGTTTGCCGTTGTACCGGTTGCAGGAAAAGCGGCCCGCATGGCCGGGCTTTGCGCTGGGAGGAGGTGTCGGTTGGCGAACGTGCTGAGGGTTGGCATCGCTGGTGCAGGTTCCGTCGCCATGGGCACTGCGGCTCTCCTGCATATGAACGGGCATGAAACGATGCTCTGGTCGCCGTCCGGCAGAGGCACAGACGGGCTCGCCTGCAGCGCCGACCTGGTTGCAACCGGTGCAATCGAAACCGTGTTCCGTCCGCGCCTCGCACACGATGCGAAGGAACTTGCCCGCGACAGCGATGTGCTAGTCCTCGCGCTCCCTGCCTACGGTCACAAGGCCGTCATGGACGCCTTGGCTGGGCATGTTCGCGATGCCCAGCACGTCATCATCTCCTCCCATGCATCGCTCGGTGCCATCTACCTGATGCAGCTGCTCGAAGCGCGCGGCGTCACGGCGCCGGTCACGGCCTGGGGCACGACCGCAGTCACCGGCCGGCGTCAGTCGGGCACCGAAGTCCGCGTCAACACGGTGCGCAGACTCATTGACCTCTGCACGGTACCGGAAAGCAGGTCGCAGGAGGGTCTCGCGCTCTGTCGGCGCCTCTTTGGAGACAGGTTCCAGCCGCGGGACGGGCTGCTTGCGATTTCGCTGTCGAATCTCAACCCGCAGAATCACATGGGCATTGCCCTTGGCAACATGACGCGCATGGAGCGAGGAGAGTCATGGAGCCAAGGCGAAAACGTCACGCCGAACGTCGGACGCCTCCTGGAAGCGCTCGACGAAGAAAGGCGCGCGATCGCATCCGCGCTCGACCTCGAGGTGCGCACGATCTTCGAGCATTTTCACCTTTCGTTCCATGTGCCCGTCGCCTCGATTTCCGAAATGAATCAGGCAATGCACGCCCAGGGAAGCGGCGGCACCGGCCCTGCGACGGCGAACAGCCGGTACGTGACCGAAGACGTGCCCTATGGGCTGGTGGTGACGGCGGCGCTCGGCGAACTCGCGGGGCGGCCGGCCCGGCTGCACGACGCAGGGACCAAGATCCTGTCTGCGATGTACGGCCGCGACTTCGCGGCGGAAAACGACTTGCTCAACGCGCTCGACCTTCAGCGCCGTGACCTGAACGACCTCAAACAGGCCGCCCGTACGGGCCTGTTGCGACAACTGGCCGAGGTTCCGGCCAACTGATCGCGCAAAGTACGGAAAACCGCTAGAATCGAAAAAACCAATACGGGAGACACGACATGAAAAGATCAAGCCTGAGCAGACGACGCTTTCTGGGCACGACCGTCTTGGGAGCCGCCGCGCTTGCCAGCCCGGCGTATCTTCGCCGGGCTCATGCGCAGGGCGGCGAGGTGAATGTCTGGACCTATTCCAACTTCGTCCCCGACAGCTTTCGCGAGCAGTTCGAGACCGAAACCGGGATCAAGGTGAACATTCGGCTCGTCGACGACCAGGGCAAGCAGTTCAACCTGCTCGCCGCAGAGGCTCCGAATCCCACGGCCGACATCGTCACGGTGGCGGGACACAGGTTCCTGCAGTTCATAAGCAGCGAGCTCATTGCGCCTCTCGACACGGACAGGCTCGGCAACTGGGGCAACATCAATCCTACTTTCTCCGAGTCGGACTGGGCGACGATCGACGGCAGCAAGTGGGGCGCACCGATCCTCTCCGGCATGGAGATACTCGCCTACAACAGCGATGTTGTCAGCGCCGAGGAAGCAAGATCCTGGGATGTCCTGTTCGCGGAAAAATACGCGAAGCAGACTGCCTACATCATACAGGACATGATGTCGATCATCATGCTCAAACTGGGATACGACGGGAACATGGTCGCCTATCTCGATGACCACGAGAAGGCGGCGGAGATCGTCGAAGAGGCGAAACAGTACCTGATCGACAGGAAACCGCTGGTTCGGAAGTACTACGACAGCGGCGCCGAAGTGCAGCAGATGTTCATCAACCAGGACATCGTCGTGGGGCACGCCTGGAACGGTCCGATCGCGACGCTCATCAATGACGGCTTCCCGGTGGACATGACGATCCCGCAGGAAGGCTCCTACGGGTTCGTCTACACCTACAACGTCGCCAACAATGCGCCTAACCAGGACAATGCCTACGCGTTCCTGGACGCGATCCTGGCATCATCCGAGATCGGGGCATCGATGACGCGCGCGTCCGGCTTCATCTCGACCTACAAGGGTGCGGCAGAGCACTTGACCGAGCTCGAGCGCAAGTCCACGGCTTTCACGGACGAGGAGCTTGCCGGACTCAGGTTCTTCCGGGCCGAAGCGAACGAGCTGAAATACGGTCTCGTCGATCCGGCCGTCGAAGCCATCAAGGCTGCCTGAGCGCCTCCCGCGGCGCCCCGCCCGCCGTCGCGCGGGCGGGGCGCGTGCGCGCGGGGCCGCAGGCAGGGACATCCGGTGTTGCGTTCGCGCAAGGCCACGCGCCGCGGCAGGGAAATGACCGGCGCAGGTGAGCCCACGGGCTGGGGCAAGCTGGTCGGCTTCGCCCCTTACCGGGCGTTGGTCAGCCTGATCTACGCATCTCCCCGGCGGCAGTTCCTGTTCCTGGCCGCCTTTCCGGCGATCTGGGTACTGACCCAGCATCTCGGACCGATCATCCAGATGCTGTTCGTCAGCTTCACGGAGGCCTATCCGCTTTCCAAGGGGGCCGAGACCCAATTCACGCTGAACAACTACCGGAGATTCGTCGAAGAAAGCTTCTACTGGGCGCCGTTTTTCCGTACCTTGGCATTCGCCACGGCATTTACCCTTGCCACCCTCGTCATCACCTATCCGATCGCGTATTTCCTGACCCGCTACGTCAGCCGGCGAAACCAGCTGCTCCTTCTTCTGCTTCTGCTCATACCGTTCTGGGTCGGGGAAATCGTGCGCACCTACGCCATCATGATCCTGCTCGGAAACAACGGCGCCGTGAACCTGCTTCTGAAGTCGGCGGGCCTCATCGAGCGGCCGATACCCTTCATGTACACGGGTTTCTCGGTCAGCGTCGGCATCATTTACCTGACCTCGCTCTACATGCTTCTGCCGCTCTACTCCGCTCTGGAGAAACTCCCGAGGAGCTATGCGGATGCCGCCGCCGACCTCGGTGCCGGCGCGCTGACGCGGTTCCGGCGGGTTACCCTTCCGCTCACGCTCGAGGGGATCACGTCCGGATGCATCCTGGTCTTCCTGATTTCCACCGGCTTCTACGGCACGCCGGTCCTCCTGGGCGGACCATCCACCACGGTATTCGCCGAGACGATCGCGGGATTCTTCTTCGTGGCCGGCGACGAGTGGCCGACCGGCGCGGCGTTCGCCACGATCATGTTCATCACGGTGCTGGCCCTTGTCGGGGCGTTCCAGCGAATCATGACCCTGCTGCGCAAGGGAGACACCGTATGAGCCGCGGTTCCAGGGTCTTCTTTTCCTGCTGCTACTGGGCTTTCGTGGTCTATGTCTTCGTGCCGCTGGTCCTCATGGTCCTCATGGGGTTCAAGGATTCGAAGTTCATCGGCTTTCCCATCAAGTCGTGGACGCTGGATTGGTACCTCGGAGTCTTCAAGGATGCGGAGGTTCTCTCCGTTTTCGGATACTCCATCGCCATTGCGGTTCTGTCCACGCTCGCTTCCATCGTGGTCGGCACATGGATTGCGTTGCTCCTGGATGGCCGCCGGTTTTTCGGGCGCGCGGCGATATTCGCCCTTGCGATCCTGCCTGCGCTCGTGCCCGGGATCATTTCGGCCATCGCGTTTCGCATCTATGCCCGGCTCCTGGGAATCGAGCCGGGGATGTTCGCGATCATTTGGGCTCACGCGATCCACAATGTGCCGTTTGTCGTCCTAATCGTCATGGCGCGCCTATCGACCCTGGCGCGCAGCCAGACCGAAGCCGCGCGCGACCTGGGCGCCGACCCGCTCGTGACGTTCCTGCGCATCACGCTGCCTTACCTGACTCCGGCGATCCTGGGAGCGAGCATCTTCTGCCTGCTGCTGAGTTTCGACGATTTCGTGCGCTCGTTTTTCCTAGGTAGCTATCAGCCAACGCTGCCGGTGCTTATCTTCGCCGAATTGCGCTCGGGCATGTCTCCGGAAATCAACGCGATCGCGACTGTCGCCCTGGTCCTGACAGCAGCCATGGGCATCTGGGCAGAGCGCATCACGCGGCGGATGAACAGGTCGAACAGGCAATGACAGACCGGGAACGGATCGTCCGCATCGAGGGAATATCCAAGCGATTCGGCGATTCCGTCGCGCTTGAACGCATGAACCTCGAGATTGCTCAGGGGGAATTCGTCACCCTGCTCGGACCGTCCGGCTGCGGAAAGACCACGACTCTGCGAATCCTCGGCGGGTTCGAGCCCCCCGACACCGGACGCGTGATCCTCGAGGGCAAGGATGTCACGCGCCTTCCGCCGAACCGGCGCAACGTGAACATGGTTTTCCAGGACTATGCTCTCTTTCCGCACATGACAGTGCTGCAGAACATGGCGTTCGGCCTTGAACTCAAGGGCATGGGGCGACGCGCCATCGAAGGGCGGCTGGACGAGTTGATGACGTTTCTCGAGCTGAACGAGTTCGGGGCTCGCTATCCCGGGCAGCTCTCGGGCGGGCAGCGCCAGCGGGTTGCTCTCGCGCGTGCGCTGGCGCCCGATCCCGCGCTGCTTCTTCTCGACGAACCCCTTGGCGCGCTCGACGCTAAGCTGCGCGGCCAGGTACAACAGGAGCTCAAGTCGATCCAGCGGCGCACCGACAAGACATTCCTCTTCGTGACCCACGACCAGGACGAAGCCCTCACGATGTCGGACCGGATCGTCGTCCTGAACGAGGGCCTGGTCGAACAGGACGGCACCCCGCGCGAGCTGTACTTTCACCCCAGGAGCAGGTTCGTTGCGGAGTTCATCGGCGAAACGAACCTGCTCGCGGGCAAGGTGCGCAGGGTGAACGGCAGCACGGTGATGGTCGACTGGCACGGGCACGACCTTTTCGGCCACGCGTCCGGCAGTGCGCCAGCCCCGGGCGATTATGTCTCCGCCTCGGTCCGGCTCGAGAAGCTCGCTTTGTCGGACGCGCGCCCTGCCAATGAAAACGCTGTCACGGGACGGGTCGTCGGGCGCGCTTTCCTTGGAAGCCGCGTGGTCGTGGACCTGTTGATGGAAGCAGCGCGCGGTGCGACACTCAGGGCTTACGTGGACACCGAAACCGCAGAGAAAATCGGCAGCGAACCGGTTTGGGTAGGCTGGGATACGCACGCGATGGCCATACTCCGCGATTGAATTCTGCGTCCGCTCGACATTGGCGGTTCGGACACGGCTGCGGCCAAATTCGCGGGTTCCCGAACCCCTCCTTCGGTTTTCCAGCCCGATGACACGGCCGATCTGCAGATCGAGGCGAACTACTTGGCGCACACGGAGACTGTTTTTGGCCGGCCTGCGGACGACGGAAATATTCGTCCTCGAAAATTCATCGGTGGCAAACTCTACTGTGTCATGACAGGTCTGCATGGCAAAGGGTTCGTTCCGGTTGCCGCGGCGCGTGCCTCTGGCCGGCCGGGAACCCGGATTCATGGCCGATTTCGTGGCCAGCGCGGCGCTCGCCAGCCGCGTCTGGCCGTGCCACATGATCTGGCTGCCGGAGTCCGGATCGCCCTTCCTGTCTCGGCAGCCGCCGGGATGCGCGACCGGGCGGGCGGCGTCGCCGAGCCGCTCCGGCGCCGTCAGGCCGTATTTCGCCGCGCAGTCGCTCAGGAAGGCGAGTTCGCCGCCGGCGAACATCAACTGCGGTTCGCAGTCGGGAACCTGGCGTCCGAGCAGGGTCATGACCGTGACGCGCTACGCGATGACCGCGTTGATCGTGATCGCCCGCTGCAGCCGGTCGGCGGTGCGGAACAGCAGGAATTCGACGCGGTACCCGTACTTCAGGATTCAAAACCAGTCCTCGAAGGTAACTGGTGCTTGCCAGAAAAACCGGCAAGTTGTGGACTCCATGGCGTAAATTGCGACATTCCCGACGCGAAGATCCGGGCCGGAGCGCCGTTTCCGGCCCCTTCAGGCCCGAATCGGCCCGTTTCGGGCAATTCTTCGCGAGGCAGGCACGAGACAGGTACGCATCCAAAGATGCAGGTCGGCGAAGTCCGCATCGAGGACATCGGGCCGGACCTCAGGACCAGGGACCACATCCCGGCGCTGCTGCTCTTCCTTCAGCGTCTCTGCGCCGACGAGGGCTTCCGCTCCCGGCTGTTCGCCCTCCTGGACGAGCAAATCCTCCCCGGCATCGACAGGAAAGTCGGGCGGCCCGGCACGGAGACGCGGAGGTTCCTGGCGACGGGGGTGATCAGGCAGGGCCCGGGCTGCGACTACGACCGCCTTCGCGAGCTTGCGAACGAGCACGGGACGCTGCGCCGGTTGGTTCCCCGGGCATGCGGATGCGCGGGACGACTGTCGCTGCAACTGCCAGAGGCTGGCGGACAACGCGAGCCTTCTGCGCCCCGAACTGCTTGTTGCAGTCAGCCGGCTGATCGTGGAGAGCGGCCATGCAGTAGGGGGAATGCCTGGCAAGCTCTTGCGCGGGCGGTGCTGCAGCTTCGTGGCGGAGACCGGCGTGCACTATCCCGCCAACGCGAGCCTGCTGCGGGACGCGATGCGCTGCCTTATCCGGGCGGTCTGCCGCAGACGCTGTTCCGCAGGATGCGTGCGATGCGGCGGGCGTCCGCGGAGAACGCGGAGGCGTATCTCGGGCGCTGACTCGGGCTCGTCGCGTGCGCGGAGGCGAGCCTCGCGGAGATCGCCGGATGCGGCGGCGAAGCCCGGGAAGTCAAGGAGATCGAAGGGCATGTCGCGCATGCGAGGCGCCGGACCGACTGGATCGACCGCCGTCTTCTCGGGGGCGAGACGATCCCGCAGGAGGAGAAGGCGTTCTCGATCTTCGCGCCGCACACGCGCTGGAAATCTCGAAGGGCAAGGCGGGATGCTCGGCGGCGCGGACCATTCGGTGCCGATGGCGGAGGGAGCGCAGGCGCGGTTCCCGGACCTCCGCGCGGCGAGCTTCTGCCGCAGCTTCCACAGCACCCCGAACCGGGTCCGCCTCGACGGGCTGCTCGACGGCAACGCGCTGCCGAAGAAGGGCTGTCTGAACAATGCGGAGCGCGAGCGCGAGCAGGGCGGGGAGTTCGCGGCGGTGCAGCGCCGGCATCCGGCGGTGGAATCGGCGATCGGCGGCCTCGGGCACCGCGGCCCCGACCGGGTGCCGGCTTGAGGGCCCGAGGGTTTCGCCCGCATGGCGGCGCTCTCCGGGCCGCCCTGAACGTCCGCCGCATCGGCCTTCTGCTGTGCCGAAAGGCGGCGAAGCGACGGCGCGCCCCTGACGGCGCTCCCGAAACACCGGATCGTTCGCGACCCGCTCCGGGCGGGAGGTCCGCCCGTGCGCCGATGGCGGCGGGAGCCGCGGAATCCGGCCCCGAGGACGGGAAGCCGGCCATTCGGGACGCGCGAACGCCCCGCGGCGGGGTGGACTGCTGCGCTGCAGCATCGGGATTCGTCGAGATTCACCGCCCGCCGCCGCCCGGAAACAGGAGTTTTTTGGCGGGTACCATTAATTCCTTAAATCAGTTGGCGTTGGGCCAGATTGCGCATGAAAGCGGATATTCCGTAAGTCCACGGCGGGCAGTCGCCGCTCTTTCGGACAAAATTGGTCAAGGTACCCAATCCGGTCGCCGTTATCTCCACCATATCGCCCACCTTGTGGGTAAATCCTTCGCCGGGCATATCGCGATCTTCTGTGGGTGCGAACAGCGTTCCCAAATAGAGCATGAATCCATCGGGATATTGGTGGTCTTCGTTGATCGTCTGGGAAACGATGTCGGCAGGATCCCGGCTGATTTCGGCCATGGCTGAATTACCTTTCAAAAAATAACCATCGGGACCTGTCACGGTCATTGTAAGTTCCGCGTTGCGAACGACATCCATTCCATAATCCGCATCAAACAAACGGATGAAGGGGCCTATCGAAGCCGAGGCGTTGTTGTCCTTTGCCTTAGATAGAAGAAGTGCCGAACGGCCTTCGAAATCCCGTAGGTTCACATCGTTACCGATCGTCGATCCCTGGATCTCGCCCTTGCTGTTTACTGCAAGGACGATCTCGGGTTCCGGGTTGTTCCATACTGATTTGGGATGCAGGCCGACCGGCGCACCCCAACCGACGGCGGAAAGCACCTGGGCCTTTGAAAACACTTCGGCATCAGGGCCGATTCCGACTTCCAGATATTGCGACCACAGACCTTCCGCGATCAGTGCCTCTTTGACCTGTTCCGATTTGGCCGAACCGGGCACTATATTTGAAAGGCTGGTGCCGATCTGCTCACCAATTCGCGCACGTATCGCTTCGGCTGCCAGTGGATCGCCCGCAGCGCGCTCTTCGATCACTCGCTCGACCATTGACCGGGCAAATGTCACACCCGCGGCTTTGACCGATTGCAGATCGTTTGGGGCAAGGAAATGTCGCTTGTCCGGATCAGACTGCGCATTCAAACTGTCGGATTCAAGATCAGCCAGCGCTGCAATCCGACTACCCGAAATATTTGCAATATGATCCGCCGGATTTTCCAGTTCCAGCAGGTCTCGCATGGTTGGGATTTCTCGCGAGGTTATATCGACTAGGTCCCCGTCGCAAAGTTTAACCACAACGGGTCCCGTGTTCGGCACCCAGACTCGACCTACGAATACGCCGTCAGTTTCGCTCAAATTTGTTTGTGTCATTTCAACCAACCTACTGCACGCGATCGCCCAAGGCGATGTGAATGGACTTGGTTTCCATATACTCTTCGACGCCCATCATTCCACCTTCGCGGCCAGTGCCAGATCGCTTGAAACCGCCCATTGATTGTTCCGGCCCGCCAAAATTGCCGCACTTCTCCAACATCGCCCGGCGCGCATCTTGCGGATCACACCCTGAACCTTGTCGATATTCTTGCTCCAGACAGCGGCAGCCAATCCGTAGTCCGTTTCTAGTGCCATCGAGATCACCTCTTCGACGGTTTCGAAAGTCACGATAGGAACGACCGGTCCAAAATTCTCGTCCGGCGCAACGGCCATGTCACGGGTGACGCCGGAAAATACCGTTGGAGCGATGAATTCACAAATTGGGAAAATCGGACAACCGCAATCCGACGACAGCCGGTTCCTCTTCCCGGTCCGCGAAAGCGCCAGAGAAATCAAGCCGTTGACCCCGACCGGAGCGCCGAATCGAATTCGCGGAAAACTCGGGGCGCGGCTGCGAGAAATCGGGGGCGCAACAGGTGATTCCCGAAATGGAGCATGGCAATCACGAATACGGCCGGCGCTTTCGGTCAGCGTAGAGGAGCATTTCCGGCATCGCGCCACCGGCAGAAAACCCGCCGTCGACAATCATTCCGGCATTCATGTCGATTCTCGCGACGTCGCCGGTGGCAAGGGCAACCAGCAAATGTCGGCCGTCGGGTTCGGGCAGGGCATGGAACGGCTCGGCGGGCACCTCGACAACACAGGCGTCCGTCATGTCGGCCCTGTTCAATAGTTCGACGTAGCCGAGGTCTTTCGACTCATCGCTGGTCGTAACGATCACCTTCGTGCCGTCACGGCTGTTGAACGGCCAGCCCGGAACGCCGTTCAGGCCAACCGTGTGAACGACTTCCCGCGTCGGAAGATCAATCAAGTGCAACAGCGGTCTGTGAAAGTCGCCGGCAAAGAGCGTTCCGCCGTCCGGAGATATCCGTATCGCCTGCGCACCGACTGGAACCGGAATGCGCGAAACGACCCGTCGGGACGAGATGTCCACCTCCACGATCACGGGGTATTCCTTCGCAGAAAACCAGACCTTCGACCCGTCCGGAGCGGCGGCCAGAAAGTGGGCGGGTACCTCCATCCAGATCGTGTGTTCAATCTCCCGGGAAGCCGGATCGATGATCAGGACGCAGCAGTTATGCTCAACCGTTACCCAGATCTTGCCCTTGGGGTCAGTCATCATCGCATGGGGAGCGCGATAGAGACCCAGATCGACATGGGCATCGAACGTCATTGTCTCCAGGCTGACAACGCCAAGCCGGTTGTCTGGCGCATTGTGTCCGTAGTCATTGTCGCCGTACAGCGAGACGAAAGCCATGGATCCGTCGGACGTTACGGCGATTTCGTGCGGCTTTGCGATGCCCTCTTCTCCGACCGGAATAGCCGCGAGCGGCTCTTTCGTCACGGCATCAAAAACTGTCAGGCTTACGTTTTCCTTCACGGTCGCAAGGATCAACCCTTGCTTGTCGGCCACGGTCGCTTCACTCGTCATGGTCCTGTTCTTCCGTCGATGCCCTGCCACCAGAACCCCACCGCGCGAGTGGCGGCCAGGTGGAATTCAAACTCTTGATGCGTCCGGGGGTGCCTGTCGACATGCAGGACCGGCTTGACCTGTCTCTCCGATCAGCCCTTCCGCGCCGAGGGATGCCCAGTTCGTTTCACGCCAGAGCGTTGCGAGCCTGCATCGACCGTCCCGCGCCTCGAGGCCTCATGTAAACTTCACGACTTGGCACAAGTAGCGTGTCCTTCCCTTCGATGCACGTCCGCAATGCCTGTCTCAATCCGCAAGTTGAAGTCGATTCACGCGCACCCTTTCGGCAGCCCCGGCCTCGAAGACGGTTTTGGTGCGGCGGACCGGCGCAGCACCCGCTTCGCGCAGCAGGTCATTCTCCACGGTTCGCCAGGGTTGCCGCCGCGGACTTCCGGGAGAGCCCATTGGCATTGGCGCCGATCGCGGACTTGATTGCAAGAACGACTGTATCGCCCTGCAATCCGGCCAATCCGCATTTGAATTTTGATCCTGACCAGTCTGATCGCCTGACGGTCAGACTTGCCGACGGATCCGTGGAGGAGGCGCGGGTTGCATTTCCGCTGGGTGCTCTGCAGAACCCGATGGATTCGGCTGAAATTCTGCGAAAGTTTGCCGACAACGTGTACAGCACGACCGCGGACTCCGCAGTCCGCGCCCTCGTCGGCTGGCCGGATGCCCCTGACCTTGTTTCGTTCCTGAGTTCCTGGAGGTGATGCCGTGACGCGAGACATGCCAAACCCGTCAAGGGCTACAGGCCGTACCGGAACCTGGCGCGGCGGTCGGTCCGCCCGCCGACATGTACGCCGAAAAGGGGTTGGCAGCGGCCATCTGGCCCGGAATCGCCGGCGGCCGATACAAGCCGCTGGGCGACGCCGATGTTGTTGCCGTAAACGACACTGCGCTTCGCATTCTCGCCGAAGTCGGCATGCGGGACGCATCTCAACGCTGCATCGACGTCGTTACGACGGCCGGCGGATCCCTGACCGACGACGGTCGGCTGCTGATCCCGAGCGAGGTCTGCGAGGGCGCTCTCGCGGATGCCTGCCGGGGATTCAAGCTGTACGCGCAGGATCCCGGCCACGACCTGGACCCGTCAGGTTGCCGCATTCATCTCGGCACATCGGGCGCAGCCGTCCAAATGGTCGACAGCGAAACGCGCGAAGTGCGCGATTCGTGTCTCGTCGACTTCTACGACATGGTCCGGCTGGCGGACCAGTTGCCCAACATCCACATGTTTCAGCGGGCAGTCGTGGCGCGGGACATCCCGGACCCGTACGAAACGGACCTGAACACGGCTTGTGCCTGCATGAGCGGTACGCGCAAGCATGTCGGCACCAGTTTCGCCAACTCCCGGAATCTGACGGCCGGCATTCGCCTGATGCACATGGTGGCGGGCAGCGAAGAAGCCTTCCGCGCCCGGCCTTTCGTACGCGTCTCGACATGTTTTGTCGTTCCTCCGCTGAAGTTTGCGGAAGATGCGCTTTCAGTCATCGAAGTCTGTTGCGATCATGGGGTCCCGCTGATGCTGGTATCGGCCGGACAGGCCGGCGCGACGAGTCCGGCGGCGCTCGCAGGCGCGGTCACCCAGCAAACCGCTGAGGTCCTGGCCGGCATGGTTTACGTGAACCGGTTGAACCCCGGCCATTCGGCGCTGTTCGGCGCGCTGCCCTTCGTCTCGGACCTGCGAACCGGCGCGATGTCCGGCGGACAGATCGAGACCGGAACCGGACGTGACGCCTTTGCGGCCTCGGATACGAACTATGCCGCCATCGCCGCACTCCTTCTCGGCATACCCGGAAAGGTCCCCGAGGCTGCTATCACTTTTGCAAACATGAACTCCCGCATAAATTGTTCGCAACTGCTCGCCCACTGTCGCGTTCGCGTCAGGCGTCCGGAATTCTCGGGACGCAGCAAGACCCTGCTGTTGTCCCCGGTCCCGCGGCAGGTAGCGGGAAACTCGACGAGCGGGAAGGTGACGGAACGCCCGAGCAGGCAGGGCGAAGCGACATGGCGACGGGAAGGAGCGGAACCCGAACCGTTCCGGTGCTCGGCGCCACCCCCCGCGACAGACTGTTCCGGACGCTGGCCTCCGACCCGGGATTCGCGGCTGCGCTCATTCGCGATCACCTGCTGGAGCGGATCGCGGATTTCTGGCGGAAACGCCGCCGGTGGCGCCCCGGCGGGCCGCGGCCGCCCCTCGGCGGGGCTTGCACCGTTCGGAGAGCGCGGCTACGCTCCAGTCCGACGGGACTTCAGCCGCCTCAGGCCCGGATCGCGGGTGCCCAGAGGCCCAGATTTCCCCATCACCGGGCCATCTCCCCCACTCGGGCTGCGCCCTCGCTGCGAAAATAGCCGGTGTTGCACTTCGGAGTGGAAGCGGGGTCATGATTTTGGGGTGGTCTTGACGGCAAGGGATTTCGACATCGTGATCGCCGGAGGGGGGCACAACGGTCTCGCCTGCGGAGCGTGGCTCGCTCGGAGTGGTCTCAAGGTCTGCGTCGTGGAGCGCAATCCCTGGATCGGCGGCGGTTGCGTGACCCGCGAGGTGACCCTGCCGGGGTTCAAGCACGACCTCTTCGGCTCTTCCCATGTCTGGATCCATGCAAATCCGGATTTCCGGGAACTGCTGCCTGAACTCGGGAAACACGGGCTCGAATACATCTGGGAAGACGACCATATCACCGGACATCCGAACCGCGACGGAAAGGGGATCGTCGTTTACAAGGATGTCGACAGAACATGCGATAGCATTGCGGAGCATTCGCAGAAGGATGCGGCGCGATACAGGGAGATTCACGACCGCTGGCATGAGATCCGGGACGGATTCGTCAAGGCCATGTTTTCGCCGCCGTCGAAACCGGGTGTCATGCCGTCCCTTCTCCAGAACAGCTACGAAGGCCTCCTGAAGCTCAGGGAATTCAACCTGTCCTCAAGGCAGTTCGTTTTGCAGAACTTCGAGGACGAAACGGTTCGCGCCTTCATACTGGGCTGGGCCCTGGCGCCGCAGATCTTTCCGGACACGGAATGCACGGGGCAGTCCTTCTACATCCTGATCCCGGGCATCCACACCTACGGCGCGGCGATCCCGAAGGGCGGTTCGATGATGCTGCCTGCCGCGCTGGCAAGCTACATCGAGGCGAGGGGCGGGGTCGTGATGACGGAGGCGCCCGTCAGCCGCTTTGTACTGGACGGCGACGGCAGCTGCGTCGGCGTCCGGCTGGAGAGCGGCGACGTCGTCACCGCCGGCAAGGCCGTGGTCACCGGCCTCGGCCTCAAGGTTTCCTTCCTGGACTGCATGGACCCAGATGACCTGCGTCCGGAATTCGTCGAAGCATGCAGGAACTTCTCCTATGGTTCCGTATCGATCGCACGCGTACATTACGCGCTCAACGAGTTGCCGGTTTACAGGAACGGCGAAGACATGAACGCCTGCGCATTCCACAGGATCTTCGGGACCATGCACGACATCGACGTGCAGTACGGCGAGATCCTGATGGGAAAGGCCCCGTCCAACCCGTTCCTGTGGTCGGCCGGCTGGACCAAGCTGGACCCCAGCCGCGCGCCGGACGGCAAGCATACCTTGATTCTGGACACATTCGTGCCGGCGCGCCTCGCCAGCGGCGTGAATTGGACAGACTATATCGAGGAATACGTCGAGGATGTCCTGATGAAGGTCTTCCGCCGCCATACGGTGAACATGGGACCGGAGAACGTGCTCGGCGCATACTACGAGACCAGCGTCAGCCTCGAGGAGGCCAACCCCGCCTTCGTTTCCGGAAGCACGACCGGAGGCGAGCGCCTGCTGTCGCAGATGGGGTACATGCGTCCGCTGCCGGGCTACTCGCGATACAAGTCCCCGATCCCCAATCTCTACATGACCGGGCCGAGCTGCCACCCCGGCGGAGGAATCACGGCCATGGGGACCATTACCGCCAACGTGATGCTGCACGATTTCGGCATGCCGCATCGTCCAATGCATTGAGGCCCGCCATGCGCGCACCGATCGAAAAATACACAGCCCTCGTCATGCAGCCCAGCGTGGAAGTGGCGGTCGACCGCGACGGCATCCGGCGCAACCTGGACCGGGCGCTCGACATGATCGACTTCGGGGTGGGGTACTACTGGGAAGTGCCGGTGCGGCTCGCCGTGTTCCCGGAGTACTTCCTGCAGGGCGTGACCACGCCGGGGAAGGGCGAACACGGCCTTGAGGAGTTCATGAAGAAAGCGATCACCTTCGAGGATGACGAGATCCTGGCGCTTGTCGAAAAATGTCGGGAACACGCCATGTACATCGCTGCGGGCGGCGTCGTCGAGGAGGTCGGGGCATTTCCGGGCCGCTGGTTCAACACGGCCTTCATCCTTGGCCCGGGCGGCGTGGAGCTGATTTACCGGAAGTACCATGTTCCCGCCTCGATCGGACTCGGAACATCGCCCCACGACATGTGGGACGAGTACGGCGCAGCGGTCGGCACCGACATCAAAGACCTGTTTCCGGTGCTCGACACCCCGATCGGCAAGCTCGGTTGCATGACCTGTCACGACGGGGCAACTCCGGAGGTCAGCCGCGCACTCGGATTCAATGGAGTCGAGGTCATTTGCCATCCCGTCGCCCTGCAGGAGGTCGAGGGCGTCAGCGCACCCTGGGACTTCTGGATGTTCTCGCGACGCACGCGCGCCCACGACAACATGGCCTATCTTCTCGGATCGAACTGGGGAACCGTGGACTACCAATTCTATCCCAAGGCATTCTGCGCCGGGAACTCGTTCGCGATCGACTACACCGGCATGGTCATGCGCCACGCGCCGTATCCGGAAGAGCAGGTCCTCGCCGCCGTCATCGACATCGAGGCGCTCAGGGAGCACCGCACGCGCATCAACCACAACATGTGGGTGGACGTGCGCACCGAAGCCTTCCGCCAGATCTACGAGAGGCCTATCTATCCGCCGAACCTGTTCCCTTCGGGCAACCCGCCTAGAAACCTCGCCCACAAGATGACCGGCGCCTTTGTTTCGATGGACCTCATGTACGAACGGGGCCAGTTCGTCATGCCGTTCGACAAGGACGGCATGAAACACTCGGACCTGCTGAAGGCCAGGATCCGCGCCGCGCAGGAGCACGGCGCGCTGCGGAAGGACTAGGGACATGCATGTCAGCACGCCCATTGCCGACGTGGAAATCAATCTCGGTCGGATTGTGGTCAAGAACGGCATGCTCGTCGTGACGAACTCCGGCGACGACGCGATGCCTGCTCGCGCGGTCATCGGGCCCGGCGACGTGCGTCGGCTTCTCGGCGCGTGCCTCCGCCCGCGAATCGCCTGGTACCTTATCACTTGCCTCACCCGTTCGGATGGAGATCCGCGGGACGCGGGCAGCGGCCGGGACGAAGATCACCCGTCGCCCGTGTCCTGGTAGCTCGGGCATGAACGTTTCTGCCGGTCCGGTTTCGGAAGGCGTGCTGACAGGGGCGGACATTCTCGTCGCGGCGCTGCGGGCGAACGGGATCACTTCGCTGTTCGGGCTGCCCGGCGGCCAGCTTGACGACATGTTCGACGCCATATTCCGCGCGGACGGCGACTTCGCCATCGTTCGTTCCCGCCACGAACAGGGAGCCGCTTACATGGCGTATGGCGCCGCGCGCTCAACCGGGAAGCCGTCGGCGTTCCTGGTCGTGCCGGGACCGGGGCTGATGAACGCAATGGGGGCGCTCTCGACCGCCTGGGCGACGAATACCCCCGTGCTCAGCCTCAGCGGCCAGATTCCGTCGGACGCCATCGGTTCCGGCCGCGGCTACCTGCACGAGATTCCCGATCAGTTGGCGACCGTCAGGACGCTGTTGAAGCACGCCGAGCGGATCGAAGAGCCGGGCGATGCGCCAGCGATGGTGAACGCCGCATTCGGGGCGATGCTGACCGGCCGCCCCGGCCCGGTCCATCTGGAAATGGCGCCGGACGTAATGGCCGCGGCAGGGGCCGGCGCGACCGTCCAGGCCGCCCGGATCCCCGCGGCTCCCGCCGCGGGCGAGACGGAAGTCGCGGCCGCTGCCGCCCTCGTGGCGGCGGCCCGGCGCCCGCTCATCTACGTTGGGGGCGGCGCGACCCATGCAGCTGGCGAAATCAGCGAACTCATGCGGATGATCGAGGCTCCCGTCACCTGTTTCCGTGGCGGCCGCGGGATCGTCGACGATCGCGACTACCATGCGCAGGTTTTCCCGGCGGGCCGGCGGCTCTGGAAACACGCGGACGTCGTTCTCGCAATCGGGACGAGGATGAAATACCCGCAGCTTTACTGGGGACTGGACGCCGGCATCAAGGTGATACGCATTGACATCGACGAGCGGGAATTCGGCCGCTACGCACCTGCTGCCGTTGCGCTCCGCGGGGACAGCAAGGCGACCCTCAAGCTGTTGCTGCGGGCGCTAGAGGATGCGATCGCAACGCCCCCGGTCTCTCGCGAGGAAGAGCTCGCCGCGGTCAAGGCGGAGCTTCAGTCGGACATCCGGCGCGACGTCGGCCCGCAGATGGATTACCTGGACGCCATTCGCGACGTGCTTCCCGACGACGGGATTTTCTGCGACGAGGTCACGCAGATCGGATTCGTGTCGTGGTTCGGATTTCCGGTCCACCGTCTTCGCGGACACGTCAATTGCGGCTTTCAGGGAACGCTTGGCTATGGATTTGCGACTGCGCTGGGCGTGAAGGCCGCAAATCCGGACGTGCCGGTCGTGAGCATTTCGGGGGACGGCGGGTTTCTCTACACCGCGAACGAACTCGCCACGGCCGTCGAGTACGGCATCAACCTCGTAGCCGTTGTGTTCAACGACAACCGCTATGCCAACGTCTACCGACAGCAGAAGGAATGGTATGAAGGCCGTTTCATCGCGTCGGACCTGCACAACCCTGACTTTGTCAGTTTCGCTCGCAGTTTCGGCGCCAACGCGGAGCGCGTGAGCGGCCCCGGGGAACTCAGACGTGCGCTCGAGCGCGGGTTCGCCGCGAAGGCGCCGACCGTTATCGAGGCGCACCAGCCGGACGACCTGCCAACGCCTTGGCCGTACATTCTCGGAGGCGCCGTGCGAGGGCGGTCCCCCGCGGGAGCCCGGTAAGCCATGGCAGTTCGCGAACTCATGTTTCTTCGTTTCGCCGCGCCGGAGTCGTTGGCATGACCCCGGGCGCGAAACCGGCGCTGGCGGACGTGACGCCCTACAAGCAGGGAAAGGCGACGGTCGCCCGGGCCGGACGAGTCGTCAAGCTGTCGTCGAACGAGTCGCCGTACCCGCCAAGCCCTGCCGCGGTCGCCGCGTTCCACCGTACCGAGCGGGAGCTCTCCCGGTACCCGGACGGATCGCAAGCGGGCATCCGGCGAGCCCTCGCAGCGGTTCACGGCGTGCCGGAACGCAACATATTCGCCGGGAACGGTTCGGAGGAGGCAATCGGGCTCATGATACGGTCGGTGATGTCGGTCGGCGACGAGATGGTGACGAGCCGGAACAGCTTCATCATGGCCGACATCCATGCCCGGTCCATCGGCGCCGAAATCGTCAGGTGCGACGAAACCGGCCACCGCGTCGACGTCCGGCGAATCCTCTCGGCCGTTACCGACCGCACCCGGATCGTCTATGTCTGCTCGCCGAACAACCCGACCGGCACCTATACGACGGCAGAAGAACTCCGCCGCCTCGATTCAGAATTGCCGGCAGGCGTTCTCCTGATCGTGGACGCGGCCTACGGGGAATTCGTCGATGCCTGCGACTACGACACCGGGCAGACGCTGTTTTCGCCCGGCGGCCGCCTGGTCGTGACCCGAACGCTCTCGAAGGCGTACGGGCTCGCCGCGCTCAGGATCGGGTGGGCCCTCGCGCCGGACGGCATCATCGATGCCGTGAACCGCCTCAGGACGCCTTTCAACACCAACCAGGCCGCGCTCAACGCGGCCGTTGCCGCAGTGCAGGATCAGGACTACCTGGAACGGGTCGTGGAATGCATCCGGGAGACCCGGGAGCGCTTTGCCGCATCGCTTCGCGAACTGGGACTCTCCGTCTCGCCAAGCCAGGCGAATTTCGTGCTCCTGACCTTTCCCGAGGGCGGAAACCAGGCGGAAGACCTTGACACCGCGCTGCAGGCTTCGGGCATACTCGGAAGGCCCGTCGCGGCGGGCGCCAACGAGTACAGGATATCGATCGGAACGGAGGAGGAGATGTCGCTCGCGCTTGCCGCAATCCGCGACTGGGTCGATGCACGGCGCAATCCGCGCTGACTTGAAGTGACGAATCGTCCCGCATGTCCTGGCCGGAGGGGCATGGCGACGGACGCTTGCAATATCCGGTTCTGGAGGGATGAAACATGAAGGGTTTCAAGACAATTCTCGCGGCAGGCGCATCGGCGCTTGCCCTGCTGCCGGCGGTGCCGGCGCTCGGTGACGGCGATGTCTCGCACAACTGGAACGCTGAAAACGAGGCCGAGGCGCTCAGGGTATTCCGCGACAAGTTCGTCGAACTCGGTGGTGAATGGAAAGACACCGCCTTCCCGGACACGCAGGCGAGCGTATCCTCGGTCAAGACCCGCATCATCGGCGGCAACCCGCCAATGGCTCTCCAGAGCGCGCTCGGCGGCGTCATGCAGGAATTCGCCGATGCAGGCCTTCTGCAGAACATGGACGATGCAGCGGCTGCCGGCGGCTGGGGCGACCACATTTCGGAGAGCATGGCCGCGGTCGGCAAGCACGACGGTCACTGGGTGGCCGTCCCGGTCTTTGTCGACGTGATCAACTGGATGTACACCAACAACGACGTCCTCGCGAAGGCCGGCGTCTCGGCGCCCAACACCTGGGATGAGTTCAAGGCTTCCCTTCCCGTGCTGCAGGAAGCGGGCGCGATCCCGCTCGCCGTCGGCGGCCAGGACTGGCAGGAGGGGATCCTCTTCGACCATGTCGTTCTCGCCGTCGGGGGCGCCGCGCTCTACGAGGGCATGATGAGCGGCGACCCGGAAGTCCTGAACGGCGAACAGACGCGCCGTGCGCTGGAGGAACTGGCGAGCCTGCGGCAGTACACGGACGAGGGCAAGTCCGGGCGCGGCTGGAACGACACAAGCACGCTCGTCGTAACCGGCCAGGCGGCCTACTTCTTCATGGGACCCTGGGCCGCGGGCGGCTACGGCGACCTTGGCTCCGAGGGCGAGGCATGGTCCTGCCGCCTGACTCCCTGGGACAACAGCCTGACCATCGTCGCCGACGGGTTCCAGTTCATCAAGGTTTCCGATGACGCCGACATGGCCGCACAGGTTCTCCTCGGCAACGCGGTGATGGATCCGGCCACCCAGATCGCGGCGGCTCGCGCCAAGGGCACGCTTCCGGCGACGACGGCCGCCAAGGCTGCTGACTTCGAGGGTTGCCCGGCAAAGGCGGTGGCCGCCATGGCCGATGCGACCTCGATCACGCATTGGAACGGCCGCGCGGCGGACGTCGGCAGCGCCATCAAGGATGCAGTATCGGCGCTCTGGAACGAAGCGATCGATGTGGATGCCGCGCATCAGCAGCTGATCGAGAAGCTGACGATGTAGAAACGGCGCCGGGCGCCGGACATGCCGGCGCCCGGCCGGAGCGCAATGCGCCAGCGGTGCCGGCGGCGGGGAACCGGAGTGAGGATTTCTGCAAACCGCATCAAGGCATGGTTCGTTCTGATTCCGTGCGTGGTTGTCGTCTTCTATTTCATCTGGGGTTTCGCCGCTTACACGGCGTACTTGTCGGTCACGAAGTCGACGTTCCTTCCCGACCACGAGTTCATCGGCGCCGCGAACTACCGCGTGCTCTTTGACCACCACCGCTGGTGGGTGGCCTACTCCAACATGTTCATCTTCGGCGGTCTTTACCTCGCCGGCTGCCTGGCGCTCGGAATCGGCCTCGCCATCCTACTCGACCGCCTGACCGGCGGCGAAACGCTCTTTCGCACGATCTACCTCTATCCGATGTCTCTCTCGCTCGTCGTGACGGGGCTTGCCTGGCAGTGGATACTGAACCCGACCATAGGGATCCAGAAACTGGTGCAGGACGCCGGTTATCCCGACTTCAAGTTCAACTGGGTGGCGTCGCCGGATCACGCAATCCTGACCGTCGCTTTCGCTGCCATTTGGCACGGGACCGGACTCATCATGATCCTGTTCCTTTCCGGCATAAAGTCCGTCGATCCCGAGATCTGGAGGGCCTCCCGGATCGACCGGATTCCCGCCTGGAGGGTGTATTTCAACATCATCCTGCCACAGCTCAGGGCGACCCTCCTCACGGCCGTCATGCTCCTGGGGTTCCAGGTGGTCCGGAGTTTCGACGTGGTCGTGGCGCTGACGGACGGCGGGCCCGGCTATGCCTCGGACGTGCCGGCGCGATACGTGTTCGAGTACTTCTTCGAGCGCGGACGAATTGGACAGGGGGCCGCCGCCGCCGTCGTCATGGTTGTCACCATGATCCTGATCGTCCTCCCCTATCTCTACTTCGAGGTCCGGAGAAGGGAGGCATGAGGCGTCACGCGCACAGGACCGCCCTGCTTTACGGCGCGCTCTTCGTCTGCGCGCTCTACTTCCTCTCGCCCCTCTACGTCATGCTGGTGGCGAGCTTCAAGACACTTGCGGAAGTGCGCGGAAGCTCGATCGTCAGCCTGCCCGAGGTCTGGACGATCCAGCCCTGGATCAAGGCCTGGTCGGAGGCCTGCTCGGGCCTCGAATGCAACGGGATCAGGCCGTACTTCATCGCGACTTTCGAGATCGCCATCCCCGCGGTCGCACTCTCCGTCCTTCTCGGCGCGCTGAACGGCTACGTCATGGCGAAATGGCGGAGCCGGTTTGCGGACCTGATCTTCACGCTTCTCCTGATCGGCAGTTTCGTTCCGCTCCAGCTGTACTTGATTCCCCTCGCGATCACGCTCCGCGAGTTGAACATCTACGGCACCACGGCCGGGCTCGTTCTGATTCACACGGTCTACGGAATCCCGCTGACAACGATGCTGTTCCGCAATTTCTACGTCGCCCTTCCTGACGAGTTGGTCCGCGCCGCGATCATGGACGGCGCGGGGTTCTTCAAGATCTTCTTCTCCGTCATCCTGCCTTTGTCGCCGGCCATCGCCATCGTCGCCGTGATCCTCGTGTTCTCGGGAATCTACAACGATTTCCTGTTTGCGCTGACGTTTGGCGAGACCGGCAAGCGGCCGATCATGGCCGCTGTGCAGAACATCGTTGCCTCGTCATACGGTATCAAGGAATACAACGTGAACATCGCCGCGGTGATGATTTCCGCGCTGCCGACGCTTCTCCTGTTCCTCGTTGCCGGCCGGTTCTTCGTCCGCGGCCTGACCCAGGGCGCCCTGAAGGGATAGGTGCATGTCGTTGAAACTGACCAGCCTTGCCAAGAGCTTTGGTCCGGTCGAAGTCCTAAGGGACATCAACATCGAGATCGAAAGGGGGGACTTCCTGGTCCTGCTCGGCAGCAGCGGCTGCGGCAAGACAACGCTTCTGAACTGCGTAGCCGGGCTGGAAGAAACGACTGCCGGCAGGATCGAGATCAACGGAAGGGACGTCACCCAGATCGACCCGAGCGACCGTAACGTCGCGATGGTCTTTCAGTCCTATGCGCTCTATCCGACGATGAAAGTCGCGCGGAACATCAGTTTCGGGCTCGAATGCCAGGGCGTTTCCCGGGCTGAGCGACGGCGCGCTGTCGCGCGCGTCGCCGGCCTTCTTCAGATCGCCGATCTCCTGGACCGCAAACCGTCGCAACTGTCCGGCGGCCAGCGGCAGCGGGTCGCGATCGGGCGGGCGCTCGTTCGCGATCCCGAGATCTTCCTGCTCGACGAACCCATGTCGAACCTCGATGTGAAGCTTCGCAACCAGATGCGGCAGGAACTGCGCGAACTGCACGGGCAGCTCGGGGCCACGTTCGTCCTCGTGACGCATGACCAGATCGAGGCGATGACAATGGCCACGAAGGTGGCGGTCCTGGACGGCGGCCGCGTGCAGCAGTTCGGAACGCCCCACGACATCTACCACACGCCGCGCAACAGGTTTGTTGCCGAGTTCGTCGGCCTCAACAAGATGAACTTCCTCGCGGGCCGGATCGTCTTCCGGGGCGGTGCGCCCGCGGTGGCGGTCGGCGATCATGTCGCGCCGCTCGCTCACTACGCTTTCACGGAGGGAAGTCCGGAAGAGGGACAGCGCGTGCTCCTCGGGATTCGCCCGGAAAACATCTACAGGTCACGCGACAGGCTGGAGGGCGGCGCGTACTTCCGGGCGGAGCGGAACGTGCTCCGCAATGACATGACGGGCGGCGACCTCCAGGTCTGGTTCGAGTTCGAAGGCCAGATGATTGCTTGCCGGGTGCGTTCGTCGCGCCCGCCGGATCTCGAAGAGAGGAACACGTTCTTCCTCGATCTGCAGAACGCGTCGCTCTTCGACGCCGCGACCGAAAAGCGGCTGTAGCGCCTGGCGAAATTGATCATCGCGCCTTCGGGCCGGTTCCGGCGACCCCTGGGGGCGGGTCACATCAGCCGCTGCGCAACGAATCCTCCGCGAGCGTGCGGACATGCACGCAATCTGTCGTTGACGAAATCACAAATCCGGTTCCCGCGCATGTCCTTTTCTCTGAAACTCTCGGAGGGCTCGAGGCAAAGCAACCCCGGGCCGCACAAACGCAATTCTTGCGCGGCTGACGCCGGGTCGGTCTGAACGGGCATCGCAGTCTGCCGGCGCCGGCGGTTGCGGAAGCTCCCCGGAACCGGCCTCGCGACGGGCCGGCACGGGCGTCCGGCGATGCCCGCCGTTCAGGCGACCCGGGTGTCGTGCCGGCGCTCCCGTTCAATGCGGACGACGCATCCGCATTCCAGGAGTTTGCGCAGCCGGCGCGCGAACTTGCGGCCGACGGCGACCTTCCCGCAGTCGATCCCGGGATCGGCACAGGCCTTTCCGTCGCGCGGCATCGCGTGGATGGCGCTCAGGGTCGGGTTGCCGCGCCGGGTGCGGCCGCTGCGGCGCTTTCCGGCGCTCTCGTTGCTGCCGGGACAGAGTCCCGCCCGGGCGGCGCAATGGCGCGCCGAGCGGAAGACCGGCATGTCGGGTCCCGGTTCGGCAAGGATGGCCATGGCGGAGTCGCGGCCGGCCCCGGGAACGGTCCCGATCAGCCGGATCAGGTCCTCGAAGGGCTTCAGGGCCGCGGCGGTCCGGTCGACCCGGTCGCTGCCGCTGTCGAACTCCGCCGGAAGCTCGCCGAGGATTCGGCGGCTGTGCTCGTCGAGACCGAAGTCCGGGGCGTCTCCGAGGGCGCCGGGCTTCTTGCGGACATGCCGGCCCGGCCGGGATGGTCTCGGGCGGCGCGCCGGCGACGAGACCCTCGATGATGCGGCGCCCGTTGCGGCTGCGGGCGATGCGGGAGAGGATGCCGCCGATGCGGATGCCGTTCCGGTCGAGAACCTTCCGGATGCGCACCTGTGTCTTCGCCCGCTGTTCCGGGAGCGCGCGTCGGAAGCGGCCCGTCCCCCGCAGGTCGCGGAACGTCTTCGGCAGGACCGGGCTCGGGCTGCACATACCGAACTAGCAGATGCGCGACAGCCATATGCTGTCGGCAATGTCGGTCTTTCGCCCGCGGAGCTGCTTGACATGCCGGGCATTGACGACTGTGGCCTCGATGCCGGCCTCCGACAGCATGTAGAAGACCTCGTATGCTCGGAGAATCAGAAATGAACCAGGAGGTGGCTGTGACTTTGGCGCGGATTCCTGTGGAAAACGCGCCTCCTGCCTCCCGTCGCCTCCCCGGTTCATTCCCGTGTCGGGACCGCCGCCGCCTGGCCAGGCGGCGGCGGAGCGGGGCCTGCCCCGCAGGACGGGTCGGGCCGGAAAGACCATGGATCGCGCAAGCGGATCCGTGGAGAAGCGTGGTCGGCCTGCCCGCCCTTTCGCCTCCCGGGTCCCGAATGGATGCCCGGGTTCGAGAACCGGATCATCGCGAGGACAGGAGCGGGAGACCATGACCATCGCAGCCGCCGGCATTGACGCGTGCAGGAAGGCGCTGAACATCCACCTGAACGGGCGGGACCATGCTGCCGCCAACTACACGGACGGCTTCCGCAAGGTCGCCGGCATCCTGCGGGACGGCGGGGCCGAGAGGGTCGTCATGGAGGCCGCGGGGCGTATGCGCCCGGCGCTCCGCCAGTTGCCGCGCGACAGGGGGTTCGCGGGCCCGGAGCGAATCGGGAGGGCCGGTCGCGCCGTTGCGACCGGAGAGTTCGCGCTTGCCTGGACGGCGTCCTGATGTGGACAGGACTGTGGACAGGATGTGGAAAACCCGGGCCGGAATCCCCGGAAACCGCCGAAAAGGACCGAATCCGGCCTTGACCCGAAACATGGACGCTTCTCCCGGCAGATTCCCGTGGCCTCCATGACGGCGCCGGTCGCGCGCCGGCCGAGCAGCCACTGCACGTGCAGGAGCAGGCCGCCCGCCAGGGCGCTGAACTCCCGGGGCTCGACATGTGCAGACCCGTCGTCCGCGGGCGTGCGGACGGTTGCCGTGATCTTCATCTTGTGGACTTCCGGTCCGGCCGCGGCAGCATGCCGGAGTTCCGGATCGTCCCGTTTCCGTGCAGACGGCATTTCCATCTCCTGTTGCCGATCATGTCGGCAGGGGACGGGCGGCGGCAAGGCACCGGCGGGGCCTGCCGGCTTGCACGCGGCCGGTGGCCGCCTGCCGGCTTGCACGCGGCCGGTGGCCGCCTGCAGCTTCCCCGGTTTTCTCCGCGTTCCCGGCAGGCGTCATGCCTGCCGGAAACACTCCGGGGAGCGGACCCCCCGCGGACGGACAGTTTTGGAACGGGCTCCAGGGCCGCAAAAGGCAGACGTCCTGCCGTGCCGCCACCCGACGCCTGCAGGGCACATGGCGCAAGGGGCGAAGGCGGTCACGCAATGTCCGGCGCTGCGGAGACAGGTCGGGCAGCGCGGGACCGGAAAACGAGTTTCATGCTCCGGGGTGAGTGTTCAAACAACACTCATGATGGTTTCGGCAAATACATCTCGCATTCAGGCTATCCATGGGCATGAACAGACCGAAGCTGTGCTGCCACTGGACCAGTATGAAGTCGGATGTTGCAGAAAGATCGTCGTGTGTGCGACCGGCCATAGAGCGTGGAGCAATCCTCTTTGGTCACAGCAATCTCCCGGGTCTACCACCAGTGGGAATTGAAGCTGTAACCTTGCCTGACATTCGCGGTGTCATCTCCGACCTCGACGGCGTCGTTTATCGCGGGGACACGCCAATCGACGACGCGGTCACCGCGATTCTAGACTGGATTGAGCACGGCGTGCGGGTGGCCTGTGTTACCATCAACTCCACCGGTACGAGCGCGCACTTCGCCGCCAAACTGGGCTACATGGGCATTCCCACCACGGCTGAAGATGTGGTGACGAGCGGGGAGGCAGCGGCCGATTTTGTGCGTGGTCGCTGGCCGAACGGTGCCACGGTGCACGTGGTGGGGTCAGACGCCCTGCGCGATAAGCTGCGTGGGGTCGGCTGCGAAGTGACGACTGGTGAAGCGGACGCCGTCGTTGTCGGCCTGGACCGGGACTTCCACTACGACAAGCTGTCAAAAGCGGCCGACGCGATCCGTGCTGGTGCGTTTCTAATCGGCATCAATCCCGACCGCATGTATCCGGTCCCCAGTGGCTACATCCCGGGCGCCGGTAGTATCCTCGCAGCGGTCACCGCGTCCGCGGGTCTCGATGCGCCGCACGTCGTTGTGGGGAAGCCCGGGCCAACACTAGTCGAGATTGCGCGCTGAAAGCTGGGCACAGACGCTGAACGCACGATCATGATCGTTGATCGGCTCGAGACCGATGTTGCGGCTGGCCGAAATGCCGGCCTCACGACGGTCCTCGTCAAGACCGGGGTTCTCAACCATTCGGATTTCGGTTAAGCGGCAGACTTTGAAGTCGACAGCCTCGCCGACCTGCACGTCGGAGGACCGTAACGGTCGCACCATTCTTGTCGATTCCACAACGGTCCAACCAAGAGCGGGAAACGACCGTGGCAGCTGGCTTGCCGATCTTTTCCAGGAATCTTTGCCAGCCCATCACGCGCCCTTCGCCACGATCAATGTTGCCGGCCGGGACTGTCCGACCACATCCTGGAGCCACTCCAGGAGTTGGCCATGAGGTTCGCCAGGAACGAACGGCCCAATCCGGTCTGGACCTATGACTTCGCCCAGAACCGAACCTGCGATGGCAGGTGCCTACCGTATGTTCAACATCCTCGATGAGTTCACCCGCGAAGTCCTGATGATCCGGGTCAAGGTTCTTGCGGAATTGCAGTCAACCGGATTGAGCGCTTTCACACCGTAGCCGCCGGCGACGGCATGGGTTAGGATCCGCTTCATACCCGTTAGTTGTATGTTAGAGAAACTCGCTCTCAATGAGTTCCGGCAGCTCTGCTACACTGGAAATTACGTGTGTATGCCGATACCGCCCCCAAGCCTCGACGGGTCTGGGCCCGCTGAGCACGCCAATGATGCCGCCGCAGCCTGCGTTATAACCTTCCAGCATATCTGCCGGCGTGTCCCCAATCTTGATCACCTCGTGGACATTCTGTACATCCAACACGCTCATGGCGTAGTAGATCATGAAGGGTGCCGGCCGGCCTCGTTCGCCGGGCACATGTTCGACATCGACGGCGACATCAACGAGTCCGTCCTTCACCCAGCCCAGCCCGTCCATGATGGCAGTCGTGACGTCACGATGAAAGCCGGTGTCGGTGGCGACCTTGATGCCGTGGTCGTGACACCACTTGAACGTATCGACAGCACCGGGCACCTCTCTGACCTCGTTGCGGTAGTGATTGATCATGATTTCCGTATACCGGTCGAAAATCGTCTTGGCTTCCTCAAGCGTTTCGGGGTCTTTGACCTTTTCGAAATCCTCGATCTTGAGGTCCTTACCCTGAGCCCTGGAAATCAGGAACTGGTAGAGATGAATCTTGTTGGTGCCCATATTGAGCAGTATCTCGTCGGGCGTCGTGTCGAGGTTGAACTCCACTGCTGCCTTGTACAGGCAATCCCGTACACCGGTATCGTCGTGGACGGTCGTACCAGAAAGATCGAACATCACCATGCTTACTTTGCCCATCAGGAATCTCCTTTCGCAGCTTGAGGTCTTACTATCGGCCTGATTGCAGTACGGTTCTCCAACGCCTCGAGCGCGGATGTCACGCCCTCGGCAGTCAGCGGAAAACTGGGTCCTGCAAGTTTCTCGTAGGGGTACCTCGATCGGCTCTTGTGAACCAGGTCCATCGCGCGTCCGAGGTATTTCGAATGATAGTTGTGAAGCCCCTTGATTGTCAGACACTTGATGATCACGTCATATGAATCAAGGGTGAAGCTGTCGTTCGGATAGACCGCCCCTTGCATCAGATACTTGCCACCGATACGCAGCAATTTTGCGCCCAGCGGTACAACCTTGGCAAAGCCACTGACCTCGACCACAAGGTCGGCGCCGATACCGCGGGTGAGGTCAAAGACACTATCAGTCAATGTCTGATCCGTGCACCCGTCGGCGTTGATGCACACATCGGCGCCGAATTCCCTTGCCAGTTCGAGGCGCTTGTCCAGGATGTCGATCATTACGACTTTTCCGGCGCCCTGTTCCTTGGCGAATGCGGCGGCGTAAAGGCCGAGCATCCCGGCCCCCTGGATGACAACGGTGTCACCGGTTTGCATGTCGATTCTGTCAAGGCCACCTGTTACTGTCGCCGCTGCACACATCAAGGGCGAAGCTTCTTCATCCGTCATGTCGTCCGGGACCTTGAACACACCGGTACCGGGCTTGAGATAGACGTACTCGCCAAATGTGCCCATGAAATACGGGGGCACGTCGCTCTTGTCGTGTCCGTACTTGAAGAGATTCTGGCACTTCTGCGGCAGATCAGTCATCCTGCAGTAATAGCAGTTGCCGCAGTTGGCCATGATGGACCAGGTGATACGGTCTCCAACTGACAGCAGGTTGCCGGCGGCATCTCTGGTGACATCGCGCCCGAGCCGCTCGATGATGCCGAGCCCTTCATGACCGAGCACGGACGGGGTCGGAAACGGCCTGCGCCCGCGCCAGCTGTGCATGTCCGAGCCGCACACGGTTGCGATGCTGGTGCGGACAAAAATCGCACCCGGCTCCAGCTCTTCCGGTAATGGGAATTCTGCTACCTCCAGTGGTGCGCCGACGCCCATGAAGAGCACAACCTTGCCAGTTTGTGATGACATTCTGTCTCCGATTCCGTCAGATCGTTCTCGACGGCAGCTCATCGCGCGAGAGCGGCACTGCCTTTTGTGGGGCGAAACCTCGACTTCGCATAATGCACGTCTCCGTTCTGCGCACGGGTTGGAGTGACACCCGGAGTGGCGAGCCCGCCTCCGACCGCGCCCGGCAGCGGGTGACGGGCGGAAGCCGCGAATGGGAAAATGGCCTCGTGGCTGTTGGCCAGAATCGTTTTTTCGAAATTCATGGAACTCGCACCGACTCGACAGGTCTACTTGGAGTCGCGAGTCGCGACCGCAGTACATCTTCCAACGTCACGTGTACGGCCGGCGGATCGCCGAGCTCCGGGTAAACGGCGTCTGCCTCGGAAAAATCTTCGTCGCCTGTATACCTGCTGATCGTGATGACGCAACGCATCCCAGCCCCCTTCGCTGCCAGCAGCCCGTTGCGGCTGTCTTCGATCACCACGCATTCTGCGGCGGACAGTCCCAATCGCTGTGCCGCGAGTTCGTAAATCTCGGGGTCCGGCTTCTTTCGCGACACGACGTCACCGGCGAAGATTGCGGCAAACCGTCCGTGACGCGCTTCACCGAGCAAGCGCTCGACGATCAGCGTTACCGAGCGTTCATTCGAAGTGGAGCAGACGGCCAGTGTCAATCCCGTCGCAATTGCTTCATCGACCAGCCGGGCAATTCCGGACCGCAACGGCAGCTGTCCGTCCCTGATAATCTGCATGAAGACATCGGTTTTGGACCTGTGCAGATCCCTGATGAATGCTTCGCGGTCGTCGATGCCAACGGGCCAGTCCGTATTGTCGAAGTAGTGGCGCATGCGCTCTTTGCCGCCCGCGACCTTCAACAGCTCACCATACGGCTCGATACACCACTCGATCCCCAGGTCTTTAGCGGCGAACGCGCGATTGAACGCCACTCGGTGGCCGTCACGTTCGGTGTCGACGAGAACGCCGTCGCAGTCGAATAGAAGTGCCTTGATTATGAGTCGCGCCCCAACTTTCGCTTGGCCGCCGGCATCACACGGCCAGTATCATCGAGCCATGCCCGCCGCCGCCGAACTGCTCGATCCGGTCCATGAATACAGCCAGAAGTGCTTCGTACTGCGCCTCGATAACCCGAAGCGGTTCGTAGTCGTCGGGGTTGTCCCGGTGATACGTGGCGAACCCGTCGATGAAGGCGTGTTTGAGCTGTGTCGAAATGTTGATCTTGGCACAGCCGCGGGCGATCGATTTCGCGAAAACGTCGTCGGCCAGCCCAGTGCCTCCATGCAAGGCCAGCGGCTTGCCCGTGCGCCGATGAATTTCCTCGATCCGGTCAAATGCAACGTTCGGTTGACCCGAGTAGTAGCCGTGCGCCGTGCCGATGGCGGGCGCGAACACCGCAAGGTCCAGATCGCGGCAAAAACGCACTGCCTCATCGACTTCCGTGAGATGGGCATCGCGCGCATCGACAAAAATGTCGTCCTCAACACCGACGATCCGGCCCAGCTCCGCCTCCACGCCCATCCCGGCTGCCGCCGCCATTGTTACGACTTCGCGGGACATGGCCAGGTTCTCTTCGAAGGGCAGGGCCGAGGCATCGATCATCACGTCGGTCCAGCCATAATCGATGCAGCCGCGAATGACGTCGAGATCCTTACAGTGGTCGAGGTGTAATGAAATCGGTACGCTCGTGTCGGCGGCCAGTTCCTTGATCCATCCGGCGCATGCAGCATGCCCCCAGTACTCAACTGTCTTCACCGAAGTCTGCAGAATAACGGGCGCGTCCAGCGCCGCTGCGGCGTCAACCATGGCCCTTGCGGAATTGTAGTCAACAGGATTGAACGCTGCCACACCATAGCCGCCGGCGACGGCATGCGGCAGGATCTGCTTCATACTTGTCAGTGGCATGGTAACATCCGGCCTCGGAGTTATCGGTGAACGATCCCGGAGAAACCGGCAATCGGAACGTTCGGATCGTCAGCGTCAGTCCGGCGCGTTGTTTTGTGCGGCAAGATGACGCTGTTCAGTTCAGCTCGGTTGCTGGCCATCGTCACGCCGCCGGTTCCATGTCATCGCAGGGCTCGAATTCAATGCAGGCTAGCATTCGGCCTGATATCTGGTAAAATTGGAAAACTTGGGCATTCCATCGATTTGATCAATGTATCAAAAGTGGCTTGAAGCGTTCCATCATGTCGCGACCGAGGGCAGCTTCACCCGTGCGGCGCAGAAACTTAACGTGGGGCAGCCGACCATTTCATCACACGTGGGCAACTTGGAAGCGCGGTTCGGCGTCGAACTGTTCCACCGCAGGGGTCGGTCCATCAGGCTGACTTCGGCAGGCCGGACCTTGCATCGCATCACCCACGACCTCCACGGCCACACGCAGGAAGCCATCGCCTATCTCAATGCGGTCAAGAATCTCGAGATTGGCGAACTCAGATTCAGTGCGGTCGGTCCCTATGATGTCATGGAACTTCTCGTAGCCTTTCGTGAGCAACGCCCCAGCATCAATTGTTCCGTTCGCCTTGGACTGATCGAGGACGTCATGAACGATCTGGAGGAGTTCAGGGCCGACATCGGACTTGTCGGACGCGACTGCGCCAGCGACACCATTCATTCGGTGTTCTACAACCGGCACAGGATTTTCGTGGTCGTGAACCGGCGGCACAGGCTGGCGCGGAGACGCAATATTCGGCTGCAGGAACTTGAGGGCGAGGACATGATAGTCCGCACCGCCAGTTCCACGACCCAGGAGGCCTTCAACAGCGCAGCGACCACGCGAGGCGTGACGCTGGAACCGGTCTTTGAGATCGAGAGCCGCGAGGGTCTGCGTGAAGCGATCATCCGCGGACTCGGCATCGGCGTCATTTCCGAGACGGAATTTGCGCCGCATCCAGAACTGCGACCGCTATTGGTCACTGATTCCGAGATGTTTACGCGCGCCTATATCACCTGCCTGAAATCGCGTCGCAACCGGCCATTGATCCAGGATTTCCTGGAGTTTGCCACTTCGATCATAGACGGTTGGGAGAAGTAGCCGCGCGCCGTCCGCGCCTATTTGGGCTTGGCCACCACGGTTCGCGTCGAGGCCGATACGCCTTCGGTAATCCGAACCAAGACAACGATGAAGAGCAGGGTTGCATTTGATCGGCCTTCGGCGGTTGGTCCAATTTTGATTGTTAGTGGATGACCGGCCTGTGGTCCATCGGCGAAGCTTTCTGGAGCGGGCGGTAGGTATCCCAGGGCGCTATGTGGCCTGGCGGCAGCAGTTCTCAATATGGATTTCTTGACGTATAAAGCGTTGTAATCACGTTCTTTTATTTCATGCGGTGAACTGTTTTGCATTGCGTCGTGCCAGCCCTCCCGGAGGGCCGGAAGTGATTCGAAAATGCAACACACGTTGATTTTCAACGATTTTTTCAGGAATTCCGCCTCACGGGGATTCACGCCACGGCAATTCCGTGATTCCTCCCTCCCCATGAAGTTGCTCGGCGGACATCTCACCCGCCTGCGGGAATGCTGCGCCACCATGCTCGACCCGCGCAGCGGCAAGAACTGTCAGTATTCCATGATCGACGTCGGCATGGCAGCTTTTTCCGTGTTCTTCACCAAGTCGCCCTCCTTTCTCGCCCATCAGAAGTTGCTCGCCGAACGCCGCGGTCTCTCGAACTGCCTCACCCTCTTCGGAATGAAGAAGATCCCATCCGACAACCAGATACGGAACCTCCTCGACCCGGTGCCGCCGGAACACTTCGACCCGGTCTTCATCGACGTCGCCAGGGACCTCGACAATCGCGGCGCCCTGGCCGCGCTGCGCAGCCGCCGGAGCGGCCTCGACCACAAGACCCTGATCGCCCTCGATGGGACGGAATGCTTCAACTCCTGCAAGATCGGCTGCCCGAACTGCTCGAGCCGGACGCACAACAAGGGAACCGATGACGAGATGGTCGAGAACTGCCACATGGTCCTTGGTGCCGCCATCGTCGGCCCTGGACAGGTCGCGGCGGTGCCGTTGCCGGTGGAGATCATCAGGCCGCAGGACGGGTCGAAGAAGCAGGACTGCGAACGCAATGCCGTCAAGCGCTGGTTGCGCCGCATCGGTCCGCGTCCGAAGACCTCGAACCCGTGTATCTCGGCGACGATCTCTACGCCTGTCAACCGATCTGCGAGGCCATCCGGGCGGCGGGCGGCAACTTCATCTTGACGGCCATGAGGTCGAGCCACAAGACCTTGCATGAGGAGCTCGACCGCTGCCTCCCGCAAACCCTCGACACGAGGGTGACGCGCGGCATCAGGAAGCCGAAGAAGTGCAGATACAGGTACAGCTGGCAGCCCGACCTTCGGATCCGTGGCGGCGAAGCGGCCATGCCGGTGACATGGGTCTGCCTCGAGATCCACGACATGGCCGCAAAAAAGGCGGCCTGCAGAACCGCCTTCGTCACCGACCTTCCGGTCAGCAGGACCAATGTCGCCGACATCGTCGCCTGCGGACGCTCCCGATGGCGCGTGGAGAACGCCGAGTTCAACGTTCTGAAAAAACTCGGCTGCAATCTCGACCGGAACTTCGGCCATGGAGAGAAGAACCTTGCCTCCGTGCTCCTTGTCCTGAACCTCCTGGCCTTCGCGCTCCATACCGCCTGCGACCTCGCGGAAAAGCACTGGCAGAAGGCCCGGACGGTCTGCGGCACACGCGACTGGATGTTCCGGAACCTCCAGGTCCTGACCGCCCGGTTCGTGTTCGACGACTGGAAGCGCCTGATGCAGGTGCTCGCCGGAGAAGTCGAAATCCCTCCCTGAGACGGCCCACCGTGCCCGTTCAGTCGCGCCCGTCGCAGCCTCCCGAAATCCCTCGAAAAACCGACAATCCAGAGGTCAGGAAAACAGAAATGTCATATTGAGAATTGCTGGCCTGGCGGTGTTGTAGTGGCGCCGCCATTCTTCAATGATGTTCTGGGCCTCTTTACGGGAGTAGAAGATCTCGCCATTGAGGAGTTCGTCACGGAAGCGGGCGTTTAAACCTTCACAGTATCCGATTCCCCAAGGCGAGCCAAGCTCGATGTAGGCCGTCTTTGCACCGACGGCGCTAATCCAGTCTCGAACCTTCTGAGCGATGAACTCTTGGCGGCAACACCTTCGGAATGACGCACTGACGGAGGCCATGATCGTCTGCTCAGCCTTCACGAGCGCAGCTGGCGGTCGTCAACCACGTCAGTCGAGTTCAGTTCCGATCCACGCGGATCATCAGCTCCTCCTTGGTAAACTCATCGATGATATTGAGCGTTCGAAAGGCTCGCCCATCATGGGTGCGATCCTGGACGAATTCGCAGGACCAGACATGGTTCGCCCGCCCCGATCTGAGTCGGACATACAATCCGTCATGCAGCCAGAGTCGCCCCTTCTTCGCCTGCTTCTGAGGAACCATGAGCCCTCCTCACACGTCAGAGAGCCTTCCCCCTATAATTTCGTCAGGTCTTGCTAGTTATGATCGTTTTTGGAGACTCCATTTTCCTGTGGCGCATGATTCAACCGCTCCCGGCGAAAGCCGCGCAGTTTCAAAGAGGGAGCAGATCCGGAATGGCAAAGAGCAGGAGACCCCTGATCTTCCTCAGCGAGGAAGACCGGGAACGTCTCGAGCGGATCAGGACCGATCCCCATTCGATTCGCAAGCATGTGGAGAGGGCGACCATCATCCTTCACCTCGGTGCCGGCCTCACCCTGTCGCAGACGATGCGGGCCACCCTTTTCTGTTTCAGGCCACTGGCGGCAGGCCCTTCAGCCAATCAAACCGGAGGGCAACCGGACCGTACCGGATCGCGCCAAAAGGCTGCTTGATACGGTTTTTACCGGACAGGGTAGCTACTTGCAAAACACTTATGGGTGAAATCCCTCTTCATCATTGATTCTGCGCTATTTTTCACATCCCCATTATCGACGACCATGACCAAGTATGTAGCCGAGCTGTTTGGTGCACCAGCCGGACTGCGAGACCAACTGGCTCACACCTCGGGACGGCACAAGCAAACAGGAAATTTGCGTTCTCGACAGGGCCGGCGCCGTGCGCTGGTGGAAGCATTTGTGCGGGTGACTGAGCACGCTATTGCTCTGCGGACCTCGACTGCCCCGACCTGCCGACAGATCACATCACCTACGCGGCAAGCATAACTTTACTTTCGCGACGGGGCCGACGCTGCGCGGGGGTGGTGGCTGCTTTGGGAAGAAAACGCGTCCCGGATTATCCCTGAATCAATGAAAAAACGCCGGCAGGGAATGCGGGACAAACCAGCCGTTTCAAGCCATACTATTCTGGGACCCTACACGCCCTCGACCGCGTGGATGCGTGCCGTCGAGGGCTTCTTTGCCACGCTCTCGCGGCAGCGGCGCAAGCCCGCAATCTTCAACTCGCTCGGCAAGTGCATCGCGGCGATCGAGACTTACATTGAGCACCACAACGCCAATGATGCCCGCCCGTTTCGCTGGAGCAAGAAACCCGAGGATCTCGTGGAGGCATGGAGAAAGGGACACCAGAAACTGCAGGAATCGGCATCGTGAAAAAGAATCAAGCCACTAGGCGGCGGTTTTGAGGTATGGAAGACAACGAAATCTCCAATGTAGCAGAGCCGCCGGAGCATATTGAGAGCGTGTTTCTCTAAACTGACCTGTTTTTTGAACTGGATTGCAGGTGGCCCTTGCGCGTCAAGTGCTCACAGCCTAACCCGCTGGCCCAATGGAACAGCCGGTCAATGCCAGCGGTGGCATCCGGCAGGGCCTTGTCTTCTTAAGATGCGTGCCAGGCTCCGGGGGAATGAAGGGCCGGCGATCCTGTCAGCCAGTTCGTGGCTCACGACGTCAGTATTGATTTAAGGACAGTTGGCATTTAAACAATCGATTGGAGAAATACCGAAGAAATAGTTAGTTTTTTTTGGACGTCGAATCTGATCGGCGCAAAAAAGGAAAGGAAACGCCATGAAGAATTTAATTTTCACCGCCGCACTGGCATCAATAGCCGCTTTTGGTGCGGAGGCGCAGGAGCTGCGCATCGCGTTTCCCTCCTTCGAAAAAGGCCTAGACCCCCAAGACAACACCGGCAACTCCGGGGCGCCGATGCTCTACCAGATTTATGACACGCTGATCGAGCGCGAAAGCTTTTCCACCCCTTTATCGTTCAAGGCTGGCCTTGCCACAGAGTGGGCCCAACTTGAGCCAACCGTGTGGGAACTAAAACTGCGTGAAAGCGTGGTGTTCCACAACGGCGATACTTTAGATGCCGATGACGTCGCGTTCTCGCTCAACCGTATGTATCATCATGAGGACCCTGAGTTCTTCAGTGCCTGGGGCCGATGGCACTACAACTTCTCGAACGTGGAAGTGGTCGACGACTATACGGTCCGCATCCACACTCTTCGTGAAGAGCCCGCATTTCTGACCTTGATCTCGGCGCGCTCGGCCGGCATCGCCTCGAAAGAGTACCATGAGAAAATGGGCTTCGACGAGGCCAGACTCAACCCGGTTGGAACCGGCCCTTATGAAGTGATCGAGTTTGATCCGGGCCGAAGCCTGGTCCTTGAACGCTTCGACGACTATTGGGGTGAACCGTCCGCGCTGGAAAAGGTCACCATGCTCCATGTGCCCGAAGTGGCCAGCCGTGTCACTGGCCTGGTGAACGGCGAATTCGACATTATCGCCCAAATTCCGCCCGACCAGGCGTCGGCGATCCCCACCGAAGGCTTCCGCACCCAGGGCGTTACCTGGCCCATGTTCCACGTGTGGCTCATCCACCAGACCAATCCGCCTACCGACAACGCAATGGTCCGCAAGGCAGTGCGCCTCTGCACTGACCGTCAGGCGCTGGTCGACGGCTTATGGGGCGGCCTGGCCGAGCGCCCAACCGCCCACCAGTTCCCCGAGTACGGCGCACCACTCTACATTGAGGGGTTTGAGCACATCAAGCACGACCCTGAGGAAGCGCGTCGACTGCTCGCGGAGTCGGGCTACGACGGCGAGGAAATGGTGATTTCGCATCCCGGCAATTACTACCTGTATGGCGATCTCGCCGCGCAGGTGATCCAGCAGCAGTGGGCCGAGTGCGGCTTGAACCTGCGCCTGCAGGAGGAGGATTGGGCCACATTCCACTCGAAGAAGCCCCACCACGAAGATGTCAACTTCCGCGCCTGGTCGAACCCCATGTACTACCCGGACCCGATGGGCGCGATGGACACCCACTGGTCGCCAAAATCGTGGGCGGCACAGCGCAATCTCTGGGTCCCCTCGCACCCCGAATGGGACGCAACCTACGAAAAGGCGCGTTTCGCAACCGACCCGATAGAGCGCCGCGACGCTTACCAACGCCTGCTGGAACTGTCGGAGGAGGAGTCGGGCTGGCTCCTGCTTTACAAACCGCACGAGCTTTACGCTATGCGCGACGGCATTTCCTTCGACATTCCGATCGCACAGCGGCCCTACGTGATTCCGCTGCGCGGTGGTGAAATCCAGGTTAACCAGTGAACCCAGCCCGGCTCCGGTCGGGTGACGTTACGATCGATGCGAATTTCTAGGACGGGACGGGTCCCCGGAACTCCCCGGCGACCCGTCCCGCGCTCTTCAGGCCCGCGACGCCATTTCGAGACAGGCCTTGGCCAACCGGCCATGGTTCAATCCAAGAAAAGATATACCGCGCCAGCGAAGCAACCATCGGCAAAAACTACCGACACTGGACCAACGGTGCAAACTGCGCGGGGCGTGTTGAATACCCCACGCTAGTGTGTGAGAACATTGCATGCTGCGTTTTATGGCGATCCGATTTGGCCGTGCGCTCATCACGATGTTTTTAGTGCTGGTGATTGCCTTTCTCACCCTGCGCTTATCCGGCACGCCCTTCGCAATGATGTTCCCCGAGGGAATCACCGACGAGCATCAGGCCGCTCTGGAGGCGAAGTACGGCTTCGACCGACCGATATGGGAGCAGTTCATTGTTTATCTGGGCGACATCGCAGTCGGCAATTTCGGGCGTTCGCTCTACACCTCGCAACCTGTGTGGATGATGTATACGGTGCGCATGCCCGCAACCATTATGGTCGGCGGGTTCGCGCTGCTTCTCGCGATTGCCATAGGCATACCGCTTGGCGCGGCCGCGGCGCTCTATCGTCGCCGGGTATCGACGAGCGCGGGCATGGGGCTCGCGTTTCTCGGTTATGCGGTGCCACATTTCGTTATCGGCATCGGCCTGATCCTGTTCTTCGGCTACTATTTGGCGCTACTGCCGGCAACGGGTCTCGAAACGCCGAGCCATTACATCCTACCGGTGGTGACGTTGGCTATTCCAATGATCGCGGCGATTGCCCGCTTCATGCGTGCCGCCATGCTCGATGCCATCGGCCACGACTACGTGACCACCGCCCTTTCTAAGGGGCTGACCGACCGGCGCATTGCCCGCATCCACATCCTTCGCAACGCGATGATCCCGCTGATCACCGTGTTGGGTCTGGAGATTGCCGGACTGCTCAATGGTTCGATTTTCGTCGAGGCAGTCTTCTCGCTCCCGGGCGTCGGCCGGGTCCTGATCGATGCAGTCCAGGGGCGCGACTATCCCGTGTTGCAGTTCGGCGTCATCGCCTATGCCGCAATAGTCGTTTCGGTCAATCTGCTCGTTGACCTTGCGTATGTTGTCGCTGACCCTCGCGTTCGGCTGGAGAAATAAGTCGTGACGGACTTAGCCTTAGATCATCGCGGTACAGGCCGTTGGTCCTTCGGCGTTTTGCACCTATCAGGCCTCGCTTTGGCACTCATCATCGCGCTTGGCTTCATGGCGCCGCTCATCGCACCGTACGATCCGAACGCGGTCAACCTGCTCAACCGCTTGAAGCCGCCGGTCTGGCTTGACGGCGGGAGCTGGGCAAATCCATTGGGCACCGACAGTATCGGCCGAGACCTTCTTACCCGCTGCCTCTATGGCATCCGTACCAGCTTTGGCATCGCCATCTTCGGGCTGATCTTCAGCGCGGTCCTCGGCGTGGCGCTTGGTCTCCTGTCCGGCCTCGGCGGCAAGTGGGTCGACCGCTCCGTGATGACCATTACAGATGTGTTCATCACCCTGCCGAATCTGCTGCTCCTGCTTTGCGGCATTACCCTGCTTGGCACGCAAATCTGGGTCTTGGTCTTGATGATCGGCCTCGTCCGCTGGGAGGCTTACGCGCGCCTGGTGCGCGGCCAGGTCCTGACCCTTCGCGAACAGGGCTATGTCGAGGCAAGCCGGGCCCTTGGCAGCAGCCGGATGCGGATCGCGCTGGAACACATTCTGCCCAATCTGGCTTCACCGTTGGTCGTGATCCTCACCCTGAGTTTTCCGGGCGTATTGCTGATGGAGGCGGGCCTTTCCTTCCTCGGGGTCGGCGTCCAGCCACCGACACCGTCGATCGGACGCATGATCGGGGACGGCCGCGACTATTTGGTCAACGCGTGGTGGGTCTCAGGCGTGCCCTCGATCGTCATCGCCACGATCACGTTGTTGTTCCAGCTCCTCGGCGACAGCCTGCGTGATCGCATCGATGTCAGAGCAGATGGCTGAGCCGATCCTTGCCGCGCGCGGCGTACACGTCCGTTTCGACACCGCGGCCGGCCCGATCCAAGCGGTGCGCGGCGTCGACTTGGACATTCACGCCAGCGAGACGGTCGCCCTAGTCGGCGAGAGCGGCAGTGGCAAATCGGCGTTCGCCAAGAGCTTTCTTCGCCTGCACCAGCCGCCATTCACAACGCCACGCACGCATATCGAGGGCAAGATCGTGCTGATACGACCCGGCGGGCCCATCGATCTAGTCGCCCTCAGCGACGCTGAAATGCGCGCTGCGCGGGCCCGCGATATCGGCATCATTTTTCAGGACGCATTGTCGGCACTGAATCCGACGACGCGCGTCGGCGAGCAAATTGCAGAAGCGCTGGGCGAGGCGAGGCCTGACATCCGCCCTAAAGAGGCGAAAGCTATGGCGGTCGACATCCTCGACCGGGTTGGCATTCCCGACGCCGGGACGAGGTCGCGCGCCTATCCCCACCAGTTGTCTGGCGGACAGCGCCAGCGGGTGATGATCGCCATCGCCGCCGTTCGATCGCCACAACTGCTGATTGCCGACGAACCCACCACGGCCCTTGACGTTACGGTACAGGCTCGGCTGCTGCGGATCCTGAAGGACATTCAGGTCGAATCCCGCATGGCGATGCTGTTTATCACCCACGATCTCACCATTGTCGCGGAAATCGCCGACCGGGTGGCGGTCATGCATCAGGGACAGATCGTCGAAATCGCGCCAACCCGCGAAATCTTTGGTGCGCCCCAACACGATTACACGAAACACCTGCTTGCAAGCCTCCCCGGCCGCCGTCCGCGACCCGCGCGCGGGCCAAAGGCTGCGCGACTATCGGATGATCCCCTCATCCGGGCCTGCGGTATCTCCGTGACGTTCGGCGGCGCCATGTTCCGCAAAGCCCCGCCCGTGTACGCGCTCCGGTCGGTCGATCTTTCCGTGTATCCGGGAGAGCGGCTTGGCATCGTTGGGGAGTCGGGTTCGGGCAAGACAACCCTTGGCCGTGTGATCCTCGGGCTGCAGAGCCCGACCGCGGGGACACTGCGCGTTGGTGGCCGGAACCCGTTTCGGCTCAACCGTGACGAGGCCATACGATTCCGCCGCAAAGTACAGGTGGTGTTTCAGGATACCGCCGCTTCGCTTGATCCGCGCATGGCTGTCGGACGGTCAGTGTGGGAAGGACTGGACGTCCATCGCATTGGCAAACCCGATGACCGCGATGCGCGCGTGCGCGGGGCACTCGAGCAGGTGGGTCTGAATCCCGAGTTCGCAAGTCGCTTTCCGCACATGCTGTCGGGTGGTGAGCGCCAGCGCGTCAACATCGCGCGCAGCCTCGTGATTGAACCTGAGATCCTCATCGCCGACGAACCTGTTTCGGCGCTGGATGTTTCCATTCAGGCGCAGATCCTCGATCTGTTGAATGCTCTGCACGACGACCTCGGTTTGACCATGGTGTTCATCTCCCATGACCTCTGGGTGGTGCGGGAGCTTTGTGAGCGCATCGTCGTCATGAAGGACGGGGAGATAGTCGAAACCGGGCAGACCGAGCAACTGTTTGAAGCGCCGCGGCATCCTTATACGCGCGATCTCTTGGGAAGCGTCTCCTCGCTTCCAGAGATCGGCGCGAAAATCAAACGTCTCTGAGAGGGCTTCTGCTTACACCACCCAGGGCGGCCTTCAACAGCGCCGCAACCACGCAAGGCGTGATGCCGGAACCGGTCTTTGAGATCGAGAGCCACGAGGGTCTGCGTGAAGCGATCATCCGCGGGCTCGACATCGGCGTCATAACCGAGACAGAATTCGCGCCGCATCCAGAACCGCGACCGTTATTGGTCACGGATTCCGAGATGTTCGCGCGCGCCTAAATCGTCTGCCTGAATTCGCGCCGCAACCGGCCATTGATCCGGGATTTCCTGCAGCTTGCCACTTCGATCGTAGACGGTTAGGAGGAGTAGCCGCGCGTCGTCCGTGCCCATTTGGGCTTGGCCGCCACGGCTCGCGTCCAGGCGTATACGCCTTCGGCAAACCGGGCCAGATCAACGATGGAGAGCAGGGTTGCCTTTGATCGGCCACGGCCCCGTCCACCACGCGGTGATCACGGGACATCGCTATGTGCATTTTTGAGGATTGCACTCGGTCGCCGGGCACAGGTCGTGAATACACCTTCCCGCCTTTCTTGCGAACGAGCCCAGGCCGTTTCAGGCGACTGAGGCCATGGCGGCAGAGAACCATGTGGATCGTGTCATTCGCGAAACGCAACCCGAACCGTGGGTGTCACTCGTTTCTATGTGCATTTTTGAGGATTGCACTCGGTCGCCGGGCACAGGTCGTGAATACACCTTCCCGCCTTTCTTGCGAACGAGCCCAGGCCGTTTCAGGCGACTGAGGCCATGGCGGCAGAGAACCATGTGGATCGTGTCATTCGCGAAACGCAACCCGAACCGTGGGTGTCACTCGTTTCGCAACCGCTTGATCCCGCGTTTTCGGCCTCGCCGGAGCGTGACAATTTGCTCCTCCTCAGCCTCACGTACATTCCATCCGTGCGATCGGTAAAGGCAATGGCCGCGATCCTGCAGGCCTGCGATACCCGCTTGGTGATACCTTTGCCGCCATTTGCGGAGGGTTGGTTGCGAGCCAACACACCTACAGCGGGCCCGTCCTGCAACTCCCGCCCGTCTGGCGACAATCAGGATGAAGCGGCCAGATTACCCACCAAAAAGGTGAAACGATTTTTCCGAACGTCACGCCTAATCTGCAAGCCCGACCTCCGCCAACCATTTTGCGGATGGCAATATATCCGCCGCCTTTCTAAGCTCCAGCAGAAGCCTTGGCATGTCCGGCAACTCCGCCAAGGCACCGAATACCGAGTGCCACATGATGGAACCGCGGCCAATCTGCCAGTGCCGGTCGGCGAAACCGTCGCTGTCCTGAAGGTGCACATGGGACAGCATCGCGCCGGCGGCCCGAACATAGTGATCCACCGGCGGCGCTCCAATTGCACCGTGAGCATAGTGGGCATGTCCGGTGTCCAGTGACACTTTGACGGCCGGGCTATCGAATGAGCGGGCCAGCGCAACGCGGTCGCGCGGATCCTTGTCTTCAACATTTTCGATCACGATCACGACGCCTTCGTCTTCGGCCCGCTTGACAACCTCCCTCAGCGTTTCGTGAACGCGCTCGATCTTGTTCGCACGTTCACCCGGGCCGCGGTCCAAATTGTGCCAATCCCAAGTCCTATAAGGACTGTGGACCACCATATGGCCGGTCCCCGGGCTCCCCGTAACCGCCAGGCATGCATCGAGACCCGCATGAAGGCGCGCCTGGGCGATAGCGCGAATGTCGGGATCGTGGGCATCCAGGTGGAATCCCTTACCCGGTCCGTGGATGCCGACACGGCCACGATGACCGTCTAGCTTGCCCCTTACTGTCTCGACGAGCTGCGACCAATCAGTGCGCAGGGCGTCAACCAGGTAGAAATCCCGGACTTCCACGTCACGGTCGTTGTCCATGAGAAATGCTGGCAGACCGTCGATACGCTCCAAATCGTCCGCCCAGACGGCGGCTCCGACGACCGGCCGGCTGTTCGAGCCTTCAGTCATTACGCACCCCATATCCAGCCAGGCCCTGCACCGGTCGCCGAGCCGATTGCGACCTGGACATCACGGCTTCTTGCCGTGTGCCAGACGAGCATGGATGTCCTCGATCACTGCTGGCAACTCCGTTTCACGTTCTGAACTTTCCCGACCGACCGCTCGTTCAGGCACTCAGGTCTTCGGCCACAAATATCTCTTCGCGCGTCCCGCGAACCGCCGGCGGATCGCCCAGATCCCGGTAGACGGTATTCGCCTCGGTGCCGCGATATGCAAGTCATGCTCAATGAGAAACCATTTGAACAATGTTGAACGTTGCCTCGAAATGGCCTTTGTATTTGGTAAGAATACACTTCATCCAAGGCATTTGCCTGCAAAATCCACCATTTCGTCGGTCGCTCTTGAGAATTGCTCGGCGGTTCGCTGAAGTGCGGGAAGTGAATTGTATTCATCACGGGTATAGCCATCTTAAGCATATCCTCGTTCAAAATACGGTACCCGCATGAGCTTATCCATGAGTTTGCCCGGGATGTCTTCAAGAATTTGGTCTTGTTTGAATGAAATCTTTTCAACGCCAGGCAAAAAAAGAACCTTGTCAATAAACGTGGGCGGACATGTCACGACAACATCGGCGCCGGCTTTTTCTTCGAGGTGCCAGATACGACTATCCCCATCTACGGTCGGCCCAACGATTAAAAAGCATGCAAGCATTTTGTTCGGTCGATCATTGTCCATCAAATACTTGTTGGCCATTTTGAAAACCGCCGGTTCTGCCAATCGGATTTCGCCATCGGTCAGTTCCACGCCATTTTCTTGGGCAAGGTCTTTGAGTCCGCCGAGATTCCCGAATCTCCCCTCCATGTGGGTGATGACCGACCGCCACCGGCTCAGTCCCACACCGTTTCTCCTGGCGGTTTCCAGACCGCGTTCGACGCTTTCGGCACAGTCAACCAACTGGGGCAGGACAAAGCTCGGGGTATTATTGGTGGGAATGCCTTTGGACGTCAGACACTCGATCACTTCATAACCCTGCTTGGAGCCAGGGATTTTCACCATCACGTTGGGATTGATAGCCGCGATATCTTCAGCCTGCCTGATCATCGCATCCTTGTCAAACACACTTCTCGGATCGACCTGCCCTGAGAGGTAGCCTTCCTTGTGCCCACTGGCCTCAAACAGCGGCAGGCAAATCTCCGAGCCAGCTTTCACGACCGTTTTGTAGAGCTTCCAAAAAAGGCCCTCTCTGTCCAGTCCCGGATTTTCGGATACGATATCCTTGGCGACCCCTATCCAATAGGCAGGATTGGTTTGAATCGCCTGCAGCGAAAGTGGCGGATTGGTGGTCACACCCCGAAACAATTGATTTTGGGGATTGTCTTTGTAGTACATTCGGCTGAATTGCGTTTGCAGCAGATCACGGTCCGCCGGATCTGCCTTGCCGAGCATTTTCTTGCACCAATTCTCAAAAACGACGGGGGAAGAATCCCACCAGATTTCCATCCCCGGGCTGATGTCGACCAGCCGTTCAAAAAAGTTTCTCTCTTCCATCATTGATCCTGCTGCGTAACCAGACCCCCGTGCCACTCCGAAGTGCAACACCAGAAGTGGCGGCGGCCTGCGTCCTTCGACGCAGGATGTTGCAAATCGGCCAGATGGCGGCGACAGTCCCTGTGTAGAAGCATGGAGACTGTCATGCCGAGCGGCTACCACCACCTGACCTATGGCGAACGATGCCAGATATACGCGCTGAGGAAAAGCGGGCTGTCCGACTTGGCCATTGCCCGGCAGATCGGCCGGGACCGGACGACTGTCTGGCGCGAGATCCGGCGCAACGGCGGCGGCCGCGGCTACAGGCACAGGCAGGCGCAGGGCAAGGCCTCGGCGCGGCGCAGCGCCGCCTCGTCCGTTGCCAGGAAGATGACGCCGGAGCGGTGGACGACGGTGGAGGACAGGCTTGCGGAGGGCTGGAGCCCGGACCAGATCGCCGGCCGCTTCCGCAAGGAGGGCATCCCGATGGCGGGCCGGGAGTGGATCTACCAGCACGTCCGCGCCGACCGGAAGGCCGGCGGGCGGCTCTACCTGTTCCTGCGCCGCCGCGGGAAGAAGCCGAACTGGAAGGGCGGACGCCATTCGGGCCGGGGCCGCATCCCGGACCGCACGGACATCTCCGAGCGCCCGGAGATCGTGGAGGCGAAAGAGCGGATCGGCGACTGGGAGGCGGACACGATCATCGGCAAGGGCCACAGCGGCGCGCTGGCGTGCTGGTGGACCGGGCGTCGAACTGCACGCTTCTTCAGAGGGTCGGGCGGAGGACGGCGGCCGCGGTGGGCGCCGCGCTGCTCGAGATGCTGCTGCCGCTCGCCGCCCTGGTCCACACGATCACCGCGGACAACGGCAAGGAGTTCGCGGGGCACGCCTGGGTGGCGCAGGCGCTCGGGGCCGGGTTCTTCTTCGCGACGCCGTACCATTCCTGGGAACGGGGCCTGAACGAGCACACGAACGGCCTGGTGCGAGGGTACTTTTCCAAGGACACGGACTTCAGGAAGATCACAGACGCGCAGGTGAAGGCGGTCCAGGACCGGCTGAACGGGCGTCCGAGGAAGCATCCATGTTTCGGGTCAAGGCCGGATTCGGCGTTTTTCGGCGGTTTCCGGGGATCCCTGTCCGGGTTTTCCACACCCTGTCCACAGTCCTGTCCGCATCCGGGCGACCGTCCGGGCAGGCGGGAACCCGCCGGTCGCAGGGACGCGACCGGTCCATTGATTCGTTCCGGGCCCGGCGGACCGCCGCGGGACGCGGCCCGCGCGGGCGTCAGCCGGCGGCCGCGGCCGTCCGGTCCTCCCACATGCGCCGGTCGCGCAGCAGGGCGTTCGCGGTCACGATCAGCCTCCGCATCACCGCGGTCACGGCGACCTTGTGGTGCTTGTCTCTTTCGACGAGCCGGACGTACGTCTCCTTCATGTCGGGATTGAACTGGCAGGCCGCCATCGCCGCCATGCACGGGACGTCCCTCGGCCGCCTCCGTCCGCCGGCGACGCGGCGCGCGCCCTTCAGGGTTCCGCTGTCGCGGGCGAAGGGCGCGACGCCGATCAGGGCCGCGGCCTGGCGGCTGCCGATCGCGCCGAGCTCGCCCATCCAGGCGATCAGGGCCGCCGCCGTGACGGGGCCGATGCCCGGGATCGACATCAGGATGTCGCGGCTCCCGGCAAGCTCCTCCGCGCCTGCGACCGTCTCCGCGATCCGCCGGTCGTACTGGCGGACGCCGGCCTCGATCTCCGAGAGGACCTTCGGGACGGGCCCGTCCGGGTCGGGATCGCCGACCTCGTCGAAGACCGCCTTCAGCTGCGTGCGCTGGTCGACGAGCCTCTCCCGCAGCACCAGCATGTCGCGGAGCCGGTCGATCGCCGCCTCGGCCGGCGCCGTCGGCGGCCTGGCCGGGAACGCGGCGCCGAAGGCGGCCAGCACCCTGGCGTCGACCCTGTCGGTCTTCGCCATGTCGCCGGCGGCCTTCGCGAAGTCCCGGGACTGGCGGGGATTGACCACCAGGACCGCGAAGCCCCGGTCGTGCAGCGACTGATGGAGCGCCCGGTGCATCCGCCCCGTGGCCTCCATGACGACCCTCTCCGCCCCGCCGTCCCTCAGGATGCCGGCGACCTTGCGGAAGCCGTCCGTGTCGTTGGCGGCGGCGTGATCCCTGCCGTTCAGGTGGATGTTCAGCGTCTTCTTGCTCACGTCAATGCCGGCGGCTACGATGGTCATGCTCTCCCGCTCCTATCCTCGCGATGATCCGGTTCTCGAACCCAGGCATCCATCCAGGACCCGGGAGGCTGAAGGGAGGGCGGGCCGACCACGCTTCCGCACGGATCCGCTTGCGCGATCCATGGTGCTTCCGGTCCGACCCGTCCTGCGGGGCCAGGCCCCGCTCCGCCGCCGCCAGGCCTGGCGGCGGCGGTCCCGACACAGGAATGAACCGTGGAGGCGGCGGGAGGCAAGAGGCGGGTTTTCCACAGGAACCCGCGCCAAAATTTTCCACAGCCACCCCTTGGTTCGTTTCCGGTTCTCGGAACATACGAGGCGCTCGGCTGCACGGCCCCGGCCGAGGCGTTCCGGAAGGCGCGGCCTCCCTGACCGAAGCCGTCCCGGATCGCGTTCCGGAGGGACCGGTCCGGGGAGAGACAAGGGGCGTCTTGCACCGTCCGGAGAGCGCGGCTACGCTGCGTTTCGACGGGCCTTCGGCCGCATCGGGCCCGGATCTCCGGCGCCCCGGGGCCTGGATTCGCCATCACAGGGCCATCTTTTGTGCCCGGGCTGCGCGCTCGCAGCGGAAGTGGCCGGTGTTGCACTTCGGAGTGGAAGTGGGGTCAGTTTCGGGCTCGAATGCCAGGGTGTTTCCCGGGCTGAGCGACGGCGCGCTGTCGCGCGCGTCGCCGGCCTTCTTCAGATCGCCGATCTCCTGGACCGCAAACCGTCGCAACTGTCCGGCGGCCAGCGGCAGCGGGTCGCGATCGGGCGGGCGCTCGTTCGCGATCCCGAGATCTTCCTGCTCGACGAACCCATGTCGAACCTCGATGTGAAGCTTCGCAACCAGATGCGGCAGGAACTGCGCGAACTGCACGGGCAGCTCGGGGCCACGTTCGTCCTCGTGACGCATGACCAGATCGAGGCGATGACAATGGCCACGAAGGTGGCGGTCCTGGACGGCGGCCGCGTGCAGCAGTTCGGAACGCCCCACGACATCTACCACACGCCGCGCAACAGGTTTGTTGCCGAGTTCGTCGGCCTCAACAAGATGAACTTCCTCGCGGGCCGGATCGTCTTCCGGGGCGGTGCGCCCGCGGTGGCGGTCGGCGATCATGTCGCGCCGCTCGCTCACTACGCTTTCACGGAGGGAAGTCCGGAAGAGGGACAGCGCGTGCTCCTCGGGATTCGCCCGGAAAACATCTACAGGTCACGCGACAGGCTGGAGGGCGGCGCGTACTTCCGGGCGGAGCGGAACGTGCTCCGCAATGACATGACGGGCGGCGACCTCCAGGTCTGGTTCGAGTTCGAAGGCCAGATGATTGCTTGCCGGGTGCGTTCGTCGCGCCCGCCGGATCTCGAAGAGAGGAACACGTTCTTCCTCGATCTGCAGAACGCGTCGCTCTTCGACGCCGCGACCGAAAAGCGGCTGTAGCGCCTGGCGAAATTGATCATCGCGCCTTCGGGCCGGTTCCGGCGACCCCTGGGGGCGGGTCACATCAGCCGCTGCGCAACGAATCCTCCGCGAGCGTGCGGACATACGCACAGCCCCGCGAGACCGCGCGTTAGGTCGCCGTGCCGTGTTTCCAGCGCCGGACGCCAAATGCGACGGTGACGCAAACCGGAATCCGGGTTCGCGACCCGGGGATCCGTCGCCTTGGGCACTGGCTGCGCATGAACGCGCTCCGTTCCTCGCTGCGTTGCCAAGCCAAGGCAGTCCTGCCATCACTGTGGCGCGTGCCGGGTCATTGGGGCCGCGGCAGGATGCGCGAGCTGCGGTTGGCGCAGAGAAGGCGCGCCCGTTCAAGGGGAATTCCAATGTCCAAACTCGTCCTTCTGCGCAATGCGACGATCGTCGACGCCCAGGTCAGCGAGCCGCGCCAGGGCCGTCACGTCCTTGTCGAAGGCGATCGAATCCGGGACGTCTCGGACGCTCCGATCAGCGCAGGCAACGCCATCGTCTTCGACGTGAACGGACGCATCGTGATGCCCGGCCTCATCGACGCACATGCGCACGTCTATCTGACGGAAGTCGACCTGACGCTCCTGGCCGGAATTCCGATTTCGTTGATCGCGGCCCGCGCTACCGTGGCGCTGCGCGAAATGCTGAACCGCGGGTTCACGACGCTGCGCGATGCGGGCGGCGCCGATTGGGGAATCCGCGAGGCGGTGGAGCGCAATCTTGCGCCGGGACCGCGCCTTTTCATTTCCGGCCGCGCGCTCAGCCAGACCGGCGGCCACGGCGACATGCGGCGCCGAACGGACAGCTTCGAACCCTGCGGCTGCAACAGTGCGCTCGGCCTGACCATGTGCATCGCCGATGGCATCGAGGGCGTGCAAAGGGCCGCCCGTGAGCAGCTCCGCCAGGGCGCCGATCAGATCAAGGTCATGGTCTCCGGCGGCGTGTCGTCCCCCAACGATCCGCTGGACTCGCTCCAATACACATCCGACGAGATCCGGGCGATTGTCGCCGAGGCCAAGGCCTGGAAGACTTACGTGCTCGCACATGCCTATACGGCGGAGGCCATCCGACACGCGGTCGAAGCGGGCGTTCGGTCGATCGAGCACGGCAACCTTGTCGACGAGCCTACGGCGGAGCTGATGGCGGCCTCGGGGGTCTTCATGGTGCCGACGCTGGTCGCCTATGAAGCGATGCACCGTCGCGGCGCCGAGTTGAATGTGCCGGCTTCCAGCATGAGCAAGCTCCGCATAGTGCTCGATGCCGGGCTGCGCTCCATCGAGATCGCCAAACGGGCCGGCGTACCGCTTGGCTTCGGAACCGATTTGCTTGGAGCATTGCAAGTGGACCAGTCGCGGGAGTTCAGCATCCGCCGGGAGGTCCTGTCGGCGCACGAGATCATCACCTCGGCGACAGCGACAAATGCGCGCCTGCTGATGCGGGAGCACGAACTCGGCTTCGTTGCGCCCGGCTATCTGGCCGACTTGCTCGTCGTCGATGGCAACCCGCTTGAGGATCTGGGGCTGCTTCAGGATCAGGGCGCGCACCTGTCTCTGATCATGAAGGCGGGCACGATCCACAGCACCAGGCTGAGCGCAACCTGACCCACGGCTCCGGGAATCGGCAGGAACGGCCGATGCGGCGCGTTTACTCTGCCTTGGCCGAATGCGCGTAGACGCTCTCGGCAAAAGCCGGCGAGACCAGCTCGTCGCGGAGGTCGGCGGCGACGGCCGCACGAGGCCGCGTTCGCGGATCGCCGTAGCCGCCGCCATTGCCCGTGACCATGCGAATGACTTCGCCTTCGGCGATGGGCATCCGCGCGGTCTTCCCGTGTTCCTCGACGGTCCCGTCGTTGCGCAGGATCATGATCCGGTTCGGCGAGCCGTCAAGGCCGCCGGCCATGCCCCAGGGAGGATAGTCATGCCGGCCGAGGATCGACGTGAGCCAGGCTTGCGACAAGCAGCGGTACTCGACGACGAGCCCCTTGCCCCCGCGAAACCGCCCGGCTCCGCCATCCTCCGGGTTGAAGGCGTAGCGCTCGACGCGCACGCCGTAACGAGTCTCGGCGACCTCGATCGGGATGTTGTAGGTTTCGCCGTTCGCCTGGCAGAACTGACCGTTGTCGCCGTCCCGGTCGTGCCCTGCGCCCCAGCCCCCGGCCAGGGGTTCGACAAGGAGATAGAATTCGCTAGTGTCCGGATGGGTGCCCCAGACGTTGGTCGATCCGACCGTCAGGTATCCGCCGGCCGGCAGGCGTTCAGGTGCATGGGGCGCCATCGCCCTCCATACCAGGTCGATGACGAAATTTCCCGTTTCCCAATAGACCGAAGTGGCGGCTGGGCGAATCGCGGTGAACAGGGTTCCGTCGGGACAGATCACTTCCAGCGGGCGGAACATGCCTCCGTTGACCGGCACATGCGGGGCGGTGCAGGCCACATAGACCGCGCGCGCGAAGGAGTTCATGCCGGATCGCGTCGTGTTGATCGAGCCCGGCGCTTGCGGATCGGTGCCGCTGAAGTCGATCAGGAAACGGTCCTCGGAAATTGTCACCTTGACCTTGGCGCGGAACGGGCCGTTGCCAAGGCCGTCGCCGTCGAGCATCGCCTCCGCGAAGAACTCCCCCTTGGGCATCCGCTCCAATTCGGCGCGCACCATGAGCTCGCCATAGTCGAGGATCCTGGACATCGCGCCGGTCACCGTGTCCCGACCATAGCGCGTCACCAGTTCGACAATTCGGCGTTCGCCGACGCGGTTCGCGGCGATGCTGGCCCACATGTCGCCGAGCGTCATGTCCGGAATGCGGACGTTTGCCTCGATCATGTCGACGAGCGGCTGGTTGATCGTGCCGCGGTCGAACAGCTTCACCGTCGGGAACATCAGCCCTTCCTGGTAAACCTCGGTCGAGTCGGTGAGGTTGCCGCCCGGCGCCATGCCGCCGACCTCAGTCCAGTGCGCCTTGTTCGCGACGAATGCGACCAGCACTCCCTCGAAGAAGACCGGGAGCACCAGGGTCACGTCCGAGACATGCGTGCCGCCGCCGCCATAGGGATCGTTGGTGATGAAGATGTCGCCTTCGTGGATGTCGTCAGGGCCATGCTTGTCCAGTACCGCGCGCACGGCCGAGTCCAGCGTCGCCATGAACAGGACCACGCCGTTGCCCTGGGCGACCAGGTTGCCCTGCGCATCGGTGACGCCGACCGCGAAATCCAGGATCTCGTAGACGATCGGGCTCATGCTGGTCCGTTTCATGGCGGCGAACATCTCGTCCCCGACGGCGACCAGCGCGTCCTTCAGGATCTCGTAGGTGAAATAGTTTTCGTCACTCACGGCAGGCGGCTCCCGGACCTCTCGGGTTGCGGCAGGCATGTAGGTGCGTCGGCGTTGCAGCGACGAGCGGCGGCACACCCTGATCGCAGAGCGCCACGGCATGCGGGCACCGCGGCAGAAAGGGACAGGCCGCCCCGACCGAGGGCTCGATGCCCAGCACGTCGCCATCCCAGTCCCAGGACGGTTTCAGCGCTTCCTCAGGTTCGGACACGACCGGAATGGAAGACAAGAGCATTGCGTTGTAGCGGTGCTGCGGATTCGAGAACAGTTCCGTCGTTGCGCCGCGTTCGACGACATAGCCGCGATAGAGCACGACGACTTCGTCTGCGATGTTGCGCACCACGCTGAGATCGTGGGTGATGAACAGATAGGTCAACTGGTATTGCGACTGCAGGTCGACAAGCATTTGCAGGATGCGGGCCTGGACCGACACGTCTAGAGACGAGGTCGGCTCGTCGAGCACGATCACGTCGGGCTCCGGCGCAAGGGCACGCGCCAGGGCCACGCGCTGACGCTGACCGCCCGAGAGCATGTAGGGATGCCGTTCCATGAAGTCGGCCGGAACACCCACGATCTCCAACAGTTCGGCCACGCGATCGCGACGCTCGCGCCGCGAGCGGTTGCTGTGGATGGCGATCGGCAGGTCGAGGATCTGGCGCAGGCTCCGCTTGGGATTCAGCGTCGTGTAGGGACTCTGCTGAACGACCTGAATCCGTCGCCGCATGTCAGTGTCGCGCGTTGCGGTGATTTCGCGCCCCTCGAACAGTATCCGGCCCGATGTCGGCTGGTCGATGCCGAGAATCTGATTGCCCAGCGTCGTCTTTCCCGATCCGGATTCACCCACCACCGCGACAGTCTGACCGCGGCGAATGTCGAGGCTCACGCCGGCAAGCGCTGAAACCGTACGGCTTCCGACAGTGAAATCCCGTCGAAGATCCTCGATGCGGATCAGAACGGGATTCTTCCCGGCGGAAACGGCAGGCTCGGCCATCAATCGCCAAGAACGCACCTGACGCGGTGGCCGGGCTCCGGCTCCGCGAACGGCGGATCGACGCAGTCGGCCCGCGCATGGGGGCAGCGAGGCTGAAAGCGGCATCCGGCCGGCGGGTTCGTGTAGTCGGGCACCTGTCCCGGAATCGGCTGCGGAAGACCTTCGCCCGTCAGCCGCGGCACGGCGGCCAGAAGCGCCTTGGTGTAGGGGTGCCTCGGCGTCTCGAACAGTCGCGCCGTCTCGGCCTCTTCGACGATCGTGCCGGAATACATGACATAGACCCGCTGGGCGAATGTGCGCACCACGCCCAGGTTGTGGGTGATCAGAAGCACCGCGGCGCCGACTTCGTCCGTAAGCGCCTTCATCAGGCGCAACGTCTGTTCCTGGACCGTCACGTCAAGGGCCGAACCCGGTTCGTCCGCGACGACGACCCTGGGCCGATTGACCAGCGCCATCGTAATGAGAATCCGCTGGTTGAGGCCGCCGCTGAGCTGGAACGGGTACGAGGCGAGCACACGCTCGGAATCGACGACATGCACGTGGCGCAGGGCTTCCGCGGCCCGCTCCTGCGCTTCCGCCAGCGACGTCCCCGGATCGCCCCGCCGAATCGCCGTGGCCAGCTGATCGCCGACCGTGAATACCGGATTCAAGGCAGCCCCCGGATCCTGGAAAACCATGCTGATTTGACGTCCGCGGATGTTTCGCCATTCGCGCTCGCCCAGCCCTAGAAGATCGGTGCCTTCGAGCATCACGCGTCCGTCGACCGACATGTTGCCGCTGTTCATCAGCCCCATTGCGATCAGCGCGGTGCTGGATTTGCCGCAGCCGGATTCCCCCACGAGCGCGACGCGCTCTCCTGCGCCCAGGCGCAAGCTGACGCCGTTGAGAATGTGCGCCTCGCCCTCGAACTGGCGAATGCGAAGGTGCAGATCTTCGACAGCGAGAATGGGTTCGGCGCTCACCGCCCTTCTCCGAACATGCTGCGCAACCCGTCGCCGACCAGATTGAACGCCAGAACGACCAGAAGGATTGCAAGTCCCGGAAACACCGGCAACCACCACATGTCCGGCTGATAGCTTGCGCCTTCCGCGACCATGGAACCCAGATCTGGAGTGGGCGGCTCGACCCCCAGCCCAAGAAAGCTCAGCGCCGAGGCCACGAGTATGACGAAGCCGAGATCCAGCGTGAACTTGGTCAGGACCGATGGCAGAAGATTTGGCAGGATTTCACGGAACAGGATGTGAAGATGCGAGGCGCCGACGACCTGCGCCGCGACGACGAACTCCTCATGTCGCAAGGCCCGGGTCTGATTGTAGACCATCCGCGTGTACCAGGGCCACCAGAGAACCGCGAGCGCGAGCAGGCCGTTGATCAGGGTGCGCTCGAGCACGCCGAGCACGGCCATCGCCAGAACCAGCGCCGGAATCGCCAGGAAGACATCGGTGACCCGCATGATGATCATTTCTATCCTGCCGCCCATGTAGCCGGCGACAAGCCCGAGCGTGACGCCCAGCGGCGCGGCGAGTCCGAGCACGACGAATCCGATCATCAGCGAGATTCGGTAGCCGTAGACCACCCGGGTGAGGACGTCGCGCCCGACCAGATCGGTCCCGAACCAATGCCGGGAACTCGGCGGTTGGCTGGTGTTGCCGAAATCCACGAACCGCCCGGCGTGGTCCGGATAGGGCGTCAGTACGGGCGCCAGAACCGCCAAGAGCACGATCACGGTCAGCAAACCGAGGCCGAACACCGCCAGCGGTTCGGATCTGTAGCGATACCACGCGCGCGAGTTGAAGATAGCCGGGGTCATCGGTTCTGAAACCGGATTCGCGGGTTCATGTAGGCGACGACGATATCGATTATCATGTTGATAATCAGAAAGAAGGCGGAAATCACGAGAACCGTGCCGACAATTCCGTTCAGGTCCTTCCGGATGATCACCTCGACGCCATAGCGCGCCATTCCCGGCCAGGCGAACACCATTTCCACGAGAAACGCGTTTCCGAGCATGATCGCGAAGTCCAGCCCGAGAATTGTCAGGGTCGGCACCATGGCCGGCCGCAGCGCGTATTTGCAGGCGATCTCACGCTCGGTGTACGCAAACGCTCGCGCCAACTGAATGTACTGCCGGTCGTAGACCTCGGACATGTTCGCGCGCGTCAGGCGCGCTGCGGTGCCGAGTCCGCCCATCGCCAGGGCGAAAGCAGGTAGGACGATGTGACGCAGGGCATCGAGGACGGTCGGCCACATGCCGGCGATCGCGGAATCGAGAATCAAGAGACTGGTGATCGTCGGCGGCAGCTCCGCACTGCGCGAAACCCGTCCGGCAATGGGGAATATGTCGAGCGCAAAGGCAAAGACGAGCATCAGAAAGATGGCCCACACGAAGGACGGCGTGACGACGCCCAGGAGGGCCGCGAGATTGGCGGCGCGGTCCACGCCCGAATTCCGGTAGCGCGCCGCCACTACGCCGAGCGGCACTCCGATGAGCGTCATGATCAGCGCGGCGGCGATGACAAGTTCCAGGGTCGCAGGCAGCGTTGACAGGATGTCGCTGGTAACCGGCCGCTTGGTGTAGAGCGAGATGCCGAGGTCGCCGCGAAGCAAATCCCTCACGAACCCGCCGTACTGAACGACGACAGGCTCGTTCAGCCGCAAGCGCTCGCGCATTAGCTCGACCTGCTCGGCCGAGGCCATCGGCCCCATTGCAATCCGGGCAGGATCGCCCGGGATCAGGCGCGCGACGCCGAAGATCAGGATCGAGACTCCGACCAGGACGATCAGCGAACCGAGGAGACGGCCCAGGAAGTAACGCCAGAGATTCACGCGGGTTCGCTCTCCGCAGATGCAATTGTGCGGCTGAAGATCGGGGGCGGCGTCTCGAATTGCCGCCCCCTCTCGGTATGACCTAGTTCATGGTCATTTCGCGGAACATGAAGTTCATCCCTTGAACTGCATAGGTCCGCCCCTCGTCCTGCAGGGCAGGCACATGCACCACCTCGCGGATCGGGAAGACGCCTACCAGCTCGTACGCGAAAATCGATACCTGGTCTTCGACGAGCTTGTTGCCGAGGTCGCGGTAGATTGCCGCACGCGTCGCCGGATCAGTTTCCGTGCGCCCGGCCTCGATCATGCCGTCGACCTCCTCGTTCATGACCCAGTCCACCGAGGCCCAGGTGCCGACGGCATCGCTGTGATACATTGTGAAGAGCATCGAGTCCGGATCAGGCGTCGTCAGGATGAAATTCACGGGGCTGACATGCGGCGTCCGTTCGGCCGTCGCAGCAAGTTCGGTGAACATCGCCCATGGCGTCGTCGTGATCGTCGTGTCGTAGCCGAGCTCTCCGAGATTCAGCTGCATCATCAGCTGGATGCGTTCCTGGATCGGGTTGCCCGCGACCCAGTTGAGCTGGATTTCATGCTCGCCCGGATCGTATTGGCACTGCTCGAGTTCCGCCTTTGCGGCGTCGAGGTCGAACCGGCCCGCAGGAATGTTCTCGTCGGATCCCAGCACGCCCAGCGGCAGCGGGCCATGAGCCCGGCGGCCGAACGCGATCTCCTCGGTGACCTGCGTCTGCTCCAGGATGGCGTCGTAGTCGTATGCGAGCGCGAATGCGCGTCGGCAGTGCACGTCGTCGAGCGGCGGGCGCTGGTTGTTCAGTTTCAGATAGAACGACGAGATTCCGGCCACCTGTCCGAGCGACACCCCCTCTTCGGCCGAAACGGCCGCCTTGATTTCCGGCGCCATCCACTGATCGCCGATATCGAGTTCGCCGCGGGTGATCAGCGCGCGCAAGGTTGCCGGTTCGATCGCGTACTGCAGCTCGACCGTATCCGGTGCTTCCGCGGGCACGCCGAGGAAGTAGTTGGCGTTCTTCACCATCACCGTCAGTTCCTGGGGATTGTGGGACGAAATGGTGTAGGCGCCGGTTCCGGCGGTGGTCGACGTAAGGTAGGCTTGACCGTAGTCGCCCAGATCTCCGTAATCGCCTTCGGCCAGGTTGTCGAGAACGGCATCCTTGTCGACGATCGCGAGCCGGACGAGCGAACCCAGAAACGGCGCATAGGGCTCCGTGAGGGTGATTGAAACGGTTCGCGCATCTGGCGTTTCCACGCTGTCGATCACGCCGGCGAAGAGGCTCGAGAAGCCCTGCCCAAGCGCCATCATGCGCTCGATAGAAAACGCGACGTCGTCGGAATCCATCACGTTGCCGCTGTGGAACTGGACGTCGTCACGCAACGTGAACGTGTAGGTCTGGCCGTCAATGGACCACGATTCCGCCAGATGCGGCAGGATGTCCGTGCCGCCCGCGGCGGGAATCACCAGCGTGTCGTAGATGTTGTAGAAGATGATCGAGTCGGCGTAGTCGGTCGCCTTCGCCGGATCGATCTCACCGATCGCATGCTCGTCGAGCCGCAAAACCGTCTGTGCCGAAAGCGGCGCGACCGCCGCATATCCCGAAAGAAGCAGCGCGGTCGCCGCTGCGATCAATGGTCCGTATGTCTTTTTCATGACAGACTCCCTGTGTACTTTGCTACAGTTGTGGGCCGCAGCGTCGAACCGCCGCAACCCGGCGAATGATCAGGGCGCGCGGGCCGTCTTGCCCGCGTCGGTTCTGGCGCCTGCTGCGGCGCCGGACACCCTGATTCCTTCCTCCGGCGCGCCTGCAAACAGATTCCACTGCCTGATTTCGGCGTCCGGCGGCGGAACGCTGCCGCCCACCCGGCTTGGGTTCCAGCCCAGTCGCTTTGCAGTCTCGGAAAGAAACTCCGCGTACATCGTCGGCGCAAGCATGGCGTCGAGGACCGGTACGCCCAATGTCGCGCGCAGTCTTTCGTGCAGGCCGAAGCCGGCCGTGCAGCCGAGGATAAGGACTTCGGCGCCGTCCTGCTCGACGCAGACCCGGCCGGCGTCCGCCATGCGTTCGAACACGTCCGGCGCGGTCTGCTGTTCCCAGACGCTCAGGCCCACGGCACGCATCGACGCCATGCCGTGGTCCCGCCCATAGATCCGAACATTCTCGCTCATCTTGGGAATGTTCTTCGGCGTACCGACGAGGATCGAAAAGCGGTTGCCCAGATGCATCGCCATGTCGGTCGCAGCCTGACAGGGCGCCGTCACGACCGCCCGGCCGGATACCTCGCGCGCCTCGCGCAAGCCGACGTCGTAGAAGCAGCCGATGACAAAGCCGTCATAGTCAGCGGAACTCGCATGGACGTGGTGTATCAGGTCCGGAACTACGAGGCCCTCGTAGGCGTGGAAATCGACATGCCGGGGCCGGCTCGCGGACAAGGCGATGAGGTCGATGGTCGTTCGAGGCGAAACCGCCGCGGCCAAATGCTCGTGCATCTGCACGGCATACCGGTCCGATCCATCTGCCGGGTCGCTGCCGACGACATGAAGATAGAGCAGTTTGGTCAAGCTGCGTTCAACGCCTCCTGCACTTGATTGACCCGCGTCACGCGAAGATTGCCGAGCGAATCGACGCGCGACTGCCACCCAGGCGGGATGACGACCGTCGTTGCCGGTTCCTCCACCACGACCGGCCCAACGAGCACATGTCCGGCGGCGAGACGGCTGCGGATGTAGATCCTGGTCGGATGGACACCGAGCTGATCGAAGTCGCCCTCGCGCAGGCCCGCCTCCGGCGGCTCCTCTCCTGCCGGGGCTTCTTCCAGTCGCGGCAGCCCGGGCGCGCGAACAAGCCCCTTGGCGACCAGATGGAAGTTGACGATCTCGACCGGCGCGTCGAGCCGAAAAGAGTACTGGCGCGCGTGTTCGGCGTGGAATCTCTCCACCCAGTCGGCCGCTGCCGCCGCACTGACTGGTTCGACAGGGAGCGCCACCTTGACGGTGTGTTCCTGCCCCTTGTAGCGAAAATCGGCCCAGCGCTCGATGACCATGCGATCCCGCGAAACGCCTTCGGCCTGCAACTCGGCCAGGGCCGTATCCGACATTTCGCCGAAGACGGCCTCCAGCTCCTCGGGTTCCGCCGCATCCAGGCGCACGACGCTGGTGCGCACATAGTCGCGGCGCAGATCCGACATCAGCATGCCCCACGCCGAAAACACCGCTGCGCTGATCGGCACGATGATCTCGGGAATCCGCAGTTCGCTGGCGAGTGCGACCGCGTGCATGGGGCCGCCGCCGCCAAACGCGACGAGCTTGAAATCGCGCGGATCGTAACCGCGATTGATCGACACAAGCTTCAGCGCGCTGACCAAATCGGCGTTGGCAATGCGCACAACGCCCCTGGCGGCCTCGATCGCATCGACGCCCAGCGCTGCCCCGAGTTCGGAAAAGGCTGCCTGCACCGCGTCCATGTCGGGCGTCACCGCGCCGCCCAGGAAGTTCTCCTGATTGATCCGCCCGATCAGAAGATGGGCGTCCGTCGTGGTCGGCTCGGTCCCGCCCCGTCCATAAGCGACCGGCCCGGGGTTGGCGCCGGCGCTTTGCGGTCCGACATGAAGCTTGCCACCAGCGTCAAGCCTGGCGATGCTGCCGCCGCCGCTGCCAATCTCGACGATGTCGATGACCGGGGTCCGGATCGGATAGCCGGGATACGTTCGGGTGCGCTCGATGAAGTATTCGCTCGTTACATGCGGCGTCGCGTCCTTGATAAGCGAGCACTTGGCAGTCGTGCCGCCGACATCGAGGCCGATGAGATTGCGCTCGCCGAGCATTTTTCCGAGCGCCAGGGCGCCGAGCATGCCGCTGGCCGGCCCGGATTCGATCATGCAAATGGGGTTTGCCGCCGCCGCCTCGAGTGTCGTGATTCCGCCGTTCGACTGCATGATCTGGGGGCGCCCGGGCAGTCCGGCCGAATGCAGCTTGTCTGCCAGCGAGCCGAGATACCGGTGCGCCAGCGGGTGAACATAAGCGGCCAGCACAGTCGTGCTCGTGCGCTCGTATTCCCGCCACTCGCGCGTGATTTCGTGCGACGCGAGCACCGAAATCTCGGGGCACAGCACGCGCAGGCGCGCGGCAACCTGCCGCTCGTGGACGGGGTTCGCGTAGGAGTGGAGGAAACAGATCGCAATCGCGCCGACCCCTTGCCCCCGAAAATACGCGGCGAGCGGCGCGATCTCCTCCAGCGCCAGCGGCGTGATCACGGTTCCCTTGTAGTCGACCCGTTCAGCGATTTCGCGACGCAGGTGACGCGGCACGAAGGGCGGCGGTTTGCGAAAGTAGAAGTTGAACAGATCCGGCCTGTTGGCGCGCGCGATCTCCAGGACGTCCCGGAACCCCGCCGTCGTGATCAGTCCGGTCTTGGCGCCCCGCCGCGAAAGCAACGCATTGATGACGACCGTGGATCCGTGAACAAACTGGTCGAAGGCCGATGCATCGACCCCCGCCTTCCGGATGGCGTTCAGTACGCCGGCTTCGAAATCCGGCGGCGTAGAATCGACCTTGGCCACACGGATCGTCCCGTTTGGGCCCGGCACTGCATCATCGAACACGACTATATCGGTGAAAGTGCCGCCGACATCCGTCGCCACACGCATCGTTCGTTTGTCTCCCCCATGCGGCAAGCCCGAACGGAACAATTGCCTCCGCTCACTCTGACAAATTTATTCCGGCCACGCAATGCCCCGTCATTCGGGGAACTTGCGCGGCGTCTCTCCCTCTACAGGAGAAGGTAGATCAGGCGTCAAGACAGAGTCACCGTTCGCGAACACGGCCCTTTGCCTGCCGCGCGACTTGGCCCGCGTGCCGGAGGGACGTCCGCGAAGGATGCCTTTGGTCGCAAAGATCGAGGCGGCCGCAACCGACTTTCGCGGGCCCTTTTTTGAATTCGCGGGAAGGACGTTTCCCGCGTCCCGAGCGGCGGAATCGAGTTGCATGCCGGGAGTTTCGCCCCCATTCAGTTCCTGACAGGCGATCGCGTCTGATTCGACGATGCGACACGACTTGGTTGCGATTCGTTGTCCGGGGAGGACGCATGCGCTTTGCGCCTTGACTCCGGATCCGGATCGGCGACGGGGCTTCCGGACCCTGGACATCCGGGCTCCGCCCGCCCAGTCACCCGCAAGCAGGAATCGCCGAAGCGAGTGCAATCCGCCGGGGACTGACGTGCGGGACTATTATTGACGGACGAGGAGACTGGGAGATGCCGCGCGCTTGGGTAATACACGGATACCGGGGCTATCAGGGACTGTCGCTGGAGGAGGTTCCGGACGAAATGCCGGGGCCGGGCAAAGTTCGGCTCCGGGTCGAGGCCTTCGCCCTGAACTGGGGCGACATGGATCTGATGCATGACCGGTATTCGTTCAGCTTTTCGGCGTTCCCGGCCTGCATCGGGATGGAGGCGGCCGGCGTCGTGAATGCGATCGGCCCGGGCGTGTCGGGCATCGAACTCGGCACGCGCATGTGCACCTTGCCCTACTTTTACGACCGCCGCGGGGCGAGCGCCGAGCAACTGATCATCGACCACCGCTACGTGACGCCGGCGCCCGAGGGACTCTCGGCCGTGGAGTGCGCCTCGGTCTGGATGATGTACATGACCGCGTATTTTCCACTGGTCGAGATCATGCGGGTCTTGCCGGGAAGGACCGTCCTGGTAACGGCAGGGACGGGGACGGCCGGAACCGCGGCGCTTGAGATTGGCCGACACTTCGGCGCAAGGATGATCGCCACCTCCCGGTTCGAGCGCAACAGGAAATTCCTGAAGTCGGTCGGAGCCGACCACGTCTTTGTTCCGGGTTCATGCGATCTGGCTGAGTTCCTGAAATCCGTTACCGGCGGACGCGGAATCGACGCGGCCTTTGATCCCGTCGGCGCGGGCATGATCAGGCGATACGCGCCGGCGCTCGCCAGGGATGCGCGGATCTTCTTCTACGGCACGCTCGATGGCGAGTTCCCGACCTTGCCGATCGTCGACATGTTTCAGGCCAACGCGGTCTTTCACCCGTATTCGCTCTTCAACTACGTCGAGAATCTCGAGACCCAGGCGCGGGGCAAGGCGTTCGTCTACGATGCGCTCGAGCGCGGGCTCGTCGCCCCCCGGATTGACCGGGTCTATCCGATGGAAGGCTACCGCGAGGCCTGGGACTATGTCTCCGCACCGCGCGAGGCCCACGGCAAGGTTGTCGTCGAGACGGGGGCGTAAGCCATGTTCATTCGCCAATCACTGCCGCCCCGGTCAAGACGCGCGCCGCACTGGCATCGAGCTTCCGAACGGCACCGAAGCGGTCGAGCAGCGACCTCTTGCGCCATTCGGCAGCAAACTCCTGTGATTCAGGCGTCAACCTGCGGACGCGGCTCCAGCCCGCCAACCTTTTGCCCCCCCCCCGTGCCACTCTGAAGTGCAACACCAGAAGTGGTGGCGACCTGCGTCCTTCGGCGCAGGATGTTGCAAATCGGCCAGATGGCGGCGACAGTCCCTGTGTAGAAGCATGGAGACTGTCATGCCGAGCGGCTACCACCACCTGACCTATGGCGAACGATGCCAGATATACGCGCTGAGGAAAAGCGGACTGTCCGATTTGGCCATTGCCCGGCAGATCGGCCGGGACCGGACGACGGTCTGGCGCGAGATCCGGCGCAACGGCGGCGGCCGCGGCTACAGGCACAGGCAGGCGCAGGGCAAGGCCTCGGCGCGGCGCAGCGCCGCCTCGTCCGTTGCCAGGAAGATGACCCGGGAGCGGTGGCGCACGGTGGAGGACAGGCTTGCGGAGGGCTGGAGCCCGGACCAGATCGCCGGCCGCTTCCGCAAGGAGGGCATCCCCATGGCGGGCCGGGAATGGATATACCAGCACGTCCGCGCCGACCGGAAGGCCGGGGGCCGGCTCTTTCTTTTCCTGCGGCGGCGGGGCAGGAAGCCGAACTGGAAGGGCGGGCGCCACTCGGGCCGGGGCCGCATCCCGGACCGCACGGACATCTCCGAGCGTCCGGAGATCGTGGAGGCGAAGGAGCGGATCGGCGACTGGGAGGCGGACACGATCGTCGGCAAGGGCCACAGCGGCGCGCTGGTGTCGCTGGTGGACCGGGCGTCGAAATACACGCTTCTTCAGAGGGTTGGGCGGAGGACCGCGGCCGCGGTGGGCGCCGCGCTGCTCGAGATGCTGCTGCCGCTCGCCGCCCTGGTCCGCACGATCACCGCGGACAACGGCAAGGAGTTCGCGGGGCACGCCTGGGTGGCGCAGGCGCTCGGGGCCGGGTTCTTCTTCGCGACGCCGTGCCATTCCTGGGAACGGGGCCTGAACGAGCACACGAACGGCCTGGTGCGAGGGTACTTTTCCAAGGACACGGACTTCAGGAAGATCACAGACGCGCAGGTGAAGGCGGTCCAGGACCGGCTGAACGGGCGTCCGAGGAAGGCGCTCGGATACATGACCCCGGCCGAGGCGTTCCGGAAGGCGCGGCCTCCCTGACCGAAGCCGTCCCGGACCGTCCTGCGGAGGGACCGGTCCGGCGAGAGAAAGGGGCGTCTGCGGCCCGCCGACCTCGGTCGGGCTCCGCCCTCCCTTCGCCCGGCGGGCCGCAGACGCCCCCTGGGCGCGGCTTGCACCGTCCGGAGAGCGCGGCTACGCTGCGTTTCGACGGGACTTCAGCCGCCTCGGGCCCGGATCTCGGGTGCCCCGGGGCCTGGATTCGCCATCACAGGGCCATCTTCTGCACCCGGGCAGCGCGCTCGCTGCGGAAATGGCCGGTGTTGCACTTCGGAGTGGAAGTGGGGCCCTATTAAAGCCAGGCGATTCTCCCGGTTCCTTCCGGGCTCGTAACTCGCCTTCAATTGGGACTTGGTTCGCCTGATCGAGACACCGCTTGTCCTGACTGTCGATTGACTGGATGCCCTTGCTTCACCGAAGGCCTTGACCATGATCGAAAAGTCGGCTTTGCACCTACCATTCGAGTCGGGATCCGTTGTTGGCCGGTCCGTGTGAAGGCAGGCGATCTTCACGGCATCGTAGTGGTTGTGTTTGTCTTCCGGTGGACGGCTCGATCTCCAGTATGCGACCAAGGTCGCAGGTTCGGCTCGCCGGACCCGTTACAAGCTTTTCTTCGCATCGCTGCGTGCAGATTTTGATCCATCTCACGATCCATTTGTGGAGCACAAGGCTCTCAAACCACTTGAATTCCCCCAGAATGATCTACAAATAGGTCTTTATAAATCTTCATGATCTATTTATGGAGCAAACACAGCAATGGCGAAGCCCGCACACAGAAGCTATTCCCGCTATGCTCGCGAAGCTGCAGAGCTTCTTGGGCTGATGATCCACAACGCGCGCGTCGAAGGCAATTCCACGATCGCCGATGTCGCCGAACGCGCCGGGATTTCGCGCGGCCTCGTGCATCGCATCGAAAAAGGCGAAATGGGCACCTCCATCGGCGCGGCCTTCGAGGTGGCCGCCATTGTCGGGTTGCGCCTGTTCGAAGCCGAACCGACAACGCTGACGCGCTTTCTGTCGATGGAACGCGACAAGCTCGCACTGCTGCCGCAATCCGTCCGCACGGGAACGACGAAGGTGAAAGATGACTTCTGATCACCGCGGCAGGAAGCCTATGTCTGGATATGGCTGCCCGGCGCGACGGCGCCGGTCGTCACGGGTCGCATCGCGCGCGACGGCGAGCCGCTGATCTTCAACCACGGTCAGAGCTATCTGGGCCGGAAGGACCGAATTCAGATCTACGAACCGGAACTTCCGTTGCGCGGCGGAGCGATTGCGCCCGAAGCCGGGCTGGGCATGGCCGGATGCCTGCGCGACGCCGCGCCCGATGCGTGGGTCCGTCGCGCCATCATGAACCGGACCTTCGGAAGCAAGGGCAAGTATGTCGACACCGCTGCGCTCGACGAGTTGACCTGTCTGCTCGAGTCCGGCTCCAACCGCATCGGCGCTCTGGATTTCCGGCACTCGCCTTCCGACCACGTGCCGCGCGCCGTTCAGGCTGCGACGCTTGAAGAGCTGCTGAGCGCTGCAAAGAAAGTCGAGAATGGCGTGCCGCCGACGCCCGATCTCGATCAGGCGCTGTTGCACGGCACGTCGCTCGGCGGTGCGCGCCCGAAGGCGATGATCCAGGATGGCGACGCAAAGCTGATCGCCAGGTTTTCGTCGTCGACCGACAGCAACAACGTGGTGAAGGCGGAATATGTCGCCATGCGCCCTGCTGCCAGGGCGGGGCTCGACGCAGCCTCCGTGCGACTTGCGCATGTCTCCGGCAAGGACGTGTTGCTGGTCGAGCGATTCGACCGCGCAAGGACGAAAGACGGCCGCACGCGCAGGGCGATGGTTTCGGCGCTGACGCTGTTCAGTCTCGATGAAACGATGGCGCGGTACGCCGGCCACGAAGACCTCGCGGAAATGATCCGGCACCGCTTCACCTCGCCGAAGGCGATGCTGCACGAGCTGTACGGACGGCTCGTGTTCAACGTCCCGTGCGGCAACACCGACGATCACGCCCGCAACCATGCGGCGTTCTGGGACGGCGAACGCCTGACCCTGACCCCTGCCTACAAAGCCGTTCCGGCAATGTGGCCAGCCAGGCGATGCTGATCGTCGGAGACAATCGGACGAGCACGCTTGCGACCTGCCTTGAGGCCGCGCCGAGTTTTCAGCTCGGCGAGAAGGCGGAGAAGAACCTCATCGCCCGGCAGGTCGGCACCATACGGGACGCATGGGACGACATCTGCGAGGAGGCCGCATTGACCGAGGTCGAACGCAACCTGTTCGGCCAGCGCATCTTTCTGAACGACTACATCTTCGAAGGCGCGGCGGGGGGCCTGCGGTGATGGAGATCCTGTCGTGGCAGTGGCCGAAGCCGAAAAGACGGAGATCGATTTCCCCGAATGGACCGAGTACCGAAAGAAGAATGGCCTCGATTCCCTCGGCATGCGGAACAGCAGCATAAGTCTCTGCCAGACTTTTCTTCCCGGCATCAGAAACGTCACGCTCCGCATGCGTTACAATGGCTTCCATGCGTGGCTGTGCAGGACCTATGCAAAACGGATCGGAAGCATCAATCCGGAAGACTGGAAACGGTTCATCCGCCGCGCCGAAGCGCCATACTCGTTGATCGCCTGCAAACGAGGCGGCGAGTCCTGCGTTGCGGGCATCGAATGGGCGCAGAAAGCACTCGACTCAAACGGAACAGGCTCAATCGACTTCGCGACGGCAGCGGACCCGGAAACGAAACCTACTACCTCGAGCAGACATGGGGCATATACGGGTTGGCCTATCGCAGCCAGCTCTTCGAAATCGGAATTCTTGCCGTCACGCCGGAGCACGAGATGCCGTCACGCCGGAGCACGAGATGCCGTCACGCCGGAGCACGAGATGCCGCTACCAGGCGCCGAGATTGGTGAACCACTAGCCTGAATTCCCACGCTTGGGGGAGGTATGACGGATGACGGGTTTCACGGTCCGAATTCGAGCTTCAGTGCCCGGCCTTCGAGCCACGGCACGATGGTCTCGGTGTCGGCGAAACCGGCGTTGATCATCATCGGGTTGTGCGCCCGCCGCCCGAAGCGGACGCGGACGGCATGCTCGGAGATGGTGACGGTTGCGGTGGCATCGATGAAGCTGCGGAACAGGGTCCGTGCCCGCGCGCTCTTCTGTCCGTTTCCGATCCTGTTTGCCAGCAGCCTGTAGAGCCCGCTCGCCATGAGGGTGAGCTGGAGGTCGGTGTTGATGCGCATGGGCACGGCAGCGGAGAGCGCATCCATGTGGAAGAAGTCGATGGTTTCGGCGATCTGGTTCTCGATGACCATGCGCCGCGCATAGCGGTCGACGAGGTCGGCGGGCCGCGCCTCCATCTGGTTGGTCACGAGCAGGACCGGGTCGTCGTGGCCGAGCCCGGTGATGGCGATCTGACGGATCTCGCCGGGATACTGTGGCAGGTGGATGGTCTCGTCGATGATCCGCGGCGTGCGGTAGCGGCGGCCGATGTTGGCGAGGCGGATGCGGCGCCAGTCGGCCTCGGGACGCGCGCGGAGCGCGGCGATGATTTTCTTCGAGCGCCGGCGCAGGGTGAGGAAGGCAATGCCCTGCCTGTCGATCTCGGCCAGGTTCGCCCGGGTGGTGAGGCGGCTGTCGAAGACCAGCTCGCCCGGCAGGCCGCCGGTCTCCGCGCGGTAGTCCGCGACGAAATGGAGGATGGCGTCGTTCTGGCGATCCTTGCGGATGGTGGCGTCGGCATAGCAGAACACGCGGGCCTCGGCATCGCGGGCGAGGAAGGCGAGAACCCCGTTCTGACGGCGCGAACGCTTGGAGACATAGTGCTTCTCGATCAGCGCCTTGTCGCCATGGTAGGGAATGGTGTGGAAATCGAGGTCGAAGGAGGCGCCGGGACACAGGCCCTGGTCGCGGATGGCATGGTTCCACGCCCGCATCAGCCCGGGAAGCCGGCGCGGGTCGACCCGTGTGCTGTACTCGGTGAGGGTCGAACGCTTGGGCATGGCATTGAGGCCGGCGAAGAGCGCCAGGCCGGGATCGAAGACCTCGGCCATGGCCTGCGCGGGCCGACCGATGCCCCAGAGCTTGAGAGCAAGCAGCGCACGCCAGGCGGCGGACGCGGGGATCATGGCGCTCCCCGGCATGGCCGCCTCCTCGAGCAGGCGATCGAGATCGAGGGCCACCAGCATCGGGGCGAAGACGAACAGCCCGCCGAAGCGGGTGCGGAAGGCGCCGTCCTCGATGCGGAAGGCACGATGATCGGCAACCGGCGCGATGTCGGGGCCGACGATGTCCGCCAGGACCGCCGCCGAGCGCCGGGGCAACCGCGCCAGTCCGGCTTCGCGGATCACCTTGGCCACGGTCGACAGGCTGGCGGGACAGTCTTCGGCGTCGAGAACATCGACAATCTGGTGGATGGACATCTTCTGCTCCCGGCGCAGGGCCAGGATGCGGTCGTTGCGGCGCCCGCGTGTGACCGCGATCCCCGGTGCCGGCACCTCCTTCGGCTTCTGGGGCGGCTGGAAGAAGGCCCAGCCGGGATCGGCACGGAAGGCGGAGCAGAGGTTGCGGAAGGACCCGACGCTGTAACCGAAGGCTTCAGCTGCGGCCTTGCAGTCCATTCCGTCGACATAGCGGGCCCTGAGAGCCTCGTATCGTCTCTGTGCCGGGCTCTGCGGCTTGAGGAAAGTGTCCCTGATGCTCATAACCTTCATTGCTGCACAAAATACACATTGTCACAATATCATCATGGGCATTCCCTGTCAACCGCCTGATCCGGTGTTGATGTCAAGGGAACGTGGCTGACGGGTGGTTGGGCGCAAGATCCTGTTGTTTTCAGGCACGAGCGCCACCTGCGGACGCGCATCATGGGGGCGATCGGTGCGAGAATTCCGTCGCCTCCATGCCGGGCGGCGTGCGGGGTTTCCATTATGATCTTACGATTATGATTACTACTGCGAACTGTTTATATGACTTATTGCCAGCAAAAAGCCAATGAGAGCCGGGGAGAATCCAGAAAATATGACCGCCTCGCGTCACGCCTCTCCCCAGGCATGGGAATTCAGGCTAGCCGAGGCATTTGCGTCGGCAATCGGCGACCTCGCCGACCTCGTGCTTGACGTGCTGCAGGACGGTCACGTCACCCGAGAAAATCTCGATCGCCTTGCGCTACTGGCTCCGTCGGAGATCGGTTCAGAATCCGATGAACGAAGACCGTGCCAGAATGTATTGCTGACGCCGGCTGGCGCGAATGACGAGGCTGGCCGTCGCGCCGCCGGACCATTCTTCTGATCCTGAGAGTCACGGAACTGGTGGGCGGGAAACCGTCGCCGGACGAAGTTCGGCGGATTCCGTTCGCCGGAGGCGACCAGCCGGAAGGTGAGCTGGCCCTGGGTACGGACGAATTGGAAGCGCAGCGACGGCGCTGGTGGGTTTGTCAGGCAAACGATCTTTGCCACATTGCTCACGAAACACTGCTCCGGTCATCCAGCGGCGCGGCGAAACGGCATGTTGAACGCTCGCCGGTCCGGAATTATGCGGAGAGGCTTCTGAACATCCGGAGTCAGAACTCCTTGCGTGCCGCGGCATGCAGCAATCCTCGCCGGATCGCGATGCCCATGTCCAGGATTGGCCGCGGCGGAAGGCGGCTGGCGCCGGGAATTCCCAACTGCAGGCTCAGAAGGTCGCTGTCTTCGCCTTCCATGAAATCGGCCAGCAGGCGGCCCGCGGCGGCGGCGCGGGTCATGGGAGAAACGTCATTTGTCAGCACCGCAAAGAGGCCCGGGGCGTACTCGCCGAAAACAGCGCCGTCATTCCACGTGAACGCCATGGTGCCGCCCCAGCTATGGGCAAACGGTGTTCCCTTCAGTTCCGGCCAGCGGTTGAGCAGTCCCTTGCGGTGCAGCTTGCTGATCTCGGAAACCCTTGGGGCAGGGGTCCTTGCGTTCGGGGCGAATTCGAAAAGGTTGCGAAAGAAGAGGCGCTTGTCGTCGGTCAGCCTTATCGTCGCGCCGTATTCCGAACTGGCCAGCAGGCCAAAGGGCTCGCTTGTCCCGAGCGCCGCAAGTTCTTCGCCGGAAAGCTGGTCCGTGAGGCTGGCGTAGGTCGCCATCGACACGTAGCGGCCAGCAGCAACCCCGAACTGGCGCAGGAAGACTCCAGCCGCCAGGACCAGACGATCCGCGGCAACCCGCCCGGCCTTGGTGTCGACGACATGGGCGGCGTCTCCGGTTTCGAATCCGACGACCGGGCTTGCCTCGTACAGCGAGACGTTCGCCGGAAGGTTCCGGGCGAGTCCGCGCATCAGTGCCGCGGGATTCACCAGCGCGCTGCCCGTCGCATGAAGCCCGCGCCGGTAGAAACGGGTGCCGATGCGCGCCTCCATGTCGTCGCGGGTCAGCCAGTCGCCTTCCAGCCCGAGCTTGGCGAGCGTTTCGGCGATCTCGTCGATGTGCCTTTCGCCGTCTGGTCCGGCCGAGCCGTAGATGCGGCCGAATTCGTGCCAGTCGCAGTCGATCTGGAATTCATGCGCCATGCGCCGCAGATCGGACAGCCCGCTTTCCCACAGCTGCATGTTGCGCCGCAGTATGCCGATGCGCTTTGGCGGCCCGTGCGAGTGGACGTTCAGCATGAATCCGGCGTTGCGGCCGGATGCGCCGAAGCCGGCGCGCTCGGCTTCGATCAGGGCGATCTCGTCGTCGGGGCGGAGCCGGCCGAGCCGGTGCGCCACTGCGAGCCCGCAGGCCCCCGCGCCGACGATGACCGTCTGTGCGCGGCGCCTGCCGGTCAGGCGCCTGGCAGGCGGCGGCGTCGGCAGAGTTTCCCACCAGCCGTTGCTGTCTTCGTGGCGGGGGATAATGGCTGGGCGCGGCACGGGTTCAGTATCCGCGCTCCAGGTCGAGGATGGGAGACGGCGCGCCGCCATCCATGGCCAGACGGATCTGCGCGCCAATGAACTCCGCAGCCGAGCGTTCATTGGTCGGCGCTGCCGCATGGGGGGTTACCGAGACGCCGGGATGATCCCAAAACGGGCTGTCCTCCGGCAGGGGCTCTTCGCGGAAGACATCGAGCGCGGCATGTTCGATCCTGCCGCTGTCCAACGCGGCAAGAAGGTCGTCGTCGTTGATGCTGGAGCCCCGGCCGCAGTTGATGATGAAGCAGCCCTCCGGCATCCGGTCGAAGACGGAGGCGTTCAGGATATCGGCCGTGGCGTCGGTCAGCGGCAGCAGGTTCACCAGTATATCCGCCTCGCGGACCACGGTTTCGAATGCCGCGTCGCCCGCGAGGCAGCGAACGCCCTCGATGACCTTGGAGCTGCGCGCCCAGCCCGTGATCGGGAAACCCAGATCGCGCAGGCGGATGCAGGCATCCCGTCCGGTCTGGCCGAGTCCGAGGACGGAGATTCGCCGCTCGGCGTTTTCGGGATAGCGGTGGCGCAGCCACTGGGCCGCCGCTTGCTGGCGGGCGTAGCGGGCGTAGAACCTGTGGAAGTGCAATACCCAGTGAATGATGTGGCAGGACATGTCCTGTACCAACAGTCGATCCTGCAGCCGCACGATCGGCACGTGGCGGGGCCAGTCCGGATCAAGCGTGATGTGGGTGACACCGGCGCCGATGGAGAACATGTATTTCAGGTTGGGAAAGGCTTTAAGCCTCCCGGCGGGCGGCGCCCAGACGACGGCGAAGTCGACATCGGCATGGTCGCCGGGCGCGTCGAAGGTCCGGATGTCGGTCCCGCAACCGGCGGCCTTGAAAGCATCGCGCCAGAGTTCGGGAGTCGCACCGTCCCAATGGAAGAGAATGGCCATTCCGGTCGGTCTCCGGTTGCCGGGAAGACAGAGCGGCCCGCCCCGAAGGGCGGGCCATCGATCGTCGAGCCTAGTCGGCCGCCATCGCCGTCGCGATCAACGCGTCCCAGTCGGCCTGGTTGGCCGCGATCCAGTCCTTCGCGATCTGCTCGAGCTGATGCGGCTCCTTCTCGCCGTCGTTCATGCGCAGCATCATTGCGCTGAGGTCGGGAACCGAAATGCGCAGGCCGTTGAAGAACGCCATCGCCTTCGGATTGGCTTCGGCGAACTCCCTGTTGACCAGAACGTAGTTGTCGTTGACCCCGAATCCCGGGTTGCGCCCGTCCGGCCATTCCGTATCGCTGCCCTGGTCGCCCGGCAGAGACGAGAAAGGCGCGTTCAGCCACACTACGTCGCGTCCTTCCTGCAGGACGCCCATGATCCAGTTCGGCGCCCAGGTCGTGTAGAAGATCGGCTGTCCGGCCTTGTAGCGCTCGATCGTGTCCGCCATCAGCGCGAAATACTCGCCCTTGTCATTGTTGACGTGGTCGCGCAGCTCGTAGGCGTCCAGATGGTGCTCGATCACCTTTTCGCAGCCCCAGCCGGGGTTGCATCCGGTCAGGTTGGCCATGCCGTCGCCGTCGGTGTCGAACAGCGCCTTGACTGCACCGTCCTTCATCTGCTCCAGCGCCGTGATTCCGTGGGCTTTGGCCGTCTTGATGTCGATGAAGTAGCCCTGCATGGCGTTCGTGTACATCGGCCCCGCGCGCACCAGCGCATCGTCGCCTCCCGAATTCGCATAGAATTCGTTGTGCAGCGGCTTCCAGTGCACGGCGGTGTAGTGGGCGTCGCCCTGACCGATCGAGAGATGGATGGCAGGGTAGTTGCCCGTGAGCATTTCCGCGTTTTCGTAGCCGAGCGCGGCGAGGCCTTCCTCGATGACCTCGTAGATCAGCTGGTGATCCGTCCGTCCCGTACTGATCGCAGTGATTTCGGCGGCGAAGGCGGCGCCCGCCATGAGGCCGCCGGCAAGCGTGGCGACGCCGAGCTTGGTTGAAAGAGTTTTCATCATGTTCTCCCTTTTTGTTTAAGCGTTGGATTCGGCCTTGCGGTTCGAAAACCGCGCTTTCAGCCATCCAACTGGACCCTGCTCCCAGAGCCCGAGGTTGCCGCGTTCGCGGCGGGTGAAGCCAAAGCCTTGCGTCACTCGGTCGAAGACGATGGCCAGAAGTACGATGCCCAGGCCGCCGAGAGAGGCGCGGGCGAGGTCGAGCTGGCTGATGCCCACCAGCACCAGCCGTCCCAACCCTGCGACCGAGATCATCGAGGCGATGACGCTCATCGCCAGCGACAGCATCACGGTCTGGTTGATGCCTGCCATGATTGTCGGACGCGCCAGCGGCAACTCGATGGACCAGAGCCGCTTCATTGGCGATACGCCGAATGCATCCGCCGCCTCGACCAGGTCGGAGCGCACCTCGCGCAGGCCGAGATTGGTCAGCCTAACCAGCGGCGGGGTGGCGAAGAAGGCGGTGACGATGACGCCGGGCACGTTGCCGATCCCGAACAGCAGGATGACCGGCACGAGGTAGGTGAAGGACGGGATCGTCTGCATGAAGTCCAGAACCGGGCGAACGATGGCCCAGACCCACTCGAGGCGCGAGCAGAGGATTCCCAGCGGCAGTCCCGCCAGCGCCGAGATCGAGACGGCGGTCACCAGCACTGCCAAGCTGGTCATCGCCGCGTCCCAGGCGCCGATGATGCCGATCCCCGCCAAAGCGCAGAACGTGAGAATCGCGGTCGCCCTGTTCACGATCTGCCAAGCGAACAGCGAGAAGAAGACCACGAGCAGCGTCTGCGGCGCGCCGCGCAACCCGTCTTCGACCAGGTCCAGCGCCCATTTTACCGGCACCTTGATCGCCTGGAACACGCCGCGGTAGTTCGACGTCAGCCAGCGCATGCCGTCATTGGCCCAATCCGCCAGCGGCATGCTGACCGTTGCGAACGGATCGAGGAGAGTGACCCAGTCCAAGGTCAGGCTCCTCTCCTGGTGCGCGACCGGGCGGCGCCCAGCGCCTGAACATAGCGGTCGACCGCGATTGCGGTCAGCACGATGCCGAGACCGCCCACGGTGGCAGACCCGAAGTCGAGCCGCCCGATACCCTCCAGCACGATTCGCCCCAGCCCCGGGACGGAGATCATCGATGCCACCACAGCCATGGACAAGGACAGCAGAACGGTCTGGTTCAGCCCCGCCAGGATTGTGGGCCGCGCCAGGGGAAGCTGCGTGCCGAAGAGCACCCGCGCCTCGCTCGCCCCGAAAGCGCGAGCGGCTTCGACGAGGTCTTCGCGCACTTCGCGGATGCCGAGATTGGTCAGGCGAATGAGCGGGGTAATGGCGAAGAAACAGGTCACGATCACGCCCGGGGTGTCGCCGATGCCAAAGAGCATCACGACCGGCACCAGGTAGACGAAGCTGGGAACCGTCTGCATCAGGTCGAGAACGGGACGCAGGACGAAGAAAAACCGGTCGCTGCGCGCGGCCAGAATTCCGACGGGAAGCCCGACGGCCACGCAGATCATGACGGCGGCGATGACGATGGAGAGCGTCGTCATCGCGGGCTGCCAGGCGCCCATCAGCCCGATCAGCGCCAGGCAGACAAACCCCGTCAGCGCCAGCCGCCGCCCCTCGAGAAGCCAGCCGGCGACCACGGCGCCGATGATCCCGACGAGCGGCGGAACCGCCTCGAGACTGCCCTGCACGAATTCCAGGAGTCCCTGAACGGGAACCTTGGCCGCGAGCAACGTCGCGCGGGTGTGGCCGACGATCCAGTTCAACGCGCTTTCCGCCCAGACCCCGAACGGGACGGAATAGTGGTCGAAGGGGTTCAGGAACGGGTCCACCACCTCATCTCCGCTCCAGGTCGCGGCCGACGGCGGCCAGGATCTCGGATCGTCCGATCCGTCCGATCAGCCTGCCCCCGTCCTTCACCGCAAGGTGATCGACGCCATTGGCAAGCTGGCCAATCAGCACCGGAAGAGATGCGTTCGGGCCGATGGCGGGAGCGTCGGCGGCCACGTTTCCGGCAACCGCGATTTCCGAGGCGGACAGGAACTTCAGCGTCGAGATCGAACTGACGAACCGCGCCACGTAGTCGGTCTCCGGGTTCAGCACGATGGCCTCGGGCGTGCCCACCTGGTCGATGCGGCCGTCCTTCATCACCGCAATCCGGTGCCCCACGCGCATCGCCTCGTCGAGATCGTGGGTGACGAAGAGCGTGGTCTTGAGCGCCTTCTCGGACAGGGCGAGGAATTCGTCCTGCAGCTCCCGGCGGATCAGCGGATCAAGCGCGCTGAACGGTTCATCCATCAGCAGGATGTCAGGGTCTGCGGCGAGCGCGCGCGCGAGGCCGACGCGCTGCTGCATGCCCCCCGACAATTCGTCCGGATAGCGGTGCCCCCAGCCGCCGAGCCCGACCAGCTCGAGCGCCTCTTCCGCTGCGTCGCGGCATGCATTCCGTTCTTCGCCCTGCACTTCCAGTCCGAAGGCCACGTTGCCGGCTATCGTCTTGTGCGGCCAGAGCGCCATGTGCTGAAAGACCATGCCGATCTTGCGTGCCCTCAAAGCGCGAAGATTCCTGTCGGACAGGCTCATCACGTCCTGCCCGTTGACGTGGACCGAGCCCGCAGTCGGCTCGATCAGCCGATTGACATGGCGCAGGATCGTGGACTTGCCGGAACCCGACAAACCCATGATGCAGAAGATCTCGCCCTTGCGCACGCTGAAGCTGGCATCCGCGACTCCGATGACGCAGCCGAATTCCTTCAGCGCCTCGTCCTTGTCCACCGCTCCCTCGCGGGCCGCGGCCAGCACCTCGCCCGCGCGCTGGCCGAAGATCTTCCACAGATTGCGGCACTCGATCGGGCTTGCGTCGGTCGATCGATCGTCCATTTGTCCTTTTCGCATCGTCTCTGCGAACCCAGTCTTGCACACAATCCGCCCTGCGCGACATTGCAAAAAACTGACCCCGTGGGTAACGTGACATTACGCCAATGCCTCGTTGCGGGTTGCGACGCATGGCATCAGGGGAAGGACGGAAAGCTGGCACAGGGTCTTCGGAAGCTCCCTCCGCCCAAGGCGCTAATGGCATTCGAGGCCTCTGCGCGCAATCTCAGTTTCACGGAGGCGGCCAAGGAGCTGAACGTCACGCGCGTGGCGGTGTCGCGGCAGGTGAGCCATCTGGAGCAATTCCTGGGTTTCGAGCTGTTCTCGCGGGGCCACAGCAACATCAAGCTGACTCGCGCGGGGCGTCGCCTGTCGCGCACGGTTCATCAGGGGTTCCAGTCGATTGTCGACGAGATCGAGTCGATCGAGAACACCAAGGAAGACAGCCTGATCACGATCGCCACCACCTCCGGAGTCTCGACATACTGGCTGATGCCCAACATCGGACGCTACCGGCGCATCGACCCGAAGGCGGACTTCCGGCTGCTCGTGTCCCACGACCTGGTCAATCTGGTGCAAAACGACGTGGACATCGCGATACGGTACGGAACCGGGAACTGGCCGGGCGCCGCGAGCGTGCTGCTGCAGCGACAGCGGATCCAGCCGCTTTGCAATCAAGCCTTTTTCGGCAGGTTCGGGCCGTTCGAAACGATTGACGACCTGGCCAAGGCGCCTCTGCTGGAGTTCGAATCGGCGTTCGACCCGTCGTCGATCTGGCCCAACTACTTCCGGGACAAGGGCAGGGTGCTCGGAAGCGGAATCCGCATGAGTTCCTACGACTCCTACGTTAATTTCGTGCAGGCGGTCCTGGACGGGCAGGGAATCGGCTTGCTTGGCGCGCCGCTCATGGAGCAGTTTCTCGACAGCGGCGTTCTGGTGCCCGCCATCGATACCGAAGCGCTGCCACAGCACGGCTACTACCTGTGCCAGCCGGAGGGTGCCACCCCGACCCGCACGGTCTCGAAATTCCACGACTGGCTGCGAAACGAACTCAGTTCAGGGGCGGACCCTGACGACGATTCGGTACGTCGGCGCGCGCCTGCGTAATCTGACATTTCGCAGTGGGGCAAGTATTCCTGCCATTGTAGGAACCTTCACGCGAGCGAATAATGCACGCCACGGAGGTTGCCGATGAATCCAAACGCGGAGTTCGCGCCGGTTCGGCGAAGGCATCGCAGCGGCGGCGCCGCGGGACGCCGCAAGGCGCGGCTCAGGGCGCCGCTGGTCTATCCCTCAGCCACGATCCGGAACATCCCGACCTACGACGTTCTGCCGGTCGACGGGCTGGAGGCCATCGACGACCACGCGATGCGGATTCTCGAGACCGTCGGGGTCGAGTTCCGGGACGATGCCTCGGCGTCGTTCTGGGCCGATGCCGGCGCCGACGTGGACGGCCACCGCGTCCGCATCCCGCGTGCGCTGGTCCGCAAGCTGATCGCCACGATCCCCGACGAGTTCGAGTATCGAGGCCGCAATCCCGACCGCACCGTCCGCGTGGGAGGCCGCCACATGATCTTCGGACCCGCGTACGGCACGCCCAACCTGATCGACCTTGACGGCGTGCGCCGCAAGGCCACGGCGGCGGACATGGCGATGGTGATGCGCTTGCACCAGGTAAACCCGGCGCTGCAGTACAATGGCGGCTACACGCTGGAACCGATGGATGTCGCCGTGCCGCATCGCCACCTGCACATGGTCGAGCAGAGCTTTCTGAACACCGACAAGCCCGTCATGGGTTCGCCGCAGTCGGAGTTCCAGGCGAAGGACAGCGTCGAGATGGCGCGGATCGTGTTCGGGCCGAAGACGACGGACGAAGAGGTGGTGATGACCGCGATCTTCAACTGCAATTCTCCGCTCGTCTGGGACAAGACACAGCTCGACGCCGCCCGCGTCTACGCTGGCGAGAACCAGGCGCTCCTCATGTCGCCCTTCGTGCTGTACGGCGCCTCGACGCCGGTTCACACCCTCGCCGCCACCGCCCAGATCGTCGCCGAGGCGTTGGCGGGAATCGCCTTCACCCAGATCATCCGTCCCGGTTGCCGCGCGGTTATGGGCGTGGCGCCGATGGGCGTGTACATGAAGAGCGGCGCACCCGTCTTCGGGTCGCCGGAAGTGTCATTGTTCATGTACATCTTTGGCCAGATGGCCCGATACTACGGCGTGCCCTGGCGGACGAACGGCGCAAAGTCCGGTTCGAAACAGGACGACCTGTATGCAGGGTTCGACTCCATATTGAAGGTCTATCCGGCAGTCCTCGGCGGATGCAATCTCCTGACGCACTGCGGCGGCACCATCGAAGGCTCGCTCACCATCTCCATGGGAAAGCTGGCCGCCGACGCCCAGCAGATTCTGGGCTTTCAGACCCTCCTGGGCGGCGCCTCGTTCGACGAAATCGGCACGGCGCTCGACGGCCTCGCGCGGGTCGGCCCCGGCGGGCACTTTTTCAACGAGGATTACACCCGCGAGCACCTCCCCTTCCTCGATGAAATCCAGGACAACGAACGCTACGAAAGCTGGGTCGCCGACGGGTCCAGATCGGTAAGCGAACGAGGCCGCGACTGGTGCAGGAAGATGCTGGAGCGCTACGAAGACGAACCGCCGAAGCTTGACGAAAGCATTCGCGACGCGCTGCGCGACTACGTTGTCCGTCGGGAGCGCGAGATCCCGGCATCGTTGGCGTGAGGACATCCTCGGGCAAGGTTTTGGCCACCGGCGCTCTCTTCACCCTCCCGGATCCAGATCGACCAATCGTCCAGCACACCCTTGCAGACTCTGGTCGCCTTGCCGGCTATCGGGACGACCCGCCCGGTCCAGACCTCCCCTGGCGAGAACACGTAACCTGGACGCCGATGTTCCCCTTTTCCGCCAGCAGTTCCGGGCCGGGTCCCAAACCGAGAAACCGCCGCTTGCAAGCGCATATATGGCCAATCCGGGGCTCCGCGGCCTTCCGGCTGCAGCCAGTCTATCCGTGGAAACGGGCTCGAAGCTACAAAGTCATGCTTCCTGACCTCTGCCGATGTCGGGTGACGCGATCCGGGCAGGTTCAGCAACGAGCCGTCAAAGACCGCGAGGCGCAGCCCCCGGTACCATGCGCCAGCGGAGCTACGCAGCTGTCGCGGAGCGCCGAGAACGGCGCCGCGCCCGGCCACGCCCGCGAGATCGACGGCTTGCCCGACACTCCCACCGCAAGGTCCGGCCGTATCCACCGCTGGCCGTCAACCAGGCCGCGCAGACTCTCGCGAACCGAAACCGTCCGGAACAGCGCCATCGCAATCACGTAGCAGACCGTCACCTTGGCACGAAGGTCGCACCTCCGCCGGTTGTCGCGGCCCGGGGACCGCAGGCCCGCGCGCGCCAACTCGCGCGGTTGCACGCGCCCGATCGCGCTCACGCCGAGACAGTCCGAAAGACGCGTTCGTCCGGTGAGCGCAGCCGCCGTCCGCGCCATCAAGGGAACCTCCACGGCTTGCGACGCCCGCGCAATTGCGGCACATGAAACTCCTCATGGCAACAGAAGTGCGGCTAACGGGACCTGCGTAAGCTTGCCAGGGTCTCGTCCGTGTGCTCGCCAAGTCCGGGAAGATCCGGAACAAGGCTTCCCGGCTCGTCCGCGAACTTGATCGGAATTCCAATGTGGAGATTGCCGTCGGCGTCCTTCACGAGCATCTGGCGCGCCGAGGCCTGAGCACCGTGGAACGCCTCATGGATGTCGAGGGCCGGTGCCGCGCAGACGTCGAGTTTCGACAGGAAGTCCTCCCACTCCGCGCGCGTGCGCAGGGCGAATGTCTGGCGAAGAAACTGTTTCACGGGCTCCTGCACCGGGCCGGGCGGACCAGTGGCGGCCTCGATCAGGTCGGCGCGATCAAGGGCAGTCAGCAGATTGACGGCAAACTTGCGCTCGACGCCGCCCAGGGCGATGTACGCGCCGTCCCTGGTCCTGTAGATCGAAAAAAACGCGTATCCGCCGAAGCTGCGCTCCTGCTTGACCAGGGGAGCACGGCTTTCCGCGAACACCGGCCCCGTCACGTTTGGCAGCCACGACATGAGGCTGTCCATCATCGAAATGTCGATGTAGTCGCCGCGGCCGGTCTTCTCCCGCCGAAGGAGCGCCATCAGAATTCCGGCGAGTGCAGCCATGGAACCAGTGATGTCGGCCATGGGCATTCCCGGGTTCGTCGGCGCTCCGTCGTTGCCGAGATTGAGCGACAGCGTTCCGGCAAGCGCCTGAATGGCGAGGTCGTGTGCGGGTCGCTTCGATTCCGGCCCGCTCTGTCCGAATGCAGAGATCGAAGCGTAGACGATTCCCGGATTGCGCTCCCTGACAACGCCGGGCCCAACGCCGAGCCGGTCGACGACGCCGGGCCGGAAGGCCTCGACGAAGACGTCGGCGGTCTCGGCCAGTGACAGGAGGGCTTCGCGGTCGGCGGCCTCCTTCAGATTGAGCACTACCGACTTCTTGTTGCGGTGCGTGTTCCTGAACCAGACCGAAACGCCGTCCTCTGTCCTGTAGCCGACATTGCGCACGGGTTCTCCGCCGGGAGGCTCGATCTTGATAACCTGCGCACCGTGATCGGCCATGACCTGCGTCAGGTAAGGTCCAGGCAGGAACAGGGAGAGGTCGACAACGCGGACTCCGTCCAGCTTCATCTCAGATCACCCCCAGGGTCCGGAAGTAGCGGGCGTCCGCCTCGCCGTAGCCGAGTTCGGAAAGCACCTCGTCGGTATCGGCCCCGAGCTTCGGCGCGGCACGGGTCGTCGGGCGCTGGCCGTCAAGCCGGATCGGCGAAGCAATGAAGCACAGGCCTTCAGAGGCGTCCGGATGGCTGATTGTCTCGATCACGCCGGATTCTGCGGCGTACCGGTTCCCCAGTGCGCTCCTCAGATCAAGCACGGGAGCGACGGGTACGCGGCCGGCGAGTCGGCTGACCCAGGTGCGGGTTTCTTCCGCCAGGAACGAAGCATCGAGCAACGCGGCCAGTTCCGCGCGGTTTTCGAAGCGGTCCTCATTGGACAGGAAGCGAGGGTCGCTGATCAGGTCCGCCTGCCCAAGGGCATTGCAGAGTGCCTCCCAGAACTTCGGAAGCACGCACATCACGAAGACATGTCCATCGGCCGTGGGAAACATTTCGCACGGCACGATGGCGGGGTGGCCGGATCGCGGACGTCGGCGCACATCGGCGCGCTCGTTGAGAAGCCAGGCTGCAGGATAGGTCAGCTGGTGCATGGCCACGTCGTAGAGCGTCACGTCCACATCGCGCCCCGCGCCGGTGCGGGCGGCTCCGAGCATCGCAGCGGTCAGCGCGAAGGCGGCGGTAATCCCGGTCAGATAGTCGACAATCGACAGGCCCATGCGCGTCGGCGGGCCGTCCGGCTCGCCGGTGATGTCCATCAGGCCTGCCTCGGCCTGCATCAGGTAGTCGTAGGCCGGCCGGGATGCGCGCGGGCCGTTGCGGCCGTAGCCGGAAAGATGCAGGCAAACGATCCCGGGCTTCAGATCCCGCAGGTCCGCATAGGTAAGTCCCAGCCGAACTGGCTGGTCTCCCCGCAAGTTGTTCATTACGGCATCCGCGCTGGCGGCCAGCCTGCGGAAAATCTGCTGCCCCTTGCCGGACTTCAGGTCAAGCGTCACCGAGCGCTTCGACCGGTTGAAGGTCTGAAAGAAATAGCTGTCGTTCTCGCCCAGAAAATGCGGACCCGTCTGGCGCGAGCTGTCACCTGAACCGGGCGGTTCGATCTTTATGACCTCCGCTCCCATGTCTGCAAGGTAGGACGAACCGTATGGCCCTGCGCCGTATTGCTCGACCGAGACAACGCGAATTCCCGAGAGCGGCGCAGCGGTCATTCGGACCCCGCTGACGTCGCGGCGGCAAGCATGCATTCAGCTTTACTTGTCACCGAATTCCCCCGGGTTCACGATTCATCGCGGCAGGCCCGCCCGCGGGATGTCGCCGGAAAGGTCGCGCGGATCGAAGACGGGACGGCGGCGGGGAAAATTCAATGATACTCCTCGCCCCCGGAAACATTGAGTGCTTCCGCCGTGACATAGCCTGCCTCTTCCGAGCACAGGAACGCGCAGGCAGAGGCGATGTCCTCGACACGTCCTGTCCGTCCGAGCGGGATTCGCTCACGCATGTCGGACATGTACCGGTCGAGCGACTTGCCCTGGGCCCCGGACATGAACTCGTTCTGCCAGGCGCCGAGACCGGTCGTGATGTGGTTCGGGCAAATCGCGTTCACGGTGATCCCGTGCTCGGCCAGCTCCAGGGCAGCCGATCGCGTAAGGCCCAGCACGCCATGTTTCGAGGCGGTGTACGCAGAAGCGAATGCGAAGCCCGACTTTGCGGCCTGGCTGGCGACATTGATGATGCGTCCGCCGCGTCCCTGCGGGATCATCCTCAGAGCCGCGTGCTTGATGCCGAAGAAGACTCCCCTGAGGTTCACGTTCAGCACGGCGTCCCATTTCTCCTGGGTCATTTCGACGAGCGGACCGAACAGGTATCCGATTCCGGCGTTGTTGACGACGATGTCGAGGCCTCCGAATTCGGAGGCGGCATGGTCCATCAGCGCGGCGACATCGTTCTCGACCATCATGTTGCCGCAAAACGTGGTGACGCGGCCGCCTTCCCGGCGAATAGAATGCGCCGCCTGTTCAAGATCCTCGGCAGTTCCGACTCCATGAGCCGGCGCGATGTCGCCGCTCACATGCCCCAGGTCGTGAAGAACGACATTGGCGCCCTCCCTGGCGAGCCGGGCGCCGATGCCGAGTCCGATGCCTCCCGCCCTTCCCGAGCCGGTAACGACAGCAGTTTTCCCTTCGATTCGCATCGACACCTCAAGCAAGGTCCTCGGTTACGATGAAGAGCGGATTGTCGGCGAAGCCCTGGAAGTCGGCGGCGATCGCTTGCATGGCTTCGGTTCCGATGTCTTCGATCAGCCCTTCCATGCTCCGCACGTCAAGAACCTCGACGTAGCCGTAAGGCGAACGCTGGTCGGACCCGAGAATCCCGGTGGCCCGGTGCACCGTGAATCCCGACACCGACGGAAGCCCGGAAACAGTCGGAGCATCGACTGTTCTTGCCCAGCGCTCATAGGCTCCGGGGTCGATTCCCGGCTTCAGATTGAACAGAACGACAATGCGCGGCATGGCGGAAATCCCCTGCAATTTGTCTGGACAAATGAATGAAGCCCGGGGGTGAAGTCAAGTCCGGGTCAAGATCCCGGCACCTGACAGTCCTCGCTTCATCAGGCCCGGATGCCCGGAAATGCCTTGCTCGGCGCGTCCGCTGAGAGGTTGACAAGTCTTCGCATCATGCTATTCGAGTTGTCCGGACAAATATCCTCAGAGAGATAGAGAGGTCTCAAGGTCATGCAAGAGGTTACGCGCATTGCACGGGCAACCGTGCTTACAATTGCCGCCATCGGCGCTTCCGCGGCTCAGGCTCAGGAAATGCTCTTCCTCGCCGAGGACGTTCCGGCCGGGCTGAACTACGATGGACCGGCAGCGGCCATTCCGACGAGTCAGACCGGCATGGTCAACGTCATGGAACCGCTGTTCGGCTACGCCACGAACCCGCCCAACGACAGCGGCGTCATCACGCCCGATTTCGGCACGTTCGAGGGCCGCCTTGTCGACAGCTGGAGCTACGACCCGGAGACGCTGACCTGGACGCTGAACCTTCGCCAGGGCGTGCAGGGCTGCGACGGAGCCACATTCAATGCCGACGACGTGGTCTACACGTTCGCGAGAGGGAAGTCGGTGTCCGGCGCGGCGCCGATCGGATGGTTTCTTTCGAACGTGGCCTCGATCGCGAACTTCACGCCGGACGTGTTCGGGGACGAGTCCGCGCGCTCTCTCGGCGACGAGGTCGTCAAGGTGGACGACTACACCGTGACGATCCGGCAGTCCGAACCGAACGCCCTTTTCCTGCCTGTGCTGACCATCTTCGGCCTGTACATCTTCGACAAGGAGCTGATGGACGAGAATGCCACGCCTGACGATCCGTGGGCGCACGCCTACACCAACAACGCCAATGTCCCGAGTTTCGGCCCGTATTGCGTCGAGAGCTGGACCAAGGACGACGAGATCGTGTTCGTCGCCAACGAGAACTACTACCGCGGCGCCCCCGCAATTGACCGCGTGGTCATGAAGAAGGTCCCGCAATCCTCGAACCGGGTTGTGGTTCTGCGAACGGGGCAGGCCCAGCTTGTGCAAGGCCTCACCCCGCGCGAATACGACAGCTTGAGGGAGGTTGACGGCATTTCGGTCGGCGGCGTGTCCGGCAACGAAAACCTCTTTGTGCACATGAATTTCGATGTTCCTCCGTTCGACAACGTTCTCGTTCGGCGGGCCGTGGCGCATTCGATCCCGACCCAACAGATCATCGACAACGCATATTTCGGACAAGCGACGAGATGGGCCGGCCACGTGCCGTCCAGCTATCCCGGATACCACGAGCCGGCGATGCAGTACGAATACGATCCGGACGCCGCGAAGGCCTTGCTGGCGGAAGCCGGCTATCCGGAAGGGGCGGGGCTCGATGCCTTCGAACAGTCGTTCCAGCTGACGTATGTCTCGGAAAAGGAAACCACGCTTGGACCGGTCGTCAATGCCATCGCCACGTCGATGCGCGAGGTCGGCTTCCCGGCGACCCTCAACCCGATCCCGCAGACTCAGTACGGCGACCGCCAGCTTGTGAAGCGCGACCTTCCGTTCGCGGTCAACGATCAGGAGAAGCCCATCGGCGTCGACGCAGGCTACGCGACGCAGCTGTTCTTCGTCTCGCCCGAAAGCGGCGGACTCAACAACATGGTGAACTACCGCAACGCCGAGATGGATGCGATATGGGCCAATGCGCGGGTCGAAGCGGACAGCGAGGCGCGCGATGCCATGCTCGTCGAGATTCAGGATATCCTGATGCGCGACGTCGTCTGGGCGCCGGTTGTCGAATTCGCGACGCAGTGGGGATATTCAGACAGCGTGAAGGGCCTGCAGTGGCATGCCGACAACTCTGTCCGATTCTTCGATCTGAGCATCGACTGACTTGATGGCGAGGGGCCGTGCCGGACACCGGGCGGCCCCTTTCCGTTCTCGGGAAGATCTGGCGACAAGCGCAAGTTGACACGATACATCATTCGCAGACTGACTGTCGGGCTGGTTCAGCTGCTCTGCCTGGTCATCGCCGTCTTTTTCCTGATCCGTCTCCTCCCGGCCGATCCTGTCTCGAGGTTTGTCGGACTGAACTCGAGCGCCGAAGCCTATGCGCAGGCGGAGCGAAACCTGGGACTGGACCGCCCGATAATGGTCCAGCTGGGCCACTATCTCGGAATTCTCCCGGCCGAAGGGAACGGGCTGCTGCAAGGAGACCTCGGCACGTCCTGGGTGACCGGCTCGGCGGTCACCTCGGAAATTGCGCAGACGCTGCCGGTCACGCTTGAACTCCTGACCATGGCATTCCTTTTCGCCCTGGTCGTTTCCGTGCCTGTCGGAATGCTGGCAGCGCTGCGGCCCGGCGGAGCCGCCGACAAGGGCGTGTTCGTCTATTCGCTTTTCGCCGGATCGCAGCCGGAGTTCTGGTGGGGGCTTCTCTTCGTTTACCTGTTCTTCTTTACCCTGGGGGTGGCACCGGCTCCGCTCGGACTCCTGTCGCCCCTGACGAGTTCTCCGCCAACAGTCACCGGTTTTGTCACGGTCGACAGCCTCCTGGCCGGAAGGCCGGACGTGTTCCTTGAAGCGCTTCATCACTTCATGCTGCCGGTCGCCACGATGGTCTTCATCCTGTCCGGGCCGATAATCAAAATGGTTCGCCAAAACATGGTGCGCGCGCTTGGAAGCGATTTCGTTCTGTATGCGCGTTGCACCGGGCTGCCGCGCCGGCGCGTGGCATTCTATGCCCTGCGCGCCGCGCTCGCGCCGTCGATTACCCTCATCGGAATCCTCTACGGATTCATGCTGGGCGGAGCGGTGCTAATCGAGAGCGTGTTCTCGCTTGGGGGTCTCGGCCAGTATGCCATCCGCTCGATTCTCGCCTTCGACTACCCGGCGATCCAGGGCGTAATTCTCGTCATCACCGCGATTTCCCTGCTCGTGTATCTCGCGCTCGACCTGATCCATGCATTCATTGATCCGAGGGTGACGCTTTGACCGCCGGGGCGACACGCGATCCTCGTCGAAGTCGCGCGGACCTGTTGCTGTGGATCGGCATCTCGATCGTTGCGACCGCGATCTTCCTAGCCGCCTTTGGTCCCGTGATCGCACCCTATGACCCGACGCTTGCGACCGCGCGCGTGAACATTCCGCCGCCGCGGCCAGCAGACTGGCCGATGCTCGCCTGGCGGAGCATCGCCGGCTCGCTCGACACGCCCCCGCACTGGTTCGGCACCGACGCCAACGGATTCGACCTGTTCTCGCGGGTCATTTCCGCTCCGAGAGTCGACCTCACGATCGCGTTGGCTGCAAACGGGCTTTCGCTGCTCGTTGGCGTCTTCCTTGGATTGCTTGCCGGGTACTTTCGCAACCTTCTCACCGAGTGCCTCATGCGCGTGTCCGACGTTCTTCAATCGTTCCCGGTGTTCATCTCGGCCATGATTCTGGTGGCGCTCGCGGGAAGGTCGACCGTGAACATCGTCATAGCGCTTGCCCTTCTCTACACGCCCATCTACATCCGCCTCACCCGTTCGGAGGTGCTGAGCCAACGCGTGCGAGGATACGTTGAAGCCGCTCGGGCGCTCGGCAACCCTGAAGTCGTCGTGGCGCTGAGGCATGTCTTGCCGAATTCGCTGGCGCCGGCACTGATACAGTCTTCCGTAACCATCGGATTCGCCATTCTGCTCACGGCGGGACTGAGTTTCGTTGGCGCCGGCGTCCGTCCGCCCGCTCCCGAATGGGGGCTGATGATCTCGTCGGGAGCCAACCAGATCATCCTTGGAGAATGGTGGCCGTCGGTCTTTCCCGGCGTTGCCGTCTCGCTTACCGTCTTCGGTTTCGCCGTTCTCGGCAACGCGCTGGAGACGCGCTACAACAATTGACGATGCGCAAGCGGCCCACATCAGCATGAGCAACGTCGTCCCGGAGATCCTGTGCGCGGAGAACCTGAAGGTCACCTATCGTACGCCCGGCGGCCCGGTCAGCCCGCTTGTCGACTTCTCCCTGAGCATACGGGAACGGGAGGTCGTCGGGCTGATCGGAGATGCGGGATCGGGCAAGTCCACTGCCGCGCTTGCGCTCATGGGAGTGGTACGGCCGCCAGGCAATATCGAGACGGGTCGCGTGGCGTTCTGCGGTCAGGATCTCCTGGGCATGAGCGAAGAGGAACTGCGTTCGCTTCGCGGGCGCGACATCGGAATCATCGTACAGAATCCGCGAGGCGCCCTGAATCCAATGCTTCGCGTCGGCAGCCAGATCGGCAATGTCTACCGGTCGCACAGCGATGTCGGAAGAAAGGGTGCGGCGAAGCACGCGGTGGAAATGCTCCGGATGGTCGGAATAAACGACCCTGAAAGGCGGGTCGATTCCTACGCGCACGAACTGTCCGGCGGCATGGCGCAGCGGGCGCTGATCGCAATGGCCTTGAGTTCCAGCCCGCGCCTGCTGATTGCCGACGAACCTACATCAGGTCTTGACGTCACCATCCAGGCGCAGTTCCTGGACGAGATGTGGTCCACCGTCCAGAAAACGGGATCCGCCATTCTGCTGGTTTCGCAGGACCTCGGCGTAATCGCGAACTACTGCGACCGGATAGTCGTTCTTCATGACGGGCGAATTGTCGAGGACCAGAAGGTTGTCGACTTCTTTCGCGCACCGGGGCATCCCTACAGCCGCAGCGTCATGTCGCTGCAGCGAAACGTTGCCCGCGGGAGGGACGATTCCCCGGCAACGCCGCACAGTGCAGCCGGAGCGGTTGCGGATGCGCCGCTCGTTGAAGTCCGCGACCTTGCCAAGGACTTCCCGATGCGGGACAGCGACAAGGTGATCCGCGCCGTGCAGGAAGTCGCGTTCGAGATTCGACCGGGCGAGACGTTCGGTCTTGTCGGCGAAAGCGGATCAGGCAAGACGACCGTGGGCCGCTGCCTCCTGCGCCTCGAAGAGCCGACAAGCGGTCGAATTTCCTACCTCAGGCGCGATATCACCGGGATTGGGGGACGGGATCTGAGGTCCTACAGATCCCGAATGCAGATTGTCTTCCAGGATCCGTTCGACAGCCTGAACCCTCGGTGGAAGGTCAGGCGCATCCTGCGCGAGCCTCTCGATCTCCACACGGATCTTCCGCGTGCGGACAAGGAGGCGCGGTCGCGCGAACTCCTGAAGATGGTCGGGCTTTCCGACGACATCCTCGACCTGAAGCCCAAGGGGATGAGCGCCGGTGCGATGCAGCGGCTGAACATCGCCAGGGCGCTGGCCTCGTCGCCGGAATTCATCGTGCTCGACGAACCGACATCGGTGCTGGCGCCGGGTGCGGTCAGCGGACTGATCGATCTGCTACGGCGGCTGCAGGACACGCTCGGGCTGAGCTACCTGTTCATAAGCCACGACCTGACCACTGTGGAGCATCTCTGCCACCGCGTTGCGGTGATGTATCTCGGCCAAATTGTCGAAGTCGGCACGGTGGACCAGGTTTTCAACGCGCCGCAGCACCCCTATGCGCGGGCCCTGCTCGCCTCTCACCTCTTTCCCGACCCGACCCGCCGCCGGGTCGATTCCCCGCCTGAGGATGCGCTCGAAGGCGAAATCCCGTCGCCTGTCGACTTGCCGAGCGGATGCTACCTGGCCGGGCGCTGCAGCCACGCCGTGAACCGTTGCCACGCCGAGCCGCAGACCCTCGAGAAGCTCGCCGACGGGCGGCTTACCCGGTGCTGGCGCATCGGTGCCGGCGAATTGCGGACGGCAGCATGAGTTCGCAGCTCCAGGATGTCGTCGTCGTGGGCGCCGGAGCCAGCGGCGCGGCGGCGGCTTGGCGTCTGGCGAAGGCCGGCATGTCGGTGACCTGCCTCGAGCGGGGCGGCTGGGTGGACTACGATGACGTTCCGTCCCGGTCCAGCGATTGGGAACTCGCTCGGCAAACCACGCACCACCCGAATCCGAACATTCGGAGGAACCCCTGGGACTATCCGATCAACGACAGCGAAGCTGCAATCAAGCCAATGATGTACAGCGCCGTGGGAGGCAGCACCTTGCACTGGGGTGCGCATTTCCCGCGTTTCCGGCCAAGCGACTTTCGCGTCCGGTCCCTTGACGGAGTCGCTGACGACTGGCCCGTCGACTATTGGGAGATGGCCCCGTACTACGAGGAAAACGACCGGATAATGGGCGTGGCGGGGATCAACGGCGATCCAGGCAATCCACCGCGCGAAATGCGCCAGATGCCGCCGCTTCCGGTAGGAAGGGGCGCCGAGTTGATGGCGGCCGCTTTCGACCGGCTCGGCTGGCACTGGTGGGTATCGGACGCGGCGATCAACTCGCGCCCCTGGGGAAGGGACCGGCAGGCGTGCAACAACTGCGGGCCCTGCGATCTCGGATGCGCCGTGCGGGCCCGGTCATCAACCGACGTGACGTACTGGCCGCTCGCCCTCGAGGCGGGCGCGCGGCTTGTAACCTGCGCCCGGGTCTTCGAGATCGAGACGGACGGCGACGGCAGGGCGACTGGCGTGGCCTATTTCGACGAGAACGGCATTCGCCGGAGACAGCCTGCTTCCGTTGTCGTGTTGGCTGCGAACGGCGTCGGGACGGCGCGCCTGATGCTGCTGTCCAACTCCAGGCTCCACCCGGACGGCGTCGGCAACCAGTCGGACCTAGTCGGGCGCAATCTCATGCATCATCCGACCGGAATGGTAACAGGCGTCTTCGATGAAGCCATTGACGGGTTCAAGGGGCCTTTCGCGACGTCGATCCTTTGCCAGCACTTCTACGAGAGCGACCCTGCGCGCGGCTTTTGCCGGGGATTCCAGATGCAGCTCGTGCGTTCGGACGCGCCGCTCGGAACGGCGGTCGGCGGCTACCTGCCGCGGGTGCCGTGGGGCGCCGGACACCATCGCCGCTTCCTGGACGTGTTCGGAAGGACCGCCAGTCTCACGGTGACCACCGAGGATCTGCCCAACCCGGCCAACCGGGTCGCTCTCGATGCCGACCTGAAGGACGCGGACGGCATTCCCTGTCCGAAGATTGTCTATCGCGTCGACGACAACACACGGGCGATGATCCGTTTCGGGATCGCGCGCGCAACCGAGGCCTTCGAAGCCGCCGGGGCGCGGGAAACGCAACCCCAGTCCCTCGTCGAGGGCGCGGGATTCCACCTCCTCGGCACTGCGCGGATGGGTGACGACCCCCAGTCCTCCGTCGTGGACCGGTGGTGCCGGGTTCACGCGGCGCCAAACGTGGCCGTGGTCGACGGGAGCGTCTTCGTGACGGCGGCGGCGCTGAACCCGACGCCGACGATCCAGGCGAATGCAATCCGGGTGGCGGACGCCCTGGTTCGCGACCGCCGCAAGCTTCGAGTGCCGGCATGAATGCGCGCCTGGATGCACTGCTCGACACCATGTTGCCCGGCGGCGACGGGTTTCCGTCGGCTTCCGCCGCAGGCGTGCGGGAATGGCTTCTCGGCGAGTCCCGGTTTGCGCATGCGCTCGCCGAAGTGCTCGAACTCCTGCCGGAGCGATTCGAGGACCAGGAATTCGACGTTCGGGCGGAACTGCTGGCGAAGATCGAGAAGACGGCACCCGGGCGCTTCAATGACGCGGTCCTGGCAGCCTACAGCGGATACTACACCCGTCCCTCGGTGCTTGCCGTGATCGAGACTGCCTGCGGATACAAGGCCGGCCCTCCGCAGCCCGGCGGCTACGAGTTGCCGCCGTTCGATGAATCGATCCTGAACGTTCCGGGATCCCGGGAGCCCAGCTGGCTGGACCCGAGCAAGGAGACGGGGAAGTGAACAAGGTGCACAGCGGAAAGACCGCGATCGTGACCGGCGGCGCGAGCGGAATCGGCGAGGGGATCGCCCGCCGGCTGTCCGAGGAAGGCGCCGCCCTCGTCGTTGCGGATCTTGACGCCGGCAAGTCCAGGGCCGTCGCGAACAGCCTGCCGGGGGACGCCTTCGCGGTGAGTCTCGACGTAACCGACGAAGCCGCGATGGACGAACTGGTCTCGCAAGCCGTCGACAGGTTCGGCGGGCTAGACATCATGGTCAACAACGCGGGGATGATACTGGTCTCGCCGGTGGCAAGCATGGAATATGCTGACTGGAAGCGGTTGATGAACGTGAACGTCGACGGCGTCTTTCTCGGCTGCCGGGCTGCCGCGCGCGTGATGATCGAGCAAGGTCGGGGCGGGGCGATAATCAACGCCAGCTCGGGAGCCGGCCGCCGGGGCGTGCCGAACATCTCGTGCTACTGCGCATCGAAGGCGGCGATCATCATGCTGACCCAGTCGCTTGCCGTCGAGCTCGCGTCCCACAACATTACGGTCAACAGCTATGCGCCCGGCCACATTCAGACGCCGTTCTGGGAGGAAATCGCGGACGGCTTTTCGACCGTTATGCGGAAACCGCCCGAGGAAGTGGTCGAAATGTTCCGGTCCACGGTACCGATGGGTCGGTTCGGCACGCCTGCCGACGTGGCTGCGGCGGTTTCGTGGCTTGCAACGCCCGAAGCATCGTACATAAGCGGGCAGGCAATCGCGATGAACGGTGCGGAGTTTCCCTATTGACGCATGCGCAAGGCAGCGATGAAGCAGAATGTCGCATGGCGGAAACGCCCCTCGCCAGCCCTTGGCCATGCAATCGTGCCAATGGACTATCCCCTGGCATGCCCGTTTTCCCATGATTGAGCCGAACGGGGCAGAATTCGACTTCATCGTGGTCGGCGCCGGTTCCGCAGGGTGCGTGCTGGCCAACCGCCTGAGCGAGGACGGAAGGCGCCGCGTGCTGCTGATCGAGGCGGGCATGCAGGACAGGAACCCCTTCATACATGTGCCTCTGGCTGCCGGGCTCGTCTATTTCTGGAAGTCGATCAACTGGAACTACGAGACTGTTGCGCAACGCCACATGTGCGGCCGGACCGTCCCCTGGCCACGCGGAAAGGTCCTGGGCGGATCTTCTTCCATAAACGGCATGATGTACATGCGCGGCAACCGCGCCGACTACGACGGCTGGCGACAGATGGGGCTTTCCGGCTGGGGATACGAGGACGTCCTTCCTTATTTCAAGCGAAGCGAGGACCATGCCGATCGCAGGAACATGTTCCATGGCACAGGCGGTCCATTGCGCGTGGAGACCGCAAAGGCGGAAAACCCGCTCTACGACGCGTTTCTGAAATCGGCCGATGCAGCCGGGCATCCGCGGACGGACGATCACAACGGGCTCGAGCAGGAAGGTCTCAATCCCTACGATTTCAACATCCGCGACGGACGGCGGGAATCTGCGGCGACCGCGTTCCTGCGTCCGGCGAAGCGGAGGGCGAACCTTGAAGTCTGGACGAAGTCCCAGGCGCGCAGGGTGATCCTCGAAGGTCGAAAGGCGACCGGAGTCGAGATCGGTCGGCGCGGATCGCGCCAAACCGTCCGCGCAAGGCGGGAGATCGTCCTGTGCTGCGGCGCACTCGGCTCGCCGCAGCTTCTCGAGCTGTCGGGAATCGGCGATCCGGACGTCCTGAAGGCGGCAGGCGTGAAGCCCGCTCACGTGTCGAAGGCAGTCGGCACGAACCTCCACGACCACCTGGGCGTGTACCTGACCTACAAGTGCCTGGCGCCGTTGACGCTTTACGGGCTGTTTCGGCCGGACAGGCTGGCGATGGCAGGACTGAACGCCCTGCTGTTCCGGCGCGGACCGGCAACGTCCGTTCCGCTCGAGGTCGGCGGATTCCTGAAGACAAGGCCCGAACTCGAGATGCCCGACATCCACATCACGTTCGTGCCGGGGCTGAACCTGGAAACGACTAGAAAGGGGCAGGGACAGCACGGGTATCTCATCAACTTCTACCAGCTTCGTCCCCTGAGCCGGGGCACCAGCCACATTGCCTGTTCCGATCCGACTGCGCACCCGGCGATCGACCCGAACTATCTCGCCGACCCGGCAGACATGCGCTGCATGCGCGACGGCGTGCGCCTCGCCCGGAACATCGGGGAGTCGACCCCGTTGGCGGACTGCAGCGCCGGAGAGATTTCACCGGCCAGGGACGTTCGGAGCGACGAAGAGATCGACGCTTGGGTCCGGGCTTCCGCCAACACGATATTTCATCCCGTCGGCACCTGCCGCATGGGGGCCGACGGCGACTCGGTCGTCGATGCCGAACTGCGCGTGCGGGGGATTGACGGCCTGCGCGTGGCCGATGCCTCGGTCATGCCGAAGATAGTCGGCGGCAATACCTCTGCGCCGACCATCATGGTGGCGGAGCGGGCGGCTGACATGCTTCTGGGCCGGGACCCGCTGCCGAAAGCCGATCTGGGACGGATCTTCGGGGAAGGAGCCCCGGAGTGACCAGACTCGTCTCCTGGCCGGACGGCAGGACGCTGGCCCTGTCGATCGTCGTGAATGTCGAGGAGGGCTCCGAGATGACGGTCGCCGACGGCGACAAGAAGCCCGATCCGGTGGACGAGCTGGGCGTGTCGCTTCGGATTCCCATTCGCAACTACGGAAACGAAAGCAACTACCGCTACGGAATAAACGCGGGCGGGCCGCGTATCCTGAAGTTGCTGGACGAGTACGAGGTGCCGGCAACAGTCGCGGCCGCGGCCCTGTCGCTTGAACGGGCACCCGAACTCGCGAAGACGATCGTCAGGCAGGGGCACGAGGTCTGCGCGCACGGCTGGCGGTGGACCCATACCTTTTCGATGGAAAGGGAGCGTGAACGCGAAACGATAGCCAAGGCAGTCGACAGCCTCGAACGAACCACGGGACGAAAGCCCTCGGGCTGGCTCAGCCGCTATCTTCACACCGACAACACGCGCTGCCTGTTGGCGGAAGCCGGATTTCTCTATCACATGGACGATTATTCGGCCGACGCACCTTTCTGGGAGCCGGTCACGATTTCGGACGGGACGATACGGCCCCTCGTATGCGTGCCGTACGCCCTGGACAGCAACGACATGAAGATGTGGATGGCGCCGTCGCTGACGCCGCAGGACTGGCTGGACTACGCTTGCCGGACCTTCGACTGGCTGCGCGCCGAGGCATCGGAGGAAGGGCCGCGCGTCATGTCGCTCGGCGTTCATCTCCGAATCATTGGACGACCTGGCCGGATCTGGGCGCTGAAGGCGCTGCTGGACCATGTTACCGGTCATGACGATGTCTGGATCGCGACCCGCGAATCCATCGCGGAATGGTTTGCATCGTGCTGCCCCTGGAATGGCTGGCAGGCTTGACAAGACCCGACCGGACATCCGCAAGTTCCTGGCTCGACCGGTTGCCGGACATCGTTCGAGAGGCTTCCGGGACTCCCGATGTTGAGGGCGCGCTGGCTGTCCTGACTGCCGCTGCCCGGACAATTCTCGGCAACAGCTCTGCCGCCGACCTCCCGGGCGCCCTGAAGCCCGGCGAGCGCGACTACCGCGTGTCCGGCGTCTTTCTGATTGCGCCCGACCGGCGGCACAACGTGCTTGTCGCAAGCCAGGGGTTTCCGCCGGAGCAGCGCCGGCTGTCGATTCCGATCGCCTGGAACCATCCGGGCCGGGTCGTCGCGACCGAACGGGCGCTGCTGCTCGAAAACACCGACGACCACGAGGATTTCCGTCAGTTCCTGAAGACGAGCAGAATGGGATCGTCGCTGTACGTGCCGATCTTTGCCAGCGACGGAATGATCGGGCAGATCGTCGCCGCGGCGCAGGCGCGCTGGACCTATTCCCGCGAGGACATCCCGCCGCTGACGTGCCTCGCCGCCGCCGCTGCACTGGCATGGGAAGCCGGGGACGGAAAGGACTGGTGGGATGCGGATCACCCGGCGGACGATGCCTGGTACGCAGAGGACATGAAGGCATGAAACCGTGATCGGATCAATCGACCGGCTGGTGGCGCACGTCGCGGGAGCCCGGTATTCGGACCTGGGGCATCACGACATCGAAAAGGCCAAGGTTTTCCTGCTGGACACGCTGGGCGTCGGAATTGCGGGATCGGGCGGCAAGGCCGTTCCCGAACTGATTGAAACAGTCAGGGGTTGGGGAAGCGGAAACGAAGCCACGGTCTGGGTTACCGGCGAGCGGTTGCCGGCGCAGGCTGCGGCCATCGTGAATGCCTACCAGATTCATTGCCTCGAATTCGATTGCGTTCACGAAGATGCTGTCGTGCATCCGATGGCCACCGTCCTGAGCGCAATGATGGCGCATGCCGAAAGGCGTTCGGCCTCGGGAATGCCGGTCAGCGGGCGGGACTTTCTGCTCGCCACGGTCCTCGGCGTCGATGTCGCGGCTTTCATGGGCATCGCGGCAACGGGGCCGATGCAGTTCTTCCGGCCCGCCACGGCGGGCGGACTTGGCGCGGCCGCGGCAATCGCCTGGCTGGAGCGGCTGGACGAGGACGGCATCAAGAATGCGCTCGGCGCAATGTACGGCCAGACCTGCGGAACGCTTCAGCCCCATGCGGAAGGTTCGCCCCTGTTGGGGCTGCAGATCGGATTCAATGCGCGCGGCGCGCTGTCGGCGCTTGATCTGGCGATTGCCGGATTCAGGGGGCCGCACGACATTCTCGACGGGAAGTACGGCTATCTGCCGATATTCGAGCGCGGTGCATTCGATCTCGAAAGGGCCTGGTCGAAGCTGGAATCGGAACGGCAGATTTCGCGTCTTTCGCACAAGCCGTTCCCTTGCGGGCGGCTGACCCATGGGGTCGTCCACGCGCTGCAGAAAATCACGACGGACCTTGGCATCGAACCGGATGACATAGCATCGATCACCGGCCATGTTCCGCCACTGGTATATCGGCTTGTCGGGCGGCCGGACGTTCCCGATCCCGAACCCAACTACGCCAAGCTTTGCCTGCGCTATGTTGCGGGCGCCTGGATGGCGCGGGGGCGGGTGGATGTGCCGGAATTCCGGGGACGGGCAACCCTCGGCGATCCGGCGATCCATGCATATGCCGCGAAGGTCGACTTGATCATGGACGACAACCCGGACGAAAACGCGCTGGATCCGCAGGGGTTCGTGTTTCGGCTGATGTCCGGCGGCGAGCACGAAGTCCGCCTTCCTGCCGTCTTCGGCCATCCGGACGCACCGCTGACAGCGGAGCAGAACCGCGAGAAGTTCGCCCGGTGCATCACTTACGGGGCCTCTCCCCTGGGCGCCGATCGGGGCGAAGCCATCGCAGCCGCGGTCGAGGGAATCGAGGAACTTGACGATGTCGCCGATCTGGCCCGGTTGACGGTGTCAAGGCGAGGCGCGTAATTTGTCCGGACAAATTGACCGTCGCGGTTGCAAAATGTATGGGATGACGGTTCGGCGCGCAGCGTTGCCGGGTCAGGAAGGGGTTTGACGCGCAATGACCGGATATGCGGAGAAAGTCGGCAGGAATCGCTATCGCGAACGGTTCGGGCGTCATTACGAGGACTTCGAGCCTGGCGACATCTACGAACACCGCCCGAACCGCACGATTACCGAGACCGACAATACCTGGTTTACCCTGCTGACGATGAATACCCATCCGCTGCATTTCGACAAGGAATACGCCAGGCATTCCGAATTCGGCCGAACAATTGTCTGCTCCCCGTTCACGGTGGCGCTGATGGCCGGAATGAGCGTGAGCGACGTGAGCCAAAAGGCGATTGCAAACCTCGGCTGGACGGAAATCAGGCTGACCCATCCGCTGTACGTCGGCGATACGCTGAGCGCCGAGAGCGAGGTGCTCGCAAAGCGCGAGAGCAAGTCGCGCCCGCACGCGGGAATCGTGACCGTCAGGACGCGCGGCTTCAACCAGAACAGGGATGTCGTCTGCGAATTCGAACGGACCATGCTGATCGCGAAACGAGGTTACGACATCGAGGAAAGAGCCGGTTACTGATCGGCTGCATCCGGGAGACTCCCATGACCACGCAGTTTCAATCGATGACCGAACGGGACGAACAGGAACGGGTCATGCTGGAGGCGATCGACAAGTGGCTCGACCGGGATGTGCGGCCGCACGTTCTGAAACTCGACCATGCCGACGAGTACCCGCACGAAATGGTTGAGCAGATGAAGGAGCTTGGCCTCTTCGGCGCGACGATTCCGGAGGAGCACGGCGGGCTTGGACTTTCTGCGACGACCTACGCCAAGATCGTCGAGCGCATCGCGACGGTCTGGATGTCCCTTACCGGGATTTTCAACAGCCACCTGATCATGGCCGCCTGCGTCGCGCGCACCGGCACCGAAGACCAGAAGGCGGAATTGCTGCCGCGATTCGCGACTGGCGAACTGAGAGGCGGCCTTGCCCTCACCGAACCCGACGCCGGCACAGACTTGCAGGCAATTCGTACCCGCGCAGTCCGGGACGGGGATCAATACGTTGTCAACGGCGCCAAGACATGGATTTCCAACGGCATCGAAGGATCGTGCTTCGCGCTCCTAGTCAAGACCGATCCCGAGGCGGAGCCTCGGCACAAGGGCATGTCGATGTTCATCGCCGAGAAGGGTGAAGGGTTCGCCGTGTCCAGGAAACTGGAGAAGCTGGGCTACAAGGGCATCGACAGCGCCGAGCTCGTATTCAGGGACTACCGCATTCCTGCCGACCGTCTCGTCGGCAAGACGGAAGGAAACGGCCTGCAGGCGGCGCTTGGCGGACTCGAGCTCGGCCGAATCAACATTGCTGCCCGAGGCTGCGGCCTTGCCGCCGCCGCCCTGGATGACAGCGTCGCCTACGCGCAGGTGCGCCGTACATTCGGAAAGCCGATTGCGAAGCACCAGGCGATCCAGCTGAAACTCGGTGAAATGGCGACGAAGCTCCAGGCGGCCCGGCTGCTGACCTATGATGCGGCGCTCGCGTACGACAGGGGCGAAAGGTGCGACATGGAGGCAGGAATGGCAAAGTACTTTGCCTCCGAGACTGCCGTCGAGAACTCGCTTGAGGCCATGCGCATTCACGGCGGATACGGATACTCGAAGGAATACCATGTCGAGCGGTACTTTCGCGACGCGCCGCTGATGTGCATCGGCGAAGGAACGAATGAAATCCAACGCATCATCATCGCGAAGCAGCTGATTGAACGGAACCCGGTTTGAGGACAGGGCCGAAGGAGGAAGCGGTTTTCGCGGATGGAGGCCTGCGGTTGTCGATTTCGGGCGCGGTTGCCAGGCTGACCCTCTCGCGCCCCGAGACAAGAAATTCCCTGACATCGGCCATGTGGGCGGCACTGCCGCAGTTTGCGGCCGGATTGGCGGAAGACCGGTCAGCGAAGGCGCTTGTAATCGTCGGAGCGGGCGACGAGGCCTTCAGTTCAGGTGCGGACATCAGCGAGTTTCCGGAGACCTATGCGAATCCGGAAGCCGCGCGCCGGTACAACGCGGCGGTGCGCAACGCGCTGGCATCGGTGGCGGCTATTCCCATTCCAGTCATTGCGGAGATACGGGGGGTGTGCTTCGGCGGTGGGTGCAGCCTGGCTCTCCACTGCGATCTGAGATTCGCTGACGAGACTTCGCGCTTCGCCATTACGCCGGCGAAGCTGGGGCTCGCCTATTCATTCGGTGACACGAAGCGTCTTGTCGCTGCTGTCGGACCCGCTCGGGCGAAGGACATCCTCTACTCCGGAAGGGTGTTGTCGAGCGGCGAGGCGCTCAGGGCGGGATTGATAGACTTCGCATACCCGTCCGGAGAACTCGGCGATGCCGTCGCCGACTATGCCGAAAATCTTTCGCGTGTTTCGCAATCATCCATTCGTGTGGCGAAGGCGACAGTGGATTCCATTGCGGCCGGCGCCGGCGAGGAGGATGCCGAACTGCGCAAGGCTTTCGAAGCGACCTTTTCGGGACCGGATTTTGCTGAAGGCCACGCAGCGTTCAGGGAGAAACGCAAGCCCGTCTTTGAGTGACCAGTTGACGTCCGTCGGCGGCGACCGCGGGTCCGGTTCCGACGCGGGATGCCTGCCGCCGGTCATGACGGGATCCCGACAGGTATGCGAAAGCCGTGTGACGAACCGTGCAACCGAAATGCACCGAGCGCGGTTCACATCATGAACGCCATGAACTCCACACGACCGCTCGCGCAGCCGCAGAGGTCGCGCGCGCGATCCGGCGCCATCGGGGTGCTCCGGCTGACCGGAACGATTTTGGACCAACCAACGCAATCCGCCCTCACGCCATTGCAGGGAGCGTCATGATTGCCCACTCGAATTTGTCCGAAATGGACAAAAGTGCTGTCGAACTCGACCTGCGAGATGATGCAATGTGGACATGCACACTCACGAAAAGGACAAGGAGACTCCCATGAAAAGACTGACTCGACGCAGGTTCATGGCGACGACTGCCGCCGCGGGCGCCGCACTGGGAATGCCTGCCATTGTGCAAGCACAAGGGAAGGTCACCGTAGGCATGGCCTGGCCGGGCATGCAGGACGCTGTCTGGTCCACGAGCCACAAGCTGCTGAATGAATTCGCCGCCGCGTCGGATACCGAGATCGAGCTGGTATTCACGGCCGCCGACATGGACGTCGCCAAACAGGCGAGCGACGCCAACGACCTGATCAGCCGGGGTGTTGATGTACTCCTGGTATTTCCGATCGATTCCAAGGCGATTTCGTCAAGCGTCAAGCGTGCGCGCGACGCGGGCATTCCAACCATGGCGTTCCTGCGCCAGGTTCATGCGGATGCGAAACACCAGGCGGACGTCTTCGTAGGCATTGATGCCAAGTACCAGCAACTCAGTTCGGCACGAACGGTCTTCGAAAAGATGAAGGCCGACGGCGCCGAGATCGGCGAAGTGCTCTGGGTGTCGGGAGACATTCGCGACGAAAACTCGCGTCTGCGCGGGATCGGCCTGCAAGAGGCCTGCGATGAACATGGAGCAAGCATTGCACAGGACCTCGTCGGCAACTGGGATCCGCAGCAGGCCGCCGCGGCCCTTGCCCCGGCACTGAAGGCATACCCCGACATCAATCACATCTCCGTCGCTTCCGATGTGATGATGTCCGGCGTGCGTCAAGTGCTGCAGGATGCGGGAAAGTGGGCTCCTCATGGCGAAGCGAACCACATCTATCTGTCCAGTGTGGACGTTTTCCCGATCGGACTCGAGCTTCTGCGTTCAAGGCATCTGGATGCCGACACGATCTTCGATGTTACGGGCATGTGCCGCGAGGCAGTTGAACTGATGCCGCGTCTTGCCGCGGGCGAGACTTTCGCCGACGACATCCTGATCCAGGGGCCGGTCTTCACGCCGGACAACGTCGACGATCCCGAAATGCAGGCGCAGCTCTGGGCCACCTGACGAACTGGACATGGAGACCGGGAGCGGCGCCCTGCGCCGTTCCCGACCGCTGCGCGGCATGGTGGATGAACCGCAACTACGCGAATTGGACGCGCGCCCGGGGCTGAGACCCTGGCACTGGATCAGCGCCCATCCGGCGCTCCTGCCAGTGGCCCTGTCAGTCGTGATGGCGATCATTTTTGCACTCACGGTGCCGAAGTTCGCCGACCTCCGCAACATCATGAACATTTTCGGGCAGCTCGGGTTTCTGGGATTCCTGTGCATCGGCATGACCTACGTGATGGTCGCCGGAGGAATCGACCTGTCGAGCTATACGGTGGTATCCGCCTCCGCCGTGGTTGGGGCGACCGCAATGGTCGCCACGGAGTCCACGCTTCTGGGGTGCTTCCTGATGCTTGCTATCGGATGTGCGTTCGGCGCGGTCAACGGCATCGCGGTGGCGTACCTCAGAATGATTCCCTTCATCGTGACGCTCAGCACGATGGTGGTGGCGGAAGGCTTTGCAATCTGGTTCACGCAGGCTCAAAGCGTCTATGGACTGCCGGATGCCTTCATCGACAACTTTTCCGCACGCATCTTTCCGCTAACCCTCGGAATCAGCGCAAGGCCCGTCGGCATTCCCGTTGCGGGAATAGCCGTGCTGGTCGTGGCGCTGGTGCTCGGATTCGTCCTGTCGCGCACGATTTACGGGCGCCGAGTCTACCTCACCGGCGCCAACGAGGAGACCGCGCGCATCTCGGGAATCAAGGTCCGGCGCATTAAGTTCTCGACATATGTAATCGCCGGGATCATGGCGGGAATCACGGCGATGATCCTTACCGCCGACCTGGGGACCGCAACCACCGCAATGGTCCGCGACGTCAGGCTGATGGACATAATCGCAGCGACGGTCATTGGCGGAGCAAGTCTCAAGGGCGGCAGGGGGTCGATTCTTGGCACGATGTTCGGGCTCCTGTTCCTCACGATGCTCTCGAACGCGTTCAACCTGCTTGGGGTTTCGCCCTTCATCGCAATGGTCATCAAGGGCTCCGTGCTGGTGGCCGTGATCGGACTTGACGTGCTGAGGGCAAAGTGACCGCGACGCTGCACATGGAAGGCGTCACCAAGACCTTCCCGGGCGTGAAGGCGCTGGACTGCGTCTCGATAACCGTTCAGGCAGGAGAGGTCATGGGGCTCGTCGGTGTCAACGGCGCCGGCAAGTCGACCCTGATGAACGTGCTTGGCGGAATCTGCATGCCCGATGAGGGCCATGTCGAGATAAACGGGCAACGTGTCGCCCTGAGACGCCCCGCCGATGCTGACGAGGCCGGGATTGCGTTCATACATCAGGAGCTTCTCTACTTCCCCACGCTCACCGTGGCCGAAAACATGTTCATCTCGCATCTCCCTCCGGGGAGACTGCCGTTTTCGGTCGACAAGCGCGCGGCCCAGGCTCGCGCCAGAGAGGCCCTGGACCAACTCGGATCGGCGATCCGCCCCTCGGCGAGGATGGAATCGCTTTCAGTCGGCGAGAAACAGGTGGTCGAGATCGCCCGCGCCGTTGCCCAGGGAGCGGACATCGTGATCTTCGACGAACCGTCCTCGTCGCTGTCGATCAAGGAAAAGAACGCGCTTTTCGCCATCGTCCGCACGTTGAAGGCGGAAGGCAAGGCAATTGTCTACATCAGCCATTTTCTCGACGAAATCGAAGAGCTCTGCGACAGCTACGCAGTGCTCAGAAACGGGCGGCTGGTCGGATCGGGAAGCGTGGCGAAAGTCACCCGAAGCCAGATCGTCGAGTTGATTGTCGGTCAGGCAATGAGCGGCCCGGTTGCCCGAAGGAAGCGAACCGGCGGCGCGGCGCGGCTGACGCTCGCGGGCATCCGGCGCGATGGCATCCTTGACGGGATTGATCTCGAGTTCAGGCGCGGCGAAGTGCTGGGGCTCTGGGGACTCATGGGTTCCGGGCGGACAGAGTTGATCCGTTCAATCCTGGGACTCGATCCAATGACGGAAGGGGCCATGTTGCTCGACGACGGCGGCGGCAACCGTCCGATCGGGCAGCAGGAGTTGCTCGAGCGAACTGCCTATGTCACCGAGAACCGCCGCACCGACGGACTGTTCCTCGACGAGGCCGTCTGGAAGAACATTTCGGCCACCACTCTCGATCAATACGCCGCTGGCCGAATGCGGGTTCTCGACAAGGCCGCCGAAGAGCGAACGGCGGTCTCCATGATTGATCGCTTGACGATCCGCACTCCGAACCACAGCACCCGCGCAGCCAACCTTTCCGGGGGAAACCAGCAGAAGGTGGTCTTTGCAAAGTGGCTGAACCGAAAGCCCGAAATTCTGATTCTTGACGAACCGACGCGGGGCGTCGATGTCGGGGCCAAGCGCGAGATAGGAGAACTTGTCGAATCGCTCGCGGATTCGGGCTCGTCGGTTCTGCTGGTCACCTCGGAAATCGAAGAGATGGTCGCACTTGCCGACCGGGTGGCGATCCTGCGCGACGGCGTGATCGCAGCGGAGGTGCAGGGCGGGAACATCACTGAGGCCGGACTGATGGCGGCGGCGATGGGGACAGATGCAGCGGATGCATGAAGCCATGAACCAGGCGAAGCGCATCGGCATGGAGTACGGGTTCTACCTGCTGCTCTTCGCTATCGTCGTTGTCTTCACGGCGATCTCCAACTCGTTTCTGACCGTGTCGAACTTTGTGCAGATCGCCATTGCCTCGACGTTTCTGCTTGCCGCTGCTGCGGGTTTGACGCTGGTGCTGGTCAATGGCGAAATCGACCTCTCGATCGGTTCGACCGCCTATGTCGCGGCAACGATCGTCTATCTCACTGCAAGCATCCCTGCGGGGTGGTCGATCGCGGCGGCGCTGAGCGCCGGTCTCTTCATCGGCCTCTTCAACGGCTGGCTGGTGGCGTATCTCGGCATGAATTCGCTTCTGGCCACGCTCGGGCTGATGATCGCCTACCGGGGCGTGGCGCTGGTTATAACGGAAGGGACAGTCAAGCAGGCGGGCGAGGGCCTGGCCAGCCTGGGACAGCTGAAGCTCTTCGGCGTCGTTCCCGCGATATTTCTGACCGCGCTTTTGATTCTGCTGATATTTCAGTGGTTCCTTCGCAAAACAAGGCTTGGCACCTACTGGCTTGCAATCGGAAACAACGAGGACTCGGCCAGAAAGATCGGCGTGCCGGTCCGCCGGGCAAAGCTCGCGGCATATGCCCTGTGCGGAATTTCGGCGGCCGCAAGCGGCACGCTGCTCGCTTCCTACCTCGGCGAGATCACCACGTTCACCGGCCGGGGCATGGAATTCCAGGCGGTAGCGGCAGTCGTCATCGGCGGCACCAGCCTCTTCGGCGGTCGCGGAAGCGCATTTCCCGGGACGCTTGCCGGGGTTTTGCTGCTGATTGTCATCAACAACGGACTTGGCACCCGCGGCGTGTCTCCGTTCGTCTATCCATTCGTCGCAGGCGCGCTGATTTTCTTCGCGATCTACCTCGACGCCCTCAAGAACCGGGCGCGTCCCTCCTGAAGATCGGTACGTCGCCGCGGGTTCGCCGGCCGCATTTTGCGGCTTCGCGTTTCGAGTTCCTGCGGACTTCCACAATGGCGGCCGCATCAGCGGCAAATTCCGCTGCGAAAGGCGCCGACGAAACGGTTGTTGGGCCGCCAAACGGCGGGGCGGAACCGCGCTGGCTTCGCCCGGCGCCGGGAAGCGCTCGCCCGCATCGCCTCGCGCCTCTCCGCCCGCATCCGGGCCCCGGCCGGCATCGTCATGCCGAAGGCCGCCCGCCTGTCGCCCGGCTCATGCCGTGAGGGCGGCTTCGAGTCTCGCCCCGAGACCGAGAATCAGGGGTTCGGAAAAATGCCGGCCCATGAGCTGGATCGATGCCGGAAGGCCTGAAACCGGGACGGGCAACGCCAGGGCAGGGCCGCCGTGGAAACTGGCAAGCGACGTGAAGTCGGCCTGGCTGGCCGGAACCCGCCCGCCATGGGGAAAGGCGCGTTGAGGTGTCGTGGGCACGAGCAGGACGTCGCATTCCGCGAGTGCGCGGCAGGCCGCCGCTGCGGCGCCCTGAATCCTGGCGTATCCGTCCACCAGCCGATCGCTCGAGATCGTCATGCCGTATTCCAGCATCGCCCTCAGGTCTTCGCTGACCGCGTCCGGCCCCGGAACCGCAATCGCGCCGGCCAGTTCCACCGCGGCTTCAGCTTCGCAAACCAGAAATCCTCCGCGCCGGTCCCGGCCCGGAGACCAGCCGTCAAGGTTCACGTCGGACACTAAGCAACCCAGCGCCTCGCACGCGGCCCTGGTCGCTTCCAGCCCCTTCAGCACCCCGGGTTCGCAGTCGACCTCGTCGATCTGCTTCGGGATGCCGACGCGGATTCCGGTTGCGACCGACCCGTTCGGCGCCGGGTTCCATCCTGGCGGAACCGGAAGGGAATGAGGGTCGCGCCCGTCGGTTCCGGCCATGGCGGAGATGAGCGAAGCGAGCGTTGCGAAACTGCCTGCGAGGGGTCCGACCGCATCGAGCGAGGGAGACAAGTGCGTCAAACCGCTGCGCGAAACGAGGCCGCGAGTTGGCTTCAGGCCCAGGATTCCGCAGTAGGCCGCCGGAATGCGTACGGAACCCATGGAGTCGCTTCCCAGCGCGGCGTCGGCGAATCCTGCGGCGACAGCGGCCGCGGACCCTCCGCTCGACCCCCCCGGAGTGAGGCCCGGCTGAAGCGGATTTTCCGTGCGCCCGTAGTGGGGATTGTCCGTGGTCGCGCCGAGTGCGCCCTCATGCATGTTGACCATCGCCAGCGCAATGGCGCCGGCGGAACGCAGGCGGGCGACAACCGCGGAGTCGCCGGGCGCCGTTCGCGTCCGCCAGGCGCCGATCCCGGCCGTCCACGGCATGTTCGCCACCGCGATGTTGTCCTTGACGCCAATGACCAGCCCGTCAAGCGGTCCGAGCGACGCGCCAGCCGCGTCGCGTTCGTCGCTCGCAGCAGCGAATTCTCGCGCGGATTCGCCTGCCAGGGCAGTGACGATCCTCAATTCGTCATTGTGCGCAGCGATGCGGTCGAGCGCCTTCGCAAGGCGCTCCGAGGCGCCGCTCCCGGCGTCAGCGCTCATCGATCAGTCGAATCGGCTTCTGACGGGTTTCGATCCCCGTGTCCGCCGCCGTCTCGCCCGGATCCGCCAGTTCGACCGAAACGCCGACGCCAAGGCGCGTCCTCAAGTGGGATTCGATGGCATCCTTCAGGGCATCGCTCCTTTCGGTCACTTCAAGGAAAACCGTCATCTCGTCGCGTCCGGCGGCCCGCGTCACGCGGCAAACGTATTCTCCGTTGGCGGCGCGAAACGCCTCGGAAACCAGAACGCCGATTCCCTGCGGGTAGATGTTGATCCCCCTGAGCTTGACCATGTTGTCGCTTCGCCCGAGGAACCCTTCCAGCCGCCGGAAAGGAAGCCCCAGGGGATTCTCGCCGGGAACCTCGCGGCTGACGTCATGGGTCCTGAAGCGGATGATCGGGAAGATGTCGTCCTTGAAAAGGCAGGTGCACACCATGTCGCCCGCGCTTCCCGGCTCGACGGGCGAAGAGCCTCCGACATCCAGCAGTTCAAGGAACTGTGCGTCCTCCATCACGTGAAGCCCGGACAGATCCGGCCCCTCGCCGGCGATGCATCCGGTATCGCCGACACCGTACCAGTCATAGACCTTCGCGCCGCCCCATGCCTCCGACATGGCCTCCCTGCCTTCGGTTCCCATGTGTCCGGAAACGATCCTGACCGGGATGTCGATGCCCGGTTCCAGACCCTGTTCGCGCGCAACGTCCGCCAACCGCTTTATGAAGTCGCCGAACCCCACGACGGCCGTGGCGCCGAATGCATGCATCAGCGCAACCTGGTTGCCGCTGCGCGTTTCGACCCCGGTTCCGGCAGTCAGCATCTGGGCGCCCAGCCAGTGGATGATCGCCTCGCGAACGTAATGGCCGCCATTGACCATGCCGTGGCCGTAAACCGAATGAATGATGTCCTTGCTGCCGAATCCCTGCAGCCGATAGAGGCGTCCGAGAAGGAGGGCCTGCACCTCGCGGCTCTTCGGCCCGAAGAGCAGGGGTTGCGGCTTCCCCGTCGTGCCGCTCGTCGTCTGGAAGATCAATGGCGGGCGCTCGTCTTCCGGATAGGCATCGAGCCCGTGGAAATTCCCGATTGGGGGGTGCGCAGCGACGGATGCCATGAGATCGGACTTTGAGTATGCTGGCAGCTTCGTGATGTCATCAAGCGAGCGGATGTCACCGGGTTCGATGCCCCGCGCACCCCAATGTTCCCGATAGAAGGGGACTTTCCAGGCGAATTCCAGGATGTTGAGAAAGCGGGTCTCCTGCCTCCCCCGAAGCTCGTCCCGGCTCATTCCGCGAAAGGCTTCGATAAACCCGGCGCCGCATGGATAAGCCTGGATGATGCCAGGATAGTCCATGGCATCGAAGTAGTTGGGCGGCGTCACGCCGCCTGTTCCCGCCGAATGACCGGCGAGAGGCCGGCTATGAGATCTGAGAACCGCGAGAGGCCGGTGCCGGATCCGAGCGAAAGCGTCGCATTTGCGATCGTCGAGGCGGCCGGACCCGGCACGCCCGCGGCGGCCATCAGGCTGCGGGCCTTGTCTGCAACCTGTTCCTCCGCGAGGGGATTTTCCGGATCGCCCAGGGCGTCGGGAACGTCTGCAGACAGTGCCTTCCTGTCTCTCCTCGCGACATCCACGCCGCTGCCATAGTGGTTCGGATAGCGGCCTTCGAACTGCTCGGTCACCGTGACGGCAATGCGGTTGCGCAGCTCCGAAATGTCGGACCTCGCGATTTCCTCCGGCCGGAAGTCCCCGAGCTCCGGCTTGCCCTTCAGAAGAACGACAGCCAGCGAATGCTGGAAACTGAACTTTGCCTCCTGAGTCGTCGTCGGCTCGCGGCGGTCGCAGAACCGCTGAGCGTCCGCATAGGTCCGGACCCGGATCGACGCGATGTCCTGCGGCGCCGGCGCATGCCGTTCCCGGATCATCAGGGCGGCATCGATCGCGGCATGCACATGACGGCACGCAGGCCAGGGCTTGAAGCTGGTCTCCCTGATCTTCCATGGTCCGTCGCGGTCCGCCAGGATTCGGTCCGGGGAAGGATCGGGGCACATGGCGTCGAAAAACCCCTGCTCTCCCTCGAGGACGAATTCCGGTCCGGTAAAGTCGATCGACGCAAGCGCGGCGGCGGTATGACCGGCCTGCGCCGCCCGGGCGGTGTGAAGCTGCTTTGTCATGACCGGTTCGTGGCGGCATCGCCAGAACCCGGCAGACTGCGTGCCGGCGTTGCCGAGAGCCCATACCATTCGATCCTGGCTGAGACCCATGACGCTGCCCGCCGCCGCAGCCGCACCGAAGGGGCCGCAGGTCGACGTGTTGTGCCAGCGCGAATAGTGATCCGGACCCACGGCGTTTCCGATGCGGATCTGCGCCTCGTATCCGCGGACCACGGCATCGAGAAACCCCTCCGCCGAAGCCCCGGCCCCTTCCGCCGCAGCAAGCGCCGCCGGCACGACGACCGGTCCGGGATGGAGAATGGCAGTCCTGTGGATGTCGTCCATTTCGAGGATGTTGCCGAGACCTCCGTTGCAAAAGACGGCCTGTCCCGGCTCCGCCGCGCCGCGACCGCCGACGACGGAGTGCCTCCCGGCCGGCGCGGTCGCCGCATGCCTCAGGAGGCGCCGTCCCGCCGGCTCCTTCGCGCCGATGACGGCGCATCCAAGCCAGTCCAGAACGTGTCTCGCGGCGCGGGCGCGGGTGATTGGGTCCACCGGTCGGGCAAGCAGCTGCGCGAGACCTCTGGTCAGGGAACTTGTCAATTGAGTAGCGACGCCTTTAGGGTGGAATTTGTCCGAACAAGTCTAGAGGGCCCATTATTTCGATGCAATGCGCAGGACAGGACCCTGATCGAAATGACCGCTGCGCTCTGGGCTGACGCAATCCGGGATTTCCCCCCGGACGGCGCCATATTCCTTGCAGGGTGCGCCGGCGAACCGACGGCCTTTCTCGACGCCCTTCACGAAGACCCCGAGATCGGAACGGGCCGAGAATTTCGAGGCGTGTGGATCCCGGGGGTCAACCGCTTCGACCCCACGTCGGCCGGAAACGGAACGACCGCCACGACCATCTTCGCAATGGACGAGCTGCAGGACGGAATTGACGCAGGCCGCGTCAGGGTCGTGCCGCTTCACTACAGTTCCTGCTACCGCTGGTTTCGGTCCGGCTCCGGCATTTCGGGCGCCGTGTTCCAGGTCACTCGGCCGCAGGACGGAAGCGTCGGTCTCGGGATCTGCGCAGACTTTGCGCCGGCGCTGGTCAAGGCGGGAACACCCTTGGTCGGACAGGTCAATCCGGAAATGCCCGATGCGGCAAACGGTCCGCGCATCTCCGTCGAGCGGTTTTCGGCCCTGATCGAAGCGCCGAACAGGCTGGTCGAGCATGATCCCGGCACGCCGTCGGACACCCTGGGCAGAATAGCAGACAAGGTGGCCGGCCTGATCAGGCCCGGCGACACTGTTCAGCTGGGTCTCGGAAAGCTCCAGCGCGCCGTCGTCGACGCATTGTCCGGCGCGAAAGACCTCCGCGTCCACGGCGGGATGGTCTCGGATGCGGTTCTGGACGCAGTCGACAACGGCGACTTTTCCGGCGGCGTCACTGCTGGCGTCGCCCTCGGCACACGCTCGTTCTACGAACGCGTCGCCAGGGACGCCCGCTTTCGATTCGCGCCGGTTTCACGAACGCATGATGCTGCCGTCCTCAGGTCCCTGCCGAACTTCGTTGCCGTGAACACAGTGCTTGAGGTGGACCTTTTCGGCCAATGCAATGGCGAGTTCCTGGCCGACAGGCAGATCACGGGACATGGCGGGCTGGTCGACTTCGTTCGCGGCGCCAACGCATCCGAGGGCGGAAGGAGCATCATTGCGCTGCCGTCCACCGCGGCGAATGGCCGCGCCAGCAGGATCGTGCCGCGCCTCTGCGCGAACAGGCCGGTGACGGTCGCCCGTTCGGACGTGCAGTGGATCGTCACCGAACATGGTTCAGCCAACCTCGCGCATGCCGACACCGACCAGCGGGCGGAGAGAATAACGAGCATTGCGGATCCCGCTTTCCGGGACGGACTGGCGGATGGATGGACCGCATTGCGCAACCGGGGAAGATCCGCATGAAAAGGAACCGCCCGATTTCGACAGACGGCGAAGTGGCTCGGGATGGTCCGCTCTATCGTCGGCTGGCGCAGGAGCTCAAGAGGAGCATCACTTCGGGCGTCCATCCCGTCGGTACGATGCTGCCCACGGAACAGGAACTTTGCGAGCGCTTCAATACCAGCCGATACACCGTGCGCGAAGCGCTGCGGTTGCTTGGCGAAGGCGGCATGGTCGATCGCCGTCAAGGTCGCGGCAGCGAAGTGATCTCCAGCCGCGAGCGTCCGGTATACGCGCAGTCGTTGACTTCGCTGACGCAGCTGTACGATTACGCGAACGATACCCGTCTCGTGATCGACCGGGTGCTGCGGATCGTCCCCGACGATCAACTCGCAATTCGGCTGGGCCGGCTGCCTGGCCGGGAGTGGCTGCTGGCGGAAGGAATCCGCACCACGTCGGACGACAACCCGATCTGCGTATCCCATGTTTTCATTCACCAGGACTTTGCATCCGTCGGACCGGAGCTCGTTTCGCATGCCGGGGCAATTCATCGGCTGATAGAGGACCGTTTTGACATCCAGGTCCATGAGGTTCACCAGCAGATCACGACCGAGAAGCTCGATGCCGGAATGGCGGCAAGGCTCGGCGAACTCGCCGGCTGCGATGCAGTCCTTGTTACCCGGCGATATCTTGCATCGGACAGCCGCCCGATCCTGATTTCGCTCAACTGGCACCGGTTGGCGGGGTTTGCCTACAGCCAGGTCATCCGACGCGAGTGAAGCGATGCAAGGGCGCTTTGCATGCGCACGCCCGTCGATCCCCTTGCGCCGGGTTCATCCTGGCCGTCTTGCATGCGCGGGACTGGATGCCGCAAGGAAATCCGGTGCGGCTGAAAGGCGCCGCCGCGGCCCTTTTCGGAACAGCGGAAACGGCGGAGCGCGTCCTCGGTGCGGGAGGGATGCGAAGCAGGGGACTGCGGCTTCCCGGGACAACCGGCGAGGACGGCCGGGAACATGCGTTCGGGGCGATGGTTGCGTGGCTTCAGGCGGGCCGGCGGGCCGACCTCGCGGTCTTTCCGGACCTGCGCGACTTCCGGGCCGAGGCGGTCATCCTCGACGGGGTCGAGATCGGCGCCCGGGACGGCCGGCCCGACCGGTCCTGCGACCGGCTGGCGCGGGGCCTCGGCCTGCGGTCCTTCGCCCCCGAGGACTTTCTCGTCCGGGCCGGCCCGGGTCCCGTCCGCGTCGCCACCATCGACGAGCCCCGCTTCACCCGGTGGGGAGAGGCCGCGGCCTCGGTGGCGGACGGCCGCGTGCGGCCTCCGGAAGGGTCGATCAGCATGGCGGTCGTCAATCGCCGCGGCGCGGGGAGTGCGCCGAGGATCGCGTTCCTGCGCGGCTGGGGCGCGTGGCGGGGCGCCTTCTGCACCACGGTTTCGCATGACTCCCACAATCTGACGGTCTTCGGGTCCGACGCGGCCGACATGGCGGTTGCCGCCAACGCCGTGCGCGCGGCGGGCGGCGGCCTGGCGGCCGTCGCGGACGGCCGGGTCAGGGCGATGCTGCCGCTGCCCGTCGCGGGCCTGGTTTCCGGGCGGCCGCTGCCGGAGGTGGCCGCCGCGTTCGCGGCCGTCAGGGAAGCCATGGACGGGATCGCGACCTGGAAGCCGCCCCACCGCGTGTTCAAGGCCTGTTTCGGGGCGTCGCTCGCCTGCAATCCCGGGCCCCGCCTGACGGATCTGGGCATCGTCGATGCGGCGACCGGCAATGTCCTGCCGTCGCCGGTTCTCGGCGCCGCGTGAGGCGGCGCATCGGGAGGAGAGACGTTTTCCGGGGCATCGACAGCGACGCGCAGCCACGGTGGGCCGCGGCGGCTGGAGTGGTCCGGGGCGGCACGGTCCGGCGATGCATTGGAATTGCCGCCGCGCGAGCGGAAACCGCGAATTGCCTCGCACGCAGAATGCAGGAGCGCATGCGGACGCAGGACAGCACTGCGCCCTGGTTGCCAACAATCCGTGACCTTGGAGCCTGTTTCCGCCGGTTCCGATGTTTCGGATCGGGAAACGCCGAATGCTTGTCTCGCGGGCCAAGGAAGTACTATCATCGGCCCTGTCAGCATGCATGGGGCGCGGCTCCGACGGAGAAAATGCGTAAGCCGCGCGAACCGGCGAAGCATGTGGGAGGAGGACTCGCTTTGCGGAATTCGCCGAACGCGGGCGATCGGTTCGCTGCATCGAGGGACTATGCCGAGAGGGCATCGGCAGCCATACCGGGTGCGGTCAACTCGAACATCAGGCTTGCCAGCTTTCCCGTACCGTTGTGCTTCGAGCACGGCAAGGGCGCCTACCTGTTCGATCTCGATGGCAACCGATACATCGACTACGCGCTGGGGATGGGGCCCGCCATTCTCGGCCATGCGCCGCGAATCGTGTGCGATGCCGTTGCGGACTCCCTGTCGCAGGGCCAGATGCTGGGAGGGCAGCATCGACACGAACTCGACTTGGCCGAACGAATCAAGCGCGTGATTCCGAACGCGGAACGGGTGCGGGTCGGAATGTCGGGATCCGAGGTCGTGCAGGCGGCAATTCGCGTGTCCCGTGCTTTCACGGGCAAGCGCAAGTACATCAAGTTCGAAGGGCAGTACCACGGTTGGTTCGACAACGTCCTGCTCAGCAATGCACCGCCGACCGATGTGGAGGCCGAGGATTCTCCGGATCGCGGTGAGCCGCATCTAGAGACGCTCGGACAGGCGCAATCCGTGGCCGGGGATGTCATTGTCCTTCCCTGGAATGACGCGGGGGCGGTGAAGTCCGTCCTTGACGACCATGGCCGCGATGTCGCGGCCATCATCACCGAACCGGCCATGTGCAACACGGGCGCCATCGCGCCTGTACCAGGATACCTCGAGGCGCTTCGGGAGCTGGCCAACGCGAATGATGTGGTCCTGATATTCGACGAGGTCATCACAGGCTTCCGACTTGCCCTGGGGGGCTGCCAAGAGAAATTCGGGGTAACCGCCGACCTTGCGACTTTTGCAAAGGCGATGGCGGGCGGCTTTCCGGTATCCGCCCTGACAGGTCGGGCGGAGATCATGGACCTGTTCGGCACGGGCGCCGTCAACCACGCGGGAACCTACAACGCAAACGTTCCGAGTGTGGCGGCGGCAATCGCCGCCCTCGACGCGCTTTCTGCCGGCAATGGAAAGGCGATCAGGGATCTCCAACGGAAAGGTGAAAACCTGATGGAAGGCCTGCGCCGCTGCGCTGCGGACCGGAAGTCGAACCTGCGGGTGCAGGGCTTCGGCTCCTGTTTCAGCACGTTCTTTTCGGACCTCGCCGACGTCACGGACTACCGAAGCTACCGTCGCACGGACTTGAAAAAGCAGGTGAAATTTCTCGAGTACATGGTGGTTGCCGGCATTCGACCGACAAGCCGGGGAACCTGGTTCCTTTCCACGGCCCACTCGAACGATGACATTGAGGAAACCGTCGCTGCCGCCGCAAATGCCCTCGACGCATTGGAGTGTGGCTGAACCGCTCAAACCCGTGTGCACCGCCGGGTTGGTGCGGCTGCCCGAAACCAGCGTCGCGCGTGAGGAAGGAGAAAGGGATTGCAGTCCGGAACGCGTCCGGACCTCGGAACGCAAACGGGGGCGCTCGGCCGCATGATTTCGGGTTCGCCCTGCGCACCGAGCTCATGCCTGCGCGCTGCGACGCGAGGTCGGGCGTTCAGAAAGGACTCGTGCCGTGCACCCGGCGGGTTACGTTCGCCCGCACGACGGAGATGGCTCACGGCATCTCCCGTGCGGCACCAACGGTCGCCGCGCCGCTCGAATGCGGTGAGCCGGTCAAAGCGACCTGCACCATGATGACGGCCCGTAGCGAGGTGGGGCGAAGGACGAACTTTCAGCCCAGGCGCGGAACATGATCGCAATATGCGCCGGGTCAACCGAAGTCGCAGAAGGGAGCGCAATGACCTCCCCGCCCCGAATGGCGGGTTCAGGTATGCGGGTATCGGATGAGAGTTCTTCTTGCCGGACTGTTTCACGAGACGCATTGTTTTGTACCTGATCGGACAGCGTTGTCTGACTTTTCCATTGCCCGGGGCAATGGTTTGCTTGAATTTCGGGGCAACGGTTCGATGATCGACGGGTTCCTCGAGGTGGCAGAAAGAGAATCCTGGGATGTTGTGCCTTCCGTGTCCTACATGGCGACTCCGTCAGGCATCGTTGAAGACGAGGTCATCGAGACATTTTTTTCGGACCTCGATGCGGTAGTGGCGGCCGAAAGCTGTGACGCCGTTTTTCTGGCGCTGCACGGAGCGATGGTCTCCGAAAGCCTTGAGGACGTGGAAGGCACGCTCCTGTCGCGTCTTCGTGCAGCGCCGTCCTTGGAACCGGCGCCGGTCGCCGGAGTATTCGACTTGCACGCGACGATGACGCCGACGATGGCCGCGCAAGCGGACGCATTGGTCTGCTATCGCGAGAACCCGCATGTCGATGCAAGGGACAGTGCGAAGCGAGCCGCCGGCTTGCTGGCCCGGATTCGCGCTGAAGGCCGCCGGCCGCGGATGCACCATCGACGTGCCCGGTTGATCTGGCCTCCCACCGGTACGGGAACGGCGGATTCGCCCATGCGCGACCTTGAGGCGCTCGCCCGTCGGATCGAGGCGGAAGATCCCGAAATCTGGGCCGTAAACGTCGTTGCCGGTTTCTCGTTCGCCGATGTGCCCGATGCGGGCGTTTCGTTCAGTCTCGTGACTACCGGAAGCGCCGAGGCCGCCGAGGCCGCCCTCAGCCGCCTCGCCGATGCGGCGATGGAACTGCGGGATGCCGGGCTTCCGGCGGAAATGGACCCGGATGCGGCGATTGCCGAAGCTGCCGCAAACCGGGGTTCCGGCCCGGCACTCTTGGTCGAACCGTCCGACAACATTGGGGGTGGCGCTCCGGGCACCGGCACCGTCCTGCTGAGAGCGCTTCTCGAAGCGCAACATCCGAATGCGGGCATCATACTCGCCGACCCCGAGGCGGTTGCCTTTCTCGCCGAGGCCGCTCCGGGTTCGCTCCGCCGGATGCGGCTTGGCGGCGCCGGCAATCCGATGGATCCGGGCCCGGTCGAACTCGAGGTGGAGCTCGTCTCGAAGAGTGACGGGCGTTTTACCCTTGAGGACCGGCAGAGCCATGCTGCGGCGTCCACGGGAGTCCAGATTGACATGGGACCCGCGGCTGTCGTGCGACACGGCGGACTCACGATCTTGCTGACGTCTCGAAAAACCGCGCCGTTTGATCTTGGCCAGTGGCGTAGCCAGGGCGTCGAACCTGCAGAATTTGACATCATCGTTGTCAAGGCTGCCGTTGCCCATCGTCGCGCCTACGACCAGATCATGCGCGCAAGCTATACGGTTTCAACACCGGGTCCCTGCACCAGCGATCCCCGGCTGCTGGAATACCGCTTGCTAAACCGCCCCGCGTATCCGCTGGATCCGATTGCCGGTTCGCATTGATCGGGCGCTTGAACAGATCCAACCTGAAATCTTCAGCCACCGGGCCGGAGAGGATGCGCTCCGTTGATGCGGCCTTCCGCCTTAAGGCCGCCCGGCACGCGCCAACGACAAACGCCGAAGCGCAGATGCCTCGACAAGGATCAAGGCTTGACTCAGGTTCGGCCCAAGATCAACCTGCCCGGAAATCAATCATGTTGACAGGGAGGTAACGTTATGAATTGCACCGGTCTAACTCGTCGCAGGTTATTGTTGGCCGCGGGAGCGTCTGCTCTTGGAAGCAGTTTGCTGAGCACGGGAGGACGCGTCCTTGCGTCCGACAACAGCGAGCCGATCAAGATTCTGCTGGGCTCGCACATGGATTACCTGCAGGCGCTCGCACCGGCCTATGCCAAGGCCTATGGTCCCGAGCCGTCGATTGAGCTGGTCACGACCCCGGACCTGCCGGTCAAACTCAACTCGACGATGATTGCTCGCCGCAGTCCGGGTGATGCCGTCTTCGTCACGGCGGCACTGGTGGCCGGGTTGGCGGACAAGGGCTGGCTGGCCGATCTGACCGATCTGGTCGATAACGAGTTGCTTCCCAACGGCCTGATCGAGAATTCGGTCACGGCAGCAACCTATCAGGGTCGCCGCTACGGCGTCCCGGTGACGATCGGTTGTCCGATCATGCACTGGAACAAGAATCTCTGCGAAGCGGCAGATCTGGATCCGGAGGCACCAGCCGACTGGCATGCCAAGTCGGGCTCGTGGGACGACCTGATCAACTATGCCAAGGCGATCACGGACCCCGACAACAATGTTTATGGCCTGACCGACAACTGGGGCGGGGTCGGCAATCTCTTTACGTTTGGCGCGATGCTGCAAGGCAATGGCGGCCGGTTCCTCGACGAAGCGCTTGACCCCGCGGTGAACAGCGAGGCGGGCATCGAGGCGTTGTCCCGCATGGTCGAGCTTCTGCATGTGCACAAGGTGATCGATCCTGCGGTCGTCACCTACACTTGGGTTTTCGATGCCTCGCCTGCCTACCTGGCCGGAAACCGCGGTTTCTTCCTGACCTGGCCGTTCATCGCTGGCATTGCCAACGGAAGCGAGGACTCGGCTGTCCAGGGCCGGTCCGGTTATGCACCCTACCCCGCGCTGGAAACGTCCGCATCCGTTGACGGATCCGAATTCCTTTCCGTTCCGTCGTTCGCCTCCAATCCCGAAGGGGGCGCGCAGTTCATCCGGCTTGCTACGTCGCTGGACAACCAGATCCTGCAGGGCGCGACTTCCCCCTGGGCGCCGTCGGTCGAAGCTGCGCTCAACCATCCTGACGTCGTCGCGAACCTGCCCTTCGCAGAGGTCATTCGGCAGTCGTACCAGTATCCGGTAGACGGCGGCTACTCGACTGACCGGGAGCGGTGGGTGGAGATTCTCACCGGCCAGATTTCCAGGGCGCTGGCGATGGAAGTGTCGCCGAAGGAAGCGCTGGACGAGGCGGTTTCGCTCATCGATGCCAGCCGTCGCTAAGGCGAGAACAGTCGAATCCCGAACACGCCGCGCGAGCCGGGCGCGGCGGCGGGGGCACATGAGGCGGCGCGAAGTTGCCCGCGCCGCCTTCATGGTTGCGCCTGCGCTGGCGTGGGTGGCATGCATTTTCGCCTACCCGGCGATCTTCACGCTGACGCTGAGTTTTTCGGAATTCGACATGGTCCGGCTCAGGCTCGGCGAATTCATCGCCTTGCGGAACTATGCCGACCTTCTCGACAGTCCGGGATTTGTCGACGCCGTTCTGCGCACGGTCTACTTCGGCCTGCTTATAGCCGTAGCCACGACCATCCTCGGCTTCCTTATCGCCTTGCTGCTCGACCAGCCATTCCGCGGACGCAGTTTCCTGCGGGTGGTGGTGATCCTTCCCTGGGCGGTTCCGCCGGTCGTTGCAGGCGTCCTCTGGGGGCAGATGTTCCATGCCGACGTGGGTTTCGTGAATGCGATCATGACAAGGCTGGGGTTGATCGACACCTACCGGATCTGGCTTGGCGATGGCTGGACGGCATTGCACGTGATCGCGGTCGCTGAGATCTGGAAAGCCATACCATTCATGGTGATCTTCTTTCTGGCAGGGTTGCAGAGCCTTCCAAGGCAGGTCTTCGAGGCAGCCGCAGTGGATGGCGCCAGTACAGGTCAGCGTTTCCGGCACATCCTCCTGCCCCTGATGCTGCCTATCACGGTTCCGCTGATCCTGATTCAGTTCGTCTGGGCGATGAAGGCGTTCGACACGATCTTCGTTCTGACACGCGGGGGTCCGGCTGGGCAAACCACCACACTGAACTACTATGTCTATCGCGAGGCGTTCCAAACCTTCGATTTGGGCCGCGCTTCGGCCGCAGCCTACACATTGTTGCTCGTGACATTGTTCGTCGTTCTTTTTGTGACTTTGTCCCGAAGGTTTCTCGCACGCCGTGCAGAGGCGCAGACATGAGGCCGAGGCAGCGACGTGCGCTTTTGCGAGGCGCGGCAATCTACGTTTCGGCCGGTGCGGTGCTGCTCCTGATGGCGTTCCCGCTGTACGCCCTGTTTCTGACCAGCTTGCAGCCCGAAGCGGTGATCCGTTCGCGCGATGTGCGGTTCCTGCCTGACACGCTTTATTTCGAACATTTCAGGGCCGTCCTGACACCGGGTCACATTGTGCCGTTGCGCGAAGGGATCGGAAACAGCCTTGCGGTCTCCATGCTCACTGCCCTCATCTGCGTGATCGTTGCACTTCCGGCTGCCTATGCCTTTTCGAGACTGAGGCTCCCGGGACGGAACCTTTTGCTGGGCGGGATGATATCGGTGTATTTCCTGCCCACGACGATCTTTCTCATTCCCATGTTCGTGGTCTTTGTCGGCCTCCGGATCGACGACTCCTATTTCAGTCTCATTCTGGCATATTCAGGGTTCATTCTCCCCTTCGAGGTCTGGATTCTGAAGACCTTCATCGACCGGCTTCCCCCTGAAATCGAAGATGCCGCGCGCATTGACGGATGCACCGATCTTCAGGTCATGATGAGAATTGTCCTGCCGCTGCTGCGACCGGGTCTGCTGGCGGGATTCGTCTTTGCGTTCATACTGTCATGGATCGAGTTCCTCACGCCGCTGATTTTCACCAGCGACGTCAAAATCACCACCGTCGCCCTAGGCATGTTCCGCAGCACGATCGACATCGAGGTTGGCCAGCAGGCGGCGGCGGCAGTGCTGACTTTGCTGCCGGTTGCAATGGTCATGATCGCTTTCAACAGGCTCATCACGCGGGTTCTGTTGTCCGGCGCTGAACGCTAGGGGGGGCAAAATGCGAATTGCCGTAATCGGAGTGGGCAGAATCGGCGCATTGCATGCTCGGATCTTCCGGGATGATCCGCGCTGTACGCTGGCCGCAGTATGCGATGCTGACGTCGCGCGGGCCGAAGCCGTTGCCGCAGATCTGGCGTGCCGCGCCTACACTGACGTCTCGGCAATGCTGGCGACCGAGGAACTGGACGCGGTGAGCATCGCCACGCCGGAGACAGCGCGCCACGCTCCGGCTGTCGCCGCCGCGCGCAAGGGGCTGGCGCTGATGCTGGAAAAGCCCTTGGGTCGAACGTTTGGCGACGTTGACGCACTCGTTGCGGAGTTGCGCAGCCTGGGGACTGCGCCGGCTGTCAATTTCATCCTCCATGCCGATTCCCGCTTTGCTCGGATGAGGGAACTCGTGCATGCGGGGGCGGTTGGTCGACTGGTCAGCGTCTTCGCGCGCCGTCGCGGCACCAGGGCGGGGATCGAGATTTACGCGCCGTGGACCGACCTGCTGTCATCGACCCTGATCCACGACATTGAGATGACGCTGGCGATCAATCCTTCCCCGCCCGAGCGAACATTTGCCGAGGCGGTCGTGCGTGAGTGCGCGCCGTACGGAACACACGACGCCGTCGTCGCGACACTGCGCTTTGCTGACGGCACGATTGCGATGTTCGAGTCTTCCTGGGTGCTGCCGACAAGTCAGCCGGCGCCGCTCGATCCGGCGTTTCACGTCGTCGGCGACGGCGGCATGATACGGATAGAAGGCGCCGATCACGGCATGAGCGTTCTGCGCGCGTCCGGATTTTCCCGTCCCGACCTGACGCATTGGCCGACCGATAGGGTCGGACATGTGGAAGGCGCGCTTGCCGCATCGCTCGGTGCGTTCGTTACGAGAACCATGGCAGGAGAGCCGCCCCTGGTGGGCCTGGAAGAGGCACGCGCCGCCGAGGCAGTGGTTGGGGCGATGAAGCGTGCGCTGGCCGACGAACGGCCGGTGCGAATCGACGAGATGAATTGAGGGGGGGAACGTTGGCGAACAAGATCAGACTGGGCGATTTCACGTGGCAAGAAGTGGATGCCCTGCTTGCGTCGGACCCGGTCGTCGTGATTCCGGTCGGCGCATTTGAGCAGCATGGTCACCACTTGCCGTTGCGAGTCGACGCGCATCTGGCCGGTCATGTCTGCGAGGCCGCAGTTGCGCGCGCTTCCGAGTGCCATCCCGCAGTGGTCACTCCAACCGTGTGGACCGGCTTCTCCCCGCATCACCGGGATTTTCCGGGCACCATCTCGCTGGACGAGCATGTCTTTTCCGCTGTCGTCGGCCAGGTCGCCCAGAGCCTGGCCGGACACGGATTCCGCCGGATTGCGATCCTCAACGGGCACGGTGGCAATGCCAACCTGCTGAAGAACCTGATACAGACCCTGCGCTATGATCACGGGATCACGGCCGCGACCGCCAACTACTGGGACTTTGCGTTGAAAGAGTTGGCAGAGTGGCGTCAGTCGGAGTCCGGCGGAATCATGCATGCCTGCGAAATGGAAACGTCGCTGATGCTCGCCACGGAACCGGACCTGGTCCAGATGGACAAGGCCGTCGATGTTCAGCTGAATCGCTCGCCTTATCTGGGTGCCGACCTTCTTGCGGGCGGCCCCGTCACGGTGGCAGCGAGTTTCAAGGAGCTGAGTTCAAGCGGTGTCATCGGTGCGCCGACACTCGCTACCGGAGACCGGGGGCGAGCGCTGCTAGAATCAATCGTGACTTCAGTGGCGCAGTTCATTGAGGACTTTGCCACCTGGCCCCTTGCAACCAAGAGTGAGACTTCGCCATGACCCAGACCGCCCCTCTCGGCCTTTATGCATACCCTTGGGACGTTATCGACGAGGGAGCCGACACGGTGCTTGAGGCCGTGGAGAGGGCCGGCCTCAACACTCTCTACATCACCACCTGGTACCATTCGGGAATGTTCTTTCTGCCGCACAACCCGCGGCGGCGCGTCCATTTTCCCGAACCCGGCGCGCTCTATTGCAGCCCCGGTGCATGGCACGCGCGGCACCCGCTTGCGCCGCCGGTCAGTTCGCTTTCCGACGACTGGTCTGCGTTCTGGGAGGAACTTGCCCTGACCGCCAATGACCGCGGCATCTCGCTGACGGCGTGGATGCCGGTCCTGCACAACTCGGGGTTAGGCAATGCGCATCCCGACATGGTCGTGGAAAACCCCTGGGGCGACCGGATCACGCATACATTGTGTCCCTCGAACGAGTCGGTACGCGACCTCGTGCTCTCCGTCATGCAGGATGTCGCCGGAATGGGGATTTTCGCCCGGGTGCTTCTGGAGTCGATCGAGTATCTGCCATTGCGTCACGACCACCACCACGAAGTGATCGGCGTGCCGCTTGACCCGGACATGGAATTCCTTGCCAGCCTCTGTTTTTGTCCCGCCTGCCTCAAGCGTTCCGCAGATGGCGGGATCGACACCGCCGCAGTGCGTGGATGGGTCCGCGACACGGTGGATGCCACGTTGGAGGGCGGATCGCGCGAGATCATGGGATGGGAACCGATCGAGGCCGGCGCGGGTGGGCATATGGAAGGGTATCTGCGCAGTCGCGAGACCGGTCCGTCGACGCTTGCCGCGGAGGCGGCCGCGACGCTGAGGGGATCAGGCAGCGTCCTGGTTGGCTGTCTCGATTTTGGGCCTCTGTATCCGATGGGTCCGAACGGAAGGCGCTGGCAGAACGGCGTCGACCTCGACCGCGTCCTTGATCACGTCGACGAGATGCATCCGACCTTCTACCAGACGGATCCCTCGATCCTGGCCAGGAGCATTTCCGCGTACACCGGCACCGTCGGGCAGGCCGTCACGCAGGTCCCCGCTCTCAGAGCCATGCTGCCGCAGACGGCCGACGGTGCGAGTCTCGCCGAGCAGTGCGCCGCCGTCGCGCCGGTTGCCAGCGGCGTGAGCTTCTACAACTACAGCTTCATGGCGCGGCGCAACCTGGACTGGATCCGCGCGGCCCTGGAATCCAATCCGCCTTCGAAAGGAGTTGAAGCATGACCACCCTCGACGTCGAGGTCATCATCAACCCGGTTTGCCTCCGGTTCCGCTGGCATCGCGACGAACTCGTGTATTTCTTCACCGCCAACCCGGAACAGCAACTGGACCGGATGGAGGAGATGATCGGAATCGGGCCCGGCCCTCAGCCGATATTCCGAACCAACCTGGGCTTCCTTCCCGTAGCCGCGACGGTCCTGATCCGCGGCGAGCGGACGTTGCTGGTCGACCCCGGAAACCACCACGTCGGCGCATACGCGATCCTGTGGCACGCGCTGCAGAGCCGAGGACTGGACTACGACGACATAGACATGGTTGTCACGACGCATGGCCATAGCGACCATGCTGCAGCCATCGTGCAACTTCCCGGCAAACCATGGTTGCTGGGCGCGGGCGAACTGGACGACATGGCGGCAATCGAAGGCCGGCCGATCGTCGAAGCCAAGAAGTCGATGATGGAGAGCGTCACGGAAGTCGCGGGCGAGACCGAACTGATGGCAGGCGTGACCGCGATCCCGACTCCTGGACACACTGCCGGGCATATCTCGCTTCTGGTCGAGACTGCCGAAGAAAGGGTCCTGGTTGCAGGTGATCTGACAATGACTGCCTCGGAATACCGGCATCGCTCCTTTTCGCATTGGTATTCCGAAGCACAATTGTCACAGCTCAACGCTTCGCTCGACCGGGTACAGGAGCTGGCTCCCGACCTGGTGATTCCCGGTCACGACCGGGCGTTCAGGGCCTGAGGAAGCGTTTGTGGCCTCGGTTGAAATCGACGCGGTAGGGAAGCGGTTCGGCGCCGTTGATGCGCTCAAGTCTGTCAGCATCCAGATCGCCGCGGGAGAGTTCGTGGCGCTGGTCGGCCCCTCTGGCTGCGGCAAATCGACGCTCCTTCGGCTCATTGCCGGGCTGGACGACATAACCACTGGCGAGATCAGGATCGGCGGGGAAGCCGTCAATGAACTGACCCCGCGCGAACGCAACATCGCGATGGTGTTCCAGAACTATGCTCTCTACCCGCATATGAGCGTGGCCGGAAACATGGGCTTCAGTCTGCGTATGCGGGGGGTGGCAGCCGACGCAATCAGGAATGCGGTACGCCGAGCGGCGAATGTCCTGGGGCTCACGGCGCTGCTTGAAAGGCTTCCGGGGCAGCTCTCGGGCGGGCAACGCCAGAGGGTTGCCATGGGCCGGGCCATCGTGCGCGACTGTGATGTCTTCCTTTTCGATGAACCGCTGTCCAATCTCGATGCCCAACTGCGTGTGCAAATGCGCTCCGAAATCAAGACGCTGCACCAGGAGCTCGGGAACACGATGATCTACGTCACGCATGATCAGATAGAGGCCATGACGATGGCCGACAGGATCGTTGTGCTGCGCGATGGACATGTAGAGCAGGTCGGAATGCCATTGGAACTCTATGACCGGCCTTGCAACACCTTTGTTGCCAGGTTCATTGGCTCTCCCGCCATGAACCTCATCGACGGGACGATTCAGACGGATGGGAGCGCCTCAATTGGCTTATCGGATGGTGTCAGGTTGCCTGTGGCGGATCCGCTGTCGGCTCTCGCCGACAAGCTCGTGACCGTGGGAATCCGTCCCGAACACATTGAGATTTCGCCTGAAGGACTTCCGGCACGGGTGCTTCTCGTGGAGCCGACGGGAAGCGGCACGCACCTTTTGCTGGCATCCGGGGGCTGCAGGCTGCTCTGTGTGCTGCAGAATCGTCTCGACGTCGAATCGGGCTCAGAGGTCACGGTGAGGGTCGAACCCCGAAATATTCACCTGTTCGATGCTGACACAGGTCAACGCATGGAGTCAGAAGGGTAAAGTCCGGGAATGGCTTCCGCACATCGTGGTCCGAATGCTCCCTTGCACCCGTTCGTTGCGGGTTGGGCTGCTGATCTGGCCATTGAATGCAACCGGCATGGCGTTTGCCGCCAGCGCAGTGCGCGCGGGGGACGGCCGGGTTCCGGCGGTGCTGCCACTGCCTGTCGCGGGCCTGATTTCCGGGCGGCTGCCGCCGGAAGTGGCTGTCGAGTTCATGGCCGTGACGGAAGCCATGGACGAGATCGCGCGACGCGGAGGCCGCCCTACCGCGCGTTCGAGGTCTGTTTCGGGGCGTCGCTCGCCTGCAGTTCCGGCTCCGTCTGACGGATCCGGGCATCGCCGATGCGGCGACGGGCAATGTCCCGGCTTCGCCGATTCAGGCCTTGCGCGCGCTGTCGATACGACGTGGTGTTCGAACTTGCCGGAATGCCGCGGAATGATCGCCTCTCCGGTCATTTCTGCACGTGATCGAGAGCAGTCCGGTCGGGTCGACTGATGCCTTGCTTGTCTTGCTCAAGGGGTTGAACTAGGCTCTTTCGAATACTCGAGTTGAAGATTTGGAGGAAGACCATGATGAGAATTCGACCGATTTCCTGCGCTGCCCTGGTTTCGGCCGCACTCGCGGCAGGCCCGGTCGCGGGTGAGCAGATCCGTTTGGGTGCCGATGTCGATGCGGGAACGCTGGATCCGCGGGTCATGCGCGACACGACGGCCTACCGCGTGAACAATCTTCTTTATGACGGGCTCGTGCAGCTCGACGCCAGTCTTCAACCCAGGCCGGACCTGGCCGAGAGCTGGACGAACCCGGAACCCACGGTATGGATCTTCACGCTTCGCGAAGATGTCTGGTTCCACGACGGATCCGAACTGGACGCCGATGACGTCGTCTTCACGTTCGAAACAATACTAGATCCGGATCTCAAGGCGCGATTCCGGTCTCTCTTCACGCCGATCGAAACGATCGAGGCCGTCGACGAGAGAACCGTGAAGATAACGCTGAAGGAGCCGTACGCACCGCTCCTGAGCTACCTGGACATGGGCATTGTTCCGAGAGACTACGTCGAAGGCGGCGGCGACCTTTCATCCAACCCGGTCGGCGCAGGCCCGCTCAAGCTCGCGAACTGGGAACGCGGCACGAAAATCGTGCTCGAGCCGTTTTCGGACCACTGGAGCGGCGCTCCCGAGATCGACGGTTTCGAGTTCGTCGTTGTGGGCGACAATACCGCCCGCGCCCAGGCGTTCGAGGCGGGGGACCTGGACATCATCCAGTCTCCGCTGTCGCCCCAGGACATCGGCAGGCTCGTCGCGGACGACCGGTTTTCGAATGCCGTCATGGGCGGCCTCGGGATCACCTACCTCAACATCAATGTCTCGGATCCGCTGCTCGGCGATGCCGGGCTGCGCAAGGCGCTGTCGATGCTCGTCGACCAGGACACGATCGTGAACCAGATCTACGAGGGCGTCGACCAGGTTGCAAATTCGATCCTGCTGCCGTCATCCTGGGCGTACGATCCATCCATAACGCAGCCCGGTTTCGACCCTGAAGGGGCGAAGGCGGCCTTTGCCGCGGCCGGCTGGACGGACTCGAACGGCGACGGCATCCTCGACAAGGAAGGCGCGAACCTCGGCATCGTGCTGTCGACCCACAGCGAGGACCCGAACAGGATTCAGGCCCTGGAGTACATTCAGGCGATTATGCTTGAGAACGGGGTGGATGCCTCGATCAGCATTTCGGACTGGCCCGCGTTTTCCGCGGGGGTTCGCGCCGGCGAGCACCAGATCGCGCTCCTGGGATGGCTGAACATCGTCGATCCGGACCGGCTCATGTATGCGCAGTTCCACTCTTCCGGGACGCTCAACTGGGGAGGCTACGCCAACGCCGAGGTCGACGGGCTGCTCGAAACGGGCCGCGCCTCGATCGATGTAGGGGACCGGACCAAAGCCTACCGGGCAGCTGCGAGAATCATCGCCGAAGAACTGCCTTATTTCGTGATCGCCTACCAGGGTTACCAGGTGTTCCACACCGATGCAGTCACGTTCGAACCGGACGCGCGCGGAATGATGCGCACCGCCATCGGAAAGTGAAGCCGCGAAATCTCCGGCGTCCGCACGGCGCGGGCGCCGGCTAGATTCAGATGGCTGCCTACGTTCTCAGAAGGCTGGCGCTGTTTGTCCCGATGATGATCGGGATTGTCGCGGTGACCTTCGGGATAATGCAGTTGCTGCCGGGCGATCCCGCGGCCGTCCTGCTCGGCGAAGACGCGTCGGAAGAGGCAGTCCGGGAAATGCGCCGGGCGCTGGGGCTCGACCGTCCGTGGTGGATGCGTCTCGCCTCCTACTATGCCGATCTCTTCCGCGGGGAGATGGGCGATTCCTATTTCCAGAACCAACCGGTCGCAAACGCGATCGCGCAGCGTCTCGTGCCGACCCTCGAAGTCGCGTTCGTCGCGCTCCTGATATCGATTGTCCTGGGCGTGGCGCTCGGCATCGCGGCAGCCGTCCGGCGCGGCGGCCTTGTCGATGCCGCCAGCATGCTGTTCGCGCAACTCGGGGTTTCCATGCCGGTCTTCTGGTTCGGCATACTGCTCATGTACCTGTTCGCGATCCAACTCGACCTGCTCCCCTCGATCGGGCGCGGCCCGCCGCTGTTGTTCGCGTTCGGACAGGCGCTTGCCGGACGACCCGCTGCGCTTGGCGAGTCGCTCATGCACATCGCGATGCCGGCGCTCACGCTTGGTCTCACGAACGCCGCCGTCATTTCCCGCCTTGTCCGAAGTTCGATGCTGGAAACGCTTGGGCAGGACTTCGTGCGAACCGCCAATGCCAAGGGGCTCAGGCCCGCGCGCGTGGTGTTCGTTCACGCTCTGCGCAACGCGCTCCTCCCTGTCGTCAGCGTAATCGGCCTCCGTTTCGGCGCGCTGCTCGGCGGCGCGGTTCTGACCGAGAGCATCTTCGGATGGCCGGGCCTCGGACAACTCGCGGTGTCGGCGATTTCTCAGCGCGACATACCCCTCGTCCAGGGGATCGTGCTGACCTTCGCCGTAGCCTTCGCCATCGTGAACCTGGTGGTCGACCTGCTCTACGCAGTCATCGATCCGCGAGTCCGGCTGGAGTGAGACGTGAGACATCGCGGCGGCAATCTCTCCCTTATCGTCGGCGGCTCGATCATCCTCGGAGTCCTGCTGTTCGTGGCGCTCGGCCCGCTCGTCTCCGGCTACGAGGTCGATCAGCTGGACATGCGCAACCGCCTCCAGTTGCCGTCTTCCGAGCACTGGCTCGGCACGGACAACTTCGGCCGCGACCTGTGGACAAGAATGGCGGTGGGCGCCCGCGTATCCATCGCGATCGCTCTGTCGTCTGTCGGGATCGCCGTCGTCGTCGGCTCGGTGGTCGGGCTGGTCAGCGGCTATTTCGGCGGCTGGCTGGACCTGGTCATAATGCGGATCGTCGACGTCTTCCTCGGTTTCCCGCCCATCGTGCTGGCGCTGGCGATTGTCGCGGCGCTCGGGCCAGGTGTCGTCAACCTCTCGCTGTCGCTTGCCGCGGTGTTCTGGACAGAGTACGCCCGGGTCGTAAGATCGGTGACGCTTGCCCAGCGGGAGGCGGACTACGTGACCTCCGCGGTTGCGCTCGGCGCCTCGAATGCGAGAATTCTGTTCAGGGAGATCCTTCCGAACGTCTTCGGCCCCGTGATCGTGCTTGCCACTCTCGGTCTCGGAACCGCCATCATAGCCGAGTCGGGCCTCAGTTTTCTCGGCTTCGGGGTCGAACCGCCGACGCCGACCTGGGGGTGGACGCTGGCGTACGGAACGCGCTACCTGCGGGCGGCGCCCTGGCTCTCGACCGTGGCCGGCCTGGCGATCATGATTACCGTTCTCGGTTTCAACCTGTTCGGCGACGGCCTGCGCGACTATCTCGATCCAAGAGGCGTCGCGCGCCGCGTACGCCGCACATCGCGGACATAGGAGCAGACTGTTGACGCGACACACGATTCACCAACCGAAGTTCACGACGATGGCGGACGGCACCGATGCGGTGCTGACGATCCACGAACTCGCTGGAAACGCCGACGGTCCGACCGTCGGCATTTCAGGCTCGGTCCACGGCAACGAAAATGCCGGCAGCCAGATTATCCGCGCGCTCTGGCCGCACCTGCGCGGCTGCAGGATAACGGGACGAATTCTCCTGCTGCCCGTCGCGAACCCTCGCGCCTTCGCCGTGAACAGGCGCTATACTCCGATCGACGAATTGAATCTCAACCGCCAGTTTCCCGGCTCGACGTCGGGTTGGTACTCGGACCATCTCGCGGCCGCCATCACGCGGGAGTTCCTCGAGAAAATCGACGTCCACATCGATCTTCATGCCGGGACCGACCGCCCGACCGTGGACTACGTCTACATCATGAACGATGAAACTCTTTCCCGCGCGTTCGGCTCGACCGTCCTCTACCGCCCGATGGAAGGCATCGCGGGCACGACCTACGGCGGAACGACCAAGAGCGTCACTGTCGACAGGCGCAAAATACCGTCGATCGTCGTCGAGCTCGGCGGCGGAATCGTCGCGCAGGAGCCCTACGTGGCGCGCGGGGTCGCCGGGACGCTCAACGTGCTGCGCGCCGCCGGCGCGATCGACGGCGAGGTGACGCCGCCCCCGCCGCAGATCGTCGTGCGCGGAATAGAAATCGTCCGGCCGCGCCAGGGTGGCTGGCTCGAAACCGAGGCCCCGCCGCTCGGCCATGCAATCGGCGAGGGGGCCGTGCTGGGAAAGGTCGTCAGCCCGTATTCCTTCGAGACGCTCGAGGTCATCAAATCGCCGGTGAGGCACGGAATCATGATCCTGTCGCATCTCAACCGCAATCTCGTCGAACCCGGCGACTACGGCTACATGGTCGGCGACATGGACACTGCGGAGACGTGACCGTGAACTCCTACCCGAATTCGATGGAGATATTCGAGCGCGCCCGGAGAATCGTTCCCGCCGGCGTCAGCACCAACACCCGCGCCCGGGAGCCGCACCCGCTGTATTTCGAGGGGGCGAAGGGCGCATGGGTCCGGGATGCGGACGGACACCGGCATCTCGACATCGTCATGGGCAACGGGGCTGTCCTGCTTGGCCACAGCTGCCACGCCGTGACGGAAGCGGTCGTGCACGCCGTAGAGGCCGGGCTTACCTGCGGCGTCGAGTCGGCGCTGATGGCAGAGGCGGCCGAAGCCCTCGTGTCCGCGGCCGCATGGCCGGATCTCGTGCGCTTCACCAACACAGGAACCGAGGCGGTGCAACACGCGCTCCACATCGCGCGTCACGCCACTGGGCGAACCCGGATCGCCAAGGTTGAAGGCAGCTATCACGGCTGGTCCGACGAAGTGTTCGTCAGCGTCTGGGTCGATCCCGCCAGGGCGGGACCGGTTTCGAATATCACGCCGCAGGCGCAGTTCGCGGGACAGCGCTCGGAACTCGTGGCCGAAACCCTGGTTCTGCCTTTCAACAATGTCGAGGAAAGCGTCGCCGCGCTAGACCGGGCTGGCAGCGAGATCGCCGCGATCCTCCTTGAACCGACGCTGATCGACGTGGGGTTCATACCTGGCAGGGCCGAGTACCTGCGGGCGCTTCGGAATGCCGCTGACCGGCACGGCATCGTGCTGGTGTTCGACGAACTTCTGACCGGCTTCAACGTCGCCGTCGGAGGTGTTGCCGCCCTTACAGGCGTTATTCCGGACCTCGCCCTTTACGGAAAAGCGATCGCAAACGGCTATCCGCTCGCCGCGGTAGCAGGTCGGGAAGACCTGATGCGGACGACCGAACCCGGGAATGGTCCGGCGTTCGTGGGAACGTTCAACGGACATGCGATCTCCGTTGCGGCCGCTGCCGCTACGCTTCCCATCCTGGCCACTGGCATGGTACAGGAGGAGATGGTTTTCCGCTGCAGGAGGTTGAAATCCACGTTCGAGTCTCTTGCCGAGCATCACGGGATTCCCGCGAAGTTCGCGACCGGCGGATCCCATTTCCACTGGTATTTTTGCGACAATCCCATCGATGATTTCCGGACCGCGGCGCAGACCGATGCACGCGCATACGGGGCGTTCACGGCTTCGCTCGGCGAGAACCGCGTTCTCACCCTGCCGAATCCCCTGTCTCACCATGCCATTTCCCTGGGACATGACGATGCGGTTCTGGACAAACTCGAATCCGCGTTTTCCGAGGGGTTCAAGGCCCTGTCCGGCTGATGACGGCGGTGCCTCTCCTTCGGGTCGAGGGGCTGACGACGGTCCTGCACCTGCCGTCGGGGACGGTTCCCGTAGTCGACCGGGTCGACCTGACCGTGATTCCCGGCGAGACGCTGGGCATAGTCGGGGAGAGCGGTTGCGGAAAGAGCATGCTCGCCCTTTCGCTCATCGGGCTCCAACCCAATCCGCCGGCCGAAATCACCGGGGGAACGGCCGAGTTCGAAAACACGGATCTGCTGGATATCACGCCCGGACAACTCCGCGACGTCAGGGGCCGCAGGATCGGGATGATTTTCCAGGAACCCATGACGGCGCTGAATCCGGTGATGCGAATCGGCGATCAGATCAGTGAAGTCATCCGCCGGCACCTCGGTCTCGGTGCGCGCGCCGCCTGGCGTCGCGCGGTAGAGTTGCTTGACCTGGTCAGGGTGCCCGACCCGTCGAGACGGGCGCGCGAATATCCCTACCAGCTGTCGGGCGGACTGCGGCAGCGCATCATGATCGCTTCGGCGCTCGCGTGTGATCCGGTCATGCTGATTGCCGACGAACCCACGACCGCGCTCGACGTGACCATTCAAGCGCAGATTCTCGATCTCATCAAGGAACTGCAGGCCGGTGCCGGCATGGCAGTCATTCTCATCACCCATGATCTCGGCGTGATCGCCGAAACGGCGGACCGGGTCATGGTCATGTATGCGGGACGAAAGATCGAGGAGGCCTCGGTAAGCCGGCTTTTCTCCGAACCGCGCCATCCCTATACCCTCGGACTGCTTCGTTCGACCCCGGTGCTCGGCGAAGGCAGAAGGTCGCGGCTGAACGAGATCAGCGGCGTTGTCCCGCGAATCGATCAACTGCCTCCCGGGTGCAGTTTTGCCTCGCGTTGCATGTACCGCATGGAAAGGTGCCGCAAGGACGTGCCGACGCTCGAACGATGCGCCGCCGCGCATCTTGTCGCGTGCCACAATCCGGTTGCGGGCCCGTGAACGCACCGCTCATCGAAGCCGAGCGGCTGACGAAGCACTTCTTCGTTGGCGGACCGCTGTCCGGCGGCAGGAAACGCGTCTTGGCCGTCGAGGAGGTGGACGTCTCGCTTCAGCCGGGCGAAGCCCTCGGCCTCGTCGGGGAGAGCGGGTGCGGAAAGTCGACCGTCGGCCGGCTGCTGCTCCGCTTGCTCGAACCGACTTCGGGAACGGTCCGGCTCCTGGGCCAGGACATCGCGAAGCTGTCCGGCCCGGATCTTCGCAGGTTGCGAACGAGAATGCAGATCGTTTTCCAGGATCCCTTTTCGTCCCTGAACCCGCGTCACAGGGTGTCCGACATTCTCGCCGCCCCGTACCGAATTCATTCCAGCGCGCGGCGCGGCGAAATCGAAGGCAAGGTAAGCGCCCTCATGGAGCGGGTCGGACTCGACCCGGAAACCAGCCGGAAATTTCCGCACGAGTTCTCCGGGGGACAGCGCCAGCGTATCGGAATTGCCCGCGCAATCGCGCTGCAACCTGACGTGATCGTGTGCGATGAACCTGTCTCCGCTCTCGACGTTTCGGTGCAGGCGCAAATCATCAACCTCCTGAAGGACTTGCGCGACGAAACGGGCGTTGCCCTGCTGTTCATTTCCCATGACCTCGCGGTGGTTGAAAACATCTGCGACCGGGTGGCCGTGATGTACCTTGGCCGGATCATCGAGCTGGCCTCACGCGACCAGATCTTTGACCGGCCGGCGCATCCCTACACGGAGGCCCTTCTTGCGGCGGTTCCCCGGCCAAGCCCTGTCCGCCGGGCGCAGCGTCCGGCGCGTCTCGCCGGCGAAATACCCAGCCCGGTCGATCCGCCGTCCGGCTGCACGTTTCATCCCCGCTGTCCGCTGGCCAGGGAGAGGTGTCGCCGCGAGCGGCCCGGTTTGACTCCGCGAGCGGACGGCCGCAGTGTCGCCTGCCACTTTCGGTGAGTTCCTGCCCCGCGAGTCCTGCTTGCTTGACTTCGACCGACTTCGGGCGCGGTTGCCTGTACGGAACGTTCCCGGTTCCCGCTCCGCTGGCCGCGGGCGCAATTTCCGAATTGGACCCGTCCCCCGGTCAATCCCGACGAGGCATTCAAGCTTGCCCATGGCATTCGCTCCCTTCAGTTCCCTCAGCGGGCCGCCATGACGCTGTCCGGTTCTTGTACCGGCGCTCGAGGCGCAAGATCCCCACGGGGACTCCGGCATGGTCAGGGGCCGGGGCGCATGTCCCGCTCAGGTGCTCGATGCACTGGAGAGATTTACCACTCCCTGAAATGCCTCGGAAAACGGTGTGAATGCAAATCGTGCCGGGAACGGCATAGGAGAGCATTACCATCGCAGCCGCCGGAATGGACGCGGGCAGGAAGACGCCGGACATCCACCTGAACGGGCGGGACCATGCTGCCGCCAACGACACGGACGGCTTCCGCAAGGTCGCCGGCATCCTGAGGGACGGCGGGGCCGAGAGGGTCGTCATGGAGGCCGCGAGGCGGAAGCACCGGGCGCTCCGCCAGTCCCGGGACTTCGCCAAGGCCGCCGGCGACCTGGCGAAGACCGGCAGGGTCGACGCGGTGGTGCCGGCCGCCTTCGGGGCCGGCGATCCCGACCCGGACGGGCTCATCCCGAAGGTCCTCCCGAAGATCGAGGCCGGCGTCCGCGACTGCGACCGGCGGGTCGCGGAGCCGGTCGCGGGCTCGGAGGAGCTTGCCGGGAGCCGCGGCATCCCGATGCCGGTCCCGGGCATCGGCCCCGCCGCCGCGGCGGCCCTGATCGCCTGGACGTGCGGGCCCGGCGCCATCGGCAGCCGCCAGGCCGCGGCGCTGGTCGGCGTGGCCCCCTTCGCCCTGTAGATCGCACCGATGGCCATCTTTCCGCCGAACAGGCTGTCGTCGACCATCGTCCGCCACTTGCCGTCCACGCCCTGCACCATGTTGGCGATGACGGCATGGGTGTGAAGCTGGGGATCAAGGTTCCTCGACTTGCCATGCCTGAAGGTCGCCGCGACCATCTTCCGGCAGCCGATACGGACCATCGCCCGGGTCGGAGGGTCGCGCATCCCCGTCTTGACGGCGTGTTCCTCGATCCAGTCCAGCATGGCCGTCACCGCCCGGTCATATGTCTCGACGATGCAGTCGACGCCGCCGGCCAGCGCCGGCAGCGACACCGCCTTGGGCGCGCGCAGCTTCACGTCGCGGCCAGGGCGGTGGACGATGTTCCCCCCGGTCTCCCTGCGCCCGAGCCGTCGCCCGCGTGGAACCTCGCCCTCGAGCACCGACCGGAAGTGCTCGGGATCGACTATGCCGGAGAGGTTCAGCGCTTCCGCGCCGCGACCTGCCCGGGCGCTCGCCTCGAGATGGGCGGCAGCCCGTTGCGGGAAAAGATCCGGACGAACGCTTGCGCAGCACTGTCCGCAATTGTCGTCGACGGTCCTTTTCCGCTGCGGCTATGCGCGCGAAGCGATTCGCGGAACGGGATCATGACACATGACACTATGGCGCTTGCCGAGTGCCTTAGGCCATGCCATGATTAGGTTATGCCAGAGGCCATCGCGTTCGATACCCACCGCTTTGTCAAGCGCCTGACCGACTCCGGCTTCACCGAGCGTCAGGCCGAAACGCTGGCCGACGAGCATGTCGCACTGCTCAACGGGAATCTCGCGACCAGGGTCGATGTCGAAAAGGTAAGGGCCGATGTCGAAAAGGTAAGGGCCGATGTCGAAAAGGTAAGGGCTGACGTCGAAAACGTAAGGGCCGATGTCGAAAACGTAAGGGCCGATGTCGTGCAATTGAGTGCCGACGTCGTGCAATTGAGGGCTGACGTCGTGAAAATCGAGGCGCGCGTCGCGAAAATCGAGGCGCGCATCGAGGAGGCGAAGTCCGAAATCCTGAAATGGGTCTTCGGCGCGCTGATCGCCCAGGGCGGGCTGATCGTTGCTCTCGTCAAGCTCCTTTGAGGGCTGCCAGCCGCAGGCGAATCATGGCCGAGCCCTCTCCTGTTGTCGCATGCGCGGACAGGAACGCGATCCGGCCCTCGTGTTGATTCTGCGTTTGCAGCCCAAAAGAGCGAGAGTGCTGCAACTATATGAAATAGAACGTTTAATTTAGTGTCGTCGCGGAATGCAACTGAACCTGATCGTCCCAAAAGCTTGTATGGATTCCGATCGCCGCAACCCGGAAGTCGGGACAGCGAGCCAGCACCGCTTTGCGAGCGCACGCCTGTCGATCCAGTCATCCGAGCCAGGCGCATTGCTCGCTCAAGTATATGGTCGCAAATCCCGTTTGCATGACGTGCAGTGATGCATTCACTGGCCGTCCGGTTCACTGAAGCGCGGAAGGATTCAGGGCTCACTGTCTGAAACGGCGACGGCAGTCCCGTCATGTCCGGCCGCTGCGCCGCATCGTCCAACGCGGCAGGATCGGATTCATTGTCGCGGCGCGGGAGAACGCTCCCCTTCGCGCCTGCGCCAGACCGTGGCGAGCCAGCGCTGCTCGGCTCGGGGACGGGCAGGCGGGCGGTAGTAGTGGCCAAGCTCGGTGAAACCCGCGCCGGTGACGATGGCGCGCCAGGTCTCGAGATCGTAGAAGCAGCCGTAGCGCCCGCCGATCCAACCTTCCTCGTTCCTTCCTCGCGGATTGGACGAGAAGAGCACGCCGCGTGGCTTTAGCGCTGCCGCGAGATCCCTGAGAACGCGCGCGATCTGGCTGCCGGGAACGTGGAAAAGCGCGGCGTTGGCGAAGATGCCGTCGAAGCGGGCGGGCGGCAGGTCGAGGGCAAGGAAGTCCTGGTGCAGGACGGTGCAGTCCGTGTCGGCGCGGGCGAGCGCGACCAGCTCCGCGGACCCGTCCAGGCCCGTGACCTCATGCCCTAGCGAGGCGAAGGTGCGGAGGTCGCGGCCCGGCCCGCAACCGAGGTCGAGGATGGCGTAGGGCGGCGGCCCATCGATGGCGTTCAGCAGTGCCGCGACGTTCTGGCTCACGTCGTGGCTTTCGGTGCCGCGCCGGTAAGCCGCCGCCACGCGATCATATTCCGCAAGCGTGATGGCGGCCGCCCTTCGCGCCGATGCGTCGGCATCGCGCGGGACATCGCTCATCGAACTGTTCCGATGTCCGGCCCGGAGCGGCGGCGGTCGCGGTGAAGGGATTGCGCCGGACGCTTCCCCGGCGGCACCGCGGGAGCCAGCCCGCGAACGGGGCGGCTCGCATGCCGGGCGTGCCCGACCGGCAGGGCGCGTTCGGGCGTGGAGTGTCGCGAAGGAGGCATGACACCGACTGTCTACGCCCGGCCCCGATCCGGCTCAAGCGGGAGATGCCATCCTGCTCCGTAGCATCGCGGATCGGGAACGCCCCGTTCCGGGCGCGTCTGCCGCAGGGCCGGCCGGCGAAGTCGCGCCGACAGGAGGAATGGTCCCGGAACTCCATGTTGGCGGACAAGGGCGGATGTTCGGGTGAAGACAGGACTTCCCGACGCTCCTGAAATCCGTGCACCCGGGATTCGGCACCGTTGCCGTTTCGCAACGTCCGCATGGGTCCTGAACTGGCCGGTGCGATTCAGCGATGACGGCCGAGACTTGCCGGTTCCGCTGGCTTCAATCCGGGGGCCATTCAGCCGATCGCTCGTCCGCCATGCGGGCAGACCGCGTTCTTCGATCCGCGCAAGTCCTGCCTGGTCGCGATGCCGAGGATTCGGCGGCTTCCCATGCAGGGGACAGCATGCCGAACGTCGATTCATGTTCCGCATGCTTCGGCAACTCGAATTGACGGACCTCCCGGGTCAAGCAGCGGGCCCAGTTTCCGACCCGCGCCGGAACTTTCGTCGCTTCACGACTGCGCCGCGCGGCTCCTTGTCGAATTGCCGGATTTCAACCTTGCAACGGTCACGTTGTTCCACTGCACCGTAACGTCCGACCGGAACCGCGTTCCGTCCGGCGAGTTGAACATTGAAACGGTGCTGGAAATGCGGGCGCGACCATCCAGTCGTTCGATCTCGATGCGGTGCGTCACGGAACAGCTGGCGGAACTCGCATCGTCGGAACCACAGTTGAATTCGGCCGTCGTTTCGGAAGTGAAGCCGATGTCGATGTCTTCGAATTCAACTGCAACGGCGGGTTGATGCCAGCGATTGCGCAGCCGCGCACGGGATTCGTCGGAACGGCTCCGCTCAAGCGTGCCTTCAGAACTTGTCCGCCATCTCTTTTCCTCGGGAAGGTCCATGGCGGGAGGAAACGGTCTTCGCAGCGGACGCGCGTCGTCAGGCTGCAGCGGGAGTCTCAACGACGCACCGCAGGTCGAAACCCTCAATCGTGCCGGGCTTGCGGATGGCCAGACGAGCGGCCAGTAGGAGGAGCCGATCGCAAGGCGGACCCTGTGCCCTTCCGCGAACCTGTACGCAGCGGCCGGAAACCCGACACTGACGCGACAACGCTGTCCGGGAGCCGCGCATCGGGCACTGTTCAACTGATCATCGAGCTCCAGATTGGCGATCGTTCTGGCGACGAGACTGGACTGCCCGTCCGGGGCGACGTCGCACAAGCGGCATGCAAGCTGGGAGGGCAGCGCCCCGGGTGTCACGTCGATGTCGAGCCTCGCGCGACCGGCGATGCACAGATCTTCCCGGAGCGGCGGACCGTCGAAGCAAAGCGAGCGCCTGTCATCCGGCGACTGCTCCGGCGGAAGTCCTCCCCGGCGCCCGAAGTAGCCGGTATCGCCCGAGCATTGCCCGTGCCGAAGATTGTCTGGCACGGCCAGTTCGCGGGATTCCCCGGCCGTACCGGCCAGCAATTCGCGGTTCCCGAGAAAATAGCGCTGCTTGCCCGGTTCCTTGAGCCGGTCGATTTCGATCCACGAACCGTTCCGCTCGAGCAATCGGTCCTGCGGAGGATCGAACTCCCGCCGCCACAGGCGCAGCGCGGGCCAGTCGGGCATTTCGGGCGCTTCTGTCTTCAGCCAGCAGTCCCACCACTCGAGCGCGAGGGCCTGAAACCCCATGGCCGGCCCGGGCTCCCCTTGATCCGGGTAGTGATGGCCCCATGGCCCGACGATCCCGCGGCAAATGTCGGGCCGCGCTTCGACCAGTTGCATGACGGAGTTGGAATACCGGTCCGACCATCCGCCGATCGCCAGGATGGGACAGTTCAGGCGATCCGCTTCGTGCCGGACGGATCCTCTCCGCCAGTAGGGATCGCGCCGCGTTTCGCGGAGCCAGTCTTCGTGCGGAAACGTCAGGTTCCGAAGCCTGCGCCGCCACGTTTCGAACCATCCGCCACCGACCGTTGCCGCATCGGGCGGGGCCGCGAGGATTGCCGGCAAGGTCGCACCCCACTCGAGCGTGTCCGTCAGGATGCAGCCGCCCATCCAGTGGATGTCGTCTTCAAACCGGTCGGTCGTCGCGCAGTTGGCGATGACCGCTTTGAGCGGTTCGGGCGCGTCCACGGCCGCCTGCAGGCTGGCGGTGCCGCCCCAGGACGTGCCGAACATGCCCACCCTGCCGGTGCACCATCTCTGCCGGGCGATCCAGGCGATCACGTGGCGGGCGTCATCCAGTTCGGCGGGCGCGTACATGTCCAGCATGAAACCTTCGCTGTCGCCCGACCCCCGCATGTCCACGCGAAGGCAGGCGTAGCCATGCGCCGCGAAGAACGGGTGGTTCCTCTCGTCCCGCGCGCGCACCATGTCCCGCTTTCGGTAGGGAATGTATTCAAGGATCGCCGGAACAGCGCCCGCGCCCTCGGGCAGCCAGATCCGCGCGGCCAGCCGAACGCCATCCGGCATCTCGATCCAGCGATGTTCGATTTCTCGAACGGGCCAGCGGGCGCGGTGGTTGTCTTCAGCTTTCGCGGTCACCTGGAATCCTGCCGCCACGGCGCCAGCCGAGCTTGTCCGGACAACCGTAGCCAGAGATTGGAATTCCTCAAGCATGTTGTCGGCGGAGCAAGGAATCGCGCCGCGGCTTCGTTGACCGAACGATGCGTCATGAGCCGCAGGAAGCCAAGCGACCGAGGGGCGCTAGAACCAGCGTTCCTGCGCTTCCGGAAGGCCCGATCTCGCCCGGTTCGGAATGCGCGCGGGTTCACCGGCGACCCCGGCCTGACGCTCGAAGCTCGTCCCCGGGCCGACCCGAGATTTCGGTTGCCGCCTCGTGTCTGTCGAATGCAGGGCGCGTTCCCCTCGGTCGAAGTCGCCGACAACGGAGGAGGCAGTCAAGATTCCTGCCGATCGTATGCACGTGCTTCGGTTCGGCAGGGGCTTGAAGGGACGGGTTTGCGTTGTGCGCCCGTCGGCACGGCTAGCCCCGGAACTTCCCGATGGTGAACGGGGTCAATGCTCGAGTTGCCGGATGAAACGCCGTCCGACCGATCGTCGGCGGCGCACCCGGGCTTGCAACCAATGAACCGTTTTCCGTCCGCCCGGTTCGCGCGGCGTTTCCGCATCGTGGCAAGCAACACGGTTGCATCCCGTGCGGCAGCCCGGGGGCATGGGCTCGCTGCCAAACTGTCGAATCGTCTTGTCATTGAGGGATCCCCCTCGGAATCGAAATACGGTTCACTCGCGGCGTCGCCGGGGAGGGAGCAGACCCGGGTGCCGAGGAGTATCTGGCGCAGTGTTGGACTGCAGCCGTTCCCGATCCGGGCGCGGAAGGTCGGTTGCCGGGCTTGCGCCCGGGGCAGGCGGGGGCCGGTTCGCCGGTAGAAAGGCGCCTCGGCGGCCCATATCAAGGTATTCAAGAGTCGTCTGCGCGCTGACAGTCAACGGTTCGGCTGGCCGGGCAGCAAGGGGAAAGGTTCGATGAACACGGTTCTGGACGAAGTCACGAGCGATGCATCGACGCTAAGCATGTGGAGCGTCGCGTCGAGGACTGGGAGACGCGTCTGACCGGGCTCTACAGAACGATCGGCGAGTGTTTGCCGGACGACTGGGAGGCCCGCCGGGGCGCTCCGGTGCACATGCGCGAGAAGATGATGCGCGAGTTCGGCGTCGCGGCGAGGCAGATGCCCACGCTTGAGCTCCACGGACGGACCGGCGAGGTGGTCAGGCTCAAGCCGCGTGCGCTGTGGATAATCGGCAACAATGGCCGGATCGATGTTAAGCGCGACGGTCGCCACTATCTCATCGTAGATGCCGCCGGGAACTTCGAGGAACCCGACTGGCGGGCGGCGCCCGCCGAACGCCGGTGCGATCGCGAGGCCGTCACCCCGGACTGGCTGAGACGAATCCTGCGGTGAGCGACCTTCGTGCCATCGCGGCGTCGCATGAGCGGATCGACGGCTTTCTCAAAGACCTGCGCGAACGACACGATGCAGCTGGCGAGGATGATGAGCGCGACCGCGTCGCGCGCGAACAGGAACTCAACGAACAGGCTTGGTTCGTGCTGGCCTGGGGCCAGTTGGAAGCGGACATCGACGAAGCCTGCCGGGACGCCGTCCGGCGCGGACAGTCGCATGACGACTGGCGGATTCGCCGGGCCTAGTCGCTTTACAACCCGGACAACCGCAGGCTCTCGGGCCTGAGCTTCGAGAACCGCCTGACGCTGGTCCTGGAGACGGGCAGCGGCGAATGGAGGCGGACCATGCAGTTCTACAGCGTCCGCAACCGGATCGCCTACAGCGCGTTCCTTTCCGAAAGAGGATTATATACAATAGTGCCAAAAGGCGTTGACGGCGACTGAAAATCCGGTATAAATCGAATTTAGCATTTTGAAACTCCACACTGCGGATGGTATAGAATAAAGTGGCCTCGCACCACGGGAATGGTACGGGGCCGGAATTGACCGGGCGATTTGTACGAGACGCGGGGCAACTTAATCTAAGTTTTCCCTATGTACCCTATCAATATCGCTGGTCAACCGCTTAAGCTGGCGACTTGGTGTGGCTAAGGGCTTACCATCTCGCTAGCCGAGGATTCGATTCCCTCCGCACGCTCCACGGCTTCTGAATCTTCAGGCTCACGGCGAGGAGCACCGCCAGCAACAACCGCTCTGACAAGTACGTCTGGCGCTGTCGGAATGGTGACATCTTCCTCCAGCTCTCGGAGTGTTGGTTGATATCGTTCATTCATGATGGACTGTCCCTACCCGTGAGTAGTGCAAGTTATATCTTAAACCTTAAACCAATTGGCGTTGACAATACCTGTCTGTCCCTTACCCTTCCACCTGCAACTTTATCCAGGCCCGTTAAGTCGGGTCGCCCGCTGAATAGAACAGCCTGAACCCGGCACGGGGTAGCTCCCTAGGCCTTGGCGAACAGGCGGGGCTCAACCATTTACCTGGATGAAGTTGCAACGGCCCGGCGCCAGCCGGTGCCGTTCTCACGGGCAGTTGGAGGACAATCATGAAGAAAGTCACGGTTGCAGTGATTTGTGCCGGCCTAATCGTCTCCGGATGTTCCAGGAATCCTGACAGAATTTCGGGCTCATACGTTTCACCACTTCAATATCAGGCTCACACCTGCAATCAGTTGCAACAGGAACTTGCGAGAATCAGCACGCGCGCAGCCGAAGTCGCTGGCATACAATCAGATGAAGCGACAAAGGACGCTGTTGCAATGGGAGCTGGCCTGTTCCTGTTCTGGCCGGCGCTGTTCTTCCTTGGCGGAGGGGGAGACAGGGAAGAAGAGCTCGCCCGCCTTCGAGGGGAGATAGAGGCTATTGAGAGCAGTGCAATCCAGAAGGACTGCACGAATGTCGCTTCACAAATCGCGAAACAACGCGAGGCCGCGAAAAAGCATCAGGCAGGACAATCTTAAACCGGCATTTAATCAGGAGAAGCAAAGGCCCTCCAAATTGTATATAACCCCCTTCCGAAAGCATCGACGTTTCGGACGAGATTCATGAGTTCCTGCGGATCCGGGAATTGCTCGTGCGGGAGTGAGCGACCGCAGGCCGCCGGTCTCGAACGCGATGGGCGGGAGCAGGCTGGCGGATGCCTGAATCGTCCGCTGGTCGCCGCGCGACATCATGGCTCGCGCGGACGGGAAGGCGGCGGCGCAACGTGGAGATTCAAGGAGGCGTTCGGAATTTCCGCGAGACGCTTGGCATTTTGTTGCGCGGCCAGGAAGCGGGCTGCTGCCGGCAGGCGACGGCCGCCCCACACGGGCCGATATGGCTGGTGCACCAAGAATGCCGAGCGCTTCCGGCATAAACCGTGGATGTCAGCGCGCTGTCGCACGCAAGTCACCAAGCAATGCGCGGAAGATGTGCACGGACAGATGGCGAGCCGACGGTGCGCAGCGCGCCGAGGAGTTGCGAAGAGCGGATGAGTCGGCAAGGTTCAAGACATACAGGTGCCCGGTTCCTGCACTTTCGCGCGAACGCCCAGATCCCATCCGCCGTGTGGCCAGTGCTCGTGATCTCGATGCCGGCCGGCATGGCTTCCTCCCGTGACTTGTTCGCTTGGCCAAAAGATACTGGGAGCTGGCGCCGGCCACACTCCGCATGAAGTTCATGTTTTGCTCATGAGTCACCAATTCCCGGTTTTGGAACAAGACCTGGAACGAAGGCACTGTCCAGCGGTGTCGGCCGTTCGTTCCGATCCGGTCTCACGTGCGACATCGGGAATGCTGTCGATGTGTCTGTACCTCTGCCAGTCACCGACGGTACGGAAAAAATCGTCAAGACAGCGGAAGGGGGAAATGATAGACAGCGGCCCGGTAGGGATTTCTTGGCGGAGACTTGCTGGACTTTCCTGAATCGCGCTTCGCCCGATTTCCCCTTCCCCTAATCGGGGCAAAGAAACTCAAACGAACAAGCACGATCTCATGGAGACAACACATGGCCAACAGCAAACTCAGACTGGACCTTTCCCGGCGCTCTTTCCTTGCGGCAGCGGGCGCATTCGGGACGGTCGGCGCGGCGCTGCCTCGCATGGCGCTCAGCCAGGACGGCACGGTCCTTACACTTAGGTCCTATTCGGACCTCCAGGTGCTTGATCCGGCATTCCGGCTGTCCTTGCCGGAGGATGACATTATCCGGTCGATCTTCGCGCCGCTCGTCATTCCGCAAGCCGGCGACATCTGGGGCTGGAAACCGATCGCCGTCGACAGCATTGAACAGCTCGACGACGTGACCGTGTCTTTCAAGCTGAAGGACAATATCGGCTTCACGGATGGCTACGGCCAGATGACCGCCGAAGACGTCAAGTTCTCGATCGAGAGGATAGCCGATCCGGCAATGGAAAGCCCCTACGCGGGGGACTGGGCCGCCCTGAAGCACGTCGAGGTCAAGGACAAGCTTTCCGGCCTCATCCACCTCAACAACAAGTTCGTTCCGCTCTGGACCACGACCTTGCCGACGCCGGCGTCCTGCATCCTTTCGAAGAAGGCGATGATGGAGCTGGGCGACAAGATCACGACGAAGCCGGTGGCGCAGTCAGGCCAGTACCTGCTTGCCGACTGGCAACCGAAACAGAAGACGATTCTGAGGCGCAATCCCGACTGGGCGCATGAGCCGGGAGGATTCGAGGAAATCCACGTCATCCCGATCGAGGATCCGGCGACCGCCGAACGCGGGTTCGAGGCCGGCGATCTGGACTACACCTGGACGTCGGTTTCGTCGCTTCCGCGCCTCAAGGAGAATCCGCCCGCCGGTTCCGTGGTGCTGGAGAAGCCCTCGCTTGCCTACGTCTGGCTCGGAATCAATCAGGATGCCGAACCGTTCACCGACGTTCGCATTCGCCGCGCAGTGCAGCATGCGATCGACCGCCAGACCGTGGTGGACGCAGCGTATTTCGGCGCCGCGAGCGTCGGAAACGGCATCATCGCTCCCGGCCTGCCCGGATCGCGCGACAGCGTGACCTACGACTACGACCCGGACAAGGCGCGCGCCCTGCTGGCGGAGGCCGGCGCAACCGACCTGTCGGTGACCCTGGACATACTGAACCAGTCGGAGCGCCTGACCGCGGCCCAGGTCATTCAGGCGAACCTTGCCGAAGTCGGCATCAACTGCGAGATCAAGCAGAACGACAGCGGCACCTTCTGGACGCTCGGTTCGAAGGACGGCGACTACTTCATGAAGCTTCAGCTGGTCCTGAGCCGCTTCTCCATGCAACCTGATCCGTCCTGGGCAACGGTCTGGTTCACCCCGGAACAGGTTGGCGTCTGGAACTGGGAGCGGTTCGACAACGCCGATTACAAGGCGCTGCACGACCAGGGCCTCGTCGAAAGCGACCATTCGAAGCGCGACGAGATCTACAAGAAGATGCAGGGCATCATGGACGAAAGCGGCTGCTACGTCTTTCTCACCCATGAGGTCGTGGGCGCCATTCACCGCGAAACCATCGCACCGGGCCTGAAACCGAACGGAGAATCGCTCTTCTCGGAATTCAGACCAGCTTGACTTTAGGCAGGCGGCCCTTCGGGGCCGCCTTCCCACATGCTTAACTACACAATCAAGCGCCTGGCGCTTGCCGTGGTCATAGTTTCCGTGGCCATGTTCCTGCTGTTTTCGATGATCTACCTGATCCCGGGGGATCCGGCGGCGGTCGCGCTCGGCCCACGCGCAACCGAGGCCATGCGGGAAGCGCTGCGCATCAAGATGGGGCTGGATCAGCCCGTGTGGGTGCAGTTCTGGAACTTCTTCGCGAATGCGTGGACGGGGGACCTGGGGCGCGAGGTGCTGTCGGAACGCCCGGTTTCGCATGTCGTGATGGAACAGCTGCCCTTCACGCTCGCGCTCATCGCGGGAGGCATCACGTGGTCCGTGGCCCTGGGAATCCCGCTTGGTTGCTGGGCCGCCGTCAAGCGCGGGTCCTGGGCGGATCGCGTGGTCGGCGTACTCTCGGTTGCGGTGATCGCGGTCCCGTCGTTTGTGGTCGCCATCTACGCCTTGCTGATTTTCGCGGTTACGCTCCGGTGGCTGCCTGCGATCGGAGCCGGCGAGCCGGGCAGCGCGGGCGACCAGTTGATTCACCTGATCCTTCCCTCGCTCGCGGTCGGGCTCGGCTGGGTCGGCTACATCGCCCGCATGGTCCGCGCCTCTATGCTGGAAGTCCTTGAAGCGCAGCATATCCGGACCGCTCGCGCGTTCGGCCTCCCGGACAGGATGATCACCTACCAGTATGCGCTGACGATCGCGATCCTTCCGACAATCACGCTCCTTGGCGTCGGCATCGGCCAGATGCTGTCGTCTGCCGTGTTCGCCGAGATCGTGTTCGCCCGGCCGGGCGTCGGCAAGCTCGTCTACGATGCCATCCTGACGCGCAACTATCCGCTCGTGACCGGCGCCGTTCTGGTCACAACCGTACTGTTCGTCCTGATCAATCTGGTCGCGGACCTCCTCATCGGAGCCCTGGACCCCCGTGTCCGCAGCAGATTCTGATACCCTGCATTCGGCAACTGCCGCGGGCCATCTGCGGATCCTTCGGGCTGCGCGCCGCGTGGCTTCCGAACCCCTGGGCGCGCTCGGCATCGCCTTGGTGGCGCTCATGGTCGGCGGCGCCGTCCTGGCCGACTGGCTTGCCGCTTACGAACCCAACAGGATCTCTCCGCGCGACAGGTTCCTGGGGCCGTCATGGAGCCACCTGCTCGGGACCGACCAGTTGGGGCGCGACCTGTTCTCCCGCGTCCTGCATGGCGGGCGCATTGCGCTTTCCGTGGCGCTGTTTTCGACGGCGACCTCGCTGCTGATCGGCGTCGCGCTCGGCCTGATCGCCGGCTACGGGCCGCGCTGGCTCGACAACCTGCTGCTGCTGCTATTCGACTCGGTGAAGAGCTTCCCGACCGTGATGCTGGCGCTGGCTCTGGTTACGCTCTTCGGCCCGTCCCTGACGGCTGTCGTGGTCGTCGTCGTGCTCGTCAACGTCCCCGGCTACGCCCGGATCATCCGGACTCAGACCTTGTCCCTGAAGGAGTCCGAATTCGTCATCGCTGCCCAGAGCATGGGCGCCGGAATGGGGCGCATCCTCCGCGTTCACATCTTGCCGAATGTCCTTGGGCCTCTCCTCATTCTCGCATCGATGGACATTCCCGTCGTCATCGCCATCGAAGCGGGAATGAGCTTCCTGGGCCTCGGCGTGCGGCCGCCGACTCCCAGTTGGGGCTCCATCCTGAATGACGGCTTTACGGCCATCCGCGATACGCCCTGGATCGCGATTGCCGGCGGCCTGCCGATCATTCTCACGACGCTCGGTTTCACTTTCCTCGGCGAAACCATGCGCGACGTGTTTGATCCAAGGCTCAAGGGGCGCAGATGACGGTACTTGCGGTCAGCGGCCTGAACGTGAGTTTCGCGACGGAAGGCGGAGACCTGCACGCGCTTCGGGACGTGAGCTTCGTCGTTCCCGAGAAGCGGGTCGTCGGCGTCGTCGGCGAATCGGGCTGCGGCAAGAGCACGCTGATCAACGCCATACTCGGCCTGCTCGCCGACAACGGCCGCGTCAGCGGCGGCAGAATCGGATTCGAAGGGCAGGATCTGACGAAACTGGGCGCGCGTCAGATGCGGAACCTGCGCGGCCTGCGCATATCGACGGTTTTCCAGGACCCGATGGGGGCGCTCAATCCCGTGCTTTCGGTTGGCCGCCAGATGCGGAACATCCAGTACCGTTCGGACCTTGCAAGATCCGAAAAGGACGCGCGGTCGGCCGACCTGCTTGCGCGTGTCCGCATCCCTGATCCGGAGGAAGCTCTCGCCCGGTATCCGCACGAGTTCTCCGGCGGAATGAAGCAGCGCATCGCCATCGCCATGGCGCTGATGATGGAACCGGCGCTGTTGATCGCGGACGAACCGACCACGGCGCTCGATGCGACGCTTGAAGTCGCCACGATCGAGCTTCTGAAGAACCTGCAGGAACAGATCGGATGTTCGGTCCTGTTCATATCCCATCACCTCGGGGTCGTCGCCGAACTCTGCGACGACGTCGTCGTAATGTACGCGGGCGAAGTGGTTGAGCGCGGCGCCGTCCGGGAGGTTTTCAGGCGCCCCGGCCATCCCTACACCGCACGGCTTCTTGAATGTGATCCGGCGCGGCAATCGGGCCGGACCCGGAGCCTTCCGACCATCCCGGGCGAGATTCCCGACCTGCGCCACAGGCCGCCTGGCTGCATCTTCGCCCCTCGCTGCACTTCGAGCACCGACGATTGCAGGAAGGCGCCGCCCGAACGGACCCTCGGCGCCGGGCACATCGTGCGTTGCGTCCACGCAGGCGCCGCATGAGTCCGATCCTTGAAGTCCGCGACCTCGAGGTCACGTTCCGCGTCGGGCCCATGCTCAGGCGCCAGGACATCCTCGCCGTCGCAGGGGTCAGCTTCGACGTCAGCCCGGGCGAAACCTTCGCCCTGGTCGGGGAGAGCGGGTCGGGCAAGACAACGCTGGCGCGCGCCGTCAACGGGCTCCAGGCGATCTCGAACGGGTCGGTCAGGTTCGACGGACGACGGGTCGACGGACTGTCGGCGCGGGCCTCGAAACCGCTGAGGCGGGACATGGCGATGATGTTCCAGGACCCGTTCGGATCGCTGTCGCCCCGGATGAAGGTCGGCGACCTCGTGACGGAGCCCTACCGCATTCACGGGCTGCCGGACGGCGACATGGCAAGCGAGACGGCGAGGCTCCTGTCGCTTGTGGGCCTGACCGCGGAATTCGCGAAACGCTACCCTCACCAGCTCTCGGGCGGGCAGGCGAGGCGGGTCGGCGTTGCGCGGGCCATCGCGCTGAACCCGAAGCTTGTCATTGCGGACGAACCGACCGCGGGGCTGGACGTCTCCGTGCAGGGCGAGGTTCTGAACCTGCTGAACGAACTGCGGGAGCGGCTGGGGCTCGCCATCGTCATAATCACCCACAACCTGCATGTCGTTCATCACGTCGCGGACCGGATGGCGGTGATGTATCTGGGGCGGTTCGTCGAAACCGGACCGGCCGAAGAGCTGTTTTCGGCGCCGGCCCACCCGTACACCGCCGCGCTGCTGTCGGCGAACCCCGAACCCGATCCCGACAAGGCGCGCGACCGCATCGCGCTGCCGGCCGAAGTGCCGTCGCTCCTGGCCCGGCCTGCGGGATGCGAGTTTCACACGCGCTGTCCCTGGGCCGCGGAGAAGTGCGGAGTCCAGCCGCCGGACCTTCGATATGTCGAGAACCGCCACGTATCCTGCCACAGCCCTCTCGCCCGGAATGCCAAGCCTCCATCGAAAGAAGGTGCCCCATGACCGAAGTTATCGAAACCGTCTGGATCCCCATGCCCGACGGCACCAAGCTCGCGGCCCGCCTGTGGCTGCCCGACGGCGCGCGGGACAATCCGGCGCCATGCGTGCTCGAATACATCCCCTACCGGCGCCGCGACCGGACGCGGATGCGCGACGAGGGCATGCACCCCCGCTTCGCCGAGGCGGGCTACGCCGCCATTCGCGTCGACCAGCGGGGATCGGGCGACAGCGAACGCGTGATGCTCGACGAATACGCCGACATTGAAACCCGGGACGGCGTCGACGCGATCGCCTGGATCGCCCGGCAACCCTGGTGCGACGGCAATGTCGGGATGTTCGGGAAGTCCTGGGGGGCTTACAACTCGTTTCAGGTTGCGGCCAGGCGTCCTCCCGCGCTGAAGGCGATCGCGCCGGTGATGGGCACCGACGATCGCTGGCTGGAGGACATCCACTTCTACGGCGGCGTGCTCGCCGGCGACAACTTCTGGTGGGGCTCTATCATGCAGCTCTACAATTCGTTCCCGCCCGACCCCGGGGTCGTCGGCGACCGCTGGCGGGACATGTGGCGCGAGCGGCTGGAGGCGATGACGTACTGGCCGGCCCAGTGGCTGGAGCATCAGACCCGCGACGAAATGTGGCGGCGGGGGTCGATTTCGGAAAACTATTCCGACATCGAAGTGCCGGTCTACTTCTTCGGCGGCTGGGCGGACCTGTTCCGGGACACGCCCTTCCGCATCGCAGAACATCTGAAGGGACCGCTCAAGATCCTCATGGGACCTTGGGCGCACCTCTACCCGCACGACGGCATTCCCGGCCCGCAGGTGGATTTCGTGGCGGAGGTCATCCGCTTCTGGGATCACTGCCTGAAGGGCATCGACACCGGCCTGATGGATGAGCCCCCGCTGAGGTTCTACCTGCAGGACAGCGCGCCGCCGTCCCCGCATCATGCGGTTCGGCCGGGCTCATGGGTCGAGGAAACTGCCTGGCCGTCAGGGAACGTGTCGGAGAGGACATTCCATCTGAACTCCGGCGCCTTGGGCGAGCGCGCGGAAGACGGGGCGGACCTCGTAATCTGCTCACCCCAGACCTTCGGGTCGGCAGGGGGCGACATGTGCTCCTTCGCCATACCCGGCGACGTTCCCGTCGACTGCCGGATCGACGCGGCCGGCGCGCTGTGCTTCCGGGGAGAGCCCGTGCAGGAGCCGCTCGACATTCTCGGGCAACCGACGGTTTCCCTTTCGGTTTCGGCGAACAAGGCGCAGGGGTTTGTCGTCGCGCTGCTGGTGGACGAGGCGCCGGACGGCGCGCAGACGCTGATCAGCCGCGGATTTGCAAATCTCGTGCACCGCAATTCCGACACCGCGCCGGAACCGGTCGTTCCGGGAGACGCGATGCAGATCGCCGTCCCGCTGCACGGGATCGGATACCGGCTGGCAGCCCGCCACAGGCTGATGGTTCAGATCGCGACCGCCTACTGGCCGATCCTCTGGCCGTCGCCGGAACCCGTGTCGCTTGCCGTTTCGCCCGGGCGGTCCACGCTGTCGCTCCCGGTTCGCCGACCCACAGGATCCGGCGCCCGGACGCTGCCCGTTCCCGGCCCGAGGCCCGTGCCGAAAATCTCCCAAATCGCCGGGGGCTCGATGGAGCGTTCGATCAAGACCGATCTGACAACCGGCGAGCATGTTGCGCGCTTCTTCGTCGACGGCGGCGTCTTCGGTCCGGTTGGCCGCGTGCGACTTGACGAAACCGGCACCGAGATGACCGACGTTTCCGACCGGATCTACCGCATTCATCCCGATGATCCGCTGAGCGCCACCGCGACCATGGAACAGAGGGCGACCTTCAAGCGCGAAGACTGGAACGTCAGCGTGAAGACCACGGCGAGACAGACGGCCACCGCCGACGAGTTCGTGCTGGAGGCGACGGTCACCTGCCGGGACGGCGACGAGATTTTCCACGAGGTCGAATGGCGCCACAAAATTCCGAGGAACGGCATGTGACGGACGGCATCGCCGTTCACCGGAACCATGCCCATTTCGGCTTGGCGCAGGAGCGCGCGGGCCCGGATTGAAAAAAGCCGGGATGAAGGTCTCCGGACGCTTCGGAACCCCCACCTTTGCCGAGTACTGTAAGCGCATCCCGAACTGCCTGCAATTCAAGGCCGAGATCGGCCGCAATCCTCTCGTCGGCATCCAAGTCGCATTTGCGGGACGCGCCGCCAAATTGGTCGATCAAACTCAAGCCCGCTCTCTCAACCTTGAACGCGCGCGCAGTTGCAAAGTCACAAATTGACTCAGGAGCGAATTCCTGAACTCGACTTTGTACAACTATGCGGCGAAGCATTGCGGTTCGACCATGCGCTGTATCCTGTCGGGAGGGACTTCCAGCATGTCCTTTTCGGTCAAACGGCCTTGCACGGCACTGCCAGCCTGCGCACACGGCCGGATTCTTCACCGTTCCCGGCAAGATGCGGAGCATTGCTAAAGGCAATCGAGCCAGAGCTGCGCGCACGGCGGGCACGTCCTCGTGAGGATCAACACGAGGGCCCTTCCCCTTTGATGCCCGGGCGGAGGGAGCCTCGACCTGCTTGAAGCCGTCTCCGCGCCGGCCCGGCCCCGCCGCGTCGTGGAACGCGATGACCGGAAGCGACTCTGCCGCTGCGGTCCGGGGGCGGGTCTGCGCCATCCGCAAGTCGGACGCCGCGATTGGGATCGCGCACGGGAAGATCCGCCGCGAGGCATCGAAGAAGGGCGTCGAGGTCGGGCGGCAAACCTTCAAGTTCGCGGAATACGTAATCGTGTTCACGACCTTCCCTGAAGCGGACTTCACACCGTAAGTGGTTCTGGAATGGTACCGCTTGCACTGCCGGGCCGGGCCCGTGTTCAGGCGCTTCAGGTCGGCCGCACAGCTCGGACACGTGCCTAGGCGCGAGGACGAAGCCACCAGCGCCTGGCTGTACGGCAAGTTCTTCACGGCCCTGCTCGCCCAAAAGCTGCTCGCCCATGCGAACGCCGTTTCCCCCTGGGGGTACGACATCGTTCCCGGACTGCATGCTTGGCCGGTGGCGCGAGTTCAGGCTCGTTCCGAACGCAATCCGGAGGGCGGTTGAACCAGCCCTTCCGCTGCAGGAAATCGTCGACGATTGGCAGGCCATCTCCCGCGCGCTCGCCGAGCCGACGCGAAGTCGTCGGCCGCAAATGGAGCAGTACTTTCCAAATCCGCATCCAGTCGAGGGGGCGCAAACAAGTTAACGCTTGTGCGCCGTGTCCCCGTCTTGGTCGGCGTCGCAACCCAAGAGAATCCGCCGCAGGCTCCAGCTGTCCAGCCAGCGCAGATCTGATGTCGCGACACCGACGACGGACACCGCTTCAAAGATCTCCGTTTCCACCTGGATAAGGCCAAGCAACTGTGGATGGAGAAAGCGAGTCTTTCATAGGCAAATGTCTCCGTTGCTTGCGCAAAGCGAGCCTTGAATCTTGGAGCTTTCCAGCAGGCGTTTGGGCGATGCAGCCGCTCCAGGCACACTCAACGTCACTGTGGCGCAATTCGTGAAGGCAATTTCGAAGCGTCCCGCTTTGCCTGCCTTTCTTTTCCTCGGTGGGTTCCAGGCAGCGATTGGTTTCTCCCATGTTGGGTTAGGGCCGCAAACGCAGCGAACATGTCATGCGATGAGGCCTGTCAGCGTCGGGCGCATGTAACCGTCAAGAATAGCGGAACCACTTGCTTCACACACTGTCATCTGCCTTGCCAGTGCCCGCGATTACCTCCGGCCAAAGGGCGTCGAGCGGGAAAGTGATGGCATCGAAGGGTGGAAGCGAGACCGGTGCGTCATCGACGGGAGTGGCCAGCAGCAGCCACTGCCCATTTTGCAACTCGAATGCCTCGAGCGTACGTGCATCGGGATCGACGAACCAGAGATGGCGGACGCCCTCGCGGGCATAGAGATCCCGCTTCTCCCCCAAGTTCAGCTGCCGCGTGCATGGCGAGAGCACCTCGCAGACCCAGTCCGGCGCGATCTTGCAGTATGCCGCGTCGGGATACTCGGGCATCGTCTCGCGTCGCCAGCCAACGAGGTCCGGCACCACGATGTCTTCGCCGAGATGCAACTCTGGCTTGTCGACGATCCACCACCCGCACAGTTCGCCAGACCCAGGATTGAATGGATCATCAAGACGGCCGCCGTGACGCGAACTTGCCCAGGCATGACGCATGGCCGGTCTCGGATGTGCATGAAGGGTTCCGGCGATCACCTCGGCGACCTTGTGGGGCGGCGCGTCGAGCACGTCCTGGTAGGTAGCTTGGCGGGATTCCGTGCGTCTGGCCTGTGCCGTCATGGTCTTGGTTCCTCCCTGCCTCCAGATACCGAACCTCTCGATCTCGTCCAGCGAGATCGACGGGCGTGACTCCGGGATGGCGCGACCTTTCGGAGGTCGAGGTTGTCGAGCCGAATCACGCGGCGACCGGCGCCAGGGCCTGATTGTCGTTCGCGGGTGCCGGCGGCTTCGATTGCTGCCTACTCCTGGCCAGCGTGGATCATGCCTGATCGAAGCAACCGGACTTGAACAGCGCCCGGAACGCCAGCATGTCCTGGCAGCCGTCACGCCCCCGGCGCTGGCCGGACCTCTTCAGCCGCTGGGTTGCGAGCATGCGGTTCCCGCCTTCCACCGCGACCGAGCCGATCGGCCAGCCCGGATCGGCGGTTTTGCTGCAGTTCATGCGTCATGGAGCGTGGCCCGTCATCCATCAATCCCGTTGTCGGCGAGGAAGTCGCTGAACAGGGCGAAGCACCGTTCCGGCTCCTCGAGCTGCAGGAGGTGGCTGGTATCGGGCAGGACGGCGTAGTCGATGTCGAATGTCGCGCAGAACAGCTTGCAACAGTCCGCCGTCTTCGCCGCGTCCTCGGGCTCCGGGTCCGAGCCCACGATCAGGAGCGGATGCGACGGAGGTCCGGGCTTTCGCCAGATCGGCAGTTCGGCGACCTCGGTATAGAGACCGGCTTCCATCGCGCCCGGACAGCAGAGCCGCCAGTCCCCGCATGCGGGGTCGAAGCGCAGCACCGAGCGTGCGTTGAGTTCGGCCACTCCCTTGCGCAGGCGCCGGAACCGGCTCAGGTATCGGTAAACGTCTGCCAGCTCCTCGGGATTCCGGAAACGATCCTGGCGGATCATGGCTGCGTCCCGCAGCGCCTCGCCCCCGTTCATCAGCGCTTCCCGCAGCGGGTTGCCTTCCGGCGGAACCACCGGCGGGTCGAACAGCACCAGCGCATCCCAGTGCCAGATGCCTTCGACGATCGCGAGCAGGGCCGCGATCGCGGACATCGAATGAAAGACGCCGATCGTGGTCTTCTCGCCCCATTCCGCCGCGACCGCGCGATGCACTTCCGCGTTGTCGCTCGCGAAACGGTGATAGTGGTGCGGATCTGGCGCGTGGAACGGGTTGCGCCCGCAATTGCGAAAATCGAAAAGGGCGAGGTCGAACCGCTCCAGCATCAGCCGCCAGAACGGGAAATAGGAATCGCTTGCAAAGCCGTTTCCGTGGCTCAGAACGACGCGCGGCCCGGAAAGGTTGCCGTGACGCACGACGCGTATCGGCGCGCCGTCGTCCATCGCGAGATCAAGGACCGCGACGGGTTCGGGCAGGTCGAACCCGGCAGTTTCCCGTCGGACCCTCCCGTCGGAAGGCGGCTGACCGGTCACCTGCCGATGACTCCCTCAAAGTCGATCTCTGCGACAAGGGTTCGTCGCGAAACGCGCATTGTTATGTCGCCGAAGGATTCCCCCATGGAATCGAAAAGTGATTCCCTCGCGGCACGGACGCGATCGAAACCATCCGGCGCCGGTTCGAGGCCTTGTCGCCGCATCATGGCGAGACGTGCCTCCGACTGTTCGTTGCCAACGAGACCCCGCCCCTCGGCCATTTTTTGGCGCGACCCTGGTTTCGCAGATCGCGGGGGTCGCACGGCCGACCGTTTGACGTGGTCTCGAGGAACACGGGGAGGAACCGGACCTTTCGGGGCGAGTTCGGCGTTCCGGCAGGCGCCGCAAGCCTGCGGACGTTCACAAGGACGTCCGCAGTAAGGCGCTTGATGCGCTTGTCGGGCCGGACGTTCGGGGAGCCCCCGAGCGTCCGCTGCGGCGGGATTTGAGGAGCCATCGCCATCTCGTCGACGCACATTCCGGTCAGGGTTTCTCCGTGTCCCGCACCCTTGTACGCACCCATGGTTCTCGCGCACTGTTATAGCGTCTGTTTTTCTTCCTCAACCCGCAGATGCAGCCCGGAATCGAACATGATTCTTCGGCGTCCGCAACCGATTGCTGGAGGAAACCGTCCCGACGGCACGGTTCAAGGAAGCACGAATCAAGACGCTAAAGCCCGCCAGATCGACGCGGGAAGTCCGTGATGCGTTTCAGCAGATGGGTTTCGGCGTCCTGATCCAGCCATCCGGCAGGAAACGGCATTTCGTGCTTGCTCGGCAAGAAGGCGCGTGTCCGGAAACTCATCGGTGATCCAAACTTGTCGGTCCTGTCCGAAGCACACGATGCGACAATGACATCCCTTGCCGGCCGCCAACAATCGCCATCAGGCTTCTGCCCCTGTCCGGAGAAGCGAGATCCGAACCCCCGATTGGCAGGATTTCCGCGAGGGACGGCTTTGCCTCATGGAAAGCAAGAGCGGATGTTCGGCAACGACCGGGATGCAGCCCGGCCCCATCCACGCGCATGCATTGGCCCGCCCGGGTACCGATTGCACAAATTGACGCAGAGACACCCGCTGCCTGAGGAGGCCGTCATGCATGGAGTGAGCGCCTTCGAGTTCCAGCATAAGGGCTCGTTGCGAAACAGGCGAATCGTTTTGTCGCCGAGGGATTCCCCTTGGAATCGAAATGTGATTCACTCGCGGCATGGATATTGTCGAGAACATCCGGCGCCGGTTCGAGGCCCTGTCGCCGCATCTGGATGAGA
>CAXXWA010000042.1:0-204617 GCA_963662815.2 uncultured Amylibacter sp.
ACCGAAACTCATGACTGCTGGCGCATTCCGTCACTCCGGGCCAAGGCTTGCCGAACGGCATCCGGGTCCGCAAGAACAACATGCTCCTCGCTCGGGCTCTTCATTCCGCAGTCGAGCGAAAATCCCCACTGCCTAAGGAAGTAGGTGAGGAGAGCAAGCCTGACCCGGATGTGAAGCCGTCCGTTCCGCATGCCATAGTCACGCGCAATGACGCGCTGCTGATCATGGCTCAGTCCGGGGTTGGGCACTAGGACAACGTCGACTTGGCTTTGCCAGGTCTCGTCCAGTTCCTGCGAGGAAAGGGCCGCGTCGTCGGCCCGTGTCGAAAGAATTCGTGACAACAGGAAATCCTTGAACCTTTTGTCGATGTGGCAGAAGGCGCGGACGTGCCAACGCGTTCCGTCAAACCCAAGTGCGTGGGGAGATATCCAGCGCCACGCCGGACCCGGCCGGCGCGAGGACATAGACTGGTACCTGATTTCTAGGGAACGTGGTCCGTGCATGGCAGCGAGCACGACGCGCAGGATCGATGGTTCAATGACGCGTTTTGGCAGGGCGAGAATATCGAACGACGGAACGCGCGACAAATTTGTCTGGGTCAGGCGCGCACTCTTGTCTTCTACTGAATGAAGTTGTGAGAGGAACTTGTCGGCATCCGGATCGAGAAACAGCGGTTTCATGCTTTCAGCCGCACGGTAAAGCTTTGCGCTACGGTCGTAGCGCATGTTTCCTGGCGCCAGCTCCAGGTAGAGGTTCAGGTCCTTTGACGCCTGCGGAACGGAAACGCCGAACTTCCGCGTGATGTCACTGCGGTTGATGCCGCCTTCCCAAAACAGCCGGAATTCAATGAATTCCAGCCGTTGTTCAACGCCCCACCTCAGATCTGGCGCGCGCGGACGGTCATAGGTGGGTTTTCTTTCTTTATCCATATAAAAACTCTATTGACGTAGAAACCTCATTGGTTAACTTAGTAGTCTCTTGGCGATTCGCCGTCAAATGGTTTTCGGGAGGTTTTGGCAGGATTCGTGTTGAAGGAAGTTGGGAAACGAGGCGCCATGGTCCGCAGGCTGATGCGACCGGACGGGACTCTTCGGAGGTCTCCGGCACGCTTGTCCGCCATGCGGGAATTCCCCGGCCCGATCAAGGAAGCGGCTTGTCCTTCCGAGCTCCCGCCGACTCGGGATTCATTCGACAGTGCCTCACAATCACCAATTCGAAGGACGGACCTGACGAATGAACCTGCCTGATCTCACCCGCCAGCGAAGGGCCTGCAGAACATACGTCCCCACAAGGAACTTTATCGAGCCCTCGTCCACCGTCGCATGACGCGGAAGGTCGAGGGTGGAATCGGTTTTGACCGCCTGGAAGAGGGAGATCTGAAGAGTGTGCTCCCTGAAATCTCCGACGTTGTTTGGCGAATCTGGAATCAGGGATTGGTGCTTCCGCAGGAGGGCCTCGGTTTTGCTGCCCTGACGTCACGTTTCTGCCAAGTTTTGGATTTGACATGCTCGCGCCCCGCCCGTGATGATTCCTGATGCTGGCGACGCGTGACTGGATCGAGATTGTTGTTGGCAAGAACACAACGCGTTCACGAACTGCACCTGTGGCGCCGTGTCCTGTCTGGACACGTGCTGGCAACCCATGAATTGGCGTGCACCCGCCTCGAACATAACTCGGGACTTTCCCATGCTGCGGCCGATTCTCCGAATTGCCGCCGAACTGGGGACGGACCGGCGCGTTCCGGCCGGATTCCGGGTTTGCGGAACCATCCGCGCGCCGTCGCGGGCACCGGTTCCGGTCCCGTGGTGATTCGATTTCGGGGCCTGGCGGCCTGCCGCCGCCGCCCGGGAGCCGACCCGGACACCGCCCGGCTCTCGGGGCCGCGTCAGCGCGCGATGGCCTCGCCGCGGTTCAGCTGCAGCCTCCGCCGGGTCTCGGCGAGGCTCTCCGCCTCGCGGCGGCTGGCGAAGATCAACGCAAGCGCGATGTTGTCGAGGTTGGCCCGGTTCGCGGGGCCGTTGCCCGTGCGGGTCAGGCAGGCGTCCTCGCCGAAGACGCAGCCCCTTTGTAGCTGGATCAGGTTCTCCGACGGGCAACGGCAAACGGCCCTCCGGCTTCCGGACTGCCATGCTCGGAAGTCGCGGATGCCGGCTCGGACGGCGCCATTGCAACGGACGGATCAGCCGGGAACGGTTCTGCGCCATCCTCGCCCTATCCACCTGCCGCAGGTCAAGCTCGCGCCGTCGATCCGCGCACCTGAGCGAACCCGACTCGCGAGGAACCTGATGCCCTGATGCGGGCACGTCCGGCTTTGCCGGCAGGAGGCTCGGCGGCGATCCTCCCGACCCGGCCGCGCTGCACGCCGGTTGACCCTTAATGCGGTGGCAGGTAAACGACGCTTGGCCGAAACGACCCCTCTGGCAATTCCGCCCAAGTCCGATCGAACCGGAGAGAATCGTGGACGATCTTCTCAGGGAATACCTTCCGATTCTCGTCTTTCTGGGCGTTGCGTCCGGCCTCGGTCTCGTCCTGGTGCTGGCGGCGGTCGTCGTTGCGGTTCGCAATCCGGACTCGGAGAAGATTTCGGCTTACGAATGCGGATTCAACGCGTTCGACGATGCCCGCATGAAGTTCGATGTACGCTTCTACCTCGTGTCTATCCTGTTCATCATCTTCGACTTGGAAGTGGCCTTTCTTTTTCCCTGGGCGGCCTCCTTCAAGGATCAGGGACTTCTCGGATTCTGGTCGATGATGGTCTTTCTCGTGGTGCTGACGATCGGCTTCGCTTACGAGTGGAAGAAGGGGGCACTTGAATGGGAATGAAGGCTTCGCAAAGCTCGGCCGGTGCGGACAGGGAGGCTGCGGTCCGCGAGTTCCGCGACGACCTGCAGGATCAGGGCTTCCTCGTCACCTCGACGGCAGATGTCATCAACTGGGCGCGTACGGGGTCCCTTCACTGGATGACCTTCGGTCTCGCGTGCTGCGCGGTCGAAATGATGCATACGGCGATGCCGCGCTACGACATGGAGCGATTCGGCACCGCGCCGCGCGCGTCGCCGCGCCAGTCCGACCTGATGATCGTCGCGGGTACGCTGACGAACAAGATGGCGCCTGCGCTGCGCAAGGTCTACGACCAGATGCCGGAACCCCGGTACGTCATCTCGATGGGATCCTGCGCCAACGGCGGCGGTTACTACCATTATTCGTATTCGGTCGTGCGCGGATGCGACAGGATCGTGCCGGTGGACGTGTACGTCCCGGGGTGCCCGCCTACGGCCGAGGCGCTGCTCTACGGAATCCTCCAGCTGCAGCGAAAGATCCGGCGGACAGGAACGATCGTCAGGTAGATCTCATGGGCGCGCAACTCGGAGACCTGAAGGATCGCATCCGGACCATCCAGCCGGCCGCCGTGCTGTCGGCCCGGGTATCCGCCACTGGTGAACTGGAAGTCTCGGCCGCGGCGCCGATGATCGCGGAATTCATCGGGTCGCTCAAGCTCGATCCGCAGTGCCGGTTCACGACACTTGTGGACATTACGGCAATTGACTATCCGGCGCGAGAACGGCGCTTCGACGTCGTCTACCACTTGCTTTCAATGCAGAAGAATCATCGTGTCCGCATCAAGGCCTCCGTTAGGGAGGGCGAGCTCGTGCCCTCTCTCGTGGATGTCTATCCGGCTGCGAACTGGTTCGAGCGCGAAGTGTTCGACATGTACGGCGTCATGTTTTCCGGCCATCCCGACCTTCGCAGGCTTCTGACCGACTACGGCTTTCAGGGGCATCCGCTGCGCAAGGACTTTCCGACAACGGGATTCACGGAAGTTCGTTACGACGAGGTCGAGAAACGGGTGGTCTACGAACCGGTTTCGCTTGTTCAGGAGTATCGCCAGTTCGACTTCATGTCACCATGGGAAGGCGCCGACCAGATCATGCCGGCGCAGGGTGCGGCGACGGCGGTCGAAGACCGCGGCCAGGATGGTTCGGAAGGGGCGGCAGGTTGACCGAGACATCCTTCGGCGACGCGAGGACCGGCGAACAGCGCATCCGGAATTTCAACATGAATTTCGGGCCGCAGCATCCTGCGGCGCATGGCGTCCTGCGCCTTGTGCTCGAGCTAGACGGCGAAATCGTCGAACGCTGCGACCCGCACATCGGGCTCCTGCACCGCGGCACCGAAAAGCTGATGGAGAGCCGGACGTATCTCCAGAACCTGCCCTACTTCGATCGCCTGGACTATGTGGCGCCGATGAACCAGGAGCACGCTTGGTGCCTGGCGATCGAACGGCTTACCGGAACCGAGGTCCCGCGCCGCGCGCAGCTCATCCGGGTGCTCTACAGCGAAATCGGACGCGTTCTCAACCATCTGCTGAACATCACGACGCAGGCCATGGACGTTGGCGCGCTCACGCCGCCGCTCTGGGGATTCGAGGAACGCGAAAAGCTCATGGTGTTCTACGAGCGCGCATGCGGCGCCCGCCTCCATGCCGCGTACTTCCGGCCGGGCGGCGTTCACCAGGACCTTCCGCCCGAACTGCTGGACGACATTCTCGACTGGGCCGGGAGCTTTCCCGCCGTACTCGACGACATCGAAGAGTTGCTGACCGAGAACAGGATATTCAAGCAGCGCAACGTCGACATCGGCGTCGTCAGCAGGAATGACGCCTTCGACTGGGGATTTTCCGGCGTCATGGTGCGCGGGTCAGGTCTCGCCTGGGACCTCCGCCGGGCTCAGCCTTACGAGTGCTACGACGAGTTCGAATTCAGGATTCCAGTCGGCAGGAACGGCGACTGCTACGACCGCTACCTGTGTCGGATGGCCGAAATGCGCGAAAGCGTGCGGATCATCAACAGCGCGGTCGAAAAACTCGGATCCGCGACCGGCGACGTGCTCGCCCGCGGCAAGCTGTCGCCGCCGACGCGCGACGACATGAAAACGTCCATGGAAGCTCTGATCCACCACTTCAAGCTGTATACCGAGGGATTCCGCGTCCCTGAGGGAGAGGTCTATGCGGCGGTGGAGGCGCCGAAAGGCGAGTTCGGCGTCTATCTGGTGGCGGACGGTACAAACAGGCCTTACAAGGCGAAGATCCGCGCACCCGGATTCCCGCACCTCCAGGCGATGGAGCACATCGCCAGGGGCCACCAGCTCGCCGACGTTTCCGCGATAATCGGTACGATGGACGTCGTTTTCGGAGAGATCGACCGCTAGCGATGCCGTCACGAACCAAAAGACTTGCGCCGAACCCCGGAGCGGAGGCGCCGCGCCGCCGCCGCATTCGGGCGACTGCGGGGACCGGCGCGTAGTGCTGCGGCGTCTTCACCATGATCAGCCGGAGAGCTTCGCGTTCACGGCAGCCAATGAGGCGTGGGCCGAGGAACAGATCGCCAAGTTCCCTCCCGGACGGCAGGCCTCGGCGATCATCCCTCTTCTCTGGCGCGCCCAGGAGCAGGAGGGCTGGCTGAGCCGGCCTGCCATTGAAACGGTCGCGGAGATGCTTGATCTGCCGCCGATCCGCGCCCTCGAGGTCGCGACCTTCTACTTCATGTTCCACCTGCAGCCGGTGGGCAGCGTCGCGCATGTCCAGCTCTGCGGCACGACCTCGTGCATGATCTGCGGCGCGGAGGATCTGGTTGCCGTGTGCAGGGAGAGGATCTCTCCCCGTCCGCACCGGTTGAGCGCTGACGGGAAGTTCAGCTGGGAAGAGGTGGAATGCCTCGGCGCATGCGCGAACGCACCGATGGTGCAGATCGGGAAGGACTTCTACGAGGACCTGACTCAAGGGGATCTTGCCGACATGCTCGATGAATTCTCGGCCGGCCGGACGCCGAGGCCGGGTTCGCGGAGCGGGCGGTTCTCATGCGAGCCGCAGGGCGGACTGACGACCCTTACGGCTCCCGAGGAAGGATTCCCGCCGGAGGAAGAGAACGCGTCCATCGCGCTTGCCCTCCGGGAGCGCGGGGACGGCCCGTCAGGCGTGGACGGGACGGACATCGCATGACCCGCCGGGCAGGAATGTCGAGGCAGGCGGACCGGCGCGGTTCCATCGGCGATCGGCGGATGGCCGGGCAGGCGGCCAGGAGACAAATTCGCCTGGCGGCGGCCGTGATCCTTGCAACAGGTTTGATCTGGGTCGCGGCGTCCTGGGCAGGGGGCCGGTTCGGGCTTCCGGTCCGCTACGCGTTCCTTTTCGATTTCGCGGCGCTTGGCGCCTTCTCGTGGTCGCTTGTGGTCCTCGTGCGGAACTGGAACAACCGGACGGCTGGCGGAGACGGCTAGATGCTTGCAGACGGCGACCGCATATTCACCAATCTCTACGGCATGCGAGACAGGTCGCTCGCCGGCGCCATGGCGCGCGGGCACTGGGACCGCACTGCGGATCTCCTGAAACTCGGACGCGAACGCATTGTCGAGGACATCAAGGCGTCCGGACTGCGCGGGCGGGGAGGCGCGGGATTCCCGACGGGCCTCAAGTGGTCCTTCATGCCGCGCGAGAGCGACGGCCGCCCGTCCTATCTCGTCGTGAATGCCGATGAATCCGAGCCCGGAACCTGCAAGGACAGGGAGATCATGCGCCACGACCCGCATTCCCTGGTCGAGGGATGCCTGGTTTCCGGGTTCGCGATGGGAGCCGATACCGGGTACATCTACATCCGCGGGGAGTTCGTCCGCGAACGCGAGGCGTTGCAGACGGCAATCGACGAAGCCCGCGACGCGGGCCTGATCGGACGGAACGCCTGCAACTCCGGCTGGGACTTCGATCTCCACCTTGCGCACGGCGCGGGCGCATACATCTGCGGCGAGGAAACGGCGCTCATCGAGAGCCTTGAAGGCAAGAAGGGAATGCCGCGCATGAAGCCGCCGTTCCCGGCTGCCGCAGGTCTCTACGGCTGCCCGACGACGGTCAACAACGTTGAAACGATCGCGGTGGTGCCGACGATCCTGCGCCGCGGCGCCGCGTGGTTCACTTCGTTCGGAAGGGAAAACAACGCCGGCACGAAGGTGTTCGCCTTCTCCGGCCATGTGAACTGCCCTTGCGTCGTGGAGGACGCGATGTCGACGCCGCTCCGCGAACTGATCGACCGCCACTGTGGCGGCGTGCGCGGCGGCTGGGACAATCTCAAGGCGGTGATTCCGGGCGGCGCGTCGGTGCCCCTCATTCCGAAGGCGCTCTGCGACGATGCGCTGATGGACTTCTCCTGGCTGAGCGACAATCAGTCGGGGCTCGGCACCGCCGCCGTCATCGTCATGGACAATTCGACGGACGTGATCAAGGCGATCTGGCGTCTTTCCAAGTTCTACAAGCACGAGAGCTGCGGACAGTGCACGCCCTGCCGGGAAGGGACGGGCTGGATGATGCGGGTCATGGACCGCCTGGTCAGGGGCACGGCCGGACTCGAGGAAATCGACATGCTTCTCGACGTCTCCTACCAGGTCGAGGGGCATACGATCTGTGCGCTCGGCGATGCGGCGGCCTGGCCCGTACAGGGCCTCATCCGGCACTTCCGCGACGAGATCGAGGACCGCTTGCGGAGGCGGCAGGCGCGCGGCAGGCGGCAGGAAGCCGGGATCCGCGTGCCTCCGGATGCGTCGGCGAACTTCGTCCCGCAGCCGGCTGCGGAGTTTTCCGGGACGATGCGCGCCGGTGCGGAGACGTCCGCCATGGAGGGAATCACGGGGACGGGTGCGACGTGACTAGCAATCTTGCCAGAATAGTCATCGACGGCGCCGAGATCGAGGTGGATCCGGCCATGACGCTGCTGCAGGCATGCGAGGCGGCGGGGCGGGAAATTCCGCGTTTCTGCTACCACGAACGCCTGTCGATCGCCGGCAACTGCAGGATGTGCCTCGTCGAGGTTGTGGGCGGGCCGCCGAAGCCGGCTGCGTCATGCGCCATGCAGGTCGGGGACCTTCGGCCCGGGAGCGACGGAAGTCCTCCGGAGGTGCGGACGACATCGTCCATGGTTCGCAAGGCCCGCGAGGGGGTCATGGAGTTCCTCCTCATCAACCATCCGCTCGATTGCCCGATCTGCGACCAGGGCGGGGAATGCGACCTGCAGGACCAGGCGATGGCCTACGGGGTCGACTTTTCGCGATTCCGGGAAGCGAAGCGCGCGGTCGAAGACCTCGATCTCGGTCCGCTGGTGGACACGCAGATGACGCGCTGCATTTCCTGCACGCGCTGCGTGAGATTCACGACCGAGGTCGCCGGAATCGCGCAGATGGGCCAGACCGGCCGCGGCGAAGACGCCGAGATCACCGCCTATCTCAACGAGACCTTGGACAGCGAGCTGCAGGGCAACATCATCGATCTCTGCCCGGTCGGGGCGCTGACGTCGAAGCCCTACGCGTTCACGGCCCGACCCTGGGAGTTGCGCAAGACGGAAACGATTGACGTCATGGATGCCCTCGGCTCCAACATCCGGGTCGACACCCGCGGACGCGAGGTCATGCGGATTCTCCCGCGAAACCACGACGGCGTGAACGAGGAGTGGATCTCGGACAAGACGCGCTTTGCCTGGGACGGCTTGCGCTGCCAGCGGCTGGACCGTCCCTACGTGCGCCGCGACGGCGCTCTTCGGCCCGCGACCTGGACGGAGGCGTTCCGGGCCGCCGCATCCGGAATGTCGTCCGGCAAGCTCGCCGCGCTTGCCGGCGACCTGCCGCCGGTCGAGGCGATCTACGCCCTGAAGGAAATCGCCCTGGCGCTCGGCGGAACCGTCGAGTGCCGGACGGATGGAGCGGAGCTTCCGCTCGGGAACCGGTCGGGCTATGTCGGGACGGCCGCGGTGAGCGACATCGACGTCGCCGAGGAGATCGTTCTCGTCGGATCGAACCCGCGGGCGGAATCGCCTGTTCTGAACGCGCGAATCCGCAAGGCCTGGCTCGCGGGGGCGGAAGTCAGCCTCGTCGGCGAGCCTGTCGACCTCACGTTCGGCTATGCCCACCGCGGAACGGGGCGCGACGCGCTCCGCCGGCTCGTCGCCGAGAAAGCCCCGATCGGGCAGGGAACCCGCCGCTCGCTCGTGATCATCGGTCAGGGCGCGCTCGCAGGCGAGGACGGACGATCCGTTCTCGGCCACGCCATGGCTCTGGCCGAACGGCGGAACGCGGGGTTTCTCGTCCTCCATACCGCCGCCGCGCGCGTCGGAGGCATGGACATCGGGTTCGCGACTCGCGGCGGACTGCGGGCGGCCCTCGACGGCGCAGAGACCGTGTTCAGCCTCGGCGCGGATGATGTCGACCTGCCGGAGGGCGCTTTCGTGATCTATCAGGGAAGCCACGGCGATCGCGGCGCGAACCGGGCGGACGTCATTCTCCCGTCGGCGGCCTACACCGAGGAACCGGGACTCTTCGTGAATACCGAGGGACGTCCCCAGACCAGCGCGCGGGCGGGTTTTCCGCCGGGAGATGCCCGGGAAAACTGGGCGGTGCTGCGCGCGCTCTCGGCGCACCTCGGGAATCCGTTGCCCCATGACTCCCTGCAGCAGCTTCGCCGCGCCTTGTTCGGGCAATTCCCGCACCTTGCAGCCGTCGATCAGGTGCCGGACAACGAATGGCGGCCGGAGGCGATCGACGGCATGGGCGACGGCGACTTCGTCTACGCGGTCGAGGACTTCTATCTGACGAATCCGATCGCCCGCGCTTCGGCCACGATGGCCGAACTCAGCCGCAATGCGGCTGCGCGGCGAGGGCCCCGGGAGAAGGCGGCGTGAGGCGGGGCGCGACTTCGGAATCCGGTGCGCCGGCCATCGCTGCCGGAATCGGCGGGACGTTCGGGCGATGACAGGGTTCTTCGACACGAACGCAGGCGTGTTCCTGATCATTCTCGGACAGTGCGTTCTGATGACCGCTTTCGTCATGACCAGCCTGCTGTTCCTGGTCTACGCCGACCGCAAGATCTGGGGCGCGGTCCAGATCCGGCGCGGGCCGAACGTCGTCGGGCCCTGGGGTCTGCTGCAATCGGTCGCCGATGTGCTCAAGTATGTCTTCAAGGAAGTCGTGATTCCGGCCGGGGCGGACAAGACGGTGTTCGTGCTTGCGCCGCTGGTTTCCTTCATTCTCGCTCTGATCGCCTGGGCCGTGATTCCGTTTTCGGAGTCCCTGGTGATCGCGAGCCTGAACGTCGGCATCCTCTACGTGTTCGCCGTGTCCTCGCTCGAGGTCTACGGCGTGATCATGGGGGGTTGGGCATCGAACTCGAAGTATCCGTTCCTCGGTTCGCTGAGATCCGCCGCCCAGATGATTTCCTACGAGGTCTCCATCGGGTTCATCATCGTCGGCGTCTTGATCACCACCGGATCACTGAACCTTGTCGACATCGTCCTGGCCCAGGACGGCGACTACGGACTCCTCAACTGGTACTGGCTGCCACACCTGCCGATGGTGTTCCTGTTCTTCATCTCGGCCCTCGCGGAAACCAACCGTCCGCCGTTCGACCTGCCGGAAGCCGAATCCGAACTCGTCGCCGGTTATCAGGTGGAGTATTCCTCGACACCGTTCCTTCTGTTCATGGCCGGCGAGTACATCGCCATCTGGCTCATGTGCGCGCTGACCAGCATCCTGTTCTTTGGCGGCTGGCTTTCGCCCGTGCCATGGCTCCCTGACGGGGCGATCTGGATGCTTCTCAAAATGGGATTCTTCTTTTTCCTGTTCGCCATGATAAAGGCGGTTGTGCCGCGGTACCGGTACGATCAGTTGATGCGTCTGGGATGGAAGGTCTTTCTTCCGCTTTCGCTCGGTTGGGTCGCCCTGGTCGCGGCATTTGCGCAGTTCAATCTTTTCGGCGGCGCCTATGCGCGCTGGGCGGTTGGCGGATGAACGGGGAAGCGTGATGTCCGGGAAAGAGATCGGCAGGTGGAGAACGATGGCGCGGGCCGCGAAGTACCTGTTGCTAACCGACATGTTCGCTGGCCTCAGGATAGGCATGCGGTACTTCTTCCGTCCGAAGGCGACGCTCAACTATCCTCACGAGAAGGGCCCGCTCAGCCCGCGGTTCCGGGGAGAGCACGCATTGCGGCGCTATCCGAACGGCGAGGAGCGCTGCATCGCCTGCAAGCTCTGCGAGGCCATCTGCCCCGCGCAGGCGATCACCATCGAGGCGGAACCGCGCGAGGACGGTTCGCGCCGCGCGACGCGCTACGACATCGACATGACGAAATGCATCTATTGCGGTTTTTGCCAGGAAGCCTGCCCGGTGGACGCGATCGTCGAGGGCCCCAACTTCGAGTTCGCAACCGAAACCAGGGAGGAGCTATTCTACGACAAGGAGCGCCTTCTCGCCAACGGCGATCGCTGGGAGGCTGAAATCGCGCGCAACATCGAAAGAGACGCGCAGTATCGTTGACGAGTGGCTGGATGACGGGAACCGGGAACTTTATGGCGGCTTGGTTCGGGCCGCGACGGGGACTGGCGGGTCTTCGGGACCGCTTTTGCGCGCGGGGCAGACATGGACCGGAGCGCCTGCCATGCAGGTGACGGTCTGGGCATTCTACCTCTTTTCCGCGGCCGCCATAGGATCCGGTCTCGGCGTGGTGCTGGCGCGGAATCCGGTCCACTCGGTTCTCTGGCTGATCCTTGCCTTCTTTTCCGCCGCCGGGCTGTTCGTGCTCATGGGCGCCGAGTTCGTTGCGCTGCTCCTGGCCATCGTCTACGTCGGCGCGGTCGCGGTGCTCTTTCTCTTCGTGGTCATGATGCTCGATGTCGACTTCGCGGAGCTCCGCGGCGGCATGGCGAGATACATGCCGCTGGGTCTCCTGATCGGCCTGGTGCTTCTCGTCGAACTCGGGCTCGTTTTTGGCCACTGGACCTACGCGGACAACGCCGCAAGCCTCCGCGATTCGGTGACGCCGCCCCTGGATGAGGCTCACAACACCGCCGCCCTCGGGCAGTTGATCTACACGCGGTACATATATCTCTTCCAGGCTGCCGGCCTGATACTTCTTGTCGCCATGATCGGCGCGATCGTCCTGACGCTCAGGCACCGCGCGCACGTCAAGAGGCAGGACATCCCTGGCCAGATTCTGCGCGACCCCGCCGCTGCGGTCGATCTGCGGGACATGCGCCCGGGGCAGGGGCTCGAGCAATGATCGCCCTCGAACACTACATCACCGTCGCCGGGATCCTTTTCGTTCTGGGCGTCTTCGGCATTTTCCTGAACAGGAAGAATGTCATCGTGATCCTCATGTCGATCGAATTGATGCTCCTTGCCGTCAACATCAACCTGGTCGCCTTTTCGACCCACCTCGGCGACCTCGCAGGTCAGGTCTTCGCGCTCTTCGTGCTCACAGTCGCCGCGGCAGAAGCGGCCATCGGGCTCGCGATTCTGGTCTGCTTCTTCCGCAACCGCGGCACCATTGCCGTCGACGACGTCAACATGATGAAGGGTTGAGGCGGGTCCCATGGAAATGATCCTGCTGTTCGCGCCTCTCGCGGGATGTGTGATCGCCGGCTTCGGGCATCGGCTCATCGGCGAGAAGGCGGCCATGGCGGCGGCTACGGGCCTGTTGTTCCTTTCGGCGCTGCTCGCATGGCTGGTGTTTCTCGGCTTCGAGGGCGACGGAAGGGTCATGCCTCTCGCGCGCTGGGTCGAAAGCGGTTCGCTGAGCGCCGACTGGGCGATCCGGGTCGACCGGCTGACCGCCGTCATGCTCGTCGTGATCACGACGGTGTCGTCGCTCGTCCACCTTTACAGCTGGGGCTACATGGACGGCGACGAAAACTGGCGCGTCGGCGAAAGCTACAAGCCGCGTTTCTTCGCCTATCTCTCGTTCTTTACCTTCGCGATGCTGATGCTCGTGACCTCGGACAACCTGCTTCAGCTGTTCTTCGGGTGGGAGGGAGTCGGAGTCGCTTCCTACCTGCTGATCGGATTCTACTACCGCAAGCCGTCGGCGAACGCGGCGGCAATAAAGGCGTTCATCGTCAACCGGGTCGGAGACTTCGGGTTCGCGCTCGGCATTTTCGGCCTTTTCCTGCTCACGGACAGCATCAACTTTTCCGTGATTCTGGACCCGGAAACGGCGCGCGGTCTAGCCGGCGCGCGGATCGGCTTCCTCGGGATAGACCTGCCGGCGCTCGAAACAGTGACGCTTCTGCTGTTCGTCGGCGCAATGGGGAAGTCCGCGCAGTTTCTCCTGCACACCTGGCTGCCGGATGCCATGGAAGGCCCGACCCCAGTTTCGGCCCTGATCCACGCCGCGACGATGGTTACGGCCGGCGTGTTCATGGTCTGCCGGCTGTCGCCGCTCATGGAGTACACCCTCTGGACCTCGGACTTCGTGGTCCTAACAGGCGCTGTGACAGCATTCTTTGCCGCGACCGTCGGTCTCGTTCAGAACGACATCAAGCGCGTGATCGCCTATTCGACCTGCTCGCAGCTCGGGTACATGTTCGTCGCGGCCGGGATCGGCGCCTATCCCGTCGCCATGTTCCACCTATTCACGCATGCGTTCTTCAAGGCGCTGCTGTTCCTGGGCGCGGGCTCCGTCATCCATGCGATGCACCACGAACAGGACATGAGGAGTTTCGGAGGCCTGCGGCGGAAACTGCCGGCGACGTTCTGGATGATGATGATCGGGACGCTCTCGATCACCGGGCTCGGGCTGCCTCTGACGCACATAGGCCTCGCCGGATTCCAGTCCAAGGACGCGATCATCGAAAGCGCCTACGCAGCGCCGGGCTCGATGGCTGACTTTGCCTTCTGGACCCTCGTCGTCACCGCGGCGCTAACCAGCTTCTACAGCTGGCGCCTCATGTTCCTGACCTTCTTCGGCGGCGAGAAGGGAGACCCGGAAACGCATGCCCATGCGCACGAGAGCCCGCTTTCCATGGTCATTCCTCTCGTGGTTCTCGGCATCGGCGCTGTCTGCGCCGGCATGGTCTGGTACGACGACTTCTTCGGCCACGACGTCGAGGCCTATTTCGGGCAGTCGATCTACATCGACCACGCGACGAATCACGTTGTCCACGATGCGCACAATGTCGCGAAATGGGTCAAGGCTGCTCCATTCGCGGCGATGGCGGCAGGATTCGCTGTCGCCTGGCTGTTCTACATCTACCGGCCCAGCCTCGCGCCCCGCCTCGCCGCGAGCCAGCGCGGGCTCTACGCATTCCTGCTGAACAAGTGGTATTTCGACGAATTCTACGACCTCGCCCTCGTGCGCCCCTCCAAATGGCTCGGAAGAACGTTCTGGAAACTCGGCGACGGCCTTGTCATCGACGGCGCCATCAATGGAGTCGCGATGGGCGTAATTCCGCTCCTGACCCGCCTCGCGGGGCGCGTTCAGTCCGGATACCTTTTCCACTACGCGTTCGCGATGTTCGTCGGTCTCGCCTTGATCATCACCTGGTTCACGATTCCGGGGAGCGGCGGTTGATGGACAACGTTCTCACGATCACGATCTTCCTGCCGCTGCTCGCCGCGTTCATCCTTATGGTGTTCCTGCGCGGCGACGACGAGGCCGCGCAGCAGAATGCACGCCGGCTGTCCCTGGTGGCGACCGTCACGACCTTCCTCGTGTCTGTCGCGGTCTTCAACCGGTTCGACCCTAACGACACCGGATTCCAGTTCGTGGAGGAATACAGGTGGATCGGCGGCCTGACCTACAGGGTGGGCGTCGACGGCATCAGCGTGTTGCTCCTCATGCTGACGACCTTCCTGATGCCTGTGGTGATCGGCGCATGCTGGAACGTCACCTACAGGGTCAAGGAGTACATGATCGCCTTCCTGGTGCTGGAATCGACGATGAATGCCGTGTTCTGCGCCCTCGACCTCGTGTTCTTCTACGTGGTCTTCGAGGCTGGCCTGATTCCGATGTTCCTGATCGTCGGCATCTGGGGCGGAAGGGACAGGATTTACGCGGCGTTCAAGTTCTTCCTCTACACGCTTCTCGGTTCGGTGTTGATGCTCGTTGCCATGATCGCAATGTGGCAGGATGCCGGAACGACCGATATCCGCCAGCTTCTCGCGCACGAATTCTCCTCGGGGCCGCTTTCCGTGCTGGGCTTCGAAATTCCCGGCGGGTTCCAGACACTGCTTTTCCTGGCGTTTTTCGCGAGCTTTGCCGTCAAGCTGCCGATGTGGCCGGTCCACACCTGGCTGCCGGACGCGCATGTCCAGGCGCCAACCGCGGGATCCGTCGTGCTCGCGGCGGTTCTCCTCAAGATGGGCGGATACGGATTCCTGCGATTCAGCCTGCCCATGTTTCCGGTCGCATCCGAGATCCTCGCCCTCCTGGTCATGGTTCTCTCGGTGATCGCCATCATCTACACATCCCTCGTGGCGATGATGCAGGAGGACATGAAGAAACTCATCGCCTATTCGTCGGTCGCCCACATGGGTTTCGTGACCATCGGGATATTTTCGGCCAGCAGGCAGGGGGTGGACGGCGCGATCTTCCAGATGCTGAGCCACGGGTTCATTTCCGCCGCCCTGTTTCTCGGGGTCGGCGTGATTTACGACCGGATGCACACGCGCGACATCGATGCGTACGGCGGCCTCGTCGTGCGGATGCCCGCCTATGCGATGGTGTTCATGCTCTTCACGCTCGCCAACGTCGGGCTTCCCGGCACGTCGGGATTCGTCGGCGAGTTCCTGACCCTGCTTGCCGCGTTCCGTTCAAACACCTGGATCGCGTTCGGCGCCACGACAGGCGTCATTCTGTCCGCCGGATATGCGCTCTGGCTGTACAGGCGAGTGATCTTCGGCGATCTCGTGAAGGAGGGCCTCAAGTCCATTCGCGACCTTGACCGACGGGAGCAACTGGTAATGGCGCCGCTCGTGGCGATGACGTTGCTTCTCGGCGTGTTCCCGAACATCGTACTCGACGTCATCGGGCCGTCGGTGGGAGCACTCCTCGACCAGGTGGAAATGGCGCGGGCGACAGCAGCCTTTGCAGCCGAGCGACTGGCCGGGCTGAACTGAGGACGGGCGGATGATCCTTGCCGACATTTCCGTTGTTCTTCCGGAACTTTCCATGGCGGTCCTGGCGATGATGGCGCTGACGGTGGCCGCCTTCGGAAGAGGGGATGACTGGGCAGGTGCGATCCTGTGGTTCGCGGCCCTCCTGATGGCTGTCCTCGGCGTCTGGATCGGGCTGTCGCCCGACGGAACCCGGACAGCGTTCGGCGGCGCCTTCATCAACGACGGATTCGCCCGTTTCGCAAAGGTCCTCGTGTTGTTCGCGAGCGCCGCTGTGCTGATCCTCAGCAAGGAATACCTGGTCCGATTCAATCTCCTGAAATTCGAATTCCCCGTTCTGATCGTGTTTGCCACGCTTGGCATGATGATGATGATCAGCGCGGGCGATCTCATGGCCCTTTACATGGGTCTGGAACTGCAGTCCCTCTCGTTGTACGTTGTCGCCGCCTTTCGCCGCGACAGCCTGCGTTCGACCGAGGCCGGGCTGAAGTACTTCATTCTAGGTGCGCTGTCGTCGGGACTGCTGCTCTACGGGGCGTCTCTGGTCTACGGATATGCCGGAACCACCGGTTTTGCTGGCATCTCCTCGACAATCGGGGAAGACGGTCTCGGTCTCGGCATGCTGTTCGGGCTTGTATTCCTGAGCTGCGGCATGGCGTTCAAGGTTTCCGCCGCGCCCTTCCACATGTGGACCCCGGATGTCTACGAGGGCTCCCCGACGCCCGTCACGGCCTTCTTTGCGACCGCGCCGAAGGTCGCGGCGATGATTATGTTTGCGCGCCTCGTGCATGACGCGTTCGGCGATGCGATCGGAGACTGGCGCCAGATCGCCGCCTTCCTGGCCCTTGTCTCGATGTTTCTCGGTTCGGTTGCCGCGATCGGGCAGCGCGACATCAAGCGCCTGATGGCCTATTCCTCGATTGCGCACATGGGCTTCGCGCTCATGGGGCTTGCGGCCGGCGGCGCAGAGGGCGTCCATGCGCTGCTCGTCTACATGGTGATCTACCTGGCGATGAACATCGGCGTCTTCGCGTTCATCCTGAACATGGAAAGGGACGGGGAGCCCGTCACCGAGATTGCGGCCCTCGGCCTCTACTCGAGAGTCCAGCCGGCGCGCGCGGTCGCGCTGGCGGCATTGCTTTTCTCCCTTGCAGGCATTCCGCCGCTCGTCGGATTCGTCGGCAAGTTGTATGTGCTCAAGGCCGCCGTCGATGCAGGCATGACATGGCTGGCGATCGCCGGAGTCATCGCCTCGGTCATCGGGGCCTTCTACTATCTCCGGATCGTTTACCTGATGTACTTCGGCGAGCCTGCGGAAAAACTCGACGGGCGCATGCCGGCGACGCACTACGCGCTGCTGGCGGCGTCCGCGGCGTCGATGGTATTCGGAGTCGTCAACCTTTTCGGCGTCGACGTCTTGGCCGCCGCCGCCGCGAGTGCGCTCGTACAGTGACGGAAGCCCTCGTCAGGAGTCGGGCCGATGCGCAGAGTATTGCGCTGGGCACGGTTGTCAGCACCAGCGACGAGGCGCGAAAGCGCCTCGACAGGATTGTTCGACCGACCTGGATTACGGCGACGCGGCAGACCGCGGGCCGGGGCCGTCGCGGAAGGAGATGGGTCTCGCCCGCGGGCAGCTTCTTCGCCACCTTGGTTCTCCCCGGCACAGGGCGGGAAAGGGGGGCGGCGCTGATGTCCTTCGTCGCGGCCCTGGCCGTCAGGGACGCGTTGTCGGAGCTGGCCGGACGCGGCGATCCATTCCGACTCAAGTGGCCGAACGACGTCCTGGCCGGCGACGGGAAGATTTCCGGGATTCTCCTAGAGACGGCTGGCAGCTTCCTGCTTGTGGGAATCGGCGTCAATCTCGTCGGGCTTCCGGCGGAGGCGGACTGCGCAGCCGACAAGAAGGATCCCGCCGAGACGGGCGCCGCGTTGCCGCCGGCCGATTTCGCGTCGCTGACCGGCATGACTGTCGGTCCCGACCGGTTTCTCGAAGCGCTTGCGCCGGCGTTCGAAGCGTGGGAGGGACGCCTGCGCAGGAATGGATTCGCGACCGTTCGCTCGGAGTGGCTGAAACATGCGGTCGGACGGGGATTGCGAGTGCGGGCGAGCACCGGGGAAAGGGACATCTTCGGTATTTTCGAGACGCTGGATGCCGACGGAGCGTTGGTGCTGGCGACCGCCGACGGGCGTCGGAGAATCCTGGCGGCGGACATCCACTTCGGACAGGCGGTACCGGCCGATGCTTCTTGCGATTGATGCCGGCAACACCAACACGGTGTTCGCGATACATGACGGGGATTCCTTCGTCGCGGACTGGCGGCGCGCGACGCAACCGCTGCAGACGGCGGACGAGTACTTCGTATGGCTCGGAAACCTCATGTCTTATCTCGACACTCCGCTGGAGCCGCGCCTGATCGACCGCGTCATCGTGTCGTCAGTGGTGCCGCAAGTCGCCTTCAACCTCCGCATTCTCAGCGAAAAGTACTTCGGGTGCCAGCCTCTGGTAATCGGAACGACGGGTTGCCGCCTCAGCGTCGAGGTCCGCGTCGACCGCGACGCGCAGGTCGGGGCCGACCGGCTCGTAAATTCGGTCGGGGCCTTCGATCGTTACGGGGGCGACCTGGTGGTTGTCGATTTCGGCACCGCGACGACGTTCGACGTCGTGGATCGCGACGGCGCCTACATCGGCGGGGTCATTTCGCCGGGCGTGAACCTGTCAATGCGGGCGCTTCACGATGCGGCGGCCGCACTTCCCCACATCGATGTCGCGGTTCCGGAAAAGGTCATCGGAACGAATACCGTTGCCTGCATGAAATCCGGCGTGTACTGGGGTTACATTAGCCTGGTCGAAGGAATTTGCGGCCGGATTCGCGCCGAGCACGGCCGCTCGATGAAGGTTATCGGAACCGGCGGTTTGGCGGGCCTTTTCGGGCGTAGCACGGGTCTTTTTGATGCAGTCGACAATGACCTTACCATGCACGGCCTGATGCTGATCGACCGGTTCAACCGCAGCGGTGCGTGAACGTGGTGGACCGGCTGCTATATCTTCCACTCGGCGGTTCCGGCATGTTCGGCATGAACATGTACGCCTACGGGTGGGGTCCGGAAGGCAGCGAGCGCTTCATTCTGGTCGATTGCGGCGTTTCCTTTCCCGATGACGGATTGTCTCCGGGCGTCGACGCCCTGATTCCGGATCCGTCCTGGATCGAGGATCGATCGGACCGCCTGGAAGCGGTCTTCATCACGCACGCGCATGAAGATCACATAGGCGCGCTCGGGTACATTCACGGACGGCTGAGGGCCCCGGTGTACGCCCGGAGGTTCACGGCGACGGTTGCCCGCGCCAAGCTCGCAGAACAGGGATGCTCGACGCGACATGTGCGGGAGGCGGGCCCCTGGCCTGAGACGGTGGACGCGGGCCCGTTCAGAGTCGGATTCCTTCCGGTTTCGCATTCGATTCCGGAGGCGTCCGCTCTCGTCATCGACACGCCTGCGGGCAGACTCGTGCATACTGGCGACCTGAACCTCGACACCGATCCCGTTCTTGGCGAGCCCCATGATGCCGCGCGCCTCGGCGATGCTGCCCGAGGCGGCGTTCACGCGCTCATCTGCGACAGCACGAACGTTTTCGTGCCCGGAAGAGGCGGGTCCGAGGCGTCTCTTGCCGAACCTGTGGCGGAGCTGGTCGCCCGATCCGGCGGATTGTTCGTGGCCACGACGTTCGCGTCAAACGTTGCGCGCCTGAAGACGCTGGCAGCCGCCGGCAATGCCTGCGGTCGCTCCGTCACCGTTCTAGGTCGCGCGATGCACAGGATGCTGGACTATTCCCGCAGTTCCGACTGCCTCGGCGCGTTCCCCGAGGTAATATCCCTTGATGAAGCGCGCAGAGTTCCGCGTGACCGGCTCATGCTGATCGTCACCGGCAGCCAGGGAGAACGCCAGGCGGCGACCGCGCAGCTGGCACGGGGCAACTACCGCGGAATCGAGTTGCAGCCGGGCGATACGTTGCTGTTCTCCTCGAAGACGATTCCGGGAAACGAGCTGGCGGTTGGGAGGATCAAGAACAGGCTGGCGAGCCGGGGGGTTGAAGTTGTCGACGATCAGCACGGACACTTCCACGTCTCCGGGCATGCGCGGCGCGACGATCTACTGGAACTGCACCGTATTTTCAAACCGCGCCTCACGGTTCCCATGCACGGCGAGAATCCGCACCTTCGGGCGCACGCCGACCTCGCGCGCGCGGCCGGCCACGACGCTCTTTTCGTGACCACGGGCATGCTGGCCGACCTCGCAGCGGATCCGCCGGGAGTCATCGGAGCCGCGGAGACGGGTTTCTTCTATCTCGACGGGTCGGAACGCGTCGGCGCGGCCGATGGCGTCTTGCGCGATCGCCTGCGGCTCGCAAGCAACGGCGTCATCGCGGCGGCGGTCGAGGTTTCCGCAGACGGCGATGCGCGTTGCGTTTCGGTGGAACTGCGCGGGCTTCCGGCCACACCTACATCGCAATCGTTTTCCGACAAGTTGCGGGAACACGTAGGTGACCGGCTATCGAACGCGAGCCCCCGCCGCGCCGATGACGACTCTTTCTACCGGACAACAGTCGCACGGGCAGTCCGCGAGGCCGCGCTTGCCGAGATCGGCAAGCGGCCTGAAGTCCTTGTGCTCCTGTCACGGAGCGGTTGAACCGTCGCGTTTCGCGGGCTGGTCGCCTGGGCGCGCGCTGACGGCCAAGCGCGGCGCCGGCCTGCCATTCGCGCCGGCACAAGCGGAAAGGTCGAGAGTCAGCCAGCGCCGCCGGACTTCTTGCGGAAGGTGTTCTTCAGGAAATCCGGCACGTGTCCGCCCATTCCCGGCTCGGGCTTGCCAGCCCGCTCGATCGCTGGGGGGCGCTTCTTGCCCGGCTCCGCATTCTTCCGCGTCTTTTCGCGTTTCGCGCCGCGCGCGGCGCCTGGGCTCGACCCTGCGCGGTCCTTTCCGCGCGAGCGGTCCTGTCCCCGTTTTCCTCCACCCGGCCGATCCTTGATCCCCGCAATCAACTCCGCTGCGGCGTCCGGAATTCCGGTTCGCCGGATGTCCAGCTTGATCAGTTTCTCGACGTTCGCGAGATGTCTCTTTTCTTCGGACGCGAGGCAGATCATGAGCGCCGTGCCGGACCTTCCTGCACGTCCTGTCCGGCCGATGCGGTGAACGTAGTTCTCAGGAAGGTTCGGCACGTCGTAGTTGAAGATGTGGCTGACCCTGGGGATATCGAGACCGCGGGCGGCGACGTCGGATGCCACGAGCAGCTTAATTCGGTCCCCGCGAAATTCCTCGAGCACGCGCATCCGGGTTTTCTGGTCAAGGTCGCCGTGGATTGCGCTGGCGCTGAAACCGTGAACCTGCAGGGACCGGGCGACGATATCCACATTCGACTTGCGGTTGCAGAAGACGATCCCGTTCGTCAACGCGTCTCCCTCGCGTCTGATCAGTTCGCGAAGTACGATGCGCTTCTCCTTGGCTTCCGAAGCGCGCGACCTTGGCGCCAGGATGCACACGGCCTGATCCGTGTTCTCGCTGGTGGTCGCCTGGCGAGTCACTTCAATGCGTTCCGGATTCTGCAGGAATTCGTTGGTGATGCGCGAAATCTCGGGTGCCATGGTCGCGGAAAAGAAAAGCGTCTGCCGGGTAAACGGGGTGAGTTTGAAGATACGTTCAATGTCGGGAATGAAACCCATGTCGAGCATCCGGTCCGCCTCGTCGACGACCATGATCTGAACACCTGTCAGGAGCAGGCGCCCGCGTTCGAAGTGATCTAGCAGGCGTCCTGGCGTGGCGATGAGGACGTCGACGCCTCTGTCGATCAGTTGAACCTGTTCCACGAAACTCACGCCTCCGATCAGGAGCGCCTTGGCAAGCTGGACGTGCCTTGCGTAGATGTCGAAGTTCTCGGCGACCTGCGCCGCAAGTTCGCGCGTCGGACAAAGAACCAGCGAACGCGGCATGCGGGCGCGGGCGCGTCCCTTAGCGAGGGTGGTGATCATCGGCAGCGTGAAACTGGCTGTCTTTCCCGTACCGGTCTGGGCAATGCCGAGAACATCCCGGCCCTTGAGCGCGTGCGGTATCGCTTCGGCCTGGATGGGAGTGGGGGAGTCGTAACCGGCTTCCGAAACGGCGCGCAGAACCCTGTGGTCAAGTTCAAGGTCGGAAAATCTGATCATGGAATCCGTGCTGAGTCGTTGCCGCCGCCATGTGACGCGCGCCGCGCCGGAAACAACGCCTTGGGCGAACCCAGGTTCCCGCGCCGCGTTGACAGATATGCCGGGCCGCGGTTCATGTCAATGTTCAACGAGGACGTTCCTGGATTGTACTGCGTAGCGGATATGCGGACAATCCGGTAGGGGTTTGTGTCGCCCGGGCACTTTCGGCATGCCTCGTCCGACGTCCAGTCCGGTATTTTCGGCCCGAATTTCCGCGAAAAGTCTTCCCTGGCGGGGGCTTTCGTCACCACTTGACCCATGTTTAACAAGCCCCACTTCCACTCCGAAGTGCAACACCGGCCATTTCCGCTGCGAGCGCGCAGCCCGGGCGCAGAAGATCGCCCTGTGATGGCGAATCCAGGCCCCGGGGCGCCGGAGATCCGGGCACGAGGCGGCTGAAGTCCCGTCGAAACGCAGCGTAGCCGCGCTCTCCGGACGGTGCAAGCCGCGCCCAGGGGGCGTCTGCGGCCCGCCGGGCGAAGGGAGGGCGGAGCCCGACCGAGGTCGGCGGGCCGCAGACGCCCCTTTCTCTCGCCGGACCGGTCCCTCCGCAGGACGGTCCGGGACGGCTTCGGTCAGGGAGGCCGCGCCTTCCGGAACGCCTCGGCCGGGGTCATGTATCCGAGCGCCTTCCTCGGACGCCCGTTCAGCCGGTCCTGGACGGCCTTCACCTCCGCGTCGGTCACCTTCCTGAAGTCCGTGTCCTTGGAAAAGTACCCTCGCACCAGGCCGTTCGTGTGCTCGTTCAGGCCCCGTTCCCACGAGTGGTACGGCGTGGCGAAGAAGAACCCGGCCCCGAGCGCCTGCGCCACCCAGGCGTGGCCCGCGAATTCCTTGCCGTTGTCCGCAGTGATCGTGTGGACCAGGGCGGCGAGCGGCAGCAGCATCTCGAGCAGCGCGGCGCCCACCGCGGCCGCCGTCCTCCGCCCAACCCTCTGAAGAAGCGTGTATTTCGACGCCCGGTCCACCAGCGACACCAGCGCGCCGCTGTGGCCCTTGCCGACGATCGTGTCCGCCTCCCAGTCGCCGATCCGCTCCTTCGCCTCCACGATCTCCGGGCGCTCGGAGATGTCCGTGCGGTCCGGGATGCGGCCCCGGCCCGAGTGGCGCCCGCCCTTCCAGTTCGGCTTCTTCCCGCGGCGCCGCAGGAAAAGGAAGAGCCGGCCCCCGGCCTTCCGGTCGGCGCGGACGTGCTGGTATATCCATTCCCGGCCCGCCATGGGGATGCCCTCCTTGCGGAAGCGGCCGGCGATCTGCTCCGGGCTCCAGCCCTCCGCCAGCCTGTCCTCCACCGTCGTCCACCGCTCCGGCGTCATCTTCCTGGCAACGGACGACGCCGCGCTGCGCCGCGCCGAGGCCTTGCCCTGCGCTTGCAAGTGCCTGTATCCGCGCCCGCCGCCGTTGCGCCGGATCTCGCGCCAGACAGTCGTCCGGTCCCGGCCGATCTGCCGGGCAATGGCCGGATCGGACAGTCCGCTTTTCCTCAGCGCGTATATCTGGCATCTCTCTTCATGGGTCAGGTGGTGGTAGCCGCTCGGCATGACAGTCTCCATGCTTCTACACAGGGACTGTCGCCGCCATCTGGCCGATTTGCAACATCCTGCGCCGAAGGACGCAGGTCGCCACCACATCCGGTGTTGCACTTCAGAGTGGCACGGGGGAAGCGTAAAATAATTCTGTTGTTTTTCAGGGGCTTGCGCCGACTGAAACCGCGGTAATGGCACTACAAGTCCGTGCCCGGGCACGACGTCACCGACCCGTCATGCAACCATCCCGTGCTGCTCTCCTTGACGTTGCTTGGGAACGCGTCCGAGCGCTGCACGAAGCCGCTGCCGTCGAGAACCAGGCCCAGGGTCGGCAGCGGGCAGTCGCTGCGCTTCTCCTTCGAGTGGCCGCGCCGGGCCTTGGGCTGCTTGTCGTCCACGCGCTCGAAAAACGTGTTGGCGAAATCGAAGGTCCGTTGCGACAGGGACACGAACGACTGCCCGATCAGCGTGAAGATCAGCGACTTGGAGACGGCTACGCTCGACATTTGGCGCACCAACTTCCACGGCGACTGGAATTACACCGTGCCTCCGAATCCCGCCAATTTAGTGGTTGCTTCGTGACGAACCTAAGCCCCTTCTGAGAGCCTTGAGAGGCGCAGTTCCGGAAAAGACTTGTTCCACGTTTCCACACCAACCACCATGCAATCCTTCGCGACGGGTCTTTTCCAAGGATCCGGTGTTCCCACCGGCAATTCCCTCCTCAAACTGTCCATCCTTGTTATCCGCTGAGCATCGTCCATGGCACTCGAAGCCACGATCACGACATACAGGATCGGCTTGCCGACGCGATCGCACGCCCATTCGTACAGAAAAGTGTCACGGAACTTCGTCCTCAAGTTCTTGTCCAGCTCGCCCGAAAGGAAACCGTCGACGAATTCTCTGCTCTGCCCATGCCTTTTCGCAGCCGGATTGTCGGGATCCTTCACCTCGACGAAGCATGTCTTTGTAGCCAGCTCGACAATCCAGTCCACTGCGGACATGCAATGGGACAAGCCGTGAGCGGCATCATCGAACTTTCTTCCCGTGACTGGATCGGGAAGATCGAGCCGGAGGTCGCCTTCTTCAAGCGTGATCACTGGTGCGTGCCAAGGCTGCGCCGGATTTCTCGATCATATACGTCCGAGAACGCTTCCGCTATCGCGTTCGGTGCGATGTCGACGTACGAGTTCGTCGAACTGCACGCAACATTGCCACTGTCGCTGTCCATGAAGAGGGCGTGAAACAGGAGCCTGTCCGCCTTTCCCGCCTGCAGGTCGAACTGTTTCAGGATCAGGTAGTCGTGCGTCGCGACGAAGATCTGCACGCCTTCCCTCTGCAGTTCGAGAAGAATCTCGATCAAGGCCGGAAACAGCTTCGGGTTCAGGTTCGTTTCAGGTTCGTCCCAGAACAGAATCGAGCCTTCGGCAAGCGTCCCGTTCTGGATCAGGAGCCATAGCAGACCGAGCTTTCGAAGCCCTTCGGCCAACAGCGTGAATTCCAGCTTGCCTTGCCTGTTTACCAGGAAAAACTCCTCGCCCTTGCTCTGCACGCGTCCTTCCAGGACCTTCCGCAATGCATCGAGAAGGCGCCTTCGCGTTCGGTCTGGCGCCCCGCGATACGGCGGAAGGAACGCTCGATCAAGTATGTCGGAATACACTTCCTCGAAGTGGATGTCGCGTGACGAGTACAGCGACCGGAAACCAGGCGCGTTGGCGAGCATCTCCTTGACCGGGATGTACACGAACTGACTCGTCGCCACGGCGGCCGGAGTCACCAACTTGCGTACTTTCCTTGCCGACACAGTTGCCGAAGCTGGCGACCTGGCCTGGCTGGAGAAGCTGGCTCGAACTCGCGCGTTTCCCCACTCAACTTCCGCGACCGCCTTAGAGCGCCCCGGTCGGCGCTTGACCAGCCGACCGAAATTCCGGCCCGACGGCAGAAACAATCGTGCCAGCTTTTCCGGGAACGGCACTCCGGTAGCCCTCGCGTCGCACGCCGCATATGCCACCTTCATCAAGTGCGTCTTTCCCGTGCCGTTGGTGCCGAGAAACACGTTCACGCCAGGAGATGGCGTGAGGTCCAGCGTCTCGAACGCCGTAAACTGTTTCAGCTTTATTCGAGTGACTCTGTTCAATGTGGCCGCCGCAACACCTTCGCCCTTCCCGATATCGGAGCAAGCGGCACGTTTCAAGGCGTCAGGCAGCGCCATGACAGGGGTCGCCGGTTCGTTCCGGAAAGTGAGCCGACTCCATGAAATCGAGATTCCCTTGCTTGGGCTATCTCGTGACTGGAGCGGCCCAATGGAACTTTCGGATCGAAGGCGACACCCGGTCTGCATCAGGCACTGATCGCGCCGCAGCCGCTGCATTCGAAAGGCTGGTGCTGTACGTCGGAGTGAAACTGGGGTTCGCGAAAACCGGGTTGACGCGCGGTCGCAGCCCGCTTCCGAACTGTCGCCGCAGACCCCGATCCAGGGCCAACATCGCATAGTCTGCTGTCATTGCAGCGGAAACTGGGTTTCCTTGGTTGCCGTCAGGCGCAACTCGGGATGGTCTCTTTCGACGCGGTCGATGTCCCATTTCAGGCGCGTCATGTAGACTTGGTCTCCATCGTGATCCAGAGCCATGTGGTTCTTGTTCGCCGCACCGAAGGCCTCGACGAGTTCCCGCGGCCCGGTCATCCACCTCGCCGACGTGAAGGGGGTGTGCTCAAAATGGACCGGTATCCGGTATTCCAGTTGCAGGCGGCTGGCTAGGACATCGAACTGGAGCTCGCCGACGACGCCGACGATCCAGTGCGCGCCGACCTCGGGCTTGAAGACCTTGGCCGCGCCTTCTTCCGCAAACTGGTTGAGCGCCTTTTCCAGGTGCTTCGCCATGAGAGGGTCGTCGACGCGGACGTAGCGGAGGATTTCCGGCGCAAAGGTCGGTATACCCGTGAAACTCAGCCGCTCCCCCTCCGTGAGCGAATCCCCGATCCGAAACTGGCCGTGGTTGGGAATTCCGATGATGTCCCCGGCCCAGGCATCTTCGGCGAGCGACCGGTCAGAGGCAAGGAACAGCACCGGATGCGAAACGGTAACCTGTTTTCCGGAACGAACATGGTTGAGTTTCATCCCGCGCCTGAAGTGGCCCGAACAGAGCCGCAGAAAAGCGACCCTGTCCCTGTGTTTCGGATCCATGTTCGCCTGTACCTTGAAGACGAAACCGGTCACGCAGTCTTCTGCGGGCGATACTTGCCGTTCGGAAGCCGCACAGGCGCCCGGCGAAGGCGCGAACTTCGAGATGCCCGCCATGAGCTCCCGGACACCGAAGGACTTCAGTGCGGAGCCGAACCATATCGGCGTCATGTCGCCTTCTAGAAATGCCTGCCTGTCGAGCGGAGGCAGAAGTTCTCGCACCATCTCGACTTCTTCCCTGAACGTGTCGAACCGGTCCGGCGGAACATGTTGCTTCAGCAAGGGGTCATCTAGACCGGAGATCCTGACGGAAGCAGCGAGTATGTTGCGGTCTGCCCGTTCCATCAGGTCCAGGCGATCGTGGAGCAGGTCGTAGCAACCGATGAAGTCCCGTCCCGCCCCGATCGGCCAGTTTGCAGGCACGACGTCGATCGCGAGATTGTCCTGGATTTCTTCCATGATCTCGAAGGTATCGCGGGCCTCCAGGTCCATCTTGTTGCAGAATGTCAGGATCGGCATGTTTCTGAGCCTGCAGATCTCGAACAATTTCCTGGTCTGGCTCTCGACCCCCTTTGCTCCGTCGACAACCATGATCGCGGCATCGACCGCGGTCAGCGTCCGGTAGGTGTCTTCCGAGAAATCGGCGTGGCCGGGAGTGTCGATCAGGTTGAAACGGCAATCCTCGAATTCGAACGACATCGCCGATGCCGACACCGAAATGCCTCGGTCCATTTCCATCTGCATGAAGTCCGAGCGCGTGCGCCTGGCCTCGCCCTTGGCGCGAACCTGTCCGGCGCGGCGAATTGCGCCGCCGTAGAGAAGGAGTTTCTCGGTCAGGGTCGTCTTCCCGGCGTCCGGGTGGGAAATGATCGCAAATGTGCGCCGACGCGAGATCTCGTCCGGCAAGTCGAGCGTTCTTGGCGATCTGTGCAGCATCGCAGCCGTATATTCGCCGCACTGGTCGAGGGCAAGAAAACGGTTCCGTGCACCATGCGGCGCGGCCGCGTATTCCGGGCCGACCGAAATCGACGGGGGTGCGTATTCGCAGGACGCGTCCGGGTCGCAGACGTCCGGCGCGGACGCCCGTCAGGTTCAAGCACGTAGTGCCGTTCGCCTTGCCGGGTTCCTCCGTCAGTAAGCGCGGCGGCAGTTCTGACAGGCGGAGTGCCGCAGGAAAGGCGTTGCCGCGGTCGGCATCGGGTTCTGAACAAGGTTGACAGTGGGTCGTCGAGGGTGCGGGTTTCGGCGAACGTTTCGGCACCTTGCCGCAGGATTTCCATGCGACCGGTCATTCGTGTCCGCCAGTTTGCTGGCGCGTCAGACATACAGGCGGGGAAGGCCGTCGAACTGCTTCCGCATGGGTCGGGAAGATGCCGCGTCAGTACGTCATCAGGGTTCATGGAAGCTCGTCCCGGGAAACATACCGATTGCGTTTTTTTGCCGCCGCTTGCGGGTCGAAGCCGTTTTGTTCCGACCGAATTCGGTTTAAGGATCTGCGGACGGTACTGTCTGTAGCTGTTGCAACAGTTGATTTGGGGGCAAAGTTGGATCTGGGAATCAAGGGCAAGAAGGCCATCGTCTGCGCATCGTCGCGCGGACTTGGGAGAGGCTGCGCCGAAGCGCTCGGCGCGGCAGGCGTGAACCTCGTCATGAACGCGCGGAGCCGCGGGTCGCTGGATGAAGCCGCGGAGGCAATCCGTTCGACGTACGGGGTGGAAGTCACCGCAGTGGCTTCCGACATCACCACGTCTGAAGGTCGCGAGGCGGTCATTTCAGCGGCGGGAACACCCGATATCCTCGTCAACAATGCTGGCGGACCGCCGCCCGGAATGTGGAGTGACTGGACCCGGGACGACTTCATTGCGGCGCTTGATGCCAACATGCTGACCGCAATCGAGATGATGCGGCAGTGCTTGCCCGGAATGATGGCGAAGGGGTGGGGCAGGGTCGTGAACATCACTTCGCAGTCGGTCAAGGCGCCGATCCCGGTTCTCGGACTGTCAAATGCGGCGAGGGCCGGTCTCACGGGATACGTCGCAGGAACATCGCGGCAGGTGGCCGCTTCGGGAGTAACCATCAACAATCTTTTGCCGGGAATTCATGCCACGGATCGCGCTCAGGCGCTTGATACGGGTGAAGCGGCTTCCAAGGGGATATCAGTCGAGGAAGCAACTGCCGAGCGGTGCGCTTCTATTCCCGCAAGGCGGTACGGCACACCCGAGGAATTCGGCGCAGCGTGCGCGTTTCTCTGTTCACAATATGCCGGGTTTATCGTTGGACAGAACATTCTGCTGGACGGCGGCGCGGTCAATGTGACGATCTGAGGTCCGGCGAGGCGCCGGAGCTTTCGGAAACGGAACGGGTTCCGCCGCGTTGCGGCCAGTGCGGAAATTTTGCCGACCGATTGCGGCAGCGGCATCGAAGCCGTTTTCAAGTTCGAACTTCACGGCCGCACTATTCCTGGGACCGCGCGGATCCGCTTTTTCTGGCTCTGCAGGTTGAGTTTTTCTGTGAGTGACCGGTCTGTCCTGCAAGGCTTTTCCCGAACCGGGCGAACAGCCCAGCTCAGGTCGCGCTAAAGGTACCTGACCGAAAGCGAATCAGGGGCCGCAGCGGATCTCTCGAAGCCGGCCGTGACGCCGGTGGCACCGGATGAGGAGCCGCGCTTCCGCGCGGTCATGGACGAGCACGACTGTCACGGCGCGCCGTCGAAGATCGGCCGGATCGTCTGGCATGCGGACGACAATGGCAGCGGCGCTCAAGTGCGGCGCGCGCGAAGCGTGGATCGGATGGAACCGGCGAGAGCAATTCGGGCGGCTGCACCTGATCGCGAACAACGTGCGGCTGCTTCTTCGCGGGCGCCGGCCGAACCTCGGGTTGCGGTTCCCGGCGCATCAGCGCCGACTGGAAGGCGCGCCATCGTCATCCGCTGCCGCTCCTGGAGACGTTCGCGGATCCGGATCGCTTCCGCGGGACGGCCTGCCTCGCCGCCAGCCGGACGCCCGTCGGCGAGACCCGGGGCTACCGCCGCCGCCGCGACGGATGCGTCGCCGGATCGACACCGAAGCGGGTCCTGCCGCTGCCGCTCGACCGCAGCGCGGGGAGCCTGCTCCGCGCGCCCGCGCTGGCAGCGGAGCACCAACTGCACGGAGCCGGGAAGATGAAGAGGATGAACGCGGCCGAGGCGGCCGGAATCCCGGCCTGCTTCAAGGACGCCGTGGACGATCCCCGCGACGCCGGCGGACGCCGCTGTCGCATCGACTCCCTGCCGGCGCTCTGCGCCGCCGCCACGCTCTGCGGGGCCACGGGATGGAAGTCGATCCGCGAATGGATCCGGAGCCCGAGCCCGGCAATGCCGAACCGCTTCAGGCGCCGCGAGGTCGACGGCGCGCGCCAGCGGCCGGGCATCTGCTGCATCCGCAACATCATGATCAGGGTCGACCCCGACCAGCCTGCCGGGGCCTGGCACCCACTGAGACTCGGAATTTGCGCTGAGCAGTGGCGGATTTCATTGTCAACTCAATTCGCTCAAAGCAAGCCCCCGATGTGGCGCATTGGTCTGTCTCTCGAAGTTTTTTGGCTTATTTGCAAGCGTCGGCTTGTACAGAAATAGAGGGGCAGCACGGAAACCGACGACACCGTGACAGATGCGTCTGAGTTGTTAGTCTTCCTGTTTCGGTTCGAGTCAAAGTCGAAACCAAAGAAAATCACTACATGTCAAAATGCTACGGAGGCTCCCCAACTGGACTTCAACCCCGGTATCAAACCAATTCATCACGAGGATCGGATCGCGTTCCAGTTAGCGAATGCGACGACAAGAGAGGATACGGCCATGATCCGCTTCTCGCCAGCAGCCATCAAAGGAGCTTGACGAAAGCGACAATCAGCCCGCCCTGGGCGACCAGCGCGCCAAAGACCCACTTCAGGATTTCGGACTTCGCCTGCTCGATCCGCGCCTCGACCTTCGCGATGTCCGCCCTGGTTGCGAGATTCCCGTTGAGCAGGAAGACATGCTCTTCGGCCCGCCGCTCGGTGAAGCCGGAGTCGGTCAATCGCTTGACGAAGCGGTGGGTATCGAACGCGATGGCCTCTGACATGGCCGCTTCATGCCACGACCGGTGGCGTTCGGCAACGGCAACAAGCGCAGCTGTGTCGTGTCACTGCGGAACTTCTTTTTGAGCTTGACAGGACGCGTTGACGGGCCATCCGGGGGAGCCGGTGCAGAATCTGGCATTGTGGCGGGGTTTTTCCGGTTCCGACCTGTTTGCACTGCCCTGCGGTTGATTGCGTGCATGCCCGATCTGTCTGCCCGACCCAGGGGAAGGATATCCCGATGCACGGACGCTCGAAACCTTCGAGCTACGCGAGGGGCAGTGGCTGCTGTAGGCAACGCCTTTCGGCAGCGCGTCGATCTCGCAACCGCCCTTCGACGCCATCGCCTTCCCGCTCGATGCCCTCTGGACCGACGTTTGACACCGCCTCGGACAGTTTCCGGCGGTTCAATTCCTGTTTCCGCCAGGCATGCGCTCCGCCAGACGCTCTAGTCCTTCGGAAAAATCGTCAAGTCGCTGTTCATCCTGGATGCAAGCTTGCGGGCTTAGGACAATGCTGATAACAGGCGATATTTAAGCCTGACTTAATCAGTCGGCTTAAGGTGGGCCCGGAGAGACGGTGGAAACCAGCGAAGCCAGACTCGAACTGCGCGACGTAACCCGAGAGTATGGGCGGGCCGCGGTTGTCGACCGACTCAGCATCCGGCTCGATGCCGGCGAAGTGACATGTCTTCTGGGTCCGTCTGGTTGCGGCAAGACAACCACTCTCAGGATAGCGGCAGGCGTAGACAGGCAAACCTGCGGTGAGGTGCTCATCGACGGTCTCATCGTGTCGGACGGCGCGCAGCACATGGCGCCGGAACACCGCAATGTCGGACTCATGTTTCAGGATTTTGCGCTGTTTCCGCATCTCGACGTTGCCGGAAACATCGCATTCGGCTTGAAGGGAAGCAGACAGGCGCGGGAGCGGCGCGTTGCGGAACTGCTGGACCGCGTGAATCTCGACAAGGCCGCCGCATCGAAGTATCCCGACCAGCTTTCCGGCGGGGAACAGCAGAGGGTAGCGCTTGCTCGCGCTCTCGCGCCTGCGCCGCGGATCATGCTCATGGACGAGCCCTTTTCCGACCTTGATGACCGGCTTCGGGACGACGTAAGGGATGCAACGCTCGCACTGCTGAAGGAAGAGGGCACCTCGGTCCTGATGGTGACCCACGAGGCGGGAGAGGCGATGCGGCTGGCCGACAGGATCGCACTCATGAGGTCGGGCAGGATCGTGCAGCACGGCGCGCCGTACAACATTTACAATTCTCCGGTCGACAAGGCGGCGGCGGCGTTCTTTTCCGACATCAACGTCATCGCGGGACGGTCAAACGGTGCGCTTGTAGAGACGCCGTTCGGTCCGTTCCTCGCGCCAGGTGTGGAGAGTGGACGGGACGTCGACATCATAATCAGGCCGCAGCACCTGCGGCTGGATTTCGACCGCAACGGAAGCGGGCCGCGTCCGACCGTCGAAGAAGGGATTCCTGCCCGGGGACTCGTGGATCGCGCCAGGTTCATGGGCGGCCACAGCCTGGTAGAACTCAAGATGGAGTACTCCGGGGTAGTCCTGAAGGCCGTTGTCCCGGGCGTGTTCACGCCGGCGCGGGGGACTCCGCTCTGGCTTTCGCTCCGGCGCGACCGGTGCCACGTATTCGCGCGCTGAGCGATTCCGCTGCAAGAGTCGGCGCAATTTGCGGCGCCGACACGGTCTTCACGACCTGACCTTTATGCCCTGCCGGCCAGCAAGGTCGCAGAAGAACTGCCACGCAACGCGTCCCGAGCGGCTTCCGCGGGTCCGGTGCCACTCGATCGCCTCCGAACGGAGGTCCGCGTCGGGGACGTCAACGCCGAAGGCCTTGCAATACCCCCGGATCATGGCGAGGTATTGGTCTTGGTCGCAGGGATGTACGCCAAGCCAGAGACCGAACCGGTCAGACAGCGAAACCTTTTCCTCGACGGCTTCCGACGGGACAATTGCCGTCGACCGTTCATTCTCGATCATGTCCCGCGGCATCAGATGCCGGCGGTTGGACGTGGCGTAGAGCAGGACATTCTCCGGCCGGCCTTCGATGCCCCCGTCGAGGACGGCTTTCAGCGACTTGTAATGCGTGTCGTCGTAGCCGAAGCTGAGGTCGTCGCAGAACAGCAGGAAACGATTGTCAGCAGGGCGCAGGAGGTTCATGAGCCGTCCGATGGACGGCAAGTCCTCGCGCTGAATCTCGATCAGGTAGATCGGGTTTTTTTTGGCGACCTCGGCGTGCACTGCCTTGACGAGCGACGACTTTCCCATTCCCCGCGCGCCCCAGATCAGGGCATTGTTGGCCGCATGCCCGCGTGCGAAGCGTGCGGTGTTTGCAAGCAGCGTATCCCTGGTGCGGTCGATGCCGACGAGAAGGTCCAGAGCAATCCGGTTGACGTCGGGTACAGGTGCAAGCCTGTCGGGGTCAGGGTGCCAGACGAAGGCGTCTGCGGCGGAGAGGTCGGGCAGCGCTGTGTCGTTCGGGGGAGTGAGCCGCTCAAGGGCGTCCGCGATACGCGCCAGCCCGTCTCCGCTCACAAGACTCCCTCCTGGTGGATGTCGTCATCGTCGTCGTAGAGCCCCGTGCTCTTCAACCGCGCGATGCGGCGGCGCTCCACTGCGGCGACCAACTGGATGGACACCTCGTAGAGCGCATATACAACCATGAAAAGTATGAGTTGCGTAATGACGTCCGGCGGCGTTACGACCGCCGCCAGGCAGAGGATTCCGACGACTGCATACTTGCGCATCCGTTTCATGCCGGCAGCCGAAACGAGCTGGGCCATGCCGAGAAGCGTCATCAGCACGGGAAGCTGAAAGCAAAGGCCGAAGGCGAAAATGAACTTGAGCGTGATATCGAGCGATTCACGAACCGATCCCAGGAACACGGTCGAAAGCTCGTCGGACGGAACGACATCGTCCTGCGGCGCGCCGGTGCCGCTGTTTGAGAGGATTTCCGTAATTGTGGGAATGACGTCCGAAAACCCGATGAAAAAATTCATCGCGAGCGGCGTGACGATGTAGTGCGTGAAGGCAGCACCCATCAGGAACAGGACAGGCGATGCGATGATGAACGGCAAAAAGGCTTTCTTTTCGTTTCGATAAAGACCCGGTGCGACGAACCGCCACATCTGGTGGGCGATAATCGGGAATGACAGGCCGAGACCCATGACCACCGAAATCCTGAACAGCACGAAAAACTTCTCCTGCGGCGCCGTGAAGATCAGCCGGGGATCCTGTCCGCGGCTGCGCAGAATTTCGGCGATTGGCTCCACGAGGAAGTCGAGCAGGGTCTCGGAAAAGGAAAAGCAGATCAGAATCCCTGCCACAAAGGCCAGGATTGACCGGATCAGGCGCGTTCGCAACTCTGCGAGATGTTCGACGAGCGGCGCTGCGGAGGCATTGATGTCCTCTTCGCTCATCCCGATTCCCCTGCGTCCGGTTTCTGTGCCGCCTTGACGTCCGCCTTCTTCGAGGAAGCGCGCGGTTCGGCGGCGGGTGCGGCTTCGCCGCCTGCGGAGGGCGCGGCATCCTTGGGCGCTGTCGTCGTTTTCGCGGTCTTCGCCGCGCTTCCGGTCGCGGCGGCCGCGGCCGGTTTCTTCGCGGATTTCCGTTCGGTATCCTTCAACGGGTTCAACGTGTCGCGAATGTCGTCGAGGCCTAGATCCCTGACGCTTGCCGCCTTTGTGAACGAATCCCTGACTTCATTGACCCCGGCCTCGTCCGCGGCGCGCTCCATGGCACGCTGGAACTCGCGCGCCATGGAGCGCGCCTTCCCGACGAACTGTCCGACGGTCCGGAACAACCTGGGAAGTTCCTTGGGCCCGACGACGATCAGCGCGACGACCCCGACGACGAGCAGTTCTGACCAACCGATGTCAAGCATGGCCCGGCAACCGCGACGGTAGCGGAATCAAGTCCCCTGAGTCTTGTCCTGGGACTTCTTCTGGGGCGTCACGTCGATTGCGTCGGCCGACGCGTCCTCGATGGCATCGTCCATTTCCTCCTTGCCTTCCTTGACGCCACGCTTGAACGCCGTGATGCCCTTGCCGACCTCGCCCATCAGTGATGAAATCTTGCCGCGTCCGAAAAGGACGAGCACGACAACCGCGATGAGAAGCAGGCCAGGCAGGCCAACGTTGTTAATGATCCCCGGCGCAATCGGTATCATCATCTTCTCCTGTCTTCATGGCGGGCGCGATGCTGTCCCGCACGGTTCCGTCAACTGGGATATCTATGTCTTTTGCGTCCCTGTTCAAAGTGCAAATCGCGTGAACCCCGGTCTACTGCCGGATTTTCGCCGTCCAGGCATGCCCGGATGCCGGCACCGGCACCCTCGCGCGGCGCTGCCCATGGCATATGCCGGAGTTGGCCGCAGGCTAGAAATACGGTGCCGGATCGATGCTTTCGGTTCCCCTGCGAACCTGAAAGTGAAGCATTGACGGGTCGCCCTGCGCGACTGTCCCTATGGTGTCGCCCCGCGCCACCGTGTCACCCTTGCCGACCGCGATGTCCGTGATGCGGCTGTAAACCGTGTAGAGATTGTCCGCGTGCCGGATCAGCACGATGTTCTCCTGTGTCTTCGACGGCGCGACGAGTGCGATCTCTCCGTCCTCGGCGGCCCGGACGGCGGATCCGGCGGGGGCGGCGATGTCGATCCCCTCATTGCCTCCGGCCTTGCCGGAGTACCCGCGGAGCGTGCTGCCTTCCACCGGCCGCAAAAGTTTGCGCGTGGCGCCCTGCGGCGTGCGGTGCTTGACGAGATCGGGGCTCGGGGGCACTCCGGCGGTTTCGGCTGGCCGCGGAAGCGGGCGTCCGGAACTCGGCGGCGCCGGCGCCGGCGATGCCGATCCGGGGGCAGTTGTTCCGTTTCCGGAGGCCGCTGTGCCGCCGACCGTTGTAGACGCGGATCGCCGGTCCCCGTCTTGCGGAACCGGAAGGGTTTGGTTCTCCTCGAAAACGAGCCTCCCGTCGGGATCGTCAGCACCGCCGAGCTCCGCCGCGGCAACATCAGACCGCCGCGGGAAATTCTCGTCGCTGTCCGCTGTCGTTGACTGGTCCTCCAGCGGTGCAATTGGCGAGCTGAAAATGGCCGATGCGGCGATGTCCTCGATCGGCCGGGTTCCGGCGGAATGACGCGGCAGCGCTAACAACTCGCCCTCTCGGGGCCGGTAGTCGATGTTCAGGCCATTGTGGCGCGCTAGCTCCGCGGCCGGTACGCCGGCGCGCGCAGCCATGCTCGGAATCGTGTCGCCGATGCGCGCCCGAATCGCTTGGGAATGGTTGTATCTTTCGATGCCGCGGTTGTCCGGGTGCGGCTGAAGCTCGTACGCATCCCGGGTTGCGGGCCGGGAATCGGTCCCGATGGGGTCAGGTCCCGGCTGACAGGCCGAGAGGCCGAGGGCGAGCGCCAGCGCCGTCACCGCATGCAAAATGCGAACTGCGGGAACAAGGTCTTGCGCCGTCGCCATGTGGCAATCTCTCCTCTCGCCGGGCTCTAATCCTGCGACGAGGCCGCTACTCCGCTCAACAGCGGTACGAACCGGACGTCTTCAAGTTCCAGATAGTCCAGACCGTGTCCCGACTTCACGATCCTGATGAGCTTCTGGACCGCGTCGGTCTGTCCCACCGGCAGTACCATTATACCGTCAACGGCAAGCTGGGCCAGCAGCGGGGCGGGAGGGTCTTCCGCAGCCGCGGTGAGGATGATTCTTTCAAATGGTGCCTGTTCCGGCATGCCTAGGGAACCGTCTCCGGTCACTGCCGTGATGTTCGAGATGCGGAGCTTTTCGAACACCGCCGATGCGCCGCGCCTGAGTGCCGGGTGGCGTTCGATTGTGTATACCCGGCGGGCAAGGTGCGACAGGACCGCCGCCTGGTACCCGGAGCCGGCGCCGATCTCGAGAACCTTGTGCCGCGGTCCGACTTCGAGGGCTTCGGTCATCAGGCCGACAACGGACGGTTGGCTGATGGTCTGTCCGCAGGCAATGGGGAGCGGCCGGTCTTCGTAGGCGCGGTCGCTGAAGCGCCCCTGAACGAAGAGATGGCGCGGCACGGATTCCATGGCCGTAAGTACCCTGCCGTCCGTCACGCCGTTGCGGCGAAGGGTCTGCATGAACTCGTCTCTGACGTCCTGCGGGATCATGCGTGGAACGCTCGCTCGAGCGCATTGATCGCATCGCCCGCTGTCAGGTCGGCGCGCATGGGCGTGACGGATATGTACCCGGCCATGTTGGCGTGCACGTCGGTTCCCGGCTCCGCCGGCGCATTCTGGCTGCCGCCCTCAACAAACAGGTAGTCCCGGTGCGATGGTGACCGGTACGGAACGACGCGGAACCCGTTCGTGTTCTTTCGGAACCCCTGCGCCACCACCTGCGCGCCGAGCACGCTGGCGGCCCTGACCGGCGGGAAGTTCACGTTGTAGAATATGCGGTACCCGTCCCTTACGGGCCAGATGTCAAGATCCAGGAGTCTGCGGATCAGGGGCGCCGCGTGAATGCGCGCCGCCTCGAAAACGTCGCTTTCGCCTCGGTTGCCGGGTCCGCAGTACTGCGAGAGCGCAATGCTCCGGAACGAATGCAGCGCGGCCTCCATCGCGGCGCCGACCGTTCCGGAATAAAGCGTGTTTTCCCCGGAGTTGTTGCCGCGGTTCACGCCCGACAGCACGATGTCGGGCGGCTCGTCCTCCATGACCCTGAAAAGCGCCGCCAGCACGCAGTCGGCCGGAGTGCCGTGCAGCCCATAGCGTCGCGGCCCGCGCTGTTCGATCATCATCGGGAAGCTGTAGGATACACAGTGCCCGACGCCGGACTGCTCGGCGATCGGCGCGACGGTCCAGACTTCTCCGTCGGGGCCAGCGATCTCGCGCGCGATCTCGTCTAGTATCGCCAAGCCTGGCGCATTTATGCCGTCGTCGTTCGTGATGAGTATCTTCACTGGACCGGCTCCGCATGCAAATCATGCGCCTGCTACATCAATTCGGCCAGACGGTGAAGCGCAAAGCATTCCGCCCCGCGCGGTTCGGGTTGTCCGGTTCAGGCAAGTTCTCCGGACGCGGTCAGTCGGGACTTTCCGCCGAGATAGGCGTGGAGGACCTCCGGCAGCTCAACGCCTCCGTCGGGCTGCTGGCCGTTTTCGACCACCGCGATCAGGCTCCGTCCGACCGCCAGCCCAGATCCGTTGAGCGTGTGGACGAACTCGGGTTTCGCGCCTGCCTTCCTGCGGAAGCGGGCATTCATGCGACGGGCCTGGAAGTCGCCGCAAACCGAACAGCTGGATATCTCGCGAAAGGCATTCTGGCCGGGAAGCCAGACCTCGATGTCATGCGTGCGCCTCGCGCCGAAACCCATGTCACCGGTGCTGAGAACGACTGTGCGGAAGGGGAGGCCAAGCGCCTTCAGGATGCCTTCTGCGCATCCGGTCATCCGGTCCAGTTCGCCGCGGCTGTCCTCAGGCCGGGTTACGGATACCATTTCGACCTTTTCGAACTGGTGCTGCCGGAGCATCCCGGCCGTGTCACGGCCCGCGGCCCCTGCCTCGGAACGGAAACAGAGCGTGTGGGCCGTAAAGCGGAGCGGCAGTTCGGCGTCCGGGACGATTCGTCCGGCGACGATGTTCGTCAGGGAAACTTCCGATGTCGGAATAAGCCACCTGCCGTCAGTGGTCTCGTAGCTGTCTTCGGCGAACTTGGGCAGTTGACCCGTGCCGAACATCGTGTCCCGGAGAACAAGGACCGGCGGGTTGACTTCCGTGTATCCGCCCTCCCGGGTGTTGGCGTCGAGCATGAACTGCCCGAGAGCGCGATGCAGGCGCGCGATGCTGCCGGTCAGCAGCACGAACCGCGCGCCGGACAATCTCGCCGCGACCTCGAAGTCCATTCCTTTCCGGCACGCCTCCAGTTCATGATGCTCCCTGGGCGTGAACGGGAATTCGCGAGCTGCGCCCCAGCGCCTGAGTTCGACGTTGGCGCCCTCGTCGGGGCCGACAGGTACATCGTCATGCGCAAGGTTGGGGACTTCGAGCAGAATTTCACGGAGCCGTTGCTCGTCGTACCGTATACCGTCCTCGAGCTCGACGATTCCGGACTTGTTCTCCGCCACCACGTTGCGCAGGCGCTCGAACTCTTCGAGGTTGCCCTGTGCCCGCGCCTCTCCCGCGGACCGGGACGCAGCCTTTCGTTCGGCGCGAAGGCTTTCGGCCGCGGCGATTTTCCGACGCCGGTCGGCGTCGAGCCGAAGGATGTCCGCGGAGACCGGCTCCGCGCCGCGGTCCGCGATTGCCTGATCGAATCCTTCCGGATTGCCGGTGATCTGACGGATGTCGTGCATGGTACCAGTTCCGGGGGTGATTTCCGCCCCGGCGTTAATCATGTTTCCAGGTTGGCGTCAAACTGCTGCGCTGCGTCATGCGCGCCTCCGGCAAGGCTACGATATTCGTCGCGGCGCCGTGAGATCCGGCCGTTGCGAATCAGCCTGAAAGTGCGCGGACGCCAATTGACACCATGGACCGAAGTGTTTCCTTGGTCAGACTCTCGATCCTGCCCCTTCTCGAGCGCGTACAATGCAGCAAATGCTCTCTTGGATTGAATGCCGGATTTCTGCATTCGTGACGGCGACTGAGGCAGCATCTATCGCCGTGACGACATCGTGCCGCGTAAACCTGCTGGAGGGGTCATAGTCGGCGCGATGCCGGTTTTCCTGCAATTCCACGAACTGGTTGGCAAAATCCTGGATGTCAGTTGGAAAAGTCGCCATTTTCGGGCGGAACTGGAGTTGGCTCTTGGCGTATCCGTGTTCCACGGCGCGGTAGGCTTGGATCCAGGTGTCTTCGGTCGTCGGGGTCGTGGTCGTTCCAACAAATGAATCGGCGCAGTTCCTGCAGAGCGTGTGCAACATCGCGTAGTACGCGGTACTCAGGGCCCTCTTTAGGTCTGACTGTCTAGGCGCACCCAACCGGCTTTCCCCGAGCAGCCTTTTGGCGCTGGAAATCAGGTCAAGCGGCTGCATCCGCTGCTTCCGCTTCCGTCATGTAGGAGAGGATTGGAAAGCTGTCAGTTTCCACTTCCTCGAGTGACTTGCGCAGGTGACGCTTCAATCCAAGAACCTTCTCCGGATCAAACCGGTCATCATCGGCCTTGAAAACCACCGATATGCGCAGGATCGGATCACCGTCAAACTCTTCGGCATGCTCTACGCTCAGACGGACTATCCGTGCGGGAGAGAGCTGTTCCTCGACGACCCTCTTCAAAACCTTGTCGATTTTCGTCATTGGTCCTCCGCGAATCTTTCTGTACGGGCCGAGGCAACGATCTTGAGCAATGCCATTTTCCGCGGGTCGCCTTTTTGCAGACCGTCTCTGCCGCACGCGGCAGAGGGACGCTTCAGCCAACTTCCGTGGATCCTGGATCAGTCGTGCGCAGTTCAATGGACGCAACCGTCCCTCCGGTTCCCAAGCTCTTGATCCGACATTTCATGCTGCCTGGATCTTCTTGCAGGCGCTCACCACAAGGTGCCCGCTTGAACGCCTACATTCTTGCAGCAATGACCTTTCCTCCATGGCAATTGCATTCTGCAGCACAACGCAACCGTTCCGCGAACCCTGAACCCTTGTTGCTGGCGCGGCACCGACTTGCCGGCCTTGCTGTTGCCCTGGCCGTGAACGACGTCGCCGCTCGCCCTGGGCGCCAGAACAGGCCCGCCATGCCCGCCGGGTCGCTGCAATTGCGAAAGTCCCGGCAATGTGGCTTTCTGACCGGAAGCAGCGCAACTTTGCCGCCGATTCCGTGCGGCGCCACCGGCACCGCCGCAACCCGGGCATGCTTCGGGACCGCGACCGCAGGGTCGTCGGAAGCGGCTTCGTTCGTCCCGTCCGTATCCCGCGCATCCCGGCCGCCGGGGCATTGGGCGCGGCCCCCGACGCAGGCATCCGATCCGCCAAAGGCCCTCACTGGGAGAGTTGGCTGGTTCGCGGTGCCGGATCGGTCACCTGCAATGCCGCCGCCGAATCGGGAGCAGCCCGCGAAACGGATGGGGAACCGGCTCCCTTTGCCGAATGGGTCTTGCGCGAGGGGCTGGCACCACCGGCACTTTGCCACTTCGGATCGGATCCCTCGCGCACGGCGCGCCTTGCCAACGTCCGGTGTCGCGGATAGGTTCGCCGCGTTTTCAACGCCGCCGGAACCGCGGATCAGCCAAGAGGTCACAAAATGTTCGCAACCCCAGCCTACGCCCAATCTGGCGGCCTCGCCGGCGCCATGCCGCAATTTCTTCTGCTGTTCCTGATTTTTGCAATCATGTATTTTCTCCTCATTCGGCCGCAGCAGAAAAAGGCCAAGCAACACAGGGCCATGGTCGAGGCGCTGCGCAAGGGCGACCAGGTCATCACGCAGGGTGGCCTCATCGGAAAGGTCACGAAGGTCAAGGGCGACAACGAGATCGAGGTGGAAATCTCGAACGGGGTGAAGGTTCGGGTCGTGCAATCCACGGTCCAGTCGGTGGTCAGCAAGACGGAACCTGCCGGCTGACCGGGAGGAGCGTTTCGCGACATGCTGCAGTTCTCCTTTGCGAAAAAGCTGTTGATCTGGGGACTTTGCGCGGTCGGCGTCCTTTTCGCGGTTCCCAACGCCTTCTATACCCGGGTGGAGCAGGCGAATGATGCGCGTGCGCAGATGGCGTCCGGCGCCGGCGATCCGGATGTCCTGGCTAAGGCCGAGAGATGGCCGTCATTCCTGCCGTCGTACCTGGTGAACCTGGGCCTCGACCTGAGGGGAGGCGCGCATCTTCTGGCCGAGGTCCAGGTCGGCGACGTGCACGGCGAAACGCTGGACGCGATGTGGCCCGAAATCCGGGACGCGCTGCGCGCGGAAAGGTCCGTAATCGGCACGATCAGGAGGCAGGATGACGACGACCTCGAACTGAGGGTGCGGATTTCCAGGCCGGAAGAGATTGCCGTCGCGGTCGCCGCGGTCGAAAGACTTGCGCGTCCGGTTCAGACCCTGACGGGTGCCGGTTCCACAGATATCGATGTCAGTTCCGACGGGGCGGATGTGGTCGTGACGCTGTCCGAGGCCGAGAAGGCCCGCGCGGACCAGCGGACGATGGAGCAGTCGCTCGAGATCATACGCCGACGGGTTGACGAGGCGGGAACGCGCGAGCCGTCGATCCAGCGGCAGGGAGACCGAAGGATACTCATCCAGGTTCCCGGAATCGGCTCCGCCGAGGAACTGAAGGATCTCATCGGCAAGACAGCCAAGCTGACGTTTCATCCCGTCGTGGGCCGAACTGCCGACGGCGATGCACGCGTCAGGCCGCGGGAAATCCTCCTTCCTTCGGACGACGAACCCGGAATCTTCTACCTCCTCGACAAGTCGCCCACGATTTCCGGCGACCACCTGGTCGATGCGCAACCGAGTTTTGACCAGAACAACCAGCCGGCGGTCAGTTCAGGCTGAACCCGGCAGGCGGGAGAATCTTCGGCGAATACACAGCTGAAAACGTCGGCAACCCGTTTGCGATCGTTCTCGACGACCGGGTCATCTCCGCACCGACCATCCAGAGCCACATTCCGGGCGGTTCAGGCATAATCACGGGACGCTTCACCGTTGAAGAAAGCACGAAGCTCGCAATTCAGTTGAGGGCCGGAGCTCTCCCCGCCAGGGTGGTCTATCTCGAGGAGCGAACGGTCGGGCCGGAACTCGGACAGGACAGCATCGATGCCGGACGCATCGCCTGTGTGGTCGCCTTCATTTTCGTTCTGGTCTTCATGGGGTTGTCATACGGGCTGTTCGGCCTGTTCGCGAACATCGCGCTGATCATGAACGTCGGTCTCATTTTTGGTCTCCTTTCGCTGATCGGCGCCACGCTGACCCTACCCGGAATCGCTGGAATCGTGCTCACAATCGGCATGGCCGTCGACGCGAACGTGCTTGTGTTCGAGCGCATCCGGGAGGAACTCAAGCACGCGCGCGGCCCTGCGCGGGCCGTCGAACTCGGCTACGAGCGCGCGCTTTCCGCCATAATCGACGCGAACATCACGACGCTTATCGCCGCAGTCATCCTTTTCGCAATGGGATCCGGACCTGTCCGAGGTTTCTCGGTTACGCTCGGACTCGGCATCATCACGTCCGTTTTCACGGCGGTCTGGCTGACGCGGATGATGATCGCCACCTGGTTGGAGCGGCGCCGGCCCAAGATGATCGAGGTTTGACGAATTCCGATGCGACTGAAACTCGTTCCGTCACGAACCAGCATCGACTTCTTCCGCTGGTCGCGGGTGACGACCTGCATTTCACTGGCCGGAATTGTCGCTTCCGCAGCCTTGTTTCTGGTGCTGGGCCTCAACTACGGAATCGACTTCCGTGGCGGAACCACGATCCGGACTCAGAGCGCAGTCGAGCTGAACATCCGCGACTACCGCGCGGCCCTTGCGGGCCTCGAACTCGGCGACGTGTCCATTGCCGAGGTACGCGACCCCGCCGCGGAACTCGCCGGCAATGCGAGAAACGTCGTTCAGGTTCGGATCGAACAGCAGGCCGGTGACGAGGCGATCAGCACGGAGACGGTCGCCGCAGTCAAGGACGCGTTGCGGGAACTTGATGCGGGGATGACGTTTCCGCTTGTGGACAGCGTCGGCCCGAAAGTCTCCGGCGAACTCATACAGGCTGCGATCATCGCGGTGCTGCTCGCGATTGCGGCCGTTCTCTTCTATATCTGGCTCAGGTTCGAATGGCAGTTTTCCGTCGGCGCGGTGGCGGCATTGGTGCATGATGTCATTCTGACAATCGGGGTCTTCAGCCTGCTTCAGATCAAGTTCGATCTCGCGATCATCGCCGCGCTGCTGACAATCGTCGGATACTCCCTGAACGACACGGTCGTCGTGTTCGACCGGGTCCGCGAGAATTTGAGAAAGTTCAAGAAGGAACCACTCAGGGAGCTTCTGAACCTTTCAATCAACGAAACGCTCAGCAGAACCGTGATGACATCCGTCACGACTCTAATCGCCCTCGTCTCGCTGTACATCCTTGGAGGAGACGTGATACGCGGCTTCGTCTTCGCGATGATCTGGGGCGTGATCGTCGGCACATACTCGTCGGTATTCGTCGCTTCCATCATTCTCCTGCGCCTGGGAGTCAAGCGGGACTGGTCCAAGAAAGGCGGCGCGCCCGGCACTCAGTTCGCGAACATCGACGCGTGAGCGGAATCGTCGCGGAGGCGCTTTCGTTCGACGGTCTGACGTTGTTGCTTCTCGCTGTCGTGGCCGCCGGTCTCGTTCGCGGTTTCACCGGATTCGGCACTGCGCTGGTCTACGTGCCGCTTGCTTCCCTCGTCATGCCGCCGGTCTGGGTTCTGGTCGCGATGATGATCTTCGACGTCATCGGCCCCCTTCCGCTCGTTCCCCGGGCAGTTCGCGACGGAAAGATGACCGAAGTGGCGATCCTCATCGCGGGTGCCTGCGTCGGGCTGCCGGCAGGGTTCTATCTGCTCACACAGTTTGATCCGGTAGTGTTTCGCTGGACGATCTGCATCACCTCCCTCGTGCTGCTCGGATTCCTGGCAAGCGGATGGCGGCTTCGGCGCGCATTGGGTGCCGCATCCAAGGCGGGCGTCGGCGTCGTTGCGGGAGGACTCGGCGGAGTCGCGGGCGCGCCCGGCCCGCCCGTCATCCTGTTCTACCTCAGCGGGCCCGAACCGCCGGCAGTCATCCGCGCGAACAACATGGTGTTCCTCGTGCTGTTCGAAGTCATTTTCCTAGGCGTAATTGCGGTCACGGGGTACCTGGAGGCGCTTCCCGTGGCGATCGGGATCATCCTGGTCGTCCCCTATGCCATCGCGGGCTGGGTCGGTCAGGCCCTCTTCAATCCGGACAGGGAAAGGACCTACAGGGCACTCGCCTACATGGTAATCGTGGTTTCTGCGCTGACGGGTCTCCCGGTGTTCGACCAAGCATTGACGCGGTAGTCCGACCCGGTGCGGAAACGGGTCTCCGGCCGAGACTGCCGCGGGCATCCATGTCGATGGCGTGTGGCCCGGCGTCCGAACCGGACATGATTCGAAGAGGACGTCCTTTCGCCATCGGGCAGACCGGTCCGGGGACCTCTGCAATGCCCCTGAAGAGACCGGGAGCCACGCCCCGCCGCGGAATCTCTGCGGCAGTCGGGAAACGCGGGTCGGCTCCGAACCTCGCCGGACCCCGGCCGCCGCATGGCCTCCACGGCTGGGGACGGGCCCCATCGCGCGTGATCCGCGCCTCTTGCGCTTTTTCGCCGGCGCATTTGTGATAGAAGTGCGAGTGTCTGCCGAAGCACCCGGCGCGAGAACGAATCCAAGACAAGAAGAGGATCCTACAGATGGCCTTTGAACTTCCCGATCTCCCGTACGCCCATGACGCGCTCGAAAGCGGTGGCATGTCCAGTGAGACGCTCGAGTTTCATCACGACCTGCACCACAAGGCATACGTCGACAATGGCAACAAGTTGATTGCCGGCACCGAATGGGCCGACAAGTCGCTGGAAGACGTCGTGAGTGGCACGTACGCCGCTGGAGCCGTTGCCCAGAACGGCATTTTCAACAATGCGTCGCAGCACTGGAATCACATGCAGTTCTGGACAATGATGGGCCCTTCAGGGCGCGACATGCCGGGCGAACTCGAAGGGCGGATTGTTGACGCGTTCGGGTCCGTCGCACAGTTCAAGGAAGCCTTCTGCGCCGCCGGCGTCGGACAGTTCGGTTCCGGGTGGTGCTGGCTGGTGGCCGAAAAGGACGGATCGTTGAAGATCACGAAGACCGAAAACGGAGTGAATCCGCTTTGCTTCGGCCAAACGGCGCTTCTTGGATGCGACGTTTGGGAACACTCCTACTACATCGATTTCCGGAACAAGCGGCCGGCCTACCTGGAGAATTTCCTGAACAATCTCGTGAATTGGGAAAACGTCGCGGAGCGACTCTCCTCCGCTTGATTCCGGATCCCTGGCGATTTCCGGTCCTGCCACGAAGCATCCGGCTCCGGGGCAGGACGGTGCGTTTTTGCCATGTCGTCGGAAACGCCGGACCAAGGTTGCGCACGGACTCACGCAAATCAGTTTGCGTCTCCGGCAATTTCCCGGAGCCGGTCGAAAAGCGCGTAAGTCGTGTCGAAGACCTCAAGGGAATCTCGGAAACTTTGATCCGCGAACCCCATGCTCACCAAATGTTCGATCAGGGTGACGAGAGGATTCCAGAATCCCGCAACGTTGAGCAGGAGAACGGGTTTCCCGTGTAGGCCGAGCTGGCGCCAGGTCAGGACTTCGAAAAGTTCGTCGAGAGTGCCAGGACCGCCCGGCAGCGCGACCGTCGCATCGGAGTTCATGAACATCACCTTTTTCCGTTCGTGCATGTTTTCGGTGATGATGTAGTCCGAACGGTCTTCGCCCTCGATTTCGGCATTTGCCAGGTGAGCGGGAATGATGCCGAGAGTTTGTCCGCCCACGCGCGTAGCGGCGTTGGCGACCGCCCCCATGATTCCGGTGTCTCCGGCGCCGTATACAAGTCGAAACCCGAACCTTCCGAGCCAGTCCCCGACCTTCGCTGCGCTTTGGGCAAAAACCGGATCCAGTCCGGGCCGCGAACCGCAATAAACGCAGATCGAAGCCCTGTAGTTCGAGGGTGCCATATCGTTGCCTAGTGTGTTGTCTATGCCGCAATCGCTGATTAGATTAGCACAGTTGCGCGGCGGAAACGAGCGGACGCATGCCTTGACCTCCGAATGAGGGACGCTCCATGAGCTCAAAATCAGGTTCCGGCTCCAGACCCCTGCTTCTGGCGACCGGGGTTGCCGTCATCGTGATCATTCTGCTGGTTGTTGCCTTCTGGCAGAGCGAAGAACCGGACTCCTTGCCGGACGGAGCAACGCGTGTGGCGGAAGACCGGGTGGAGCCTTCCGACCGGACGGACGGCGCTGTTTCGGATACTTCCGAGTCCCGCGGTTCTCCTGCTGATTCCACTGCTGATGCGACGACGAGTTCGAAAGAGAGGGCGCCCGACGATCGGCCTGATCAGCAAGCGGCAGGCGCCATCGTGCTTCCGGAGGCGGAGGTTGGCGTTGGGACTGGCGTTGGAGTCGACCCGGCAGCGCCTGCGGAGCCCGGGGATGCGGGAGCCGCCGCCGACGTTGCGGCCCTTCCGTCCGATGAAGAGGCGCCTGAAGCCGGCGCTCCGGGCGATGCGCCGGAGACCGCTGCTGCTGCCGGGGAGGGCGGGGCGGATGCGCCCGCGGAGCCCGTGGATGCGGGAGCCGCCGCCGACGTTGCGGCCCTTCCGTCCGATGAAGAGGCGCCTGAAGCCGGCGCTCCGGGCGATGCGCCGGAGACCGCTGCTGCTGCCGGGGAGGGCGGGGCGGATGCGCCCGCGGAGCCCGGGGATGCGGGAGCCGCCGCCGACGTTGCGGCCCTTCCGTCCGATGAAGAGGCGCCTGAAGCCGGCGCTCCGGGCGATGCGCCGGAGACCGCTGCTGCTGCCGGGGAGGGCGGGGCGGATGCGCCCGCGGAGCCCGTGGATGCGGGAGCCGCCGCCGACGTTGCGGCCCTTCCGTCCGATGAAGAGGCGCCTGAAGCCGGCGCTCCGGGCGATGCGCCGGAGACCGCTGCTGCTGCCGGGGAGGGCGGGGCGGATGCGCCTGCGGAGCCCGGGGATGCGGGAGCCGCCGCCGACGTTGCGGCCCTTCCGTCCGATGAAGAGGCGCCTGAAGCCGGCGCTCCGGGCGATGCGCCGGAGACCGCTGCTGCTGCCGGGGAGGGCGGGGCGGATGCGCCTGCGGAGCCCGGGGATGCGGGAGCCGCCGCCGACGTTGCGGCCCTTCCGTCCGATGAAGAGGCGCCTGAAGCCGGCGCTCCGGGCGATGCGCCGGAGACCGCTGCTGCTGCCGGGGAGGGCGGGGCGGATGCGCCTGCGGAGCCCGGGGATGCGGGAGCCGCCGCCGACGTTGCGGCCCTTCCGTCCGATGAAGAGGCGCCTGAAGCCGGCGCTCCGGGCGATGCGCCGGAGACCGCTGCTGCTGCCGGGGAGGGCGGGGCGGATGCGCCTGCGGAGCCCGGGGATGCGGGAGCCGCCGCCGACGTTGCGGCCCTTCCGTCCGATGAAGAGGCGCCTGAAGCCGGCGCTCCGGGCGATGCGCCGGAGACCGCTGCTGCCGGGGAGGGCGGGGCGGATGCGCCCGCGGAGCCCGGGGATGCGGGAGCCGCCGCCGACGTTGCGGCCCTTCCGTCCGATGAAGAGGCGCCTGAAGCCGGCGCTCCGGGCGATGCGCCGGAGACCGCTGCTGCTGCCGGGGAGGGCGGGGCGGATGCGCCCGCGGAGCCCGGGATGCGGGAGCCGCCGCCGACGTTGCGGCCCTTCCGTCCGATGAAGAGGCGCCTGAAGCCGGCGCTCCGGGCGATGCGCCGGAGACCGCTGCTGCTGCCGGGGAGGGCGGGGCGGATGCGCCCGCGGAGCCCGGGGATGCGGGAGCCGCCGCCGACGTTGCGGCCCTTCCGTCCGATGAAGAGGCGCCTGAAGCCGGCGCTCCGGGCGATGCGCCGGAGACCGCTGCTGCTGCCGGGGAGGGCGGGGCGGATGCGCCCGCGGAGCCCGGGGATGCGGGAGCCGCCGCCGACGTTGCGGCCCTTCCGTCCGATGAAGAGGCGCCTGAAGCCGGCGCTCCGGGCGATGCGCCGGAGACCGCTGCTGCTGCCGGGGAAGCCGACGCGGAAGCTCCGGCGGCACCTGAAGAGGCAGGCGCCATTGTCGTTGCCGCGATAGACGGTTCGGATGAAGACGCCGGATCCGCAACTCCGGTCAAACCCGGCACTGCTGAACGAGAAGACGACGGTCTGGAAGTCGCTGCTCTCTCGCCAATCGAGGGGGATGGCGTCGACGCGAGTGACGAAACTCCCGGAATGCCTCCGTATGCCGGTCCGGAATTCGACATCGTTCGGACGGAACCCGGTGGAGACACGTTGGTCGCCGGCAAGGCCCTCCCGGGAAGTACGGTCACGGTATACGTCGGCGGTGACGCCGCGGGTTCCGCCCTTGTCGGCGCATCGGGATCATTCGTGATCTTTCTGACGCTTCCCGAAACGGAAATTCCTTTACCAATCAGTCTCTTGGAGAATACGGCAAACGGCGATGAATTTGCTTCACGCGAAGTCGTGCTGGCGATAGGCGGAAAGAGAGATGCATCTCCGAAACTGGTAATCGCAGATGGCGAAAAGGCAGTAGTTCTGCAGGATCACGAAGCCGGGGAGGCACCTTCCTCCGACGCGGATATGACGGTTGCTGATGCCGGGGACATGACTTCCGCGGCACCCGGCGAAAGAGACGGACAGGAAGACCAACAACCTGCCGACGCCGGCGAGAAGGAGCGAGAAGAGAGCGGTCGCGACGCGTCGGAATCTCCCTTGACCGACGAAGGTGCGGCGGCCCCGGCGTCCGGAAGAAAGTTGGGCACCGCGACCGAAGTTGCGCAGGTGCCTGGCATTGACCCGGATGCAACTGGAGCAACTTCCGCATCATCGGATGACGTTGCGGCTTCGGATGACGCGGCGGATTCGTCTGAAGTTGCGCTCTCGGCGCAGGAAGACGGCGAAGCTCCGGTGACGGCGTCGGCAACGGCGCAAGAGGACTCAACGGGCGAGTTGGCGATGCACGCGCCCGATGCTGGCCAGGCCAAGGATTCGCCTCGGGAGTCTCAGGAACAACTGGTTGCCGAGGCTCCGGCGGTGCGCACAGAGGCTCCCGCGGCCATCGACGCGCCAAGGCTGTCGCTCGATACGGTTTCCTATGATCTGGACGGCGATGTGGTCGTGGTGGGCCGCGGAAGCACCGACAGCATTGTTAACCTCTATGTGGATGACGTCCTTGCCGACACCGGCAACATTGAGACAGACGGCAACTGGTCGTTGGTGCTGGACGGCATCGAGAGTGGGGTGCACACACTCCGCATCGAGGAGATCGATCAGCTAGGGAATGTCACCGCTCGTGTCGAGAGCCCGTTCAGGCGCGAGTTCCTGTCGGACCATGTCTTGCTTGAACTCAACGCCCCGCAGCGGCTTCCCGAAACCCGCGTGACGCAGATCACCATCCAGCCGGGGCATACGCTGTGGGCCATCGCCAGGGATTCCTACGGGTCGGGGTTCATGTACGTCCAAATCTACGAGGCGAACCTGGGTAAGATTGTGGATCCGGATTTAATCTATCCCGGCCAGGTATTCGAGATTCCCAATCCCGAGTAACGGACTGCGATCCGGGAAAAGACGTAGAAAATCCTGAATCGGGCGAGATCCGCTGATGCGTGGAACAATCATGACCGATGGGGAAATCAACCGGCGAATCGGCTGGCTCGTCGTTCGCAGGGTGGCACCCTATCTCTGGCCGAAGGATAGGCCGGACGCGAAGGTCCGGGTCGTCCTGGCGCTGGTCTCCCTCGCCTTGGCGAAGCTGGCGGGAGTCACCGCGCCGTTCTTCTTCAAGGCGGCGGTTGATTCACTCGCGCCGAATCCGGACGAATTGTCTCCGGCATACATGCTAGCTCTCGGTGCCGTCGGCCTGACGCTCGCCTACGCGTTCCTTAGGTTCATCATGGTCTGCTTCAATGAGCTGAGAGACGTGATATTCGCCCGGGTCGGACAGCGGGCGCTGAGAACACTGGCGCTCAGGACATTCCAGCACCTACACGCATTGTCGCTGCGCTACCACTTGTCGCGCAAGACTGGCGGGTTGTCGCGGATAATCGAACGCGGCGTTAAGGGCGTCGATTTTCTACTCAGGTTCATGCTGTTTTCGATTGGTCCCTTGATCCTCGAACTCATGATGGTTGCCGGAATTCTGTTCGTCATTTTCGATTTCCGCTATCTTGCAGTCGTCGTTGTAACGATCTCGGCCTACATCTGGTTCACCTTCAAGGTCACGGAATGGCGCGTTCAGATCCGGAAGGAAATGAACGTTCAGGACACAGAAGCCAACCAGAGGGCCATCGACAGTCTGCTGAACTTCGAGACAATTAAGTACTTCGACGCCGAGCAGCGCGAGTCCATGCGGTACGACAACTCCATGCAGGGCTACGAAAGGGCGGCGTTGAAGACGAGCTACTCCCTCGCCTTTCTGAACATCGGCCAGTCGCTCATGATTACATGCGGTCTCGTCACCGTGATGATCATGGCGGCGCTGGGCGTACAGTCAGGGCAGCTGACGGTCGGTGACTTCGTGCTCGTGAACGCCTACATGTTGCAGATTACGCTGCCGCTGAACTTCCTCGGGACCGTCTATCGCGAGATCCGTCAGGCGCTAATCGACATGAGCGAGATGTTCAATCTTCTCGAACAGGATCCGGAGGTCACCGACCGGCCCGACGCTAGGGAGCTTGCCGTCACGGAAGGCGAGATCGTGTTCGACGGGGTGAGCTTCGGTTACCACCCGAACCGGCCGATCCTGAAGGGACTCAGTTTTCGGGTCGGTCCGGGTGAAACGGTTGCCGTGGTCGGCCCCTCGGGGTCCGGGAAGTCGACCATCGGAAGGCTGTTGTTCCGTTTCTACGACGTGGGAGGCGGAAGCGTGCGGATAGACGGGCAGGACGTCCGACAAGTCACGCAGCGCAGCCTTCATCGGTCAATCGGCATCGTTCCGCAGGACACCGTCCTCTTCAACGAGTCTATCGGATACAACATCGCATACGGCCATCACCTGGCGTCCGATGAACGCATCGAGGCCGCGGCGAGGGCAGCGAGGATTCACGACTTCATTACAGAGCTTCCCGACGGTTACCGGACAACAGTCGGAGAGCGCGGCCTCAAGCTTTCCGGCGGCGAAAAGCAGCGGGTGGGTATTGCGAGAACCATCCTGAAAAACCCGCCAATCCTCCTCCTAGACGAGGCGACTTCCGCGCTCGACACCGAAACGGAGAAGGAGATCAAGGTGAGCCTGAACGAAATGTCGCATGGACGATCCGTTATCATGATCGCGCACCGGCTGTCGACGGTCGTCGACGCGGACAGGATACTGGTCCTCGAGAACGGAAGGGTCCTGGAACAGGGTCGACACGAGGAACTTCTCGCGCGCCAGGGTCGGTATGCGGACATGTGGTATCACCAGCTGACGGAAGACGAGTCCGAAGACGGCATGGCCGGAAACGGGAGCGAACCCCAAGTGGACGAGGAGGAGTTGAGCATCGCTGGTTGAAGGCGCGCCGACGGTCCAGTTGGTGAACAATTGCTTCTGCCGGGGTTTCCGGTGGACAGGCGGCGGAGCGGGGCGGTAAATCGCGCCGACTTCCGACCGCGCAAGGGTTTTGGCCGGGCACGCCGCCACGCATGGCGAATTCCTGGCGACCCGGATTTCTCGCCGAACGCGGACTCGTCATTCCGGCCCGGGCCGACGACAAGGGCGTGACGCGTTCCGAACGGTTCAAGCTTCTGGAGTTCCCGGGAGCGTCATCAGGCAGCGTTGCGAATCTGGTCCTGACAAGCTTCGCATCTATCAGTCGGTGGCAGTCATGTCCTGGCTGCGGCAACGTTAAACGTCAACGACGAAGCGGCGAACGGCATCGCAACTATCTCCCGTCCACCCGTAGCCCATCCAGGAGCCACGCTACGGCACGCCGGATTCAGTCCGGTCAGGTGTTCTGGACGAGGACGCTTGCGCCGGTCCAAGGGGCCTCCGGGGATGGCGGAGACTGGCGTTAGCTGACGCGGTTCGCAGTCCAACCGGTCAACTGGCGACCCGAAGGGGCGGCTTTTCCGTGATTGACATGTCCGGTTCGGTCTTTGGTTCTCCATCCTCGACCAGTCTCGGCTTGCTCCTGATTGCCTCGTCGTCCCGCGCGAAGGATATCCCGTCGGTCCAGACTATTTCCGTTGGTCCAGCCCATTGCCGTGCCCAGCGCAAGAGGCGGATGTCGCCGGCTGCAGAACCCTCGGGGCCCTCGACCCGGGAGCGAACGGCCTGAACCAGGCGATGCCTCCCCGTGGCGACCCAGCAGCGGACGGCAAGGAGGGACGGAGTCAGGACAAGCGTCAGGACGGTAGACGTGCCGAGGCCGAAGACAACGGCGGTGGCGAGTTGTTTCCACCAGAGCGAAGCGGGCGCGTTCACGGTATAGCCGCCCTTTGCGAAATCGATGGAGATCCCGAGCATCAATGGAGTCAGTCCGACCATCGTGGTCAGCGTGGTCAGCGCGACCGGCCTAAGCCTTGCTTCTGCGGTGCGGACAATTGCCTGCAGGGCCGGCATGCGCCGCGAGAATTCACTGTAGGTGTCGATCAGAACTATGTTGTTGTTGACCACGATCCCGGCGAGGGCAACAATCCCAGTTCCGGTCATGATGACGGAGAAAGGCTGGTTCATGACCAGCATTCCGATCAGGACTCCCGTCGTCGCGAGCACGACCGCAAGGAGCACGAGCACGGAATTGTAGAGGCTGTTGAACTGCGCCAGGAGGATCACGAACATCAGTCCGAGCGCGCCGATGAACGCATAGCCAAGAAATTCCGCGCTTTCCTGTTGTTCCTGCTGGTCGCCCTGCCAGCTCCAGGATACGCCCGGCGGAAACTCGGCCTCTTCTTCCAGCCACTTCGTGAGTTCGCCGATCGCTTCATTGACGTTCCGTCCTTCCGCGACGTCCGCCCTGACGTTGAAGGCGCGCCTCCCGTCGACGCGATTGATTTGCGCCAGTTTTCTCACCGGTTCCCGTGTCACGAAGTTCGACAGGGGGATCAGACCCTCCTTGGTTCGGACCCTGAGACCGTCGAGAGTGGAAAGCAGGCGGCTCTCTTGCGGCAACCGCACTGTGATGTCGATCTCATCCTCCGAGTTTTCGACGCGCATCGTATCAATTTTCAATCCGCTGGTGACCATCTGGACCAACGATCCCAAAATCGTCACGTCGGCGCCGTACCGTCCGGCGCGTTCGACGTCCACTTCGATCTTCCAGTCGATTCCCGGAAGCGGGCGGGTGTCATCGATGTCGACGAGACCGTCAGTTTCCGCGAACCTGCTGCTGACTGTTTCGGTAAGCTCGAGGAGGTGTTCCCAGTTCTGCCCGGAGATACGCAGGTTTACCGGTTTGCCGTCGGATGGGCCGCGCTCCTGAACGACGACTTCGGTCTTGATGCCCGGAACGCTTGCGGCGCGTCGCCGGACCTCGGCGATGATTCCGTCGCCCGTACCCGTCCCGCGGACTTCCCAGCGATCGAGTTCAATCTGGATCTGGCCGATCATGTCGACAGGCGTATTCGGCGCGGTGCCTGCGACGGAAAGCGATCCGCTTCCAGTGAACGCGAAGACTGACCGGATGCCGTCGATTCCCGACAACTGGTCTTCCACGGCGCGAATGAGCGTGTCCTTCTCCGCGATCGAATGGTTGCCGCGGGCGCGAACGTAGACGATGGCGTTCTCTGGTTCCGTTGTTGCGAAGAACTCGACGCCGAGATTGTGTTCCGCATAGTAGTCGAAGACATAGAACACGACCCCCGCGATAGCGGCGATCGTCACGAATGGCATGACTGGATTGCAAACGATGGCGCGGACAATGTTTCCGAACCAGCTTCGGCGGTAGCCAAATCCGGGTGGTGGCGAAGCCTTTCGCCCGAACACTGCGTTTCCGGTAACCGGCAACGCCAGGGCTGCGGCCGTGAATAGCGCTATAGCCGGCAGGTTGCCGCGCAGAATCAAGAGTGCGCCTCCGAAGAGTACGCTGAGCGACAGCGCGAGGAGAAACGCGCGCAGCGCCCAGTGGGTTCCACTGCGCAATCTTTCCGCGGCCGTTGCCTGCAGCCTTGACAGCCTCGCCGTGACGCCGCCCACGACGGGCAGGTAGACGAGGGCGACAAGCAACGATGCAGAGAGAACGAAAATGAGCGTCACCGGAAGGTTGCCCATGAGTTCGCCCGGGACGCCGGGCCAGAACAGCATTGGCAGAAAGGCGCAGAGCGTTGTCGCCGTCGAGGAAATGATCGGCCATGCCATTCGCTTGGCCGCCTGCGCGTAGGCCCTCATCGGACCCGTTCCAGCTCGGATGCACTTGTCGGCGTACTCGACAACCACGATTGCGCCGTCAACCAGCATTCCGACCGCCAGGATAAGGCCGAACATCACGATGTTGGAAATCACGACCCCCGCGATTCCCATAACCGCGAACCCGAGCAAGAACGACGTCGGAATCGCGAATCCAACGAGTAGCGCCGAACGCATGCCGAGAGTTGCGAGGACGACTATCATGACCATGAGAACTGCCGTCAGGACGGAACTCTCGAGTTGACGAATCATCGAACCGACAGCCTCGCTCTGGTCGAGACCGAAATCCACCCGGACGCTTTCCTTCACTTCCTGAGGCCAAAGATCGGCGACCTCGGCAACGGTTTCCCTCACCGCTTGCACCGTCTCGAGGTGATTGAATCCCTTTCGCTTGACGATCTGGAGAACGACCGACGGCTTCCCGTTGTATCGGGCAACTCCGTTCCTGTCTTCGAAGGTCAGTCGGATATCGGCGAGATCGCCAAGCGTGACCACGCTGTCGCCGTTCGCGGTGACGATGAGGTTCGAGATGTCTGATGGATCGTCGAAGGACGATGGTATCTTGACTGCGAACGCGCCAGCGGCGGTTTCGATGTTTCCGGCGGCGATCGGGCGGTTGTTCTGGAGGATCGCCTGGATTATTTCCTGCGGCGTCATGTCAAGGGACTCGAGCTTCAGCGGATCGATCAGGACTTCGACCGCTTCGTCGCGGTGGCCGGTAAGGTTTGCTTCCAGCACCGCCGGAAGGCTTTCCAGTTCGGTTTGAGTCTCCCTTGCGATGCGTGTCAGCGTCCTTTCCGGCACGTCTCCCGACAACGCGACGACGATGATCGGGAACTCCGAAAAGTTGATCTCATGGATCTTGTGTTGTTCGGCGCCGCTGGGGAACTCCGCGGCCGCTTGGCTCGCTTGTTCCCGCACCTCCGCAAGAACCGCATCCTTGTCCCAGCCGAACTCGAACTCAAGCGTAACTCCGGCGTAGCCCTCAGAAGCCGTTGCGTTGATGCTCTTAACGCCCTCAAGCTCCTCGAAGGCCGTTTCAAGCGGCTGCACGAGAAGGCTTTCGGAATCTACGGCGGAAACGCCCGGATAGGGCACGGAAACGTGCAGGACCGGAATGTCTATGTCCGGTGCTCCCTCCTTGGGGAGGCCGACATATGCGAATCCGCCCGCCGACAGGGACAGGACGACGAAGACCAGAATCATTCGGGCATGGCTGGTGGCCCAGTCGACGATGCTGTTCACTGCGGGTCCCCGCGATAGCTGACGGCGACGTCTTGGCCCTCGGCCACGAATTCCTGACCGACGACTATCACGTCGATCTCGTCCGGAAGGCCGCCCAGCCACGCGCCTTCGCGCGTGTCCTGAAAGACCGTGACAGGGAAGAACCTGACTTGCCCGTTGATGACGCTCCTGACGCCGAGGCGGCCGTCATCGTCCAGCGTAAGCGCAGATAGCGGAAGGAGATGTGCCCTCTGGTCGCTGGACGCGACAAAGATCTCTGCGGTAGAGCCGTCGCGGATGCTCAGGTCGGGGTTGGGTGCAGTGACCTCGACCCGGAACGTCCGCGTCTTTGGGTCGGCGCTACGCGAGACGAAAGTGAGGACTCCCTCTACGGCTTGTCCGGATGCGAGCCGTGCGCCTGCCAAGGTTCCCGCCTCGAGGCCGCCGACCTGAAGCTCGGTTGCGAATCCGACCAGCTTGATCGGGTCAAGAGAGATGATGGTGGCGCATAGCGAACCCGGTTGCAGCAAGCTGCCGATCTCGGCTGCGTCCGTTTCGAGCAGGCCCGGGAACGGCGCAAGGATGCGAAGCCTGTCAATTTCCCGTTCTGCGCGAACCAGGGCCGCCCTTGCGGTTTCCAGCGCCGCGTTGCCCGCAATCGCGGTGGATTCGGATGCGAACCCCTTTTCCGCGAGCCGGGATGACGCTTCATTCCTGGTTTGCGCGTCAAGCAGGCGCGCCCGCGCTTCAACAACGGCGGCTTCCCTTCCACCCGGATCGATTTCGCAAAGGAGCTGGCCCTCCTCGACCATAGCCCCTTTGCGCAGCGGTTGCGAAATCACCCGTCCCGAGGTTTCCGACCTGACGTCGACGTGTCGAAACGCCTCCGTACGTCCGCGAAGGACAACATGGTTCCTGACTTGCTCCGCGACCGATCTTTCCACCAGGACCGAAACTGCGGGGCGCAGGGCCGGATTCGAAGAAACTTCAACGACTTCCTCGGCACTCTCGCCATTTTCGGGTTTTCCGGCGAGTGCCATGATTCGGTCACGTTCGATGATCAGTGCGTACGTGACAGCGCAAACGAGCAACGCGACAAGAAGAGGGACAGAACGCATCGGACCCCCTGTTCCGACAACCACGTTCAGGGCGTTTGGACCGAACCCCAAACCGGTCTCTACGGCAAGTACTTAGCTTTCAGGAGCCCAAATCTCAAGGGGTCGGCAATTTCCAAGGTGTCTGGCGATCTAGTCAGTCTGAAACCATGAGGTTGCAGCTTCGCCAAACGATCCCGTTTTGCCGTATGAGGCAAACATGACTGAACACGGCTTCCGTGTTCGCGGCCTCGGCGAGATCGCGGTCCGCACCGCAGGAGCCATCGCGGAGCGCAGATGCGCGCGCGACGCTGCCGGCGCTGGCCCGGGCGTTCCGCGAGAATGTCAGCGAGGCCGGACGGCTGGTTGCCGGAGTCGCGGTGACCGAGTTCGGACACTACGAATTGACCTACATCATCGAACGGGTCAGCCTGCCGCCCGAACGCATCGAGGCTGTGTTGAAGCGCACAGGAACTGACCCGGAAACGGTGGAGAAAGTCATAGGAACCGCCGCACAGATCTGGATGGAAAAGGACAAGGCTGTTGGAATCGTCGAAGGCAAGGCCGACACGTTTCTGCGCTTGGCAAGGCCGAAGTTTGGTGGACTGTCTTCGGTGCAGACGGAACAGGTTCGCAACGCCTCGACCGAACATCTTGATTCCTGGCTCGATGCCCTGCTGGCTGCTAAGGACATCGATGGCGTGCTCGTAGAGCGCACCAGGCATTGATTTGGGTCCGTTTTTGATCGTTCCATCCCGGTCCTTCCCCTTAGAGAATCCGGATACGGACTTTCCGTCGGCCTTGTTTCGCCGCAACGAGGGTGGATCCGGGTGAAGGATATGGGGGTATCCCCGGGTCCCCTGAGACCACGACCGATCGCCGACAACACGCCGCCACGGCGCTGTCACGTTATCACGCCTGACTCCGGGTTCTCGTCTCCATTTCGGTTTTTCCTGATCCAATCCTGCATGGCCTGGACGGCGACGACCGCATGAGAAGGGAACCTGAACCCCTCCCAGAGCTTCCGCGTGCCGGGCAGCGGCTGGCGCGTCGAGAGATGGAAGCCCGCCCGGCTGCCCGGTCGGCACGACGACGTCCGCGACGGTTATCTCCGGCGGTCCTTCGGCACCGCCGCCAACTTGAGCGACAGGGTGCCGAGATTCCGAACCGATCACGAAATGGAATCGTCGGGGAAGTCCGATGGGGGCCGGGCATGAGGATCGAATTCCAGCGCTTCCGCTTCCGGAAGACGCACGCCCAGCTTGTCCGCAAGTGCCGGCAGGAGCCTGTGTGCTGACTCCAGGCACAGCTTGCCGACACTGTTTCACCAATTCTCCCGCTCGCAGAACTCGCGAGCCGGCGCCGTCCGCGACAGTTCACCGCCGTGTAGGCAATTTCCGTCTAGACAGGACTCCGAGTCGCCCGGAAACCGTTGCTCGAATGCGGCGCGGGTTGCAGTTTCGCCAAGGAAACTAGGCGGCCGTTTCGCAATGGACCCCTTAACCGGATTTTCTGGCATCCTCCGCTCCAATTCTTTACGTCTCGCGGCCGCGGGAATCTTTCCGCTCCGGAATCGCCCTAAGCGGCATCCGGTTGAGCCTGCGCCCGAAAGCGCCCACGAAGCAGATTTGTTGCCGCCACGGCATCGAGATCGATTGCATCTACGTCGTTCCTTCAGCCGGAAACGTCTCTCGCGCGATTCTGAATCCCTGGCCGGGGATCCCTGCTTCCAGGCGTTTGAACAAGATTGGAAACACGTGAAAACCTGTGTATGTAGTCGCCGGATTCCGATGGGCCGCGCATTCGTGCCCGGGGGCGACCGGGAAAGAACGTGAAGCACTGGCCCGATGGTTCCTTGTCGGCGCGCCCGCCTGGGCTTGCGCCCGGAGCGTGAAATTTGCGCGTCGTCGGTGGCTGCGTCGGCGTGCTGCAAACGATCCGGTTGCGCTGACGCGTATTCCGGTGCCGGGTGAAACCGGTTCAAGGCTTGGTGGGAGAGTTCAGTGAGCGACTCAGATTCCTTCATCGACGAGGTGCGCGAAGAAATTCGCAAGGACAGGCTGTACAGGTACGTCAGGAAATACGGTTGGATCGCAATCGCCGTTGTCGTACTGGTTGTCGGCGGGGCCGCGTATTTCGAATTCGAGGAGGCACGCAAGCAGCGCGCAGCCGAAGAGCGGGGCGACAGGATTATCGCGGCCCTCGACATTGAGGACGGGCTCGAACGCGCAGGGGATCTCTCCGACTTTGTGGCCGAAGCGGGACCTGCGCGACCGGTCGTGACGTTGCGGGCCGCGGCGGAATACGTTGCGGCGGGCGATGCGGATGCCGCAGCGGGACTGCTTGACGCGCTAGCCAACGATCCGGATGCGGGCCACGTCTACCGCGATCTCGCCCGCCTTAAGCTCGTGATGCTCACGGGCAGTTCGATGGACTCCGACGCGCGGCTGGCCGCTCTCGATGCGCTTGCCCAACCGGGCGCGCCGTTCCGTCCTCTCGCCATGGAGCAGCGTGCCGCGTTGCAACTCGAAAGAGGGAACACCGAAGAGGCCATTGCCGAACTGATGCGCCTGCTGGATGAACCTGGCGTGACCGATGTGCTTGTTCTGCGCACCAGGCAGGCGATCACCGCCCTTGGCGGTGACCTCGGAGTCGGCGGCCTTCGTTTCGGCGTCTCCGGCGAGTGAATGTGGTTGCGCGCGCGGGTGACTCGGGAGACGGCGCCTACCGGCGAACTGGTGGAAATCGATGAAGACTGAAACGAGACGTACTTGGCGGGCGTTTTCCTGGGTGGCATGCGTCCTGTTCATGCTGTCCGCGCTTGCCGCTTGCAGCGACGACGAAGAAAGGTTGCCGGGCGAACGACTCGACGTTCGTCCACCTTCCGGAAGCAGTGCGGCGGAAGGAGCGCCAGCTCCCGCGCAATTGACGCTGGCGCCCGCCGCCGACAACGCGGCATGGACGCATGCGAACGGTTCAGCGAGCGGCGTCGGAATTCACGCGGGGTTGCCCCAGGATCTGGAACTCTTATGGTCCAGGGACATCGGGTCGGGCAACACGTGGCGCCTTCGGCTATCGTCGGAACCGGTGGTTGCCGAAGGCCGGATATTTACCCTGGACTCGAGCGCTGGCGCCCGTGCGTTCGACACCGACGGCGGACTGCTCTGGGAGCAGGACCTGTCGCCCGGCTTTGAGGGTTCGTCCGAGGTGACTGGCGGCGGAATTGCATACGGCGGCGGCACGCTCGTGGCAACGACGGGATTCGGGGAGGTCATTGCGCTCGATCCGGTGACCGGGGTCGAAAGATGGCGCCACAAGCTTGAAGGGTCCGTGACTTCGGCCCCTGCGGTCGGCGACGGAATCGTCGTCGTCGTTTCGCGAAACGATTTGGCCGTCGGCCTGTCGCTCGACAATGGACGAATTCGCTGGATACAGCGGGGGACCGGCGAAAGCGCCGGAGTCTTCGGCGGCGGGTCTCCGGCGATTGCGGAGCGGCTGGTCGTGCTTCCGTTCTCCTCTGGAGAAGTTGTCGGAGCCTTGGTCGATGACGGCGTTGGTGTCTGGAGCAGCGCCGTTTCATGGGGCCGCAGGGGATTCAGCCGCTCCTTCGTCGTTGCAATAACCGGCGATCCGGTGATTGACGGAGATACGGTCTACGTCGCAAACCATTCCGGAAACCTTGCCGCTCTGGACAGTCGGACGGGTCTCGTGAACTGGAGCGTGAACGAAGGGGCCTATGGGCGCGTCTGGCCGGCGGGAGCTTCGGTGTTCGTAGTGACCGACGAGTCCAGGTTGAAGCGGTTTGCGGCCAGCACCGGCGCGGAGGTCTGGTCCGTCGACCTGCCGGCCTATGAGGATCCCGAAGATCGTTCCGACGCATATGTTCACTACGGCCCGGTTCTGGCCGGAGGCCGTTTGATCGTTGCCGGCGGCGACGGCGAGATTCGCGGGTTTGACCCGGTAACCGGCGAACAGATCGGATCGGTCGAAATATCGGGCGGCGCGGCTTCCCGGCCAGCGATAGCCGGAGGTGTCCTCTACGTCCTCTCTGGTTCCGGAAAGCTCAACGCATTCCGCTAGGCCGCCGTCGCGCCGCCGCACGAGGCGCTTATGCCGGACATCACCGGAAAATGACGATCACGGTCGCAATTGTCGGCCGGCCGAACGTCGGCAAGTCTACCCTGTTCAACAGGTTGATCGGCCGCCGGCTCGCACTCGTCGACGACCGTCCGGGCGTGACCCGGGACATTCGCGAGGGGATCGCAGGTTCGGGTGGCGTCCGGTTCACGATTCTGGATACCGCAGGCGTGTGCGGACCGGAGACGGTCAGTTTCGAGGCGGACCTCCGGAAGATGACGGACGGAGCGATCAAGGCCTGCGATGCGTGCCTGTTCGTGGTCGATGCCCGAGCAGGTGTCACCGGCGCTGACCGGGACCTTGCGGCAATGCTCCGGAAGCGGGCTTCGCGCGTCATTCTCCTTGCCAACAAGGCGGAGGCGCGCGATGCGGTGGCCGGCAGCCACGAATTCTATGCTCTGGGGATTGGCGAACCAATGCCGATCTCGGCGGAACACGGCGAGGGGATCGGAACGGTTCTTGATCGGCTCAGGATGATCGCGGAAGAACGCGCGGAGACGGCGGAACGGCCGGAAACCTTTCGGACCGAGCCTGGCGAGCTCGGCGGTGCCTGCACGGCCGGAAACCACGCTGGCCGGCCAATCCAGATCGCCGTCATTGGCCGACCCAATGCCGGGAAATCGACGCTTGTCAACCGGATCGTCGGATACGAAAGGTTCCTGACCGGGCCCGAGGCGGGGATCACCCGCGACGCCATATCCGTGTCCATCGACTGGCGCGGCACGCCGGTCAGGATCTGGGACACGGCAGGGCTGCGCAGGAAGTCCCGGGTCAGGGAAAGGCTCGAAAGGCTTTCTGTGTCGGATGCGCTGCGCGCGGTGCGGTTCTCGGACGTCGTCGTGGTCCTGATGGACGCGGGGTGCCCGCTCGAGAGCCAGGATCTGAAGATTGCGGATCTCGCGGTGCAGGAAGGCCGGGCCGTAGTCGTCGCGGCGAACAAGTGGGATTGCGGTTCCGGACGCCGATGGACGGCGGCCGATCTCGGAGAGCGTTTCACCCGGTTGCTTCCGCAACTCCGCGGAGCCCCATTGCTGATGATTTCGGCGAGAACCGGAAAGGGACTCGAACGGCTCCAAGACGCCGTCGTTTCCGCCCATGACGTCTGGAACCGGCGCGTACCGACGGCGGATCTCAATCGCTGGCTCGCCGACATGCTCGCGCTGCATCCGCCGCCTGCGCCGGGCGGACGGCGTGTCCGGATGCGTTACATCACGCAGGTCAAGACTCGTCCGCCGGGGTTCATCATTATGTGTTCCCGACCGGAGGAGATCGACGAGTCATATAGGCGATACCTGATCAACGGTCTTCGCGACGACTTTGATTTCCCGGGCACGCCGATCCGCCTCACGCTTCGCGCTAGACCAGAGCGAAACCCATTTCGGACAGGCAAATCCGTGCGGCCGGGGCGGCGCGGCTGACTGGAGGAAACGGCCGGAGCCGCGGCCGGGCGTCAGAGAAGCGCGAGGAGTTCGCCCGCCTCGCGTTCCGGTGGCGAGAGGCGGTCCTTGTCTTCGCCCGGATAGAATCTGGCCCTCGTGCCGGTCGGCATGGCGCGGGGCGAGTATGATGTCACGCGCGGTCCTGACTCGGGGAGCTCAAACGACCAGCTCTCGAAAGCGGCGCGCTGCGCTGCCTTGGAGGCCGCGTATGCTGCAAAGAACTTGCCCGAGTGCACGCGGTCGTCCACATGCACCGCCATCCCGTCCGGACGGCGGAGCAGGGGGTGGACGCAGGTGATCAGATGTACGGCGGCCAGGATGTTTGTTTCGACGCAGCCTCCCCAGTCGGAGTCCATGGAGTGCGCCGCAGGCGACAGGGGAGGTGCGTAAACGGCGGTGTGAATCCAGTAGTCCAGCGCTTCCCAGCGCGCATGGATCGAGTTTCCTAGGCGAGCCACTCCTATCCGGTCGGTGATGTCGAGTGGGACGAGTGTGGTCGTGCCATTCGCCGCCCGGACGAGGTCGTCGAGTTCCTCGAGAGCGCCCGCGGTTCGCGCCACCGATATGACATGCGCGCCGTCGCGGCCGAGGGCTTGTGCGGCGGCAAATCCCAGCCCCCGTGATGCGCCGGTGACGAGAGCCACGCGACCGGCGAAGCGGCGCATGTTCAGGACGATTCCGGCGCCGGGCCGGGAGTCCGGCCGGTTGCGTGCGGCGGCAGCACGGGGTAGTCGCCGGAAAAGCAGGCGTCGCAGTATGCGGGACAGGCCGAATCCCGTCCGTCTGGTTCGCCGCAGGCGCGGTAAAGGCCATCGAGGGACACGAACTTGAGACTCGCGACGTTCAAGTGCTCGCGGATCTCGTCCTCGGTCATGGTCGCAGCCAGGAGCTTTTCACGTTGCGGCGTATCTACACCGTAGAAGCATGGCCAGGCGGTCGGCGGTGATGCGATTCTGAAGTGCACCTCGCGCGCACCTGCATCGACGATCATTTCCTTGATCTTCCTGGAAGTCGTGCCGCGCACGACCGAGTCATCCACGAGGACTACGCGCTTGCCCCTGATCAGGGCCCGATTGACATTGAGCTTCAGCCGCACGCCGATGTTGCGGATATGTTCCGTCGGTTCGATGAATGTCCGCCCGATGTACTGGTTGCGGATAATTCCCATTGCGAAGGGAATTCCGCTTTCCTGCGAAAATCCGATCGCGGCGGGTGTGCCGCTGTCGGGAACCGGGCAGATCAGGTCTGCGCTGACGCCGGCTTCCCGGGCGAGTTCCACGCCGATGCGCCGTCGCGTCTCGTAGACGGACTTGCCGCCGAGTATGCTGTCCGGGCGCGAGAAATAGACATGCTCGAAAATGCATGGCCGCGGCCGGGAAGGTTCGAACGGAAAGTGACTCGTCAGGCCGTCGGGCGAGATGACCACCATCTCTCCGGGCGCAATCTCCCTGATGAACTCGGCGCCGACGATGTCGAGGGCGCAGGTTTCGGAAGCCAACGCGTAACAGCCGCCGATCCTGCCGAGCACGAGCGGACGGATGCCGAGCCTGTCGCGGATTCCGAAGAGCTTTGTTCTTGTCATGGCGACCACGGAGAAGGCGCCCTCGACCCTTTGCAGCGCGTCCTTGATTTGTCCGGTGATGTCGTCCTTGCGGGAACGCGCCATCAGGTGAATTATGCACTCCGAATCCGAAGACGACTGGAAAATCGATCCCGCGCCTATGAGTTCTTCGCGCAGCGCCTCGGCATTCGTCAGGTGGCCGTTGTGCGCGATGGCGCAGCATCCCCGCCGCAATTCCCCGTAGAAGGGCTGCACGTCGCGGATTGCGGTCTGCCCCCTCGTTCCCGCCGTGGGATAGCGGACATGCCCGATCGAAATCCTGCCGGGAAGAGATTGAATCACCGAGGCCTTGGTAAAGTTGTCGCGGACGTAACCGAACCTCCGAATGCTGTTGAATCCCTCGACATCGTCGAAGGACGTAATTCCGGCAGCTTCCTGCCCGCGGTGCTGGAGCGCATGCAGGCCGAGCGCCACGTACTGGGCGGCGTCACCGGCGCTCGCGTTCATTACGCCGAATATCCCGCATTCTTCGCGCGGCTTGCCGACGGCGAAAGGGTGCGGCAGGAACGGTTTCGCAACTTCGAGCCTGGACCGGTGTCCGAGGTCGCCTTGGTTGCGGCCGCTGCGGTGCCGGCGCATGCGGTTCACGGGCACGGTGGGCGGTTCGAACGCGACTCAGGCATCCGTGCTCTCCGGCGGAGCATCTCCCGCGCCGCCCGATTCCGGCTGTTCTGCGCCCGGGGCGGCACCTTCCTGGGAGCCGCATGATCCCATCAGATCCTCGTACCTGTTGATGATCCATGACGGGGCATCGTCCGGGATCAAACCTTCGAAACCAGCCTGGCTGCCTGCGAGCAGATGGCGCATTAGGCTGCTTTCGACTGCCTTGAACCCGTCACCCTCGGGTACGACCCGGTCGTGGACGATCAGGACGATGAGGACGAGAAGAAGGCCGCGCAGCAGTCCGAACAGCACCCCGAGGCCGCGGTCTATTTCGCCGAGCGCCGAGTCCCGGACGGTTCCGGCAAGCACCGGAGTCAGAATCGAGAGGATGACGAGCAAAAGGACGAAGACCACGAGGAAGGCCGCTAGGATCGCCAGTTCGCACGAGGTTCCGATCATCTCGCTGACATACGGAATCTCGTGCATGAACGGAGTTGCCCGGGGCGCCAGCAGGAATGCGCCGATAGCGGCGACGACCCAGCCCGCGATGGCCAGCGCTTCGCGCAACAACCCGCGAGAATAGGCAAGCACGGCGGAAATCAGCAGGACGGCCGCGACCCCGCCGTCAAAGATGGTGAATTCCTGCATCCGGGCTGCCTCCTCGCCAGACGCCGCCTTCACTGGCGGGACTTCAGAATCGCGTCAACAAGCCGTGCAACGTCTACCAATTCATTGATCCGCATGCTAGATTCCTTCCCCAACTTCATCCGCGGCGGCGCAAGTGCGTCGGTGAAGCCCAGTTTTGCGGCTTCGCGGAGACGGGAGTCGGCATGCGCCACGGGGCGTAGGCCGCCCGAAAGGCTGATTTCTCCGAACAGAACCGTGGAAGGGGGAAGAGCGGCGTTTTCGGATGCCGACAAGAGAGCGCCCGCAACTGCCAGATCGGCTGCAGGGTCGGATATGCGCAACCCGCCCGCAATGTTCAGATAGACGTCCATTCCCGCGAACGAGCGCCCGCAGCGGGCCTCGAGAACGGCAAGGATCATCGCCAGACGTCCGCTGTCCCAGCCGACGACGGTCCGGCGAGGTGAGGCAAGGGATGTCGGAGCGACCAGAGCCTGGATTTCGACGAGCAGCGGTCGGGTTCCTTCAATGCCCGCGAAAACGGCGCTTCCCGGGGCGGTTGCCTCGCGGTCCGAAAGGAAGAGTTCCGAAGGATTGCCGACTTCCCGCAAGCCCGACCCGGTCATTTCGAAGACGCCGATTTCGTCGGCAGGTCCGAACCGGTTCTTGACCGCGCGGAGGATGCGGTAGTGGTGCCCGCGCTCGCCCTCGAAGTAGAGGACGGTGTCGACCATGTGTTCGACGACGCGGGGGCCCGCGATCTGTCCGTCCTTTGTCACGTGGCCGACGAGGATGACGCCCGTTCCGCACCGCTTCGCCACTCGCACGATCTCGTGCGCCGAAGAACGTACCTGGCTAACGGAACCTGGTGCGCTCTCGACGCTCTCGATCCACATCGTCTGGATTGAGTCGATGACGGCGATGTCCGGCCGGTCCCGTTCTATCGTCGCCAGTATGGCGCCGAGATCGGTTTCGGTCGCCAGCCTGACCGGGGAACCGGCAAGGCCCAGGCGGTCCGCCCGCATCCGGACCTGGTCGGCCGCCTCTTCCCCGGAGACATAGTCGGTTCGCTGACCCTTGCCAGCATATCCAGCCGCGGCCTGAAGGAGCAGCGTCGACTTTCCGATTCCCGGATCGCCGCCGACGAGCACCGCCGACGCCGGAACGATGCCGCCGCCTAGGACGCGATCGAATTCGGCAATTCCCGAGACCGATCTCGAAACTTCGGTTCGCCCGCCGCCCAGCGGAAGGAACTCGACATCCCGGTGACTGGACGAACCCGTGCGCGGGCCGGTTGCAGCGTGTTTCTCGATGCGGTTCCAGGCCCCGCACGCGTCGCATTGCCCGCTCCACTTGCTGTGCCGCACCCCGCAGGCGGCACAGGTATATGCCGATGCCTGTTTTGCCACGTCGCACAACTATCCTGCCTGCGGCGGTTACGGCAAGGCGTCGAACGGACCCGCGACTAAACCGAATTGAGGGACCGCGAACCGGTTTACCGCGCCCGAGCAGCCCACGCCCTGAACTTTCGACCGCCGGGAGGCGGCGGTTCCCGAGCCCGCGAGCCTTCCTGCCAGCGCGGGTTCGGTCAAGGGTCTCGGGCTTGTCCAAGTTGAGGGGCGGAGCTTCGGCTGGTGTTCAACGAGTTGATGGCATAAGAGCATCACCGCGCCGCACGGCTGGCTCGGTGGGCACCTGTTCGCACCTGCGACGCGGCATCCGGTGGCGCGGACAGACGATCCAGAAATGCCGCCGCCTTGCGGCGAAACATGGATACTGCACGCTGCCGACATGCAATGCGAGTTTCGCCGAACTCCGCAATTGCACTGCCGCACCTCTGCCTCTCACGGATCCCGCTTGGTGCCGAAGGCGCCGATATAGCCCTCGGTGTCGAACACGCCCCAGGCCTCCTCGTGCTCCGGGCCGTGCAGGTTGCCGGCAAGGTAATCGCTTCCGGCCGTCCCCATCGAGAAGCCCCCATTCCGGAGCAGAATGTCAGCCCAGCCAGGCGCACCGATGTCGTGCCCCGGCACGTTGATCGCCACGCTCACCCGAGGCCGCGACAGGTCCGCAATGCCCACGGTCGCCGTGCCCACAAGCCGTCTGAACTCGCCCGTCGGGCTCGCCTCCGCGATGCCCCGCCAGACCGCGCTCCCTCGGCCGTCGGGGTTCGAGCCCGAGACCTCGCCCGCCGCCCAGGCCCGCGCCAGCGAGAAGTCGCCCGTGAACGCAGTCCCGTTGACCTCGCCCGTGAGCGGCCCCGAACCGATCTCCAGAGCCGCGAAGCCATGAGTGCTCCAGAACCCGTAGTTCAGCATCGAAGCATCGGCAGTAGCCGTCACCCCGGGGATGCTCTCCTTCAGCTCGAACCTGACGCTTGTGGCATAAGTGTCGAACCCGCCGCGCGACCCCAGCGCCGCCTCGCTGGATCCGACTTGGACCTCCGCAGGGGCCGCCAGGTCCGCTACCGTGATCGACACGCCGTCCCCGGTGACGCAGCGCGTGCCCGCACAGGTCATCGTCTCCGCCGCGTCGTCGCTCAGCGTCGCGTTCCCGCCCGACAGCGACCAGCGCAGGAGGTGGTCGCTGAACAGCAGCGCATCGGCGCGCTCCAGAACGGCTGCGAGCCGTGCCACCCGCGGGTCGCCGCCCGATCCGGGCGGTGGCACCGGACTCGTTGGGGAACCAACGCCTCCGCCGCAGGCGCCGAGCGTCAGCACGGCTGCTGCGAACCCCGCCAGCCGCAGGGATTTCGCCGTCATTGGGACCCGCCTCCCGAATCCGTCACCGGTCATCGTCCGCTCCCCCGCTCAGAACCGCAACCTGACATCGAGTCGCGCCCCGTTCTCAGGTGGCGCTCCGCCGCTTTCGCGGTGTTCCGCGGACAGCTCTAGTGCCAGGGCGCCGCGCCGCGCCTCGAATCGCGTTCCTAGCCTGATCCGTTGGCTGTCGCCCTCAGAGAGACCCATTTCCGCGAAAGGGGTGAGCAGGCTTCCCGGTTCCGGCGTAAAGCCGTAGCCGATGCGTGCGTCGAGCGCGCCGGCATCCACGCCGCCGTCCTCGTCGCCCGCCCGGTGCGGCATCCCGTCCTGCCACAGGGCTTCGGCCCTTCCCGTGTCCGCACCCCAGCGCGGGTTCAGTGACAGCGACAAGCCGCGCCCCCGCGCGCCCGGACCGACCCGCGCCGTGACGCTCACGCCGCGTTCGCGCGCGCCTTTCTCGCTGTGCACCGCAAGCCACCGCCCGCGTGCCTCGATCTGAAGGCGCGGCGCCGTGTAGCGCATGCCCCCGGCTACCTCCAGGCCAGTCCCGGTCACCCCCGTGCCGCCGTCGCGCCGTCCGGCCGCTTCCGCGAACAGCTCCAGCGCAACGCCGTCTTTCAGTTCGAAATGCCGCGACGCCTCCAGCCCGGCCCGCAGGCGCCAGCTGTTCGCGCTCACTCCGGAGACGAGCTTCGGGCCGTCACCCATCTCCATCCGCACAAGGCTCGCATCCGCGCGCAGCGCGAGATCCACTTCCCCGGGCGCCGGAAGCGCGTGACGCACTCCGGTCGAGACCATCCGCATCGAGAGAGGGCTCGTCTCGTCCATGCCCTCCTCCGGCTGGTGGCGGGCCTTGCCGCTGCCGACGCCAACAACGCCTTGCAGTTCCAGCCCATCCGGCAGCGTCCAACGTCCATAGGGGTAGACCGCCGTCAACTCCGTCTCCAGCCGGCCCCGCCCGTCGATTCCGCCGCCGCTGTCGAAGTCGTACTCCGTCTCGCTCTTGCCGTGCGACACCGCAATGCCTGCCACCCACGGACCCGCGCGCCCGTCGAAGCCGAGCCATCCAGTGCGCATCTCGCCGCTGTAGCTGGTGCCAGGCTCCGGGCGGCCGTCGAAGTTCCCGAAATCGCCACGGCCCCACAGCGCCCACAGCGGACCCGCCGACACCTCGCCCGCCTTGCCTGGCTCCGTCCCGAGCAGCATGTTGAACGCGCTCGTACGGAACAACTCGTCCGACTCGACGGCCCGGTTGATCTCGGTGCCGCATTCCGGCTCGACTGGCCTGGCCCCCGCCTGACTGAAGCTATGCCGGCCTGTGCCGCCGTCGGTGCAGGACCCGTCCGCGCTACCGGTAAGCGCAATGTCCGCATGCATAGGGACCTGCTGGCCGGCGAGCGTCAGGCCCGTCCCCGGGGCGTCGTCGGCTAGGCGCGTCCCTATGTTGCCGAGCGCGCTCGTCAGCGTCCGCGTTCCGACGGCCGCAAGCGTGCGGTTCAGCACTTTCCGCACCGTGTCCCGGGCACCGTCCAGGACTGTCGCCAGGGTCCTGAAATCTACGTCCGCAATCTCGGCGGCGGGGTCGCAGCCGGTGGCGCTGTATGCCCTGTAGGTGTATTCAGCGTCCGCCGTCAGGTCGCTCAGGGCTGCGTTCGCGGTGTTCGCGCCGACGGAGGTGCATTGCGCACCTTGCTGGTTGCCCTCGTACCACCAAGACGCCGTCCAGTTGGCGATTCTCAACGTCGCCCCGTTCGCCGTGATCGACCCGGCCGTCAGGCCGACAGTTGAGAACTCCGCGTCCGTATCGTCTGCGGTCAGTTCGGTGGTGCAGTCCTTGTTGCCGTAAGCCTTGTAGACATAGGAAGCGCCGCCGATCAGGCCGCTCAGGTTCGCCGTCGCCGTGTCGGCGTCGACCCCCGTGCACTCCGCGCCGCTCCCATCGCGCTTGTACCACCAGTTGCCGGTGTGGCCCTCGATAGACAACGTCGCCGTCGTCTCCTTCACCGCGCTCGCTGTGAGCGTGGCCGGCGGCGTCGTGGACGGCGGTGGCGGGTTACTCCCGCCCGTCTGGCGCAAGGGCGTCGCCGCGTCGGACTCCGGCGACTCCGCGCCGTCGCCCCTGGCGTTCACGGCGCGGACCTTGAACTTGTACTCCGTGCCGTTGGTGAGGCTGGAGACCGTCGTGCTGGGCATCGCGGTGGACGTGCCCGAGACGTCCTGCCAGCCTCCCCAGCTGCCGTAGCTGCCGCCGCTGGGCTTGGACTTTTGGGCGTACTGCCACTTGGTGATCGCGGAGCCGCCCGTGCTCGCCACGCTGGCGCCGCTCAGCGTGACGCTCTTGTCGCCGGCCGCGACCGACGGCTTCGACGGGGCCGGCGGCTTCGTGGACGGCGTCGCCGCGTCGGACTCCGGCGAGGCCGCGCCGCTGTCGGTGCCGTTCACGGCGCGGACCTTGAACTTGTACTCCGTGCCGTTGGTGAGGCTGGAGACCGTCGTGCTGGGCATCGCGGTGGACGTGCCCGAGACGTCCTGCCAGCCTCCCCAGCTGCCGTAGCTGCCGCCGCTGGGCTTGGACTTTTGGGCGTACTGCCACTTGGTGATCGCGGAGCCGCCCGTGCTCGCCACGCTGGCGCCGCTCAGCGTGACGCTCTTGTCGCCGGCCGCGACCGACGGCTTCGACGGGGCCGGCGGCTTCGTGGACGGCGTCGCCGCGTCGGACTCCGGCGAGGCGCCGCGCCGCTGTCGGTGCCGTTCACGGCGCGGACCTTGAACTTGTACTCCGTGCCGTTGGTGAGGCTGGAGACCGTCGTGCTGGGCATCGCGGTGGACGTGCCCGAGACGTCCTGCCAGTTTCCCCAGCTGCCGTAGCTGCCGCCGCTGGGCTTGGACTTTTGGGCGTACTGCCACTTGGTGATCGCGGAGCCGCCCGTGCTCGCCACGCTGGCGCCGCTCAGCGTGACGCTCTTGTCGCCGGCCGCGACCGACGGCTTCGACGGGGCCGGCGGCGCGACCGCGGCGGTTGTCGTGAAATCCTCGCTGGCGAACTTTTTCCCGGAGGGGCAATCCGCCGCCGAATACGCCGCCCAAGTGTAGTTCGTGCTCCCCAGCAGATCGTTGAGAGCCGCCGTCGACGTGCCGGCCGCGACCGCGACGCAGCTTCCGGCCGGACTCACCGGCGATGTCTTCTTGTGCCACCATTTCCCGGCATGGTTGGCGACGGTCAGCGTCGCATGAGCTGGCCCGATTCCGCTCGCCGTCAGGTCAGGGGTTGTGAAGGAGATTGAGTCGATCCCGTCGCTCTCTCCCAAGCACTGGTTCGTCCTGTAGGCGCGGTAGGTGTAGGTGCCGTTCCCGGAGAGGCTGGTCAGGTCCACGGTTGCCGTCCCCGGCGCGCCCGCATAGCTGCACGTCGAGGGCGCGCCGGGGCCGGCGGTCTGCTTATACCACCATTTGAGGTTGCCGGGCGGGTCGGTCAGCCTCAGTGTCGCCGTCGTCTGTTTCACGTCGTCGGTGAATAGCGCGTTGACCGGCGTCGTCTTCATGTACACGACACCGATGCCTTCGGCGCTGGCGCAGCCGGAAGCGCTATAAGCGCGGAAGGTGTAGCTTGTGTTCTTCGTTAGGCCGGTCGCGGTCACGGTCTCAGTCCCCGCGCTCACTTCCGTGCAGTTCCCTCCAGGGTAGGTCTCCTTGTACCACCAGCTCTGGTCCACCGGATAATGCTCCAGCTTCAGCGTCGCCGTCGTGTTCGTCTTGCTCAAGGAGCGGAAATTGTAGGTCTGGAAGACCGCCTCGGCGTCGCCGAGCCTGTTCCCGCTCCCGCAGCCCTGGTCGTTATAGGCGTGCCAGGTATAGGACTTGCCCGGCTCCAGGCCGGTTAGGTCCGCCGAAACGCCGCTCGTGACCGCAGTGCAGGTACCTTGGGTCGGCGCTTCCCTCCTGTGGTTCCAAGCGCCCGTATGGCCGGAGAGCGTCAGCCGCGCTGAGGTTTCTGTCCGGACGTCTGCAGAGAGCGTATAGGTCTGTGCCCCAACCGGCACTGGAAGCGCGAGGAAAACGAACAGTGCCAGAAGGGCCGCCGTCCCGCACGGGCGGCGCCTGAAGAAGCGGCCGCCTTCTTCGGCCTGCCTGCACCGGAATACTTTCCGTGCGGGGGGGGGCAATGGCATTTCCTTAACGTTTCGGCGTCGTTTCCTTAAGGCTGCGCGAGCGGTTCGGGGCTGCCGTGCCCCTTTCCGGTCCGGACGGCGGGTTTCGGGCTACGCGGTCTGCTCTCGCTTGCGGCTCCACTTTCCGACCGGTTTTCGCGAGCGGCGCGGGAACGACCGTCCAGGCCGCAGCCGCGCCCTGACCGCGAGGATCGAGTCCGCCATGCGCCCGACGGTGTCGGCCAGGGCCGCGGTCTGGGCCAGGATCATCTCCTCGAGGTTGATTGCGAGCATGGCCAGCGCGTTGGAGAAGTTCGTCCGCCTCTTCGGCAGGTCGCCTTCGTGCATGTCGTCGAGGAGGCTGTCGCCCTGATTGGAGAACACAGGACTTTCCCACGCTGTTGGCGATTTTCCGATTTGCCGCCGAACTGGGGGCGAACCGGCACGTTCCGGCCGGATTCCGGGTTTGCGGAGCCGTCCGCGCGCCGTCGCGGGCGCCGGTTCCGGTCCCTTGGTGATTCGTTTTCGGGGCTTGGCGGCCTGCCGGCGGCGTCCGGGAGCCGGCCCGGACGCGGCCCGGCTCTCAGGGCCGGGTCAGGGCCGCAATGGCCTCGCTGCGGTTCAGCTGCAGGCGTCGCCGGGTTTCGGCGAGGCTCTCCGCCTCGCGGCGGCTGGCGAAGACCGCCGCGAGCGCGATGCTGTTCAGGCTGGCCCGGTTCGCCGGGCCGTTGCCGGTGCGGGTCAGGCAGGCGTCCTCGCCGAAGACGCAGTCCCTCTGGCGGCGGTTCAGGTTCTCCACACTCCAGTGGCCGCGGTTCAGCTTCAGCAGCTCCTCCGGCGACGCGGCCCCGGCGTCGAGGGAGGTGATCAGACAGACAGTCTCGGTGCAGTCCTTCCCGGCGTCGCCGTCCTTCTTCAGCGGCTCCCGGTAGCGGGTGATCCGGGCGATCTGGCTGACGCCGGGGTAGTTGATCAGGCGCTTGAGCGGCGTCAGGACGCTGATGGAGCGCTGCTCCAGGCGGCCGCGGGCCTTTTCGAGATCCTCCGCGAAGCGGCCGGTGGCGTCCCTCTCCCAGTCGATGCTGTCGAGGATGCCGAAGGTCTCCGGCGCGTTGCCCTTGACCGAGAAGACATAGTCGGCTCCGCAGCGCCCGGTGACCATCTTCGCGGTCTTGCGGACCGCGGTCAGCGCGTCGAGGGTGATGACCTTGCCGCGGACGTCGCTGCGCTCCAGGAGGTCGTGCGTGGCCGCCGGCCCGCCGCCTTCGTCGCCGAAGTCGGAAGCGCGAAGGGCGCGCCGGTCGCGTGGTCGACGAGGGCCACGGTCTCGTGATGGCCGTCGCCGTTGCGGCTGTCGCCGCGGATGCGCTTGCCGTCGGCGGCGAGCGCCCGGGCGAGGGGAAGCCGGGGCCGGGACCAGCGGCCGACCACGTCCTCCAGCGCCTCGGGGTCGACCGACTGCACGACCCTGTGGATCGTGGACTTCGAGACCGGCTCGCGAAGCCCCGTCTTCGGGTTCCGCCAGGCGCCGACGGCCTCCAGCTCCTCCTGCGACAGCGCGCGCGCGAACTGCGCGGCGGCCAGGCAGCCCTTCATGTTCGCGAGCTCGGCGAGCACGTGCACGGCGAGCACGCAGGCCACCGCGTGCTTCCTGCCCTGCGCCCGGCGGAAGTCGGGCACCGCCGCCAGCTCCGCGTGCAGCGAGCGCATTGTCCCGGGGTCCCGCGGCGCCAGACCGGGACCGGCGGGCGGCGCCACGTCCGGCGGCAGCGGCTGCGGGCTCGAGAGCAGCGCCCGGGCGTCGGGCCCGGCGGCGTCACGAAGATCTCCTTCGGCCTGCCGTGGGGATCGGTGCAGCGCCCGTTGGCGCGGGCGAACCCCTTCGTCCGGCCCAGGCACTCCCAGCCCGCCGCCCTGTACATGGTGCCGGCGAAGGCCTCCGGGTCGCAGAACGTCTCCGCCAGGAGCACCCGGTGGCCGTGCGCCGCCAGCCAGTCGTCGCCGAGCCGGCAGGTCATCCGCGCAAGGAAGAAGGAGGCGAGGTTCGGGAACACCCCGGGCTCGGACAGGATCAGGAACCGGGTGTTGTTCGCCACCATCTCCAGCCGCCGGAACTGCTGCTCCGGCCTCCAGCCGCACCACCTGTCGCGCGGAGCGCACTTGAAGGCGCCGTTCTGCCACGCCGCAAGGCCCAGCCACCGGTCCCCGAGTGCCGCCACGCAGCGCAGGCCGCGGCCCGCCAGCCGCTGGAAGCCGAGATAGTGGTGCTCGTCCATCAGCGCGTCCCGGAGCGGGCGCTCCTGCGGCCTGGCCAGCCGGATCTCGACGTCCGACAGGGAAAACCCCGCCGGCATCCCGCGAAACGGGGCATGGAACTCGAGGCGCTTGCGAATCGACATGGCCGGAGCATCGCACGTCCGGGACGGGAACGCCAGCGGAAAATTCCGGCTCCGCGGTCGCGCGCGCATGCAACGCAGACAAGCCCGATGTCAAGGAAAACCAGCCGAAATCAGCGTGGGATGCCCCTGTTGGAGAACAGGCGTGCCATGGCGATGAGGTTGAAATGGGCGCAGGGTTCCTGGCGGACGCCGCGTTCGGTCCTGCCGTGGAATTCGTCCACCGCGATGACATGTTTGGAAGTCTTGCACGGTTCCTCGATCGACCAGCGTCCGTGATACAGCTCCGAGAGGTCCGCCACGCTGTACCGGTCCGGGTCGTCGAGGGTCGTGGCGAGCACGCATCGTTCATCGGCGATGTCGCAGCGGACCATGCGCAGGACGACCGGAGGGACCGGGGTTGCGAAGCCTGCGGCCCGCAGCTTGCGCAGGGCCTCCTTTCCCGGGGTGATCCTGATGCGGGCGTCGTCGCGGTCGCCGTCGCGGAAGCTGTTGAAGGCGGCGGCGGAGCTGCGCTGGATGCGGAACACCGGATGCAGGCCGCGCACGGTCATGGCGTGCAGCATGACGAAGGAGAAATATCCCCGGTCGAGGACCACGACGTCGCCGGGCGAGAGTGCGTCGAGATGGGCGAGCGCGGCGGCGCGCTCGTCGGCATCGGACGCGAGGAGGAAGTCGACGGGCATGCGGTTGTCGAGCCTGTACAGGCAGGACGGCAGGCCCTGCGGGTGGCGGGCGCCGTCGTTCGGGAGCGGATATCCGGCATCGACGAGCGGGCGCGGCAGGGTCGGCTTGGAGCCGTCGACGGCGAAGGTCCGGTGTCCGTTCCAGTTCGGGTCGTGGATGCCGTGCGCGAGGATCTCGCGGTGCAGGTCCCGGAACAGGTCCTCGTGCACCCGGGCGCGGGCCTTGCAGATCGAGGAGGCGGCGACCGGCTGCGGCTGCGGCAGCGCGATGCCGGACCGCCGGCACTGCTCCCACAGCTCGGCCGTCACGGTGGCGTAGCCTTTCCGTCCGCGCGCCGGCACCAGGCGGAAGACGAACGGCATGACGACGAGGCTGTCCGTCACCCTGCGTCTCTGCAGCCGTTCCCGGTCGTGGCGGGCGGCGATGCCGGCGGCCGCGTCGGCGATCCGGGACCACATGGCGACGAAGCGGCCGTCGGAGGCGGGAGGCCTGTCGCGGCGCTTCGGCTTCGGTTTCGCCTCTCCCTTCAGGATCCTGCGGAACTCCGGGTCGAGCGCCCTGACCAGGATCTCCTTGGCCGGCTTGGCGCCGCGCCCGCTGCGCTTGCCGGCGGTCATGCCGATCCGCTGCCAGCCGGCGGCCCTGCAGCAGGCGCCGTCGAAGCGGGTCGGGTCGACGAAGGTCTCGCACAGGACCGGGCGGCAGGCGTGCCGCTCCTCCCATCTGCCGGACAGTTGGCGCAGCGCCATCGACAGCGCCTTCGACGCAAGGTTGTCGACGCGGACCCATGGCATCACCGGAAAGCGGCTGTTCGACACCGCGAGGTGCAGCCGGCGGTCGCGGTCGGCCGCGCTCCACCCGATCCACTCGTCCCGGGCCGGCAGCGTCCGCGCCGCCGCCTCGAACAGCAGCACCGCGAGAGGCCGCCCGCGGCGGTCGCGGACGAACCAGCGGATGCACGGCCCGAAGGGCCGCGGGCATCCGAGATAGTGGTAGCGGTCGACGAGCGCCTTCCACAGCGCCACGTCCTCCGGAGACGCCGCCTCCTCCAGCGACAGGGGCTCCAGGGCCTCGAGACCGCAGGCGATCTCGGGCTGCGGATCGGAGGCCCGCACATGGACGATCGGCTTGGGTTCCGACTTCGCCGCCGTGTTGCGCTTCTCCGGAAGGGTCAGGATCCCGCATTCCTCCAGGTGTTCGAGAAGCCGCAGGCCGGCAGCGACCCGGCATTCGCCTCTCGGCGTGGTCCGGTTCAGGTTCTCGCAGATGGTCTTCGACAATTCCTTGCGGCTGTCGTTCGGGAACAGTTCAACCGTTTCCCGGATGTCGGCGATCTGGCGCCGCGTGAAGCGCCGGCCGAGGAAGCATCCATGTTTCGGGTCAAGGCCGGATTCGGCGTTTTTCGGCGGTTTCCGGGGATCCCTGTCCGGGTTTTCCACACCCTGTCCACAGTCCTGTCCGCATCCGGGCGACCGTCCGGGCAAGCGGGAACCCGCCGGTCGCAGGGACGCGACCGGTCCATTGATTCGTTCCGGGCCCGGCGGACCGCCGCGGGACGCGGCCCGCGCGGGCGTCAGCCGGCGGCCGCGGCCGTCCGGTCCTCCCACATGCGCCGGTCGCGCAGCAGGGCGTTCGCGGTCACGATCAGCCTCCGCATCACCGCGGTCACGGCGACCTTGTGGTGCTTGTCTCTTTCGACGAGCCGGACGTACGTCTCCTTCATGTCGGGATTGAACTGGCAGGCCGCCATCGCCGCCATGTACAGGACGTCCCTCGGCCGCCTCCGTCCGCCGGCGACGCGGCGCGCGCCCTTCAGGGTTCCGCTGTCGCGGGCGAAGGGCGCGACGCCGATCAGGGCCGCGGCCTGGCGGCTGCCGATCGCGCCGAGCTCGCCCATCCAGGCGATCAGGGCCGCCGCCGTGACGGGGCCGATGCCCGGGATCGACATCAGGATGTCGCGGCTCCCGGCAAGCTCCTCCGCGCCTGCGACCGTCTCCGCGATCCGCCGGTCGTACTGGCGGACGCCGGCCTCGATCTCCGAGAGGACCTTCGGGACGGGCCCGTCCGGGTCGGGATCGCCGACCTCGTCGAAGACCGCCTTCAGCTGCGTGCGCTGGTCGACGAGCCTCTCCCGCAGCACCAGCATGTCGCGGAGCCGGCCGGTCGCCGCCTCGGCCGGCGCCGTCGGCGGCCTGGCCGGGAACGCGGCGCCGAAGGCGGCCAGCACCCTGGCGTCGACCCTGTCGGTCTTCGCCATGTCGCCGGCGGCCTTCGCGAAGTCCCGGGACTGGCGGGGATTGACCACCAGGACCGCGAAGCCCCGGTCGTGCAGCGACTGGTGGAGCGCCCGGTGCATCCGCCCCGTGGCCTCCATGACGACCCTCTCCGCCCCGCCGTCCCTCAGGATGCCGGCGACCTTGCGGAAGCCGTCCGTGTCGTTGGCGGCGGCGTGATCCCTGCCGTTCAGGTGGATGTTCAGCGTCTTCTTGCTCACGTCAATGCCGGCGGCTACGATGGTCATGCTCTCCCGCTCCTATCCTCGCGATGATCCGGTTCTCGAACCCAGGCATCCATCCAGGACCCGGGAGGCTGAAGGGAGGGCGGGCCGACCACGCTTCCGCACGGATCCGCTTGCGCGATCCATGGTGCTTCCGGTCCGACCCGTCCTGCGGGGCCAGGCCCCGCTCCGCCGCCGCCAGGCCTGGCGGCGGCGGTCCCGAACCGGGAATGAACCGTGGAGGCGGCGGGAGGCAAGAGGCGGGTTTTCCACAGGAACCCGCGCCAAAATTTTCCACAGCCACCCCTTGGTTCGTTTCCGGTTCTCGGAACATACGAGGTGGTGGACTTGAGGGCTGCGATTCGCGGGTCCATGGCTGAAAGCTCCCGGCGGGACGGATTGATGCGAGCGTGGCATGCCACGAAAGGGAGGACGTGTCAACCCCCGGGGCGGAAAGGCGGAGCAGGCGGAAAAAGGACGCGGAATCAGCCGGCTGGCGCCGCGCGCGGAACGGCATCGCGATCCTGCCGGCCAAATGAAATGCCATTGGGGGGGAGGGGGATTTTCCTATTTGATTGCCACTATATTCGTATGGCTGCACGGCGCATCCGGCTGCCCGCAGGCCGCGTCGGAACGAAGTCATTCGATATGCCCCCCTTTGGACTACCGAACAAGGCCTCCTCCCTAGACCTTTTGGACGGATTCGATCAGGATTATGCTAATGGAAAGTGCGACGAAGGAACTGAAATTCGTCGCGGTCTTCAGGTCATCGAGGCGTCTCAGAATTGACTGCGTTCGTATTCATTTCGTCGCATTTAGCGCAATTCACTGCGTTGTCCAGAGAAAACTTGCACTCCTTGGCACCTCGGTCGCACGCAGAAATTTCCTGCTTCGCTTGCGCGGGGTTCAACGCGCGGCTCGAACTTCGGAGAAATTCAAACAGGCGTAAAGATACGGCTTGGCGGGACGCGCAAAGGCACCAACGCCGTTGCCCGTTTTCGTGCGGATGCGAGTCTGTCGGTCTCCGCCGTTGTGGCCGCTCTGCGCCCCGCCACCCAGAAGTCCAGATCCAGCCAGTGATTCCGCACCCGGTTGCCGAAGCGGCGAAAGCCCGGCCCGTCTTCGCTCACGCGGTATCCGTCTAGCGTGTGGGGCGAGAGACCGAGATAGGCCGCCGCACGTCGGGAATCGAAGAATCCCCTCTCGCTGCCGCTCATGCCGTCTGCCCTTTCGATTTCCAGATGCGCCCCGGCATGCCATGTCACCGGCCCGGTCCCGCCGCCGCGGGAACATGGCCAAAGACGTCCGCCGGCCGGCACCGCGAACGTAAGAGGGGCGGCCGGGAGTTTCGAAGCCGACGTCAAGGAGAAGTCCGGCGTCGTCGCGCCGTTTCCGCCAATGCGCGCACTCCCAAACGACGGCCGTACCTCTCCACCCGCCTAGACGCATTTCGCGGGTGAGACCGGCGCCCTCGATCCGCATCCGGGAAGGCCGCGACCTAGGTCAAGGCGGGGAGGCGTTCGGCCAATCCGGGATGGCCTGGCAGCTATCGTTAGGTTGTGATGTGACAAAGCGACCTTGGACCTTGGCTTGTCGGCGAAGGCAAAAGAATTCGAGCAACACGTCGAGTGCAAATGCCTTATCTGCGGTTTCCAGCTGATCATTTTTCGTCGTTGATCTCTATATGGCCCATTGCCAACCCGCAGGAGATCGACATGCCACACCTGCACCAAACGGCCAAGAAAGGTCGCGCGGAAGAGATCATCGACTGATCTAGGCCGGTGCTGATCCAGATGAATTGGATAGCTGTGGGCCAACTCCGCTGATCTGGGCCACCTATCACAACCATCCAGAAGCCATCTGCACTTTGGCAAGCGCAGGGGCTGTCCCGAGAATTCGGGAGGAGAATCGACGGACCTCTCTGCAATGGGTCTCCTTCAAAAGAGGGCAGTACCACGTGTCCTACACGATCTTGCTCAAAGCGGGCAAAACTATCGACCGTCCGTTGCGCCAGCGGCATGGTGGACGCGCATGTAGATCTCAGTCGGTCGTCCACGGATCTGTTGGCCGGGCAGGACCGGCTCCGTAAACGACCCATTCCTGCCGGTCCCCGTTTGTGTGTTCGTTCAGCTGGTGATGGTAGCGAAAAAGCCATGGAACTCAGCCGTCAGCGATTGCGCAGAATGCGAAATCCGTGCCGGCACAGTGGGCGCGTCACTGCGTGACCGAACGAAAACGAACGGACTCGTCAGGATTGGGAAATCCTGCAACTGGGGGCATGCGCCTTCACCGCGACGCGCGGATTCGGGTTCCGATCGCTCTCAGGATGCTTAAGGAGCTGGAACCGGTCCAGCGGAAAAAAGCTATAAATAATAGAATTTTACAACGTTGTTTGGCACTATCTATGATGTGTGTGTCGAACATGAAAGGGCTCCCGGCCAGGCCGACATGCGGACCCAGGATCAACAGCGGACGGTCATCTCTTTCTTCTGCGGAGAATCCGAAGCGCCATTCGACAGTCCTAATGAGCGCGGAAGGCGAGAGAAATGCTGCTATCCGATTTGATCGACGGGCGGCGGATCAGGTGTCCCGGATTGATCTGACTTCAAGAATGTGATCTGTGGCAGGCATTCCGGAATCCGGAGACAGCCCGACGGGGATGCATCGAACGACCGGGCCCCCGGTGCTCCGCTTCGGAAAATCACGGCGAACTGGCACGAGATAGCCTGCGGTTTCTTGGGGCCGGCGCGAAAACTCTGTCCGAATTTGCTACGCACTTCTTGTTTGGAACATCGCCAAAGTAACGGAAAGCCGGTTTACGCCTGCGGGGCGGAAACCTTTCGCGCGACGGCAAGTCGCGGACACATGCCGGATGCATTAGTTGCGGACCCGCGTCGGCTTGTTCTCCTCTGCGCAGGTTTGACCGGCAGCGGTGACCGGCGGCGCCTTGATCCTGTTGCGCCCGCCTACAGGCGGGAGTACGCAGGCGTTGGATCGGCGGTTTCCGCGATCGGTCGGATCCCGCATGTCCAGTAAACCGTTCGGAGCAAGGCATCATGCGACAGTTGTGGAGATGGTTCGGCGCAGCGGACCGCGTCACGCTTTCCGACGCGCGCCAGGCGGGCGCCGACGGCATCGTCACTGCGCTCCACCACCTTCCCGCCGGCACAGTGTGGTCCTCCGAGGAAATCGCCGCGCGCCAGGAGGAGGTCGTGCGCCCCGGCGGGAAACCATCTGGACTCGCCTGGGAACTCGTGGAGAGCCTGCCGGTTTCCGAGGCCATAAAGACGCGATCCGGAGACTGGGAAGGCGACATCGAGCGGTACTGCCGGTCCCTCGAAAACCTCGCCGACGCCGGGCTCACCACGGTTTGCTACAATTTCATGCCGGTCCTGGACTGGACCCGGACGGACCTCGCGTGCCGAATGGGCCATGGCGGTACGGCGATGCGGTTCGATCTGGCAGAATTCGCTGCTTTCGATCTGCATGTCTTCGGCCGGATCGGCGCGACTTCAGACTACGACGAATCAACAATCGCCGCGGCAAATTCGTTGATCCGGCGCCTCGGCGCATCCGACCGGGCGCGCTTGGCCTCAAACATTACGGCCGGACTTCCCGGTGCACAGGAGCACTGGTCGCTTGATGGGCTCCGGGAGCGGCTCAAGGACTATGAGGCCATAGGTCGGGAACAGCTCTTCGAGAATCACGTGGAGTTCCTCAAGGCGGTCACAACGACGGCGGAGCGGGTGGGTATTCGGCTCTGTTGCCATCCGGACGATCCGCCGTTTCCGCTCCTGGGACTTCCCAGGGTGGTCTCGACCGCGGATGACTACCGTGCCCTTTTCGCGGCGGTGCCAAGCCCAGCGGCCGGGGTCACCCTTTGCACGGGAAGCCTCGGCGTTCGCGGGGACAACGACCTTCCGGCCATGGCGAGGGAGTTCGGGCCCAGAATTTTCTTCGCACATCTGAGGAACGTCCGCAGGGAGGGCGAGCGCGTTCCCTGTTCCTTCTTCGAAGACGAGCACCTGAACGGAGACACTGACATGGTGGCGGTCGTTGATGCACTGCTGCGCGAAGAGCGTCGCCGGATCGCCGACGGGTGGACGCATCCGGAAATCCCGATGCGCCCCGATCACGGTCAGTCGATTCTCACCGATGTCCGTTCGGGCTGCCAGCCAGGGTACCCGGCCGTCGGGAGACTGAAGGGGCTCGCGGAGTTGCGCGGAGTGACGCGGGCCCTCGAGGCCATGCGTTCGGACCAAACCGGTTGAAGGGAACAGTCGCGTCTGGCGACGTGACGCGAGTGGCAGCGGCAGGGTTTTTCCGACTCCGAATCTGCAGCCCGGCAGGACATTTCCAATCCAGCCGTGAATCGGTTTAGGATGCGGCTCCCGGAACCGGAGCGAAGCTCATGACAGAAATCGTCCTCAGGGACATCTACAAATCTTACGGTTCGGTGGAGGTCATCCACGGTGTCAGCCTGTGCGTCGAAAGCGGCGAGTTCGTCGTCTTCGTCGGACCGTCGGGCTGCGGAAAGTCCACTTTGCTGAGGATCATTGCCGGCCTCGAGGACGTGACCAGCGGCGACATCCTGATCGACGGAGAGTCCGTCCTCGGCGTCAGCGCTTCGGAACGCGGCCTGGCAATGGTGTTCCAGTCTTATGCGCTCTACCCGCACATGACGGTCTACAAGAACATGGCCTTCGGGCTTGAGAATTCGAAGTTGCCGCGCGCCGAGATAGACCGGCTGGTTTCCGAGGCCGCGGAGATGCTTCAGATCACCCCGTACCTTCAGCGTAAGCCGAAGGCCTTGTCCGGCGGGCAGCGGCAACGGGTCGCCATCGGACGAGCCATCGTACGGGATCCGAAGGCGTTCCTGTTCGACGAGCCGCTGTCGAACCTCGATGCCGAGCTCCGGGTCGCCATGCGCAAGGAACTCTCGGCGCTCTACCAGAACATCGGCGGCACCATGATCTATGTCACCCACGACCAGACTGAAGCCATGACCCTCGCCGACAGGATTGTGGTTCTCCAGGACGGGATCGTGGAGCAGTCCGGCCGGCCGCTCGATCTCTACAACAGGCCGTGCAACGTCTTCGTCGCCGGGTTCATCGGCTCACCTAGGATGAACCTCGTCGCCTGCGAGGCGGAGGAGGGCGCAGTCGTTGTCGGAAACGACCGGATCTCCATTCCGGGGATCGGCTGCGCAGCGCCGGGAAGCGCCGTGACCCTCGGCATCCGGCCCGAGCATCTCGAGATCTCCGCTGCGGAGGATGCGGATTTCGCGGCCAGGGTGGATTTCTCCGAACAGCTCGGAGGCGAGACCTATTTCTATTGCACCGCCGAAGGCTTCCCGCAACTCACTGTTCACCGGATCGGTCAGCATCCGGTCAGGAACGGAGAACGCCTGCACCTCAGGCTCGACCACAGCCAGCTGCACCTGTTCGATTCCGGCGGGCAGGCGATCGCGAACGGTCTTCCCGCTTGAACCGGCCAATGCGTTTCGCCCTCATCGGGACCGGCATGGCTGCCGAACCGCACGGCCTTGCGTTGGCGTCCCTCGCCGCGAATCCGCGGGATGTGACGGTCCATTCGCGCCGGGCGAACGGCAGGGAGGCCTTTGCGGCCCGGTTCGGGTTTCGGGCGGTCGAACGGCTCGAGTCGATCCTCGAGGATTCCTCGATAGATGCCGTAATCGTAGCAACGCCCCCCGACCAGCGGCTTCCGCTCGTCGAGCGCCTGGCGCAGGCCGGAAAACCGATCCTTTCGGAGAAACCGCTCGAACGCAGCGTTGCCGCCGCGGAGGAAGTCGTCGCCATTTGCCGGAGCCGCGGTGTCGGACTCGGCGTGGTCTTCCAGCACCGGTATCGTCTCGCTTCGCGGGAACTCAAGGGCCTGCTGAATTCGGGCCGTCTCGGCGCCGTCCGGCTGGCACGCGCCGAAGTCCCCTGGTGGCGCGACCAAAGCTACTACGACGAACCAGGGAGGGGCAGCTTGGCCAGGGACGGGGGCGGCGTGCTGATCAGCCAGGCGATCCATACCCTCGACCTCCTCCTTCATGTCGCCGGTCCTGTCGTCGAGGTCCAGGCGCTCGCTGCCACAACAGCCCTTCACCGCATGGAAACCGAGGACTTTGCCGTTGCCGGATTGCGGTTCGCAAGCGGAGCGCCCGGTGCGGTCGTCGCGACGACCGCCGCCTATCCTGGCTCGGCGGAATCAATAATGCTCGACTGCGATCACGCAAACGCGACGCTCAAGTCGGGTGTCCTGACGCTCCACTGGCGAGACGGGAAGATCGAGAGTGTCGGACAGGAAGCCGGAACCGGCGGCGGTTCGGATCCAATGGCATTTCCGTTCGACTGGCATCGAGACCTGATAGCCGCCTTCGCCGGCCGGATCGCCGAAGGAAGCGCGCCCGAAGTTTCAGGCAAGGACGGCTTGGCTGTCCAGCGCCTCATCGAGGCGATGATCCGGTCATCCGCGGACGGGAACCGGGTGCGGTTGTCCGGTGCGGACGGCGGAGTTTCGGCCGGATGCTGAAACTCGGGGTCATTGGCGTCGAGCATCGGCACATTTACGGCCAGCTTGCGGGAATGCTGTCCGTCGGGTGCGATTGCCGGGGATGGTGGACCGAGAGCGAGCCGGAACCGGTGAGCGGTTTCGTCCGGCGGTTCCCGTCGATTCCCCGCCTCGACGACCGGCGGCGGTTGCTCGACGACCCGGAGATCGATCTCGTCCTGATCGCAGACGTTCCCGCGCGCCGCGCCGCATTCGCCATTGAGGCCATGCGCGCCGGCAAGGACGTGATGACCGACAAGCCCGGTTGCACGTCGCTTGGGCAGCTCGAGGAATTGCGCCGCGAAGTGGAAAGAACCGGGAAGATCTGGTCGGTAGACTTTTCCGAGCGCTTCGAGGTGCCCGCGGTGACCCGGGCACTCGAACTGGTGCGGCAGGGCGCAATCGGCCGCGTGGTCCAGACCGTCGGCCTGGGACCGCACCGACTCAACCGCGCGACGCGGCCTGACTGGTTCTTCAGAGAAGGTCAGACCGGCGGCATACTCTGCGACATCGGATCCCACCAGATCGACCAGTTCTTGGTTTTCACAGGGTCGCAGACGGCAGAGGTCGCAGCATCCGCGGTCGGCAACTTCGCCAATCCCGGCGATCCGGGGATGCAGGACTTCGGGGAGATCCTGCTCAGAGGCGACGGCGGGTCGGGCTATGTGCGGGTCGACTGGTACACGCCCGACGCGCTTCCGAACTGGGGTGACGGCCGGCTGACCGTTCTTGGCACCGAGGGCTACATCGAACTCAGGAAATACGTCGACGTCGCGGGAAGGACGGGCACCGATCACCTGTTCATCGTCAACGGCCAGCGCTGCGACTACGAGGACGCCAGCAGCGCCGAGCTGCCATATTTCCGCAACCTTGCAGAGGACGTACTCAACCGCAGCGAGACGGCGATGCCGCAGGCTCATTGCTTCCGCGTTTCCGAACTCGCGCTGACGGCGCAGAAAATGGCCGTTCGCCTTGGCCAAATCGGCTGACTACCGAACCTGGCGCGTCGCCATTCTCGGAGGACGCATCGGCACAGAACATCTGGCTGGCTGGCTAGCGTCAGCTGGCCGATTTCGTGTCGTTTGCATCTGCGACCTGGATTTGGCGCTGGCCCGCCGCCTCGCCTGCGAGGTCCGCGGAAGGGAAGGGGGCGAGCAGGAGGACGTTGCGAGAACAAGCGACGCCATTGATTCTGTGATCGCGGATCCGGACATCGACATCGTCGACATCTGCCTTCCTCCGGCCCTGCACGCGCCGGTCGCCGCTGCTGCGCTCAGGGCCGGCAAGCACGTTGTCTGCGAAAAACCCCTCGCCGGCAGCGTGGTCGCAGCCGAGCAACTTGCTTCCATTGCCAGCGAAACGGGCCGGCTGCTGGTGCCGATGTTCCAGTACCGTTTCGGCCGTGGCCTCACCGTGCTCCAAAGGCTGCAAGCGGCAGGTCTCGCCGGACCTGCCGTCGCCGGCAGCCTCGAAACCCATTGGGACCGGGGGGCGGACTACTACCGGAGTCCCTGGCGCGGGACCTGGGCCGGGGAACTCGGCGGAGTTGTCCTGACCCATGCGATCCATGTCCACGATCTGGCCGTAAACTGCGTCGGGCCGATCGCCGCGGTTTCGGCCTTCGCGGGCACCCGTTCGAATCCGGTCGAGACCGAAGATTGCGCCGCCGTCTGCATGTCGACCGTCGGCGGCGCCCTGATTACCTCTTCGGCGACCCTCGGCGCAGCTCGCAACACCTCGAGACTGCGGCTGGTCTTCGAGAAGCTTACTGCAGAGAGCGGAACTACGCCCTATGCACCCGGCCATGCGGGCTGGCGATTCACCGCGAGGCGAACCGAGGACCAAGAACGCGTGGACAGGGCGGTGTCTGCGCCCGGCCGCGTCGGTCGCTGCGGTTACGCCGGACTGTTCGGCGCCCTTGCCGAACGGCTCGCCGGCGGCGACCTAGGAGTTCTTCCGACGCCTGAAGACGGCGTAGCTTCGATCGAACTGGCGAGCGCCATCACTCTCGCGGCGCGAAGCGGGCGCAGCGTGCCGCTGCCTCTCGACCGGCAACTGCCGATCTGCCGGGGATTGGCGCCCGCGAAACGCGCCCAGGCCGAAACGCAAGCCGGAGACTGAAATGACGCACTCTCTCACCCATCCCGACAGGCTATTCCCCAGCGATCCCCGTACACGGGAGATCGCAAGGGAGTTGCATTCCGCTATCGTGGACCTTCCGGTCATCAGCCCGCATGGCCATTGCGATCCGGGATGGTTTGCTCTCGACCGGAACTTTTCCGACCCGACGGCGCTTCTCGTGCAACCGGATCACTATGTACTTCGCATGCTCGTAAGCCAGGGCATCCGGATGGATGAATTCGGCGTGGGCCCAAACGCCGGCGAACGCCGCGAGTCCCAGCAAAGGCGAGTGTGGAATCTGTTTGCCGAAAACTACCACCTGTTTCACGGAACGCCGACGCGGATGTGGCTCGATCACGGATTCGAGCACCTCTTCGGTTTGGACGAACCGCTTTCGGCAGCGAATGCCGATCACTACTTCGACTGCATCGGCGACATCCTTCAGCAGCAGTCATTTCGGCCGCGAGCACTATTCGACCGTTTCGGCGTCGAATTCCTTGCCACCACCGAGGACGCTCTCGACCCACTAGCCGATCATGCGGCCATCGCCTCCTCCGGCTGGCCCGGCCGGGTGGTCACGACCTATCGCCCCGATTCCGTGATCGATCCGGAATTTCCGGGCTTCATTGGCAACATTGATCGTCTGTCCGTGATATCCGGCTGCGACACGGCGACATGGGAAGGGTACCTCGATGCACATCGCCGCAGGCGGCAGGCATTCAGGGAAATGGGTGCCGTGGCGACCGACCATGGCGTGCCGCTGCCGGTGACCGAGGACCTGCCGATTGCCGATTGCCACGCACTCTGGAGTCGCGTCAGGAGCGGCATGGCCGGAAAGGGAGATGCGGAGGCATTCCGCGGACAAATGCTGACCGAAATGGCCCGCATGAGCATCGAGGATGGCATGACCATGCAGATACACGCGGGTTCCCGGCGAAACTACAGCCGCGCTGTCCATGACCGCTTCGGTCGCGACATGGGATTCGACATTCCGCAACGGTCGGACTTTGTCGGTGGGCTTCGTCCGCTGCTGAACGCGGTCGGACACGAACCAGGGCTTCGGATCATCTTGTTCACCCTTGACGAGACAACGCTCGGTCGCGAACTGGCTCCTCTCGCAGGCGCCTATCCGGCACTCCTCCTCGGACCTGCGTGGTGGTTCTTCGACAGTCCGGACGGGATGCGGCGATTCAGGGAGCTGACCACCGAGACGGCCGGATTCTGGAACACCGCCGGGTTCAATGATGATTCCCGGTCCCTGGCATCGATCCCCGCACGCCATGACATGGCGCGGCGAGTCGACTGCGCATTCCTCGCCTCGCTGGTCGCCGATCACCGCCTGGGCGAGTCCGACGCCCATGCGATTGCCGAGGCGCTGACTGTCGAGCTTCCGAAACGCGCCTATGGTCTCGAATGACTTCCCGGTTCAATCAGCCGAATAAGCTCCCCCGTCTGTCAGCGGCAGCGCTCGCAAATTACCGAGGCCCGGCCGTGTTGCCGGACTACGATCGCGGACGGGTCCGCCCGGGCATCCTCCATATCGGCATCGGCGCATTTCATCGAGCGCATCAGGCAGCGCATGTCGATGCTTGCCTGTGCCGTGAACCCGATTGGGGGATTGTCGGGGCCAGCCTCAGGTCGGCGCGCACAAGGGATGAACTCGCGCCGCAGGATGGACTCTACGTGCTTGGCGTGCGGGACGCCGAGAAATTGGAGACAAGGATCGTCGGCTCGGTGATCGGCGTGTTGGCACCGGACGCTGGAGCCGCCAGCGTCATCGACCTGATCGCCGCGCCGGAGACCAGGATTGTTTCGCTGACCGTGACTGAAAAGGGTTATTGCGCCTCGCCAGTTTCGGGCGCGCTCGACGACGAAAACGCGCAGGTCGCAGCCGAACTCGGGGGCGCGCCGCCGCAGTCGGTTCCTGCCGTGCTGGTCGAGGGGCTCCGCCGCCGCCGCCGGAACAAGGCCGGTCCGGTGACGCTCATGAGTTGCGACAACCTGCAGGAAAACGGAACTTTCCTGCGGGGGGTGGTGACTGACTTCGCATCCCGAACCCGCCCCGATCTTGCGCGCTGGATTTCGGACGAAGAAAACGTAAGCTTTCCTCGATCCATGGTTGACCGGATCACGCCGCGGACGACCGAAGCCGACATTGCAGAGATCGCCGCTGTCACGGGCCTCCATGACGCCTGGCCGGTGATCACGGAACCCTTCTCGGACTGGGTGCTGGAAGACAGGTTTGTCGCCGGGCGCCCGAGTCTTGAAGCGGCCGGAGTCAGGCTGGTCGACGATGTCCGCATTCACGAGGAGACGAAACTTAGGATTCTGAACGGAACGCATTCGATGATGGCCTGGATTGGGCTCATGCTCGGTCACGAGACGGTTGCAGACGCCATCTCCGACCCGCGGCTCGCCGGGTTCCTCGACCGGACAGTTGCAAGCGAGATCATCCCGAGCATCGCGTTGCCGGTTTCGGAGCTAGTCGACTACTGGGCCCGGCTTCGTCGACGCTACGCAAATCGGGCGCTTCGCCACGCCCTCGGGCAGATCGCGATGGACAGTTCGCAGAAGCTGACCCCGAGGGTGTTGGCGACGATCCGGGACCGGCGCCGCGCCGGGCATGGTCATGACGGGCTGAGCCTCGGCATCGCCGCCTGGATTGCCCATGTCGCCGGGGCGAGAGGGGAGGTCTCGGACCCGGCCCGCGGCCAGCTTGTCCGCATCGCCACTGCGCGGCTGCCGGATGCCAAGGAGTTTGCCAGAGATGTCCTGGCGCTCGAGAGCATTTTCGGAAGGGATCTCGCTAGCGACAGCGACTTTCGGGACGATGTCGAGGAAAAGACGCTGGACCTGTTGACGAAGGGAGCGGCTTCCCGGCTTGATGAGGCGGCAAGTCCGAGGGCGGCCGCGTTGAATGCCAACTCGTCGCGATGGTAGAGGCAGCAAGAGTCTTGACCGCGTTGTTGGGTCATGCAACGCCTGAAGCAGATGTCGTCTAGCGGCACGTATTTTCCGAATTCACGAAAACCGCGCTCAAAGAAATAAAACTTTGACATGTACTCCAGAGGAAATCCTTTAACTTACAGGGGAGATTTTGCGAATCGAAGAGTCGGTTGATAGCCATCATTTTGACTGCCAGCTGGTTGACGGAAACTTTTTTGAAATTGCTCCCCACTTTCCTACAGCGTTCATCGTCCTACCTGTTCTTGACCCTCCTTACAACTTGATAAAGAACTTCAATGGCAATTCCTTCAGAAAGCTACGTAAAAATGTTTATGCAAAATGGATTCGGAAAATTGTTGAGTTAATATCTCCAATGATGGAACCTGATTCTACAACCTATGTGTGCTCAGACTGGAACACATCCAGGATAATTTTTCCAATACAGGAAGAGCGTTTTTTGTTCGGAATAGAATTACTTTGGAGCGGCGAAAGGACGAGGAGTGAAGCGGAATTGGAAGAATAATGCGGAAGATATCTGGTCTTTCACTTGGTTCAGATAGTTATTGTTTCGGTGTGGATTCCGTAAAGTTGAAGCGCAAGGTCTTGGCGCCCAACCGTGTGGGCGGAGAACCGAAGGATTGGAAGTAGGAAGGCGATGGCAACTATAGATTGAGGCATCCGTCAAATGTATGGACGGATTTGACGGTGCAGTTCTGGTCAGTGCCTGAAAATACGCCGCACCCTACCAAAAACCGGAAAAGTTGTTTGCAAAACTGATTCTTGCGAGTTCTAAGGAAACTGGTTTCATCTTCGATCCGTTCACGGGAAGCGGCACATCCGCGGCGTTGCGGAAAAATTGGGTAGAAGGTGGTTTGGTATTGACACTAATGCGGAATATCTTTGTTGGGCAAGAAAACGTATTTCCGCTGCACAACGCGACCCCGCCATCCAGGGTTGTGGGGATGATGTCTTCTGGGAAGGGAATTCTTCTCCTCAGCAACGAAAGGTGCCTGGCGTGGAAGAGCGGAGCGATGTTTTGCAGGGAAGGCTTTTCGAATGAGGTCGAACTTCTGTTGTCAAGGGCATCATGAACAGGTGGCGATAGCAATACGGGACTACATTAACCCAAGTTTCACACGCCCAAAAAAAGATGATTGTTTTTCAGAGGCTTGTGCCGACTGAAACGGCGGTTATGGCACTACAAGTCCGTGCCCGGACATGATGTCACCGACCCGTCATGCAACCATCCTCCGCGTCTTCCCCGGCTCGGGGTCAAGACCGAGTGCCCGGTAGATCTCCCGTTGCCGAGGCTCCGCCCGGGTCGCCTTGCGGATGTGAATGACCCGTCCGTCGGCACGCCGGAAACAGGCGGTGACCCGGATCTGGCCCGAAAGAATGTCCCGCAGCGTACTCCAGCTCGCCGTCTCGCCGTGAGCCCGAAGACGGCTGCGAATGACCTGGACCAGCTGGTAGGCCAGGACGCTGATGAACAGGTGACCGTCGGACCGGACCTGCTTGCGGTGATACACGGGACGCAGACCCAGTTCCGACTTCAGCGACCGGAACACCGATTCCACATCCGTCAGCATGGAACAGGTCCGCCACAGGGTCTCCGCATCCCAGTCCAGCTGGTTGGTGCGCAGGCAGCAGGCGCCGGGGTGGGCGGGCATGGTGCCGGCGCGCGGTGTCCGCGTCCAGATGAGCCCGACCGCCTTTTCGGCATTCTCCGGATCGGCGGCGACGTCGATGCTGTAGTGCTGGCCGGCGCCACGGCTCTTCTGCCGGATGCGCCCGATCCGTTGCCAGACATGGGCGACCTGCTTGCGGGTACGCGGTCGCGACAGCCCGTCGTGCAGTTTCTGCAACGCGTCCTCGAAGCGCGTCATGAAACGTTCGGTGATGCCCAGCTCCTTCTCGGCCCGGGCCTCGGAGCAACAGAACAGGCGGAGCTCGGAAGCCGCCTCGTCGGTGACGGCCTGGATGCGGACCTTCCCGCGGGTGCGGGTCTCGATCGCCGTCGCCGGGCCGGGGTCGAAGTGGCGGACCCGTTCGCGACCGGCCACGAGATGGCGGCAGCCATTGTCGCGGAGCCAGGCGACGTTGTCCTCGGTGGCGACGCCGGCGTCCATCACCACCAGCGCATCCCGGGGTGCCGAAAGCCGGGCCAGCATTCCCTCCAGCGTGCTGCTCTCCTTGACGTTGCCGGGGAACACGTCCGAGCGCCGCACGAAACCGCTGCCGTCAAGAACCAGGCCCAGGGTCAGCAACGGACAGTCGCTGCGCTTCTCCTTCGAGTGGCCGCGCCGGGCCTTGGGCTGCTTGTCGGCCGCGCCCTCGAAAAACGTGTTCGTCAGGTCGAAAAGTGTCACGGTGTGACCCAGCGAGAACAAATCCGTCACCCGCTCGAACACGTGGGTCTCGATCTCCCGGCGCCGCGACAGCAGGGCATCCGAGGCACGGTACAGGCGCATCCTGCTCATGGTCTCGAAATCGACATCGAGCAGTTCGCCGAGCGTACTCCGCTCGCAGAGCCAGCGCCAGGTCGCACGCTCCGAGCCCGGCACCGCCATGCGGCCGATGATCGACCCCATGGCCACGGCCCGCGACCGGCGGTTGAAACCCAGGCCTGCAAGAAGGCCCCCGATGTCGAGTTGTTCCATCGCCCACAGCCCCGCGTGCTCGACACCGGCGGAACGCGGGCGCACCATCTCCAGGGACGCCACGTCCACCGTTTCCATTTCGGGTCCGGGCACGGCGCCTGCGACCGGGGGCGAACGGCTGACCAGCCGGGCGGCGATGCGCTGCGCTTCCGCCTCGACCTCATCCGGCCAGGGGAGCGGCAGAAGCGTCTCCTGGCGCCCGATGAGCTGGGTGATGCGCGCGCACAACAGGCGCCAGTGTTTCTTCTCCACGGGGAACTTGCTTCCGAGGTTGAGGAGGGTCCGCTGCCTGACCCTGTCGCCCTGTCGTTCGTTGCGGACGAGGCGGTAGGAGAAGTACTGGGTTCCGTCCTCGGTGGTGCGTGTTTTGGCGCGCCTGATGAACATGGCGCGTGTCTGTCATGTTGTGGAGTGTGCTGGAATCCCCTTTCTGTTCGTTTATGTCACCACGACCGGACGCCATGAATGCAATATCAGGTAAAAACAGAGTGTTGGCTGACCCGGAAAGTCAGAAATACCCCGAAATCTGCAGATTCGCGCCAGAAAAGGTAAACATGGGTTAATTCCCTAGATGGATTTCTTTGCCTAGAGACAGCCTATAGACCAAGAGCAGTCGGTGACGCGTTAGATGCGTTGGTGGCTGAAAGGTTCAAAGCTCTTCTCGGCAGCTGGTGTAAAGAGTATTCGAGTGATTTTGCACGTCGTTCCATGGCCGATATGGCATTCACTGATGTGGAGGTCGTGTATTCTGTAGTAGATGTAAAAGCCCACAGGGAAGATACACATTTCGACTTGCCTAACTTGACTTCAGTCGAGCGCCTAGCGCGGTTCCATAAGTCGGATGCCAATGTTTTTTCTCATAAAAGTTAATTATTTGGTCAACGGGACAGACCTCAGCGTTTCGGACGTTTTGTTTTTGCCGATTGAGTTTCTTGATTTGGAATGCTTGACAGTTGGTGCGCACGGGTAGGGACATATCCAGATTGCCAATTCAAATGACATTAAGTCGGTAACTGGACGCCCAAGGAATGAGTGGATGTTGCAGTTGTGTGATGTCACCATGGCATTCTATCCGCCGGATATAGAAAAATTTCAGGAACAATCCAGAGATTTGAAAGCGTAAGGGAGTATTGGGAACAGAAGGAAGATGTTTGGGCGGTATAGAGGCAGATAAAAGGAAAATCAGGCCCTTTGGTGGCGATTGGCGATGGTGTCGTCATTTCAGACGACGCATCCTTGCCAGTCTAGGTTAAGGCCATACTTCCTACGCTGCGGCCTAAATTGTGTTTGAGGAGGGATCGATGTCGGAGACGGAGGTGCTGCCTGTGCAGAGCACGCGTCCCGGGCTTGGAACAATGGCACCGCGCAAGGGTTGGCCGAGGCCTTCATGGACAACGCCTTCAACCAGCGCCTGTACCAAGGGATTTTGCATTTCTTTGTCCGTCGTACGTTTGGCCTTAAACCGGCTTCAGCTTCGAAGGACTGCAATCCGGTATATTGATTCCACGGTTCAAGCGTCGGTGCGAAGGACAAGCAGTTCGAGCGCGCCTTCACCCAAATCCGGCCGGATGGTTTGATTGACCGCGTCTGACATGGTGCAGGTGCTGGCTAGGGTAGATGCGGTCGGAGTCATTGCCGGTTGGATTTGTTGGAAGCATGCACTACGATGCGGGACTGTCCGCAGCGTTCGTGTTCACACGCTTGGACAACCCGACAACCAGTTTGGAGAACAAAGATGAAACCACGGTTTTCACTGACGCTGGCGGCCGGTGCCGTCGTTCTGTCGGCGATGGCAGCGTCCGTTTCAGCCGACACGGAATTGCGAATGACTTGGTACAATGACGGTATCGAGGGCGAAGTCATGCGCGAGATACTCGATCGGTACGAAGCGGCCAATCCCGACGTATCCGTTACCCTCGACGTTGTTCCGTACAAGGCCATTCTGGAAAGCCTGCCGGTGCAACTCGCAGCTGGCGAGGGTCCGGACATTGCACGGGTTACCGACCTCGGCGGTCTTTCGGAGCACTATCTCGACCTGACCCAATACATTTCGGATCCGGCCTATTGGGAGGCCAGTTTTGGCCCGTTCCTGCGTTGGCTCCGCAAGCCTGGTGATGACTCCGCGATTTCAGGGTTCATGACTCAGCTGACGGTGACCGGGCCTTACGTGAACCGGACGCTGTTCGAGCAGGCTGGTGTCGACTTGCCTGGTGACGGCGCCACGTGGGACGACTGGGCGACCGCCGCAAACGCCGTCGCCGAAGCCCTCGAAATCCCGATTCCCATGGCTTGGGACCGCTCCGGCCACCGGGTTTCAGGCCCTGCCATCTCGATGGGCGCGCAAATGTTCGATGCTGAAGGAAACCCGGCGCTGGTCGATGACGGACTCAAGGCCATGACGCAGCGCCTCTACGACTGGCATCAGGACGGCACCATGGCCAAGGAACTTTGGGGTTCGGTTTCCGGTTCCTCCTATCTGGGCGCCAACGAGGACTTTGCGAACGCGCAGGTCGTCATGTACATGAGCGGCTCCTGGCAGATTCCCCAGTTCGCCTCGAAGATCGGCGATGCATTCGACTGGTGGGCCGTACCCGCGCCCTGCGGCCCGACCGCCTGTTCCGGCATGCCTGGAGGCGCTGCCCTCGTCGCCATGAAGGGCACCCAGCATCCGGAAGCTGTCGGCAAGCTGATGGATTACCTTTCAAGCGAAGAGGTGCTTGCCGAATTCTATGGACGCACCCTGTTCATTCCCGGCCATCTCGGGCTTGCGGCGGGCGGTGTCGACTTCGACACTGAGGACCCGCGCGCCCGGCATGCGCTTGAAACCTTCGCAGGTGCCGTGCCGTCGATCTCGCCGATAGCCTTCGCGCTTCAGGGCTATCCGCACAACCGGGTGATGTTCAATGCACTGATTTCCCGCCTCGGAGAGGCAATCGTCGGTGAAATCTCGCTCGACGAGGCATACGGCAGAATGACCCAGGACGTCGAACAGCAGCTCGCCGAGAAGGCACGCAACTGACTTCCGTCAAAGATCCCGGCCCGGCCTGCGGTACGGGCCGGGATCTCTTCCTGTCTCGCGGGTCCGCGAATTCACCGGCCTCATTGGTGCCGGCGCAGGACATTCTCTGACCGGAGGCAGGCATGGACATCCAGCACCCCCGGCGAAACCTCGCCGAATTAGCCTGGACGCCGCTCAGACTTCTCGGCGCACTGGTCGACTTTCCGCTTCGCGCGATCCAGCGCATTGTCGGCATCGACCGAATGCCCTACGTCTTTCTGTTACCGAACCTCGGTTTCTTCGGCATCTTTGTCGTCTTGCCGCTGTTCATCAACTTCGCCTTCTCGCTGACCGGCGGCACCAACCTGTTTCTCTCCGACCGGGTTTATACCGGGACGGAGCAGTACGAGTTCCTGCTGGACTGCGAAAACTTCGTCGACTCCGGTTCCTGCCGGGAAGACAGGTTCTGGCGGGGAATTTTCAACACCTTCATTTTCGTTTCATTCCAGGTGTTCTTCCTGGTTCTTTTTTCGCTGATCACCGCGCTGATCTTGAACCGGGAAATCCGCGGCCGGGGGTTCTTCCGGGCGGTGTACTTCTTCCCGGTGCTGCTGTCGCCGGTGGTCGTGGCGCTGGTCTGGAAGTGGATCCTGTTGCGGGACGGCATACTCAATGCCTTCCTCGTCGGCATCGGGCTGGAGAAGATCCTGTTTTTTGTCAGCCCGCAGTGGGCGATGTTCTGGGCGATTTTCGTGTCGATCTGGGCGCACATGGGATTCTACACGCTTATTCTGCTGGCAGGACTCCAGGCGATCCCGCCTGACCTCTACGAGGCCGCGGAGATGGACGGCACGCGCAAGGAACGCGTCTTCTGGCGGATCACTCTTCCGCTCCTGTGGCCGAACATGCTGGTGGTGATCGTCCTGGCGCTGATCAAGGGCGTGCAGATCTTCGACGAGGTGTTCGTCCTGACCGGCGGCGGGCCGGGAACCGCCACGCAGTTCATCGTCCAGTACATCTACAATACCGGCTTTACGAATCAGATCCAGAACTTCGGACTCGCGTCTGCCGCCTCGGTAATCCTTGGCGTGGTCCTGTTTGCCCTGACCCTGGCCCAGCTCGCGGCCGCTCGGCGAAAGGACGGTACCAATGTCTGAAGCCGCCGGAATTCGATTTTCTCCGGTTTCGCTACTGAGAGCCACTCGGGGGCGGGGTCGCCTGCACTGGACGGACGTGTTTTCCTACGGCTATCTGGCGTTCGGAATCTTCCTGATGTTCGGCCCTGTGGTGTGGCTGGCGTTGTCCAGTTTCAAGACCCCCTCCGGCCTCCTCGAATTTCCGCCCACCCTGCTGCCGCTCGGCCAGATCGAGGTAGAGGTCGACGGCCACGACAAGCCGCTTCCCCTCTACCGGGTCACCCACGACGACGGTTCGGCAACGGAACTGGCGCAGATCCGGCGGATCGGGATCGTCGCGCAGATGGTCGACCCTGTCGATCCCGAGACCCGGATCAAGGTTCCAATCGACCGGCGGGAGGCCGTCCGCGAATTCCGCATCGCTTGGGAGAACTACGTCGCGCCGCTTCAGCGGTTCAACTTCCTGATCTACCTGAAGAATTCGGTCGTGGTGACCGTCGTCGCCACGGCGGTTACCCTCCTGATAAATTCCATGGCGGCCTACGGACTTGCCATCTACGAGTTCCGAGGCCGGAACGCGATCATGCTGTTCGTCATCGGTACGCTGATGATCCCGATTACCGTCATCCTGGTGCCGGTCTACCTCGTGGTGACGGAACTCGGCATGATCAATTCGCTTTGGGGCGTAATTCTGCCCGGCGCCGCGACCCCGACTGGTGTCTTCCTCCTGCGTCAGTACATGCTGACCATACCCCGCGACCTGATCGAGGCAGCCCGCATGGACCGGGCCAGCGAATGGGCCATCTACTGGAGGGTGGTTCTGCCGCTTGCGGCGCCGGCCATCGCCGTGCTCGCGATTTTTTCCATAATGTGGCGCTGGAACGACTTTCTCTGGCCATTGATCGTGCTCAACCGCAGCGAGGTCTACACTCTTCAGGTTGGCCTGAACGCCTTCCAGGGCGAACTCGACGTGCAGTGGCACTATGTCCTCGCCATGACCGTCGTCACCCTGATCCCAGTGATCTTCGTTTTCGCCTTTTTGCAGCGCTTCATCACCACCGGCATCGCTAGCACCGGAATGAAATGACCGACCTTCCTCAATTGAAGCGCGGAAATCCGGGCAAGGGTGCCGCCTGCAGTCGCCTGCTCCCGTCGGAGCCTCCGGGACTTCGGAGTCCGTTGGCCGGGGAACGTTGACGTCATGGCCGAAGACAACCTGATTTTCCTCGATCCCCATCCTCGAACCGAAGCCATGGTCTGGACCGCGGACGTCCGTGCAGAACTGTCCCGGTTCGGCCGGGTCGTCGCGCATTTCGGATCCCGTGCGCCGGACGAAGTTGTCGAGTCTATACTTTCCGATGTCACCGTGATCATCGGTCAGACCGCGATGCCCGCCGAGCGAATCGAACGGGCTCCGCGGCTCAGGGCAATCATCAACGTGAAGGGGAATTGGGAGCCGAACGTCGATTACCGACTTGCCGGCGAAAGGCGGATCCACGTTCTTTCCGCGGCTCCGGCCATGGCGCCCGCAGTTGCCGAATTTTGTCTCGCTCAGGCGCTCTGCTTGTCGCGCCGTCTGGATGAGGCCGACCGGCTGTTTCGCGAGGGCGCCGAAGCATGGGGCATTGCCGGGAACGGACAAGCCGTGAGCCTCTACGGCGCTCGTGTCGGCATGGTGGGCTTCGGCAATCTCGGCAGGGCGCTTGCCCCGCTCCTGGCTCCCTTTGGCTGCCGGTTGAGGGCGCACGACCCCTGGGTGCCTGACCAGGTACTGAAGCGAGCCGGGGTCGAACCGGCGCCGCTTGACGAGGTTCTCGCAGACAGCGTGTTCCTGTTCCTGCTGGCCGGCGTCACCCTGGAAAACGAAGGGTTTCTTGATCGACAGCGTCTTCTCGGGATCCGGCCGGACGCGACAGTGATACTCGCCAGCCGGGCGGAAATTGTCGATTTCGACGCCTTCCTGGGTCTCGCGGCGGAAGGACGAATCCGGGCCGCGATCGATGTCTTCCCCGAGGAACCCCTCCCGGCCGATTCTCCCGTCAGGGCGGTGCCGAATGTCCGCTATACGGCGCATCTCGCTGGCGGAATTGAAGCCTCCTACCGCCGGATTCGCGAAATGATGGTCCGGGACATCGACCGGATCCTGATGGGATTGCAGCCAATGGAACTCCAGTGCGCGGACCCGAAACGCGCCGGTCTCATGCGGAGCCGCTGAGCCGGACAAATTTTGTCGATCCAGAGCGAGGGGCGATTGTGCTGCGCAGAGCCGCGATGCGGCTGGCACTGCGGTGCTGGCGTAGTGCCGCCGCGGTCTCCAATCCGCAATCCGTTTTCAGATCAGCGGCAGTACGAATACCAGAAACGCCGCGAAAACGATCTGGATCGCGGGAAGAAGGCGATTCCACCTCGTTTCGAGATACGCCGCGCCCGCGGCGGAGGCGAACAGCGCGACGCCCGTGATCCTGGACAACAGGAACGCGTTCCAGTCGAGCATGGCCATGACGGCAATGGTCAGCACGACCGCCGCGAGGTGGCAGTTCCGGAGCCACCTCCTGCGCCACTGGCGGACGACCTGCGCGGCCGAAAAGAACGTGGCGGCGAAGACCAAAGCGGCGAGCAGGATTGCCAGGAGCAGTTCGGGGATCGACATGATTCGTGACGGACTCCTGGAACGGACATGAGGCCGGGACTATTCCGCGCCGGATGTCCCGGCGCGTCCGCTCATGAACTCATCCAGGAATCGGTTGCCCGACGATTCCATGGCGTCAGCCGGACCTGACCACCGGATCACGCCGTCGTGGATCATGGCTACCCGGTCGGCTATGGCGCGCACCGAGGTCATGTCGTGGGTGATCGTGACCGCCGTCGCGCCAAGCTCGACGACGATTTCCCGAATGAGTTCGTTTATGACGCCCGCCATGATCGGATCGAGGCCGGTCGTCGGCTCGTCGAAAAATATGATTTCCGGGTCGGCCGCGATTGCGCGCGCGAGCCCGACTCGTTTTTGCATTCCCCCTGAGAGTTCGGCCGGATAGCGGTCGGCGACATCCGCTCCCAGGCCGACACGCCTGAGTTTTTCGACCGCGATCTCTTTCGCTTCCTCCGATTTGCGCCGGTTCTTTCCGCGCAGGAGCCGGAAGGCGACGTTCTGCCAAACCAGCAGGGAGTCGAACAGCGCGCCGCCCTGGAAGAGCATTCCGAATTTGGCAAGAAACCGGTCACGGTGTTCTCCCGACGGAGGTGCGCCGTCAACGGTGATCGTGCCGCGGTCCGGTTTCACCAGACCGAGGATGCATTTGAGCAGCACGGACTTGCCCGTCCCCGATCCTCCAATGATCACCATGCTCTCGCCGTTGACGACTTCGAGATTGATGCCGCGGAGAACGCGGTTTGATCCGAAGTGCTTGTGAACGTCGCTGATCTTGATGGCTGTCATGCGGGAAAGAGCGATTCAGTCAGAAGATAGTTTGCGGCGAAGATCAGCACGGACGCGGCGACAACCGCGTTCGTCGTCGCCCGGCCGACGCCGCGTGCGCCGTGGTCCGACCGGTACCCGTGGTAGCAGCCCATGATGGTGATGATAAGGCCGAACACGGCTGCCTTGATCAGGCTCGACGTGATATCTCCCGCTTCAAGGAAATCCCACGTGTTCCGAATGTAGGCGGACGCGTTGAATCCTAGGCGCTGCGTTCCCACAAGGAAGCCTCCCATGATGCCGATCGTGTCCCCGACGAGCGTCAGGAAGGGCATCGTGATGAGACCGGCAACAACGCGGGGAACAACGAGGTATTTCAGGGGATTTGTTGAAAGTGTCTCAAGCGCGTCGATCTGTTCCGTTACCCGCATCGTGCCGATTTCGGCGGCGATGGAAGCCGCGACGCGGCCGGCGACCATGAGGCCGCCGATGACCGGACCAAGTTCCCGAACCATGCCGATCGCGACGATGGTAGGGACAACGGATTCGGCGTTGAACCTGGCTCCGCCGGCATAGATCTGCAGGGCAAGCGCGCCGCCGGTGAAGAGTGCGGTAAGCCCGACGACCGGCAGGCTGAAAAAGCCGATCACGATGATTTGCTGGCCGAGTTCGCGCATGTAGATTGGTGGCCTGAAGACATGGCTGAGCGCTATCGCTGCAAAGACCGTCACGCTTCCAATTGCCCGAAAGAAGGCTAGCGTCGATCGGCCGACCGCAGCGAACAGGCCCTGAATGCTGCGAATGGGATGCATGCGCGGCCCCGTCCGCATCGTCAGCCGCCCCTGTATCGCCGGGAATAGCGGCTCCCGAGAGACGTGAGAATCTCGTGGCCGATCGTGCCCCCGATGCGGGCGAGATCGTCGATCGTCTGTCGATCGTTCAGAATCCCGACGGTTTCCGGCGTACCCTCGAGTTCTGTAACGTCCACGGTTACGAGATCCATGGAAATCCGTCCAACCACGGGACAAGGCGTATGTCCCGCCCATACAATGAGACCCGACTCTCCGCCAAGTGAACGAAGCATGCCGTCAGCGTAGCCTATCGCGACGGTCGCGATCTTCGACGGTTGCCGTGCCACCCAATCCGCACCGTAGCCCGCGAACGCGTCGGTCTCCACCTCGCGCACCTGGATGACCGGGACATCCAGCGTCACCGCCTGAACGCCGCCGACGAACGGCGCGCCGCCGTAGAGTCCGATGCCGGGCCGGCAAAGATCGAACTGATAGTCAGCACCGAGGAGAATCCCTCCGGTCGCGGCGAGCGAACGCCTGACGCCGAGGCCGTCGGTCATCGTCTTGAACGCTTCAAGCTGCTCCCGGTTTCTGGGGTTTCCAGGTTCGTCGGCGCAGGCGAGGTGGCTCATGACAAGCCGGTTCCTGTCATTGAATACGGCGTCGCGTAAATCCGAAAACTCGGCCGCAGTCATGCCGAGCCGGCTCATTCCCGAGTCCAGCTGGATGCCGTAGCGGCGATCGGGAAGGGCCGACAGATGGCGGCGAACCTGCGAAGGCGAATTGAGCAGCGGAACAAGGTCATGGCTGCGCAACAGTTCGGCGTCCCCTTCCATGTGCCCGGAAAACACGAAGACTTCCGCATCGACGCCGGTGGCTTGGCGGACTGCGGCGCCTTCTTCCGCGACAGCGACAAAGAAGGTGCGAACGCCTGCTCTGGCCAGTGCGGCCGCAACCTGCGCGGCGCCGAGCGAATATCCGTCGGCCTTCACGACGGCGGCCGTCTCCACGCCGGATGCCGTGCAGAGATCAAGGGCCTGCCAGTTCGCGACGATGGCGTCGAGGTCGACTGTCAGTATCGGGCGTCCCATTCCGGGGTTCCTGGTCCATTCAAGGGAATTCGGTTTCGCCGGTGGCCCGGGCAAGGTGTCTCCATGCGTCCGGAACGCTGGTCGGTATCGCGGCTGCATGCCTCTTTTGGCCGGATTCCTCAAGACGCCAGAATCGCAAATCGCAATGGCCTCCCTTGAGCGGACTCGCATTCGGTCCACCGTAGGAACTCTTGGGCGCAAGCCCTTCACCTCGTCGCTTGCGGATGCATATCCACAGCTGCGGCATCGGGCCGTGGCAGGGCGGACTGTGCGCCGGCCGCCGGATTTCAGCCTGCCTCCATCCCGCCGCGTGCCTCTGCGGCTTCGGCGAGCAGCCAGTCCCGGAAAACCCGCGCCGGGCGCGACAGGGCCGTTCGCGCCGGATAGGCCAGAGAATAGGCCTGCACCCCTGGGGTCGATAGGCCCGGCGGGCAAGGAACCAGTCCGCTCCGCCCGGCAAGGCCGCCGGTGGCCGGCTGGCGATCAAGCGCCACGGCGCCCCCGGCCGCCATGGCGAAGGCCGTCAAAGTGTTGTCCGTGTAGCAAAACGCCGAAGATGTGGAACCCGCCGGGAGGATCGAGCTCCAGTTTGCCCGGTGCGTCGCGATCTCGATCAGGGGATGGCTTGCAAGGTCGCGGGCATCGCGCACCCGGGCTGCGACTTCGGGCGGCGCGACAGGCGCGAGGCGTTCGCCGAACAGCGGGTCAGTGTCCTCATGCGCGCCGGGCGGAAGGCCGAAGGTAATGCGCAGGTCAGCGTCGCCCGCACGGAATTCCTGATCCCGGATCGCCGTCCTCAGGGTCAAACGGATTCCCGGATTCGCGCGTTGGAAGGCCGGCAGCCGCGGCGCGAGCCATCCTGTCGCGAGCATCAGCGAGCAGGTAACGACGAGAGGCGTTTGCCCCGGTTCCCCGAACAGATCGGCCGTCGCGCTTTCAATCCCGTGAAGCGACCGGGCGACGGCGGGCAGATAGGCGCGACCGGCTTCGGTCAACGTGACGCTCTGCGGTCTGCGTTCGAACAGCGTGCGGCCGAGTCGCTCCTCGAGCGCCTTGATCTGCTGGCCGACCGCGGGCGGCGACATGTTGAGCGTTTCCGCTGCCCGGGCGAAGGATCCGGCGCGGGCCGCGGCTTCGAATACCCTTAGCCAGTTGAGGGAGGGAATGCGCTGGGTCACGGATAAAGCTTAAGTCAGGCTTTGCCTGATATGCAAGATAACGATGTTGAGATTGTTTCGCGCCGGTGTGAGATGGCCGAAAGGCGAGGGAGGATGGAATGACGGTACTGAGCGCGCAGGAAATCTCGGCTTATCGGCGCGACGGATTTCTTTGTCCGATCGACGTCTTCGATGCGGACGAGGCGGAGGCGCACCGTGCAGCGCTGGAGGGAATCGAGCGGGACTACGCGCAGTCATTGCCGCGGCCCATCGGCGAATACCTGCGTGTCGGAACCCTTGTCGGCACGGATGTGCCGCTTCGCGTGGCGCGCGATCAGCGAATCCTTGACAGGGTCGAGAGCATCCTTGGCCCCGACATCATGCTGTGGTCTTGCGAGTATTTCGTCAAGGAGCCGTCGAGCCCCAGCATAGTCAGCTGGCACCAGGATCTGACCTATTGGGCCATGGACGGCACCGATCACGAGGTGACGGCGTGGATTGCCCTGTCCCCGGCTACGGCGGCTTCAGGAGCCATGAAGTTCGTGCCCGGTTCCCACAGGCAACGTCTCGTTCCCCATGAGGACACCTTCGCCGAGAACAACTTGCTCAGCCGCGGTCAGGAAATCGCCGTCGAGGTCGACGAGAAGTATGCCGTAGTGGCGGCGCTGGCCCCCGGACAGATGTCGCTTCATCACGGCCGTCTCTTCCACGCATCGGGGCCGAATGAAACGGACGACAGGCGAATCGGGCTGGCATTGCGCTACATCCGTCCCGACACGCCCTCGACAGGACGGAGCCGCGACTTCGCGATGTTGATGAGAGGCGCTGACAGGGTGGGAAACAGAATCAACGTGGTGCCGCCGCCGGGAAGCTTCACTCCAGCCCATCTCGCCCTTTACGAGGAAGTCCTCGCCACGCAGACCGAAGTGCTGGCCGACGGAATTGAGGATGGCGCTGCGCTCTATGCGGCAAACAGGGGTGCCGATGCCTGAGGACGAGCGCGGCGGTTGACGCCGCTTGGGGGACATTGGGCGCCGCGCCGCGTGGCCTGGGACTCCGTCGCGTCCTTTTCCGGTCGGGAGGCGGCGCGGCATCCAGTTGATGCAGCCGGGGAAGGGACGTCAGTTATGGATGGATTGCTGCCGGCGGTCGGCAGGCTTCTGCGAGCGCGACTTGCGCGCTGAACTATCACTCCCTTTCGCAATGCACTTCAGCGCGGACGATTCCGGAAAGCCAGTTCTTGTTCGCCGACTACGCTTGGCCGGCCGTTTAGAGATGGTGTGCGCTGCGGTCGACGATGGTCTTTACGACCTCGTCCGGCGGACGTTTCCACCAGTTTCGCGCAGAGAAGATCTCCACCTCGATGGGGCCTGAAAAACCGGCCTGCTCCAGCCAGCCGCGGATTCTCCGGTTGTCGATCAGCCCGTCCCCAGGCATGCCCCGGTCCACGCGCACGTCCATTGTGTCGCGCAACCAATCGGAGGCATGCACGTTCAGGATGCGCGGCGCGGCGCGCGCGATCTTCTCCTCGAGACTCGCTTCCCACCAGAGCGCGTAGGTATCGAACGCAATTCCCATGACGTCTTCCGCGTCGAGCTGGTCGAGAATGTCTAGGGCCTCGCCAAGCGTGGAGATAACGGAGCGAAACCCGCAGACGATCGGATGCAGGGGCTCAAGGGCAAGCCGGACTCCGGCGCTGCGAGCCTCGGGAATGAGCCCGGCAAGGCGTTCCACCGCCTGGGATCGCATCGCCTCCAAATCGCGGACTTCCTCCGGCAGCCCTCCCGTTAACGTGACCATAGACGCGGCCCCGACCTCGGCCGCCTGCTCGAGCCAACGGCGGTTTCGGTCGAGAATCGCAGAACTCTCGCCAGCGTGCGCGCTGGTCAACAGCCCGCCGGGGCAGACCGAAGTGGCGGCAACATCATTGTCCTCGAGGATTCGTCTGGCTTCGGTGGTGCCGGTCTCGTCGAGCACGGGGAGCCATAGGGCGGTTTCCATGACTCCGTGGCGGGACAGGCACTCGATACTCTCCTTGAATCCGCACTGGCTCAGGGTGACCTGGTGAATGTTGAGCCGATTGATCGTGAGCGGATCTGGTTGCGTCATTTTCATCTCCTGAGTCCGAGCGTCCGCGGCGGACGCTGTTTCGGGCGGCGGGAGTCGAACCCGTCGTCGTGGCTGTTCGAATTGCGCTAGCCGCTCGTAATCCTGCGCAGCGCCGGGCGACTCCGGTTTTCGGACTGCCGGTGCTTACCTTGCCGCCATCGCGGGCGCCGGGTGCAGCGACTCCCGAATGCCCTGGCCCGGAGCAAACCGCCTGGACTTCAGGGATGCGCAGTGCCGGGAATGCGCCCTGTCCGCGATCAGCGGCCTGGGTCCGGTTCGGCATCAGCAGGCGTCGGAGCCGAAATCCGGCTTTCGTTTCTCTCTGAACGCGGCCACGCCCTCCGCCAACTCGGCCGTAGAGGCGGCGACCGAGCCGGCGAGCGCATCGATGACGCGTTCGCGCTCTTCTCCCTCGGCGGCATTGATCATCATCTTGGCAAGTTCCGTCGCACGCGGCCCCCGAGCAGCGACTGTGCGGGCCAGGTCGCGCGCCGCGCTTCGGCCGTCGCCAGTCGCGACGACACGGTCCACCAGCCCCAACGCCAGAGCCTCCCCGGCCGTGAAAATTTCGCCGAACAGAACCATTCTCCGGACTGGGCCGGAACCGAACCTGCGTACCGCGCGCTGGGTTCCCGACCAGCCGGGAATGGCTCCGATCCCTGTTTCCGGTTGTCCGATGCGGACATGGGCTTCCGCCACCCGAGCGTCGGCGCAGGCCGCGAGTTCCAGGCCGCCACCAAGCACATGGCCGTCAAGGACCGCGATAACGGGCTGCCTGAGCCGGGCTATGGAATCGAAGGCATCGTGGCCGCCGCGAATCCAGTCCCGGCCGAACGCGTCGGGCGTGAGCGCACTCCAGGCCAGGACATCGCCGCCCGCGCAGAATGCCCGTCCGCTTCCGAAGAGAATGACTGCCCGCGCATCGCTTTGCTCGATTTCGCGGCAGCTCTCCCGGAGTTCTTCGATCATTGCGGTGTCGAGGGCGTTCAGCCGGTCGGGCCTGTTGAGACCCAGCTCGGCGGTCCCGTCGGCGAAGTGCAGCGAGACAGCCGGCTCCCGGGGCGACGGCACAGTCACGAAAGAAGGCCGATTGTTTCGGGGCGGAAGAGGGCGCCGTCCATGACCGAGAGATCGTCGGAAACGCGAAGCGGTGTTCCCGCACGCTCCAGTACGTCACGGCGGAGGTCGATGCCGGGCGCGAGTTCGGTAATCTCAAGGCCCCGTTCGGTCAGTTTCATCACGCACCGCTCAGTGACATAGGTCACCTCCTGGCCCTGCTCGACCGCCCGGCGGCCGGAAAAGGAAATCTGGTCGACTTCCGGGACGATTTTCGGGATCGGGCCGTCCTTCTCGATCCTCAGCCGACCCTCCTCGAGGGACATTCGGGCGCCGGCGTTGAAGGTTCCGGAGAATATGATGCGGCGCGCCCTTGCGGTTATGTCGACGAACCCGCCCGCGCCGGCGGTCCGGTGCGGCGTTGACCGAAGCCTCGATACGTTGACCGAACCGTCTGCGCCGATCTCCAGGAAGGAGAGCAAGGACGCGTCGAATCCGCCAGCCTGGAAGTAGCTGAACTGATGAGGCGAGGCGACGAAGGCTTCCGCGTTGGCCGCGCAGCCGAACTTGAATCCGAGGAGGGGAACGCCGCCAACCGCACCCTGTTCGATGACCCAGGTCACGCTTCCGTGGCGGCCTTCCTCGATGAAGATCCGAGGGACGTTGGCGGATACGCCAAAGCCGATGTTGACGACCCAGTCCTTGCCGAGCATCCGCGCCACCCTCCGGGCAATGACTTTCGGCACGCCGAACTCCATGAGTCCGAAGCTGTCGATGGGACGAATCAACTCGCCTGAAATGGCTGGATCGTAGGATGTCGCCGTGGTCTGGAGCATGTCCGGCGCCGCAACAACGTGATCGACGAGGATTCCGGGGACGTGAACGTCATGGGCGCGAATCGACCCGTTGGCGGCGATCCGCCGGACCTGGGCGATGACCTTGCCGCCGCAATTGTGCGCGGCAAGGGCCATCTCCATTGCGCCGAGGTACGCGCCTTCGGACTCGAAACTCAGATTGCCGCGCTGGTCGGACGTCGATGCCCGGATGAGGGCCACGTCGGGGCGGATTGCGGGAAAGTACAGCCAGTCCTCGCCGTCAAACCGTTCGCGCCGGACGATCGGCTGCGCGCGCGCCGCCTCGTTCATCGCGCAACCGTCAAGGTCGGGATCGACAAATGTTCCCATGCCGACCTTGGTCAACACGCCGGGGCGATGCCCCGCGGCTTCGCGCAACATGTCGAACATGATTCCCGATGGGACGTTGTATGCGGCCAGGCGGTTCTCGTTGATCATCTGCCAGATGAGTGGCGGGTCAGCCCGGGTCGGCCCTGAAGGATAGGAACCGCCGATGATCCGCGTCAGGCAACCGGCGCGGGCGATGTGGTCGACGCCCTTGGTTCCGAAGAAGTCCCCCGCGGCAATCGGGTGAAGGGTCGTCAGTCCCGCAGGTTCGCCGGTTGTGTCAAACCGTTCGCCGATGGCTGCGAGAAGGGCGTCGGGACAGCAGAGGCCGCTCGACGAGTTAACCGCAACCACCGCCCCGCTCTGGATTCCCGATACGGCTTCGTTTGCAGACGTTACCTTTGTCACGGACCCTCCACTGTTCTGATCCTCGCACCGCCGTCCGCGAATTCCCCGAGCGCATCTAGCATGACTAGTCCCGCAGGCGGCATCCATATGTCGAATTCCGGAAGTCTGTCCATTCGGGGTTGCAAAGTAACCGTTTGGTTAATTGAATGTGCCAATACCGGCCGTATGAATCAAGCCGGAATCAGTTTCCGGGAGCAGCAATGCGGTCTGATCTGCCCGCTCCCGGGCATTCTCCGGCGTCGCTGACAGAAGGAGTTACGGGATGAATATCTTTTTCCAGAAAACCCACCAAAGGGGGTTCGGCACATATCCGCTCCGGGGCGAGGCGCTGCGACGGGCGGTCGTTTCGGCGGCGGAGATCGGCTACCGGGCGTTCGACACGGCGCAGATGTACGGCAACGAGGCCGATGTCGGCACCGCGCTGCGCGCGACAGGTCTTCCCTTCGACGACTTCTGCATCACCACGAAAGTGCATCCCGACAACTTTGACGTAGTCCGGTTCATTCCGTCGATCGAGCGGAGCCTTCGTGATCTGGGCGTCGACCGCGTCGACGTACTCCTTCTCCATTGGCCGCCGGCCGACGGCGACGTTGCCCCCTCGCTCGAGCTCCTGCAGCAGGCTGTTGACCGCGAGCTCGCGCGAAACGTCGGTGTCTCCAACTATACCGGCGACATGCTCAGGACTGCGGTTTCGCTGCTGGACGTTCCGCTCGTCACAAACCAGGTGGAGTTTCACCCGCTGCTCGACCAGCAGCAGCTGCTCAGGGATGCCGAGGCGGTTGACGTTCCGCTCTCGGCGTATTGTTCGGTGGCGCGCGGCGAAGTGCTGAAACGTCCCGAACTTGCGGAAATCGGCCGGACATACGGCAAGTCCGCGATTCAGGTTGCGTTGCGCTGGAGCCTCCAGAAGGGCGTCAGCATCAACACCATGTCGTCCAATCCGGAAAACATCCGGGCCAACTTCGACATCATGGATTTCACGCTGAGCCATGTCGACATGGCCAGGATCGAGCGTCTCTGCCGCCGGAACTACCGGATCGTCAGCGCCGACGTTTCCCCCTGGGCGCCAGCGGAATGGCGGTAAACGCCGGTTTTCGGAGCCGGTGCCGACGGGAAAGGCGGGGCGTTACCGATTGCCGCGAATTAGGTCCGATGCCCGCTCTCCGATCATGACCGTCGTGGCATTGGTATTGGAACCAACGACGCTCGGCATGACCGAGCTGTCGCAAATCCGCAGCCCGTCGACTCCATGGACGCGCAGCTGCGGGTCCACGACGGACATCGGCCCGGTTCCCATTCTGCAGCTGCAGGTCGGGTGATACGAGGTCCGCCCGTACCTGCGCGCATATTCCTCGTAGTCCTGCCGGGACTTTACCGTCGGATCGGGGAAGTGGAGCTTCCGAATGTAGCGCTTCAAGGACGGCTGCGAGAAGATCTCACAGCTGATTCGGACGCCCTCGACCGATGTCCTGAGGTCGTCCGGTTCTGCCAGAAAGTTCGGATCGATTACCGGCGGGTCAGCCGGATCCGATGACCGGAGCTTCACGGTTCCCCGGCTTCGCGGCCGGACCGTGTAGGAGTTGAGCGTGATCCCCGAGGATCCGGGAGGGACGCCGGGTACGCCTGCTTCGGCGCCGGCTCCGGCCAGGAAGTGGAACTGGAGGTCAGGCGCTGCGCTGGTCGTTCGCGCCCCCGATCCTGTATCGGACAGCGCGTCCGAGTGCCAGAAGGCGCCGCCTTCGACTACGTTCGATGTGACCGGCCCGGATTTGAACAGGGCATATTCGATTGCGGCGCGGGCGGCCCAGTGCCAGCGCTTGTACTTGTCGAGGCTGTAGTGGCCGTTGAGTTCGGCGACGATGTCGATGCCGAAGTGGTCGTTGAGATTCTCGCCGACTCCCGGAAGATCCTGGACGACCTTGATTCCATGCTGCGTCAGGTGGCCGGCTGGTCCGAGCCCGGAGAGCATCATAACTTTCGGCGTGCCGATGGCTCCCGCGGTAATGATCACTTCCGAGTCCGCCTTGGCGGTCACGACATCGCGTCCCCGCCGATATTCGACACCGGTGGCGCGCCGTCCCGAAAAAGTGATTCGGCGAACTTGGCACCCGGTCTCCACTTGAAGGTTTTCTCTTCCGGCGACCGGCTTGAGATACCCGGTGGCGGCCGAGCACCTTCGGGCATCGCGGATGGTCGTCTGGTAGACTCCGCATCCCGCCTGGCTGGGGCCGTTGAAGTCAGGGTTGTAGGGCATCCCGAATTCCTGGCAGGACCGGACGAAGGCAAGCGTCATCGGCTGCGGTTGGGCGAGGTTCGAAACGCCGAGCGGGCCTTCGGTGCCGTGCCACTCGCCCGCGAGAACGGTGTTGCCTTCCGAACGGACGAAGTAGTTCCTGACGTCCGCAAAGCTCCAACCCTCGCAACCCTCCTCCCGGGCCCACCGGTCGAAGTCGACCGGATGGCCGCGGGTGAAGACCTCCGCGTTGATCGAACTGCCGCCGCCCAGGACCCTTGCCTGCGCATAGGGAATCTCCCGCCCTCCCGCATGCGTCTGCGGCGCCGTCCTGTATCCCCAGATGTGTGGACCATCGGTCATTCGCGCGAAACCGACGGGCATGTGAATGAGGTAGTGGCTGTCGCGGCCGCCGGCCTCGACCAGCAGGACCCGCGCCTCGGGAATTTCGCTGAGCCGGCTGGCGAGGACGCAGCCAGCGGACCCGCCGCCGACGATCACATAGTCATAGGCCGTTACCGCCATGTCTTCCTCCGTGGCAGGCCGGGCACTGTCAGCGTGGTTCCGGCGCGGTTCACTTGACCACGCCTCGGAGCTTGCTGCGGTCGATGGTGGCTGCGATGGCGATGATGAGAAGAATTCCGAAAATCATTTGTTGCCGCGTGGCGTCGACTTCGAGGTAGACCATTGCCGCCCTGATCACCATTACGATCAGCGTGCCGACAGCCGTGTTGAGAACGCCGCCGACGCCGCCGGTGAGCGGTGTGCCGCCGACCAGCACGGCGACAATCGCGAGGAGCAGGAAGCCGTTGGCCAGATTGGCGTCGCCGCCAGAGAGCTTCACCGAGAAGATCAACCCGGACAAGGCCGCCAGCCCTCCGGAAATGGCGAAGGCGATGATCTTCACCCGGTCGACATCGAGCCCCGACGCGACTGCGGCGAGTTCGCCGGCGCCGATCGCCTTGAGAGCCCGTCCGAGCGGTGTGCGCGTCTGCAGAAACCACGTGATGCCGAGCAGCACGGCGGCGATGATGATCTCGTTCGGGAGTCCCAGCGTCTTGCCGAACATCCAACCGAAGCTCTCGTTGCGAAGCTGGGCGTCCATCGAGAGTGCCCGCTGGCCCGACAGCCACTTCGCCGCCGACAGCGCGACAAAGCCCATCGCGAGCGTGGACACGAATGACGGCACGTACAGCCTTGTCGTGACATACCCCGAAATCGCGCCGAACAGCGTCCCGGCCGCGAGACAGACAAGCGCCACGCCGATGCCGAACTGCGACAGGAACACTGTTGCCAGAACAGTGACCATGTTGGCGATCTGCTGAACCGAGAGGTCGATCCCGCCGATGTAGATCGCGAATGTCATGCCGAGCGCCATGACGAAGAGCGGCACGACGTCCGCCACCAGCAAGAGCAGTCCTCCGATGTCGAAGAAGGCGGGGTTCGCGATGCCGACCACGGTCGCAAGGGCCACCAGGGTCAACCAGGGAAAATGAGGTTTCAACCGTTCGAGGTTCATGCCGTGCCGTGCCCGCCTTCACACCATGTGGTGCACGAGATCGTAGAGCGACGGCTTCGATCCGGGCTTGCCGTCGAACCGCTTCTGGATGTGGCCGTCCTTCAGCACGATGATCGTGTGCGATAGTCCGATCGCCTCCTCGAGCGTATCTGCAACCAGGATTATGCCGACGCCCGCGTCAGACATTTCGCGGATCATTTCGTAGACATCCTCCTTGGCGCCGATGTCCAGGCCGCGGGTCGGATGGTCAAGGAGGATAATGTCGGATCCGGCTGAACGCCATTTTGCCAATATGACCTTCTGCTGGTTGCCGCCGGATAGTCCTGCGCAGTCCTTCAGTTCATCGGGAGTCTTGATGGCCAGCCGTTCGATCCAGTTCCTCGCGAGCAGCCGCTCGCTCGCGACCCGAAGGACACCAGCGGTGGTGTACTTCTTCATCTGGCTGAGCGTGATGTTCTCGTATACGGCCATGCCGCTGACGAATCCCTCTACCTTGCGCTCCCTTGGCACGTATCCCACGCCGCGCTCTACGCCGCTCTTGGCCATGAAGCGAAGGACGCGGTCGTTCTTCACGGTCACCGTACCCGAGGTCGGTGTCTCGAGGCCGTAAACCGTCCGAAGTATGGCCTCCCGGCCCGACCCTTCGGTCCCCACGAAACACAGGACTTCCCCGGGGTGCAGGTCGAAGGAGACGTCCTGGAACCGGCGGTCGAGGCTGACGCCTTTCAGGCTCACGAGAGCCTCGCTGTTCTCGTAGGGTTTCTGTTTCTGTTCGCGGTAGTACTCCTTGTCGATGTCGCGCCCGACCATCTTGTGCTGGATGTCGTCGATGTTGGCGCTTTCCTTGTCAACGACATCGACTACTTCGCCGTCCTTCATCACGTAGATCCGGTTCGAGAGTTCCAGAACCTCGTCGATCCGGTGGCTTACGAAGATGAAGGAGGCCCGCACGGTGAGTTCGTTGACAAGGTCGAACAGCAACCGGACCTCGTCCCGGTCGAGAACGCTGGTCGGTTCGTCCAGCAGAATCACCAGATCGCCGTCTATGCGTTCCTCGAGCGTGAGCACCTTGGCGAGTTCGACCATCTGCCGTTGCGCGAAACCGAGCCGGGAGGTGACGGTGTAAGGGTCGATGTCGAGGCGGACCTTGGCGAGCTGCTCGCGCGCCGCGGCCGCCATCGCCTTCCAGTCGATCACCCCGAAGCGGACGAAACCGTATTCGCAACCGAGGAAGATGTTCTCCATCACGGTGAGATTCGTGATCAGGGACTGCTCCTGGAAGACCATGCCGATGCCGTGCTCCATGGCTTGGCGCGGATTCTGGAATCTTACGGTCCGGCCGTCGATGAAGACGCCGCCGCCGTCCGGCTGATAGGCGCCGTAGATGATCTTCATCAGCGTCGACTTGCCGGCGCCGTTCTCGCCGACCAGGCCGACGATCTCGCCGCGGTTGACGGTGAGGTCCACGGCCTTCAGGGCCTGGACACCCGGGAAATGCTTGTCGACCTGGCGCAGCTCGTACATCGTTCGGATCTACTTCACGAAGGCCACGGATCTTCGGTCTGTCGAGAGTGCGACGGCGACGATGACGAGAATTCCGAGAACAGCCGACTGGATGTAGCTCGGAAGGCCGATCACCACCATTCCGTTGTTGATGACATTGACTATGAGCACGCCCACGAGCGTGTTCCAGACTCCGCCGATTCCGCCCCAGAGCGCGGTGCCGCCGACCACAACGGCGGTGATCGATATGAACATGAAGTTCGAACCGGTGACCGTCTCGGCGATTCCGATCCTCCCGACTGCCAGAAGGGCGCCGACAGCGTAGAATACGCCTGCGAGCGTGAAGCCGAGGATCCGCACCCGGGAGACGTTCAGTCCCGACGCCTGCGCCAGTTCCTCACCGCCTCCGACGGCGTAGAAGTTCCGGCCCAGCGTCGTCCGGTTCTGGATGAACCAGGCCACGAGAAGGAACAGCCCTGCCACATAGACCATGACCGGAAAGTTGAGCCATCTTACCGTCAAGAGCGACCGGAAGATGTCGTCTTCGACCCTGATACGATCGCCGCCGGTGACGAGAAGCGCGAATCCGGTTCCGACGAACCCCATGGCTAGAGAGGCCATGAAGGAGGGAATCCGGAACTTGACGTGCACAAGCCCGTTGATCAGCCCGATGAGCGCGCCGACCGCCAGGGCGACAGGAAGTGCCAGCAAGCCCCAGCTGAGAACCGTGCCGCCCATCGCCAGAAACGCGAAGGCGAAGATGACGGCGCAGACGCTGACCGTCCCTTCCATGCTGAGGTCGATCGAACCCATGATGATGATGAAGGTGACGCCGACCGAGACCATGAGGGCCGGAGTCGCTGCGATGGCGATGCGGGCGAAGTTTCGGACCGTAAGAAACCGTGGCTCGATCAGCGAAAAGCAGAGGACGAGTACGAGCAGGACCAGCACCGGCGCCCATTTCAGGAGGAAGTCCCGCGTAACCATTCCTATGTCGCGCCCCTCCTCCGGGCGGTGAATGCCGTTCGTCCGACTCCACGCGCGTCATGGTATCGAAACACTGGCCGCCCCGGAACCCACGGAGGCGGCCAGCGCCGTGTCTTTCCGCCAGCCGACCGGCGGGCGGTGAGGGCGTACGAACCGGTCCCTACGCGGCCGGAGTCGTCGGTCCCCAGAAATCGTTCCAATCGACTTCCGGCGTTCCGTCGATGTGCTCGGCCTTGAAGGCTTCCGCACTGTCGCCGTCGATCACGATCGACGGTCCGAATACCTCCCGGTGGCCATGCGGCTCTTCGGAGGGTTTGAAGGTTCCGATCGCCGCATGGTAGCTGAGCGAACATGCGATGCCGCCGGCCCAGGGCGGATCCGTGTAGACCGTGGCGCCCATCTCGCCCTTGAGAATGAGTTCTATGGCCTGCGGCGTTCCGTCATAGCCGACGACCGGGATGACACCGGCAAGACCTTCCGCGCGGAGTGCCTCGATGGCGCCGAAGGCCATTGTGTCGTTGGCGCAGAATACGCCCTGGATGTCTTCGCCGAACCGGGTGAGGTAGGACGACATTATGCCGTTCGCCTTGTTGGTGTCCCAATCAGCCGCCTGGTAGTCGAGGAGTTCGGTATCGGGATGGTCCTTCATCGCGTTGAGGAGGCCCTGATGCCGCTCGATGGCGGGGTTGTTTGACGGGATACCGCCGATGCCGACGATTCCGCCCTTGCCGCCCATGGCTGCGAGCAGGTTCCTGGCCACCTGTTCCGCGGGCGCAGTGTCCGACCAAGTGATGTGCGCGACATAGTTGTCGCCGAAGTCCCACGGGTGCAGATCATCGGTTTTGTTCCAGATCGTGGTCACATATGCGCCGGCACCGTGAACCGCCTCGACCACGGGCCGCGCGTTCGGGGCATCATTGGTATCGATGGCCAAGGCCAGGTTGCCCCCGGTTCTCGCCAGCATTGCCTTCACGTCTGCGAGCGACTTCTCCGACGACCCCTCGTTGATCAGGTGCACCAGTTCGTCCTTCGACTTTCCGAGGCTTTCTACGAAGCGTTCGCCGCCGCTGACGATCGAGTTCCAGTACGGGTTCGTCCTGTTGCGGTAGCTCCAGGCAATCGAAGGTTCATCGGCCGCCCAGACTACGCCGGGCAAGAGTCCGGAGGAGGCGATCGCACCCGTGCCGGCGGCGCTCGCAAGCAGGAACTTCCGGCGGCTGACGGTTTCCCGTTCGATGAAAGACCTGATGAATGACATTGAGATTCTCCCTCTTTTCCGTGTCTCAGGAAGGCCGCATCTTCCACCTTGAAGACATTCCGACAGCCCGACGCGTAGCGGGTGCCCAGCCAGCCGGTCCCCGTCCGTCCGCACCGTCGATTCGGCCAGTAACGCACCATTTAGTTACTTTGGATTTTCCTTTGCTGTCAAGTTGGGTTAAATTTCAGCAGGGAAGGGCGTACGCCCGTGATCACCCGAGTGCGCGAAGGGAGTTGGAGTGCCGCAGGGGCGTGAAGGCGGTGCCAAAGGCAGGGTTGTCGGGAACCGGCGGCGGCCGAAGAACGCCGACGCGACGCGGTCGCGGATTCTCGAGGCTGCGAGGATCGAATTCTCCCGCCACGGACTGGCTGGCGCACGTGTCGACGCCATTGCCGAGCGCGCCCAGGCGAACAAGCGGATGATCTACCACTATTTCGGATCAAAGGAAGGTCTCTTCCAGCGCGTCATCGAAAATGCATACCTCGACATTCGCGGCGCCGAACAGAAGTTGAAACTCGACCATCTGCCGCCCCGGCAGGCTCTGGAAACGCTGGTCCGTTTCACGTGGGGCTACTATCTCGACAATCCGGAGTTCATTACCCTCGTGAACAGCGCCAATCTCCACGAGGGGCGGCACATCGCCGCGTCCACCCGCATTCGGCAAGCCAGCCGGCGTTTCGTCGACATGGTTCGCGGAATTCTTGACCGCGGCGTTTCGGAAGGCGTTTTCCGCGCCGGGATCGATCCGGTCCAGCTCAACATCACTATCGCCGCGATAGGATACTACTATCTGACCAACCGGTTCACGGGCAGCATCCTCTTCGAACGCAATTTCATGGCCAGTGAAGCCCTCGAACAGCGTCTGGCCTTCAACATCGATACCATCATGCGGCTTGTCAAAGCCTGATGCGGTTCCGTCGGGTATGCCCGGGAACGCTATGTCCGCGGTTGTCCTGGGCCATGCAGCGGTCGGGTCGCTCCGGACGTCGCAGCGCACGTCCCGGCATTTGTCGCGGCCGGACTGGCGTAATGCCGCCCGACGACCTGGTCCGCGCTTTCGCTTGGCCAGAAGCGAAGGGAAGCCGTATGGCAAGCGCACACGGCTGAACCGCCGATGGCGGTTCGCTTGGCCAACGCTTGCCCGGGATGCAAGTTGCCCCAGCCGATGCGGTTCCGGCATGTCAGGAAATGATTGCCTGCGCACCACTGCGACCGGAGGTTTCCGGACTGATTTCGCGGGAGCCCGAAACCGGTTGAAGTTTCTTGACACTTCCCGCGCGCATAGGTGACTGTGATGCAAATTGACGCATTACGGGAGAAAGACGGGAGTTTTGCGATGCCAAGGCTGAACGAAGAAACCAAGGGTGTTTTTGTCATTTCAGCAACGCCGTTCCGCCCCGACGGGTCACTCGACCTGGATGGAACGGAGCAACTCCTTGACTTCTACCTCGGGTGCGGGGTCTCCGGCATCACGATTCTGGGCGTCATGGGCGAAGCCAACAAGATGACCGATGCCGAGTCGGCCGAATTCGCGGAACGCGCCCTGCGGCATGTCGCGCAGAAACTGCCGGTGGTCGTGGGCGTGACGCATTCCGCGCTGACGGCGCTCAAGCACCTTTCGCACTCGGTGATGGATCTGGGCGCGTCCGGAGTGATGCTGCAGCCACTGGCCGGCCTGAAGGGCGACGATGCGGTTTTCCGCTATTTCGAACAGGCCTTCGAAGCAATCGGCGGCGGCATTCCTGTCGTCTACCAGGACTTTCCGCAGGCCAGCAACGTCCACTTGTCCCCTGCTGCATGGTCCAGGATGGCAAACGCGTTTCCTGATCTCGTAATGCTGAAACATGAGGATTGTCCCGGACTTCCGAAGCTCACGATAATCAGGGAAATGGAGCGCGAGGGGTGTCAGCGCCGCGTGAGTATTCTGACGGGAAACAATGGGCTGTACTTTCCGCAGGAACTGCATCGAGGCGCCGACGGGGCAATGACCGGCTTTGCATTTCCCGACGTGCTGGTGAGGGTCTACGACCTCTTCATGGAAGGTCGCGCCGATGAAGCAGAGGATCTCTATGACCGGTACCTCCCGATCAACCGCCACGAACAGCAACTGGGATTCGGACTGCCGATACGCAAGGAAATACTTCGGCGGCGCGGCGCATTGCGCCACGCAACCGCGCGCAAGCCCGCGTACGGGCTCACCAATGTCGATGTCGCCGAACTGGACCGGCTATTGGGCAGGATCAAGCCGGAAATCCTGGGACAGTGCTGACTTGCAATCGGCTGGCTGCCGCGACGGATCAATCGTCGACTGGCCAGGGGCGCGAAACGGGGCTTTCTTTGCCGGACATCATGAGCTTCGCGCCCCGGCCTGAACTTGGCGTACCTGCTCGTCAGGACAACCTGTCTTGCTGAATTCGCGGCCGCGGAAGTGTCGAACAGTGGCCGGGTTCTGCAGCTTCCCGCGTTGCGGCATCATGCCGTCGCCGAGGAGCCGCACTGCCCTCCGGACATTCCGGCACGCAGAGCCCGGTCAGTACTGACGGACCCTGCATGCCGGCAAAAGGCATGAGTTCGATCATGGCAGGTTTCTCCTCGAACGATTTTGCGGCCTGCGGGAGCATCTCATCCCGATGCCGCGGTGGTTCGCAGCCTACTCAACCCCGCAGATATCGCAGATCGTGAGCAGGTAGATGCGAATCATGTCAAGATAGTCGACGCGGTCGACGCGCTCGTCAGGCATCGTGTTGTATCGCCCGCCAGGACCGCAGACGACACCCTCCATGCCGCCTTCGGCATACAGGTGGCCGGCGTCAGTTCCGTAAAACCCGGGCGGCGTGATCGTTCCGGTCGGCTGTTCCGTGCCCCGGATCGCGAAGTGCGCCGCATTGATGGCTTTGACAATCCTGGATTCCCTGGGCACCTCGAAGGCGGGCATGGCCGGTTTGTCGTCGCGCGTCTCCGCCCGGACACTCGTCCTGAGCCCGGGCCGCTCGGCTTTCGCCTGGTCGAGAACACTCCGAATGTCGTCTATTGCCCGCGCTTCGGTCTGGCCCGGTCCGTAGCGGCCCGAACCCGACATGCGCACGAAATCGGCGACCTGCGGTGCGCGCCACTCGTGAAACTCGCGTGACAGCGCGCCCCTGACCGTTCCGACATGCACCCTGTTGATCGAGCGTACTTCCTCGTTCGGGGCATCCGAAAACGTCATGCCATTGAGCTTCGGAATCAGGTCGCAGGCCGCCTGGATCGCGTCAACCGCTTCTTCGCGTTTCGACATGTGCCGGGTTATGCCTTCGAGTTCGATGTGAAAGACGAACGCCGCGGCGTGCATCGTCAGGGCTTGCAGGTCCGTCGGTTCGGAGTTGACGAAGTAGTCCGCCCGCACGCCCTGCTTCACTGCGGCGAGAGTGCCGACTCCTCCCTGCAACTCGCCCACGACATAGGTGAGAATCACGTCGCCTTTCGGCCTCAGGCCTGCATTCATCAAGGAACGCACGGCGCAAAGCGAAGCGGCATCGCCCGCCTTCATGTTCGAAACGCCGATGCCGTAGATGAAGTCTTCATCGACGAGGCCGCCCCACGGGTCGACGCTCCAGCCCTCGGTAACGGGGTTGGTATCGAGATGGCCGTTGAACATCAGGCTCTTCCCGTTGCCTGTGCCGCGCCAGGTACCTATGGCATTGACCCGATTTCCCTCGACCGGCTGCAGTCCGGCCTCCAACCCCAACTCACGCATGATCTCCACCATGCGTTCGGCAAGCTTCCGCTCTCCCGGGGTTTCCGAATAGCTCTTGAAGCGAACCATTTCCGACAGCGTGTCCAGGCAGGCGGCTTCGTCGATACTCCGGGCGACTGCCAAGGGGTCAATCATGCGGTCACCGCTGCCTCTTCCGGCTCGACCGGAACCGGCACCGCGTCGAGCAGCTGCGTCGTGTAGGGGTGACGGTCCGGCGCGCGCGCTTCTGATGAACAGAATAGATCCACGAGGTCACCGTTCTGCATGACTGCGATCCGGTGCGCGAGTTGGCGTACCAGGTTGAGATCATGGGTTATGAACAGGCAGGCGGTGCCGGTCTTCTGCTGCAGTTCGACAAGCAACCGGGCTACGGACGCTTGCACCGAGACGTCCAGCGATGACGTGATTTCGTCGCAGATCACCAGTTGCGGTTCGGCCGCGAAGGCGCGGGCAATGGCGACGCGCTGCTTTTCGCCTCCCGAAAGCTCATGCGGAAACCGCTTTGCGTAGTCTTCGGGCAGGAGCACGCTGCGCAGGAGTTCGCGCACGCGGCGGGCCCACTCGGGGCGGGGCGCGAGACCATAGAGTTTCAGCGGTCGCGACAGGATCTTCCCGACGGTCTGGCGCGGATTCAATGACGCGTCGGGATGCTGGAAGACGATCTGCACGGCGCGCCGGTAGGTGCGGTCGATCCTGCGACGACCGGAATACGACTTGGTTCCGAAAGTGATCGAACCCTCGAAATCCTGCAATCCGACCAGCGCCTTCGCGATCGTTGACTTTCCTGAACCGGATTCGCCGACGATCCCGAGAATTTCGCCTGCCCGCAGACCGAATGAAACGTCCCGGGCACCGTGCACCATCTCACGCCTGGGCTGGAGAAAGTCCAGGACGTTTTTCCCTCTTCCGTACCGGACGTTGACCCCGTCCAGCCGGAGCAGATCGTCTCCATCGTCAGGCTCCGTGTTGATGATGCGGTGGTCGGGATGAGGCACCGCAGCAACGAGGTTGCGGGCATAGCTGCTGCGCGGGCGGGCGAACACGTGCTCGCACGAACCGAGTTCCACGATTTCGCCCTGGTTGATCACAGCCACGTCCTGGGCGATGCGCGAAACAAGCCCCAGGTCGTGCGAAATATAGAGGGCGGTGACTCCCGTCTCGTCGTGCAAGTCATCGAACAGGTCGAGTATCTGGCGCGCGGTAATGATGTCGAGCGCAGTCGTGGGCTCGTCAAAGATGATCATTTCGGGATTGCAGGCGAAGGCGGTTGCGATCACCACTCGCTGCTTTTCACCTCCCGAGGCTTCGTGAGGATAGCGGTTCATCATGTCGGACGGGCGGCTGATGCCGGTTCGGGCCAGCCATGCCTCGCCCTCTTGCCGGGCCTCCTTCGCGGTCAGGGACCGGTGGCGCACAAGCACCTCCGCAACCTGGTCGCCGAGTCGCAGAACGGGATTCAGCGAGGTGCCGGGGTCCTGGAAAACCATGCTGATCCGGCGGCCGCGCAAGTTCTGGATTTCCTCGAGCGACTTCGCGCGCAGATCCTCCCCGAGAAGCTCGAGTCGCCCCGATCGCTCGATTGCATTGGCCGGCAGGTACCGCATGACCGCCCATGCCAGCGAGGTCTTGCCGGAGCCCGATTCGCCGACGAGACCCAGCGTTCGTCCGGGCCGGATCGACAAGGTCACGTTCCTAAGGGCCTCGACCGGCCCGGTCGGCGTTCCGTATGCGAGCGAATAGTCCCGGACTTCGAGCACCGGGTGGCGCTTCCCGGGTTCTTCCTGCCTCGTCATCAACGACGCCTCCGCCTCGGGTCGAAGGCATCGCGCAGCGCATCGCCGAAAAGGTTGAAACCGAGCGCTGCAACTGCGATTGCAATTCCGGGTACGGCGACGACCCAGGGCGAGCGGTACATGTACTGGCGTGCCTCGGCGACCATCAGGCCCCACTCGGTACTCGGAGGCTGCGCGCCGAGGCCGAGAAAGCCGAGAGTCGCTCCGATCATGATTGCGAACGAAACCCGGATCGTCGCCTCGACGATTATCGGTCCGATGGCATTGGGGATGACTTCCTGAACGATGATGTAGGCCCGGCTTTCGTCGCGGGCGATGGCGGCGAGAATGTATTCCCTGGTTCGGATCGAGAGCACTGAAGACCTGGCGATGCGCGCCATTCCCGGCGTGAACGCGACGGCGACTGCAAGCATCGCCTCTCCTATGCCGCCTCCTAGAATGGTGACGATGAGCAAGGTGAAAAGCAGGTCCGGCACGGCTAGAAGACCGTCGAGCGTGCGCATTATCACGCTGTCGACCCAACCTCCTGCCACGGCCGCCGTGACCCCGATGATGGAGCCCGCCAGTACCCCGAGGGCGGTCGCGCCGACGCCGAAGAGGATTGTCGGACTTGCGCCCGTCAACAGGCGCGAAAATATGTCCCTGCCAAACTGGTCGGTTCCGAGCCAGTGCGCCGCTGACGGGCCGGTCAACCGGACTGCCGGATGAAAGGCCTGCGGGTCGTAGGGGGCAATGAACGGCCCGAGGATCACGGTAAGAGCGATTATCGACAACAACCCTGCTCCGACCATGCCGGTCGGATGGCGGATCAACTCACTCATACCGGACTCTCGGGTCAAGGGCCGCGATCACGATGTCCGACAACAGGTTTGACAATGCATAAACCATCGCCAGCAACAGCGTGATCGCCTGGATCACGGGCAGATCGCGGTTTTCGAGTGCCAGGATCAGCAGACGGCCGAGACCGGGCCACGCAAAGATCTCCTCGACAACAATTATTCCGCCGAGAAGGTAACCGACGTCGAGCGAAATCACCGCGACTGCCGGCGCGAGCGAATTCGGCAGCGCGTGACCGCGAATGACGCGGCGCTCCCTCAGCCCCTTCAGCCGAGCGGCGCGAATGTAGTCGCTTGCCAGAACGTCAGACATCTCGGAACGCACCTGCCGGGCAATATGCGCAGTCAGGATAAGCCCCAGCGCCCCGGCGGGGAGGATAACGTGATTGAAGAACCCGGCCACGCTTTCGCCCGGCGGGATGAAGCCGCCCGCGGGAAGGAGCGGGTTCCCCGGCGCTGCAAAGATCACCAGGAGCAGTGTCGCGGTTACGAACTCCGGCATCGCCGTGCCGACATACGCGACCAGGCTGATGCCCAAGTCGGCCTTGGTGCCACGCTTGACGGCAGCCAGCATCCCGATCGGCACCGCAACAACCGTAACCGTGACCAGGGCGGTTGCCGCCAGCATTGCGGAATTCCGAAACGCCGATCCAACCACTTCCGACACGGGAAGAGACAGCCGCAGGGACATTCCGAAATCCCCCTGCAGCAGGTTGAACAGCCATTCGAAGTATTGGAAGGCTGCGGGACGGTTGAGGCCCAGCCTTTCTTCCAGCGCGGCGACCTGATCCGGCGTGGCGTACTCGCCCAGGATCATGATGGCGGCGTTGCCGGGAAGGATCATGGTGATCGCGAATACCGCGATCGTCACGATCCAGAGCACCAGTGCCACCGCCAGAAGGCGGCGCAGCAGATAGGCTGGGCTCACTCGTCAGCCCCTGTCGAGCCAGACGTCTTCCACGAAGAAGACCCGGTTCAGCGGATGAACCGTCCAGCCCTTCACCCAGTCGCGGCTGGCGGTCAGGACATCCTGATACATCGCGATGATGTAGGGCGTGTCGCGGAATTGGATCTCCTGCGCCTCTGCGTAGATCGCGGCGCGCTCCGCCGGATCCGCCGTCGACCGTCCGCGGCGCACGAGCTCGTCGAACTCCTCGTTGAACCAGGCGGTGTCCTCGTAAGACGCCGACGAGGTCAGGAGAAGGTTGAAGGTCGCGTCCTCAGTGGGCTGCATCCCCCAGTAGGCCATGTAGAAGTTGCCCTTGCGCCAGACGTTTGCAAGGTACGTGTCGTGCGGCATGGCCTCGACTTCGATGTCGAAGCCTGCCGGGCGCGCCATCTCCTTGATCGCAATTGCAACCTGGCCGCGGATCGCCGGGCGGTTCGAGGCCACCATCGTGAGGCTGATTCCGTCCGGATGTCCCGCTTCGGCGAGAAGAGCCTTTGCCGCTGCCGGGTCGTAGGGTATCTCGGGCGTGTCGATGGCATACTGGAATTCCGGCGACAGTATGTTGTCGTACGCCGGTCGGCCAAGGCCCTCGAGCACCAGGTCCACGAGGAGCTGGCGATCGACGGAAAGAGCCAGCGCCTTTCTCACGCGCACGTCGTCAAACGGCGGCTGGTCCTGGCGCATGACGACGTTGACATACCTGCCTGCTGGCACGCGCAGAGCGTTGCTTCCCTCGGCCGCGGCGATGCGCGCGAAATCCGCCTGCTGGACGTTGAGCATCACGTCAACATTTCCGGACAGGTAGTTCGCGGTTTCCGCAGCCAGGTCGGGGAACAGGTGCATCTCGACGGCGTCGAGATACGGCTGGCCTTCCTTGTAGTAGTCGTCATTGCGGACCAGACGGGTGATCCTGGCCGAGTCATAGCTTTCCAGCTTGAACGGTCCTGTCCCGTTGGGCTTGGTCTCGAGATCGGCGAGATCGCCGGAAAGCGCCGCTGCCGACACGATCCGCGCATTGGCATGAGCGGTTGAAATCGGAAGGTCGGCGTAGGGTGCGTTGAGATTGAACCGGACGGTGTGGTCGTCGACCGCCTCCACGGTCTCGATGACGTCAAGAACCGACCGGGCCGGTGAACCGAAATCCGCATCGAGGATCGCCTCGAAGGTCGCCACGACATCTGCCGAAGTGAACGGCGTTCCGTCGTGGAACGTGACCCCCTGGCGCAGGTTGTACGTGAACTGCGTGGCGTCCTCGTTGGCTTCCCAGCTTGTTGCGAGATCTGGACCTGCCGAGTTTCTGCCGGGCTCGATCCGCGTCAGACCGGAGTAGAGCATGTCGACGCATGGATATTCTGCGGGTCCGGACAGTTGCATCACGTTCAATGTGGCGATTCTGGTCGAATGGCTGATCTTCAGCGTTCCGCCGTGTTTCGGCGTCCCTGACTGCGCAAAACTGACCGTTGGAACGGCTGACGCCGCCGCCAATCCGATCACCACCTGCCTACGGTTGGCCATCAAGTTTTTCATGACATTTCTCCTCTGTCGTCAATTTGCGGCGTTGTTGCCGCCTCAGGTTACTATTGTCAGCTCGCCGGGCAACCCGGTCAGTACCTCCGGCGCACCTTCGGTGACCAAAAGGGTATGGCCCACCCCCATTCCAAGTCCTGTATCCGAATCACCGATCATGACGTGATAGAACAGAGTCATGCCAGGCTCGCACACGGTCGGATTTCCGGAATAGATCATAGGCGGAACATCCATGCTCGTCGGAGCAAATGTGCATCCTACGGAGTAGCCTGTGGCCCCGTAGCGATGTAGGGAATATCCGGCAGAATCCAGCCCGTCCGCATGCATGTCGAATATCTCTCCAAGCGTGCATCCCGGGCGCGCAATCTCTGTCATCCGGTCCAGCGTCGCCCGTGCCGCGTCATACATGCTAACTTGCCGCGGATCCGGCATTCCGAACAGGATCGTCCATTCGGTCTTTGCGTTGTAGCGGCGGTAGGCAACCGGATACTCAACGAGCAACTGGTCCTGCGCCCGAATCCTTCGCGGCTCGGAAACTCCCCGGCCATAGATTGCGCGCACGCCCGAATTGAAGAGCGGTGCATTCGGCGGCATGTCGGCGCCATCGCAGAGAATAGAACGCAGATACTCTGCCTTGATCTCTGAATCTAGAATGCCGGGGCGGGCGACGGCAATAACGGCAGATAGCGAACGGTCGAGAATCTCGGCCGCCTTGCGAGTATAGGCAATCTCAGCCGGCGACTTGACCAGCCGAAGCCTGCGGATCAGGTGATTGTCGTCATCAAGCGTGCAGAATCCCTCCAGGGCGTTCTGAAGCCGCCAAAGGTTCCACCCGGTCAATCCGTGGGTGTTCAGTTCAACGGCGATCCTCTTGCCGCGAAGACCCAACTCCTCGAGAATTCCGCGCAGCTCCCGGGCGGGATCGGCATCCTCCGAATCCCACCATATGCGAATGTCCTCGATCGTGCTGGTCACGCGCGCCTGAACGAGGTCCGGGCGGCGGGTCAGCAGAACTATTGGCTGTTCGTCAGCGGTGACCACGGCGCACTGGAAAAAGACGAAGCCTCCCGTGTCGTAGCCGGTCAGCCAGTAGTGGCTTTCCTGGGCGAAGACGAGCATAGCGTCGAACCCGGCTTCCCGCAGTCGACGGCGCATCCTTTCCTGACGGTCCATGTGCTCCTGCCTAGAAAAGGGCAGGGCAGACGCGCGTTCCGCGGCCATAAACAATCTCGCAGTCCCGGAGTCCGGGCTTTTCTCCTCTTTGAAATTCAGGTTATATTTGGGTCTGCCCCTAGTCAATCCGCTCAATCCCTTGCATGGCGCACTGGCAATTTGTGGTATAGCCGGAACGGAATCAGGCACGGACGCCCTTGAAAACTCAACCGGAAGGCGACGTCGCGGGCGGTTTCGCAAGAACGGCGTGCAGCATTGACGCATAATCGAAACGAAGCCTTTCTTGGCAGGCGATGTGTCGACCTGCCTGTTCGCCTTCGGAGTGGCAGGCAACGATGAAGATAGTGGCAATCCGGGGTCCGGACACTATTGCTGCCCGTAACCGCAGCCGGAAGGCTCCGCACGCCTGACTGCAGCCTGAGGCACTTGCGATGATTCCTTCGACCGTCCGCGCCGAACCTGACATCGACTTGGCAAACGGCCTTTTTGGCGAACTTGCCCTCGGGACCGGCGGCGGGGCTGGCATCAGCCGTGCCTCGTACGGCGAGGGGGAGCAGTTCGCTCACGACTTGCTTCGCCGGGAAGGAGTCCGGTTGGGGCTTCGGGTTGAGACCGATGCCGCGTCCAATCTCTACCTGACCCTGCCGGGATTGACACCCGGGAACCGTGTCATCATCGGTTCGCATCTCGATTCCGTCCCTAACGGCGGGAACTTCGATGGAGCGGCGGGAGTGCTTTGCGGGCTTTCCGTTGTGTCCGGTCTGGCAAGAGCAGGCGTGCAGCCGCCCCGCGATATCTCGCTGATGGCGGTTCGCGCCGAGGAAAGCACCTGGTTTGCCGCATCCTATATCGGAAGCCGCGCCGCTTTCGGGCAACTCGAATCGGAGGAATTGAGCGAAGTGCTGCGTGCTTCCGACGGCTTGCCGCTCGGAGCGGCGATTTCCGCGGCAGGCGGCGATGTCGACCGGCTTCTTGCAGGCGAAGCCCACCTCGACCCGGCCGAAATCGGCCTTTTCATCGAACCTCACATCGAGCAGGGACCATGCCTCGTGGCGGAGAAAAAGCCAGTGGGAATTGTCACCGGAATTAGGGGGTCATTCAGATTCCGGTCAGCCCGATGCGCTGGAGACTACGCGCATTCCGGCGCGACGCCGCGGCACCTGAGGCGCGACGCCGTGCGCGCTACTGCTGCCCTTGTGATGGCAATGGACGAAATCTGGGATGAAGCCGAACTGAACGGCGATGACTTGGCGATCACGTTTGGCAAGCTTGCCACGGACCCTGCCGGGCATGCATTCAGCAAGGTCGCAGGCTGCGTGAATTTTTCGCTCGACGTTCGGAGCCAGTCGTCCGGCATGCTTGAACATGTCGCTTCCGAACTCTCAGAACTGGTCGGGCGGCTGTCCCGGCAATACTCCGTCCGCTTTGATCTCGGTCCGCGAACGGGGACATTCCCCGCCTTGATGGATCGCAGGATCGTTGCGGCCCTGGAGGCCGCATGCTCCCTCGAAGGGGTGCCCGCGATCACCATGCCCAGCGGCGCAGGTCACGACGCGGCGGTCTTCGCCCGGATGGGCATCCCCACAGGCATGCTCTTCATCCGCAATGAAAACGGCAGTCACAACCCGGACGAGTCCATGAACATCGACGACTTCGCCGCCGCAGCTCGAGTCCTCACGAGAGTCTGCCTGGAGCCGCCGCAGTGACCGATTGCCTTGTGGTGCAGCCGATTGCCGCACCCGGCCTGAACCTGCTGCGCGGCGCAGGACTGCTGGTCGGCACACCGGATTCCACCGACTTTGCGGCGCTCGAGCCGCACCTGGCCACCGCCCGCGCGGTCATCACGCGCAATCACGGGCTGTCTGTAGTTGAAATTGCGGCTGCGCCGAAACTGACAGTGATCGTTAGCCACGGTGCAGGTACCGACGCAATAGACAAGTCTGCGGCTGCTGCAAGGGGAATCCTGGTTGCCTCCACGCCGGGCGCGAATACGATAGCCGTAGCCGAGCACGCCATTGCCCTGATGCTTGCCTGCGCCCGGCAGATTCCCCGGGCGGACCGGGCCATGCGCAACAACGATTTCGGCTTCCGTTACCGGCAGACTGGGTTCGAACTCGCCGGGAAGACGCTGGGGCTCGTTGGCTACGGGCGAATTGCCCGCGGCGTCGCTTCGCTGGCGCGCGCATTCAGGATGCAAGTCATCGCCGTCACTGACCACGCGTCCGATGCTGACTTGGCCAGCGACGGCGTCGAGCGGGTGGACATGGATGCGCTCTGCGCCCGTTCCGACATTGTTTCCCTTCATTCCGTCCCCGGCGAAGGCCGTCGGTTCAGCGCCGCCCGGATCGGCGCGTTGCGGCATGGCGCGATCGTCGTCAACACGGCGCGCGGCGCTCTCCTCGACGAGACGGCGCTTGTCGCCGCCCTGCGGAACGGCAGACTCGCCGGCGCGGCGCTCGATGTCTTTTCGCCCGAACCTCCTCCGACGAACAGCCCATTGTTCAACTGTCCGCAACTGATTTTGACGCCTCATGTGGGCGGATCAGCGCGCGAAGCGCTGGATCGCACCGCCATCGCGGCGGCAAGGAAGGCGATCGAGGCGCTCGGGGCAGCGCAGCAATGACTCCTGCCTACCCACGCGTCGTTCCCTGCGGCGACTCTGCCATGTCGGTGGAATTCGGAGACAAGGTTGACGCCGACGTCAATCAACGCGTCATCGCGCTTGATCACGCCGTGCGGGAAGCGGCGCTGCCGGGCGTTGTCGAGTGCGTCCCGACCTATCGCTCGCTTCTCGTGCATGTAGATCCACTGGCCGTCGGGCACGCGAAGTTGTCACTGGCCCTGGCGCGGCTCGCGCGCGACGCGCACGCGGGAACGACCCGCCGCCGCCGCTGGCGGGTGCCCGTGGTCTACGGCGGAGACTATGGCGTGGACCTCGAAGAGTTGGCCGCGCTGCATGGCCTTTCTCCCGGGGAGGTCGTCGAGCTCCATGCCGGTTCGGTCTACCGGGTCTACATGATCGGCTTCATGCCTGGGTTCACATATCTCGGGGGGCTAGATTCACGACTCGCAACGCCGCGAAGGACTACGCCGCGCAAGAGCATACCGGGCGGGTCGGTCTCGATCGGTGGCGCCCAGTCCGCTATAGGATCGATCCCTTCTCCGAGCGGCTGGCAACTGATCGGACGCACGCCCGTACGGTGCTTTCATCCTGGCCGCGACCCGGTGTTCCTCTTCGAAGCCGGTGACGAGATCACGTTCGAGCGCGTACGCGCGGCGCGGTGGAAGCGCCTGGCGGCCCGATCGGAGGCAGGCGATGTCGTCGCCGTGTGCGAAACGGGATGACCGGGCTTCGGGTCGTCGACTGCGGGACCGGGACCACGGTTCAGGACCGGGGGCGGTTTGGCCTGCGCCGCTTCGGCGTGTCCACGTCTGGCACGATGGACCTCGAATCTGCCGCCCTGGCCAATGCGCTGGCAGGCAATCCCCCCGAAACGGCGTGCGTGGAGTTCCAGATGGCAGGCGGGCGGTTCGTGGTGGAAGACGGACAAGCGACGATCGCGCTGTCAGGTCCGGATTGCATGCTCCGGGTCGGCGGAAACTCGGTCCCGGACGGCTGCTCGGCGCGTGGCGAACCCGGCGATGTCATCGAAGTGGGACCGGTCCGAAGCGGCGTCTTTGCCTATCTCGCTGTCGGGGGCGGCTTCGACTTGCCCAGGATGATGGGAAGCCTTTCGGTTCACCGCCGATCCGGCATCGGCGGCAGGGCGCTGGCGCGGGGCGACCTTCTGCCGTTCAAGGCTCCGGAGCGCGGAAAACTGTCCAGAATCGAACCGGCTGCCGCTTTCGCCGGACCGATCCGCTTTGTCCCCGGGCCCCAGCACGATCACTTCGAAGCCGCTGCGCTGGAGGTGCTCGCCGGCAATCCGTTTTTCGTCAGGCCGGACAGCGATCGCATGGCCTACCGGCTGGATGGCCCGCGGCTTCTCCACAAGGCAGAACCCAACATAGTTTCGGACGGTGTCCTTGCCGGCAGCATCCAGGTGCCGGGAGACGGCATTCCGACGGTCCTTTTGCGCGACTGCCAGACGACCGGGGGCTATCCCAAGATCGCCACCGTCGTCAGCGCCGACCTTGGCCGCCTTGCCCAAGTTGCGCCCGGCGGAATCGTGCGCCTATCTTCCGTCACGCTCGAAGAAGCGGTTGAGGCAGCCCGTGATTCGGCTGAACGGCTTCGGGCGCGGATCGCAGCTGTCCGACCTGTACGGAGCGAGCCGACAACGGAGTCGCTACTCGGGACCAACCTTGTCGATGGCGTGACCGACGGACGCTGAATCCGGAGGCGCGAATGGCGCAAGCGTCCATCCATTGGCTTCAAGCGCCGTACGTATGCTGCGGGCCATCCGGACGCTGGCGGGATTGTCGCCATGCACGCAGATCGAATCGATTTCCACCCTAAGCGACTTGCCCGATTCAGATACCAGCCTGCCTTCCGACACCATTTCAAGGACGCGCCGGCTGGCCGTCGCCGCGTCATGGATCACCGTGCCCGGCCGGTTCCGCGGAGCGAGGTTGAAGCTGTCTGCATAGGTTCGGTCCGCATAGATCTCGCGCGCCGGCCGGAGTCCGGCCCGTTCCGCAGCCCTTTCGGTCGGCGTGCCGGGCATGATCAGCCAGACGAGGCCGGGATCGGCGGCCGAGATGCCCCTGGCTACCGCATCCGCCAGACAGTCATCATCGTTGCAGGCATTTCCCAGCGCGCCGTGAGTCTTCACGTAGCTCATCCGATAGCCGGCGAGAGCGCAGACCGCCTGGAATGCGCCGACCTGGTAGGCCACGAGCCGTTCGATCTCGCGCCCTGTGATTCCCGCCGCGGGGCGCCGGCCGAACCCGATCAGATCCCGATAGCCGGGATGGGCGCCGACCGCCAAACGTCTCGCCTTCGCCTTCTCAGCCATGCCGTGCATGATTTCGGGATCGCCGGCATGGAATCCGCAGGCGACATTCGCGGATGTCACGATGTCCAGCATCGTGTCGTCGTCGCCCATCTTCCAGGGTCCGAATCCCTCTCCCAGGTCTGAATTGAGATCAATGCGCACGTCTGTCGACTTCCTGGAGTCCGGCTGCTGCGAGCCCGATTGCGATCAGGATACGCGGGGTGTACCAATTGTCAAAGACGCGAGAGCAGCACTGCATGACGGCACGCCTACTTTTTCTCTGCAACGGCCCCAAGCAGCAGTCTGTTGCGAGGCTCGATGAACGGTTCGGGAGCTGGGGTCTGGATGTCGATCGGAAATGGGCTTATGGGGGCGACTTTCCGGAGAGCCCGGCAGGCTACGACGGCGTGTTCCTCTCCGGCAGCCCGCATGGCGCCTACGAGGACATGGAATTCATCCATCGCGAGCATGACTTGATCGTCGAAGCTGCAGCTCTCGACATTCCCATGCTTGGAGTTTGTTTCGGAAGCCAGATACTTGCATCGGCGCTTTGCGGGCGCGATCAGGTCTTTCGCCGGGACAGGTGCGAGATCGGCTACAAGGACTTGCCAGTCACGGACGAAGCGGCGGGAGACCCCATCTGTTCCGAACTTGACGGGAAGGTTCACATGTTCGTCTGGCACAACGACGAGGTGCGTTCCGACCACGAGGACATGACGATCCTTGCCTATTCCGACATATGCCCCAACCATGTTTGGCGCTACCGGAACAAGCCCGCCTGGGGCATTCAGGGGCATCCGGAGATTACCAGGGAACAGGCCCCGATCTGGTTCGAGGAAAACCGGGATCGGATGCAAGACGACGGCGCCGACGTGGATCAACTCAAACTGCAGGCCCATCCAGCCTTGTCGGCCAAGACCATGCTCGCCCGTTTCGCGACACTGCTGAAAAAAGCCCCGTGACCTCGGAGGCGCCCGGATCGATGGACGGGATCTCGACCCCGTGGTTCGAAAGATCGGAGTACGAGGCGCGTCTGGATAGCGTGCAGCGGTCGCTTGCCGAGCGCGCTCTCGACGGCGTGGTTGTATTCCAGCCGGAATCCGTGACTTGGCTGACCGGGTTCTTCACCCGCGGCTACAGCAGCTTTCAATGTGCCCTTGTTCCCGCCGACGGTGCTCCGGCTGTCATCTGCCGGGATGTCGAGAAGTACTATCTCGACGCGACCTGCGTCTATACGGACCACGCCACCTGGAGCGACGGGCAGGATTCGATCGAGATGGCAGCTAGGACGATCATCCGGCGATTCGGCGCGTCCGGCAGGCTGGGAATCGAACTCTCGGCGTGGCCGCTGTCAGCTGGCCGGTACGAAAGGCTTCGGGAGCGTCTTCCCGGAATTTCCTGGAAGGACGAAAGCAGCCTCCTCCCAACCATGCGGCTGATCAAGAGCGAGGCTGAAATTGATTACCAGCGCAGGGCAGGAAAAGCTGCCGAAGCGGGAATGCAGGCAGCGATCGACAGTGCTGCGGTCGGCGTGAGCGAACGCGAGATTGCAGCGGAAATCTGCGCTGCGATGATCAGGGCAGGAAGCGATCTTCCGGGGCCCGGAGTCCTGTCGTCCGGCGAACGCGCGTTCCATCTGCACGGCGGCTACTCCGACAGGATTCTGAAATCCGGCGACCTGGTGCAGGTAGAAACGACTCCGAATGTACGCCACTACCATGCCCGGTTCATGCGTCCGATCCGCGTGGCCGAGGCAAGCGCCGAAGATCAGCGTATAGTCGACACCTTGATCTCCATCCAGGACGCCGCCCTTGAAGAGGTGCGGCCGGGAGTGGCGGCGGCGGTTGCTGACAGGATCTACCGCGACGGCGTGCTGTCGGCCGGATTGCGAAGCACATTCACGAACAAGACATTCTATTCGGTCGGACTTCTTTTGCATCCGTCCGGAGGCGAGCCGCTCGAGGCCACGGCTTGCTCGGACTGGTCCTTCGAAGCCGGAATGACGTTTCATACGTATGTACTGGCCCGCGGTTTCGGGATGTCGGAAACGATCGCCGTCACGAGCGATGGATACGAGCGACTGACAAATTTCCCGCGACGCCTTTTTGCCGCGTGACGGTTCGGCGCCGCGAACTTAACGTGCCAAGGGGCTGTCGCGAAACGATCGCTTCGATCGTTCAATTTTGCGAGAGCCTTTGTTTTGTCCTCGGGCGGCGTTCGTCCGGCTCTGCATCGATTGCCGTCTCCGCGCGGACGCCGCCGCGGAAAGGGCGTTGGCGGACGCGCCGGATCCGGGGCAAGGACCGCGGCCGGAGCCCGGGCCCGGCGCAACCGCGGGAGACCCGGACATGGCCCTGCCACGCGCCCGGCACGACGCCCTCTTCCGTCTGCTCGTCTCCGACCCCGCCCGCGCCGCCCGGCTGCCGCGCGAATGCCTTCCCCCCGAGGTGGTCGCCCGGCTCGACCCCGAACGCCCGCCGGTGCATGTCGAGGGGGCGGCCATCGACGGCGAGGGCAGCAGGACGCAGTCCGGCGCCATCTTCCGCCTCCGCCGCGGGGACGGCGGCGAGGCGGCCGTCCATGCTTTGCCCGAGCATGAAAGCCGGGTCGATCGCCGCACGCCGCTCCAGCTTGTCCGGCACGTGCTCGATGTCCGGGCCATGGAGACGGACGGCGGCCTGCCGCCCGTCATCCCGGTCGTGTTCTTCCACGGGCGCGAGCCGTGGACGGCGCCCCGCTCGGTCCGGGACATGATCCATGCGCCGGAGGGCCTGGAGCATCTCGCGCAGTCCTTCGGCCGCCACGCGGTTCACGATCTCGGCCGGACCGAGCCGCGGGGGCTGTCGCGGAGCGCCGAGGCGCGCGCGGCGCTGCCGGCGCCGGCCCGCGCGTTCCGCGACAACGTCAGCGACGCCGAGGCCGACCTGCTGGTCGCCGGAGTCGCGGAGACGGGGTTCGGGCGGCTGCATGCCCGGCCTGCACCGTCGAGCAGGCCAGCCTGCAGCCGGAGCGCATCGAAGCCGCGCTGCGGCGTGCGGGGACGGACCCGGAGAAAGTGGAGGAGGTCATGGGAACCGCCGCGCGGATCCGGACGGAAAGGGGAAGGGCCGCGGGCATCGCCGAGGGCAGGGCCGAAACGTTCCTGCGCCTGGCCCGCCGGAAGTTCGGCCGGCTGCCTGCCGCGCGCGCCGAGCAGGTCCGCGGCGCCTCTCCCGGGCAGATGGATGCCCGGCTTGACGCGCCGGACGTCGATTCGGCGTTCGAGGGCCGGACCAGGCATTGAATCTGTCGCACGTTCGTTCCATCCCGGTTCGTTCTTGGCTTGGTTCTGCGTCCGGACTGTCCCGCAGTCCTGCGCTCGCCGTCATGGTGCGGTCTTTCGTCGGCCGCGGACAAGCAAGGGCGCTACTCGTCCAGACGTTGCGGCAATGCCCCGAACGAGTGCCGGATTGACGGCCTGTTCAGCAGCGAACGTGCGTTGAACTCTATGGCCAACACGGAAGCCCCTCGGAAAACAGGTCGGGGCGATCCTTTCGCGACGAGCCTTGAGTCGCAATTCGCGCGACAAGTTCCGGATTGAACCGTCCTGATCCTGACGTCGCGAGGCAGTGCGCGGTCTCAGGGCATCGGATCGATCACGCGCGAACGGTCGTGAACGCAACAGCATCCGAGTGGCGCCCTGAGTTTTCCAACGCCTTGGTATTGGCCAAGGCACTCCGATGCGTTTGGTGGCCTGTCCTCCCCCGGACGTGGAGCATCCTGCAACCAGGGGCTTGATCGGTCACGGCCATCCTGCGGTCTCGCGCAAGCATTGGTGGTGACTTTGTACCTGCGATCGCAACGGGTGCGTTTCCGATATGGGGTAGTTTGTCCCGTGCCTGTTCACTTTTCGGGCGCTCCATGTTTGACTATTGCAGTTTATCCGCACCGTTGAGTCATGTTTCTGCCGCTTCCGGGCCGTCCCTTCGGCTTCCTGCAGCGCGACAATCAGGATGAGAGTCTCGGGTAGGGGGCGGGTCCGGCGGCCGTCAACGCAAGGAGGGCGCAGCCCGACTGGAGTTGACGGCCGCCGGAAGGAAGTTTTTTCGCCCCCCTCCCGCGCCTCCCTTGGTGTCTACGGCTGGCCGGATGCCGACCTTGCAACAATTCTCGAGCAGAGGAGAGCAAGGTGCCGGGTCACCATGCAACGGACAACCGGATGAGGTCTTTCATGAAACACGGGGAATCCCGTTCGACGGAAGCGGCCGCTGCCAAGGCCGGCTTCAGCGCCCGCAGCGGCTGCCGGATCAACCAGGATCCGACGCTTCCCTCACGGAAAAAGGCCCCGCGGGGGCGGCGGCGCCCGGACCCGCTGGCCGGGATGTTTGAAGAGGAAGTCGTGCCGATGCTGGAAGCCGATCCGGGCATTCGCGCGTTTGGAGTGTTCGAGGAGCCGATGCGGCGCCGCCCCGATCCGGACCCGGGCGTCCGGCGCACCCTGGAGCGCCGCATCCGCGACTGGCGGGCATGCCATGGCCCCGACTGGGAGGCGGTCTTCCGTCAGACCCGCGAGCCGGGCCGGCTCGGCCTGTCGGAATTCGCCAACATGAACGCTCCCGGCGCCGCCATTGCCGGACAGCAGCCGGCTCGCATGCTGCATCGCTTCCGGCTCCCCTGGTCGGGGTTCCGGCATGCGGAGGCGGGTCCCGGCGGCGAGAGCTTCACGGCCCCGGCCCCGGGACTGCAGGCGGCGCTCCGGTCCCCGGGCGGCGCGCCGGGCGAGCGCCGCACCGACAGCCTGTCTGCGGAATTCCGGAACCGCTGCACGGACGATGCCGAGGACATGACCGAACGCTGTCTCCTGCCATGTCGGCGCTGCGGGACGACCCCGCCCCGAAACAGCCGCGGCATCGCCCGCGGGAACGGCGTGATCGAGAGCCCGCACGGCCACCTCGAGCGCGAGATCGCGGGCGCGCCTGCGCTGCGCGGATCGGCGGACTTTGCCGATGCCGCGGCCTGTCGCGCCTTTATCGCCGGGATCGTCGGACGCGGCAATGCACGCCGGTCCGGGCGCATCAGGGCCGAACGCGCCACGCTTCGGGACCTGCCGCCGATGCGCACGACGGACTGCGAGGAAACCGGCATCGACGCCGCCTCGTCCAGAGGCTTCATCCTGAAACGGGCGTCCTGCACCGTGCCCTCGCAGCTGATCGGCCGCCGGCTCGGGGTCCGGCCCTGCGACGGCCGCCTCAAACTCCATGCCGGCGCTGTCCGCCGCTCGAGCCTGCCGCGCAGAGCCGTTCCCGCGCGAGGCCTGCCGCCGCTGCTTCGAGACGGCGTTGTCGGAGGCGGGCGAACGCGCTGCCTGCCGACTGACGGCGAGGCTCCCAGGCCGGCCCATGAGGAGTACTGCGAGGCGGCGCCGGCGGCCGAGATAGACGGCTGCCTCGCCGCCGGGATGCTGCCGGACCTCGACAGCCTCGGGACCCGGTTCGCGCCGGAGCCCGGCGCGATGCCCGAGGTTCGCGTCATGCGGGCGCCGCTCGCCGGCCATGGCTGCGCGTCTTGCGACGCCGGTCGCAGAAGGACCGCTTGCGTGGGATAGGGTCGACCTGCTGGCGACGGTCTTCCGGCCACCGCTGCGGATCGTGCACCCATGGCCGAACACGCGGTTTGCCGTCAATCACCCGGTGCAGGAGCCTCGTGCCTTGACGGGCATGCGGGGATCTGGTGTGCCAGGCGAACTGGCGGAAGGCAGGAGGTGAAAGTCCTCCGGAACGAGGGAGCAGCCAATTCACGTTTCTCCGCGAGCCGTGCGTCGGCTCCCGCGGGGGGCAGGCGAAGCGTCGGCAGCGGCACGGGCGGGCAGGGCCGTTGAGCATCGAAAAGACGATGGTCCGGGGCGCCGAGGCTCCCGGACCGGTCGAAGGCAGCATCGCAGGCATCGTTTTGGCGGGATGTCGGCGGGCAATGGCATTTCATTTGGCCGGCAGGATCGCGATGCCGTTCCGCGCGCGGCGCCAGCCGGCTGATTCCGCGTCCTTTTTCCGCCTGCTCCGCCTTTCCGCCCCGGGGGTTGACACGTCCTCCCTTTCGTGGCATGCCACGCTCGCATCAATCCGTCCCGCCGGGAGCTTTCAGCCATGGACCCGCGAATCGCAGCCCTCAAGTCCACCACCTTCCTCGGCCGGCGCTTCACGCGGCGCCAGATCGCCGACATCCGGGAAACGGTTGAACTGTTCCCGAACGACAGCCGCAACGAGCTGTCGAAGACCATCTGCGAGCACCTGAACTGGACCACGCCGAAGGGCGACTACCGCGTCGCGGCGGGCCTGCGGCTTCTCGAGCACCTGGAGGAATGCGGGATCCTGACCCTTCCGGAGAAGCGCGACACCGCGGCGAAGTCGGCGCGCGGGCCGATCGTCCGCGTGCGGGCCTCCGACCCGCAGCCCGAGATCGCCTGCGGTCTCGAGGCCCTGGAGCCCCTGTCGCTGGAGGAGGCGGCGTCTCCGGAGGACGTGGCGCTGTGGAAGGCGCTCGTCGACCGCTACCACTATCTCGGATGCCCGCGGCCCTTCGGGCCGTCCGTCCGCTGGTTCGTCCGCGACCGCCGCGGGCGGCCTCTCGCGGTGCTGCTGTTCGAGGCGGCGGCGCGGACGCTGCCGGTCCGGGACGAGTGGATCGGGTGGAGCGCGGCCGACCGCGACCGCCGGCTGCACCTCGCGGTGTCGAACAGCCGCTTCCTGGTGGTGCCATGGGTCCGCGTCGACAACCTTGCGTCGAAGGCGCTGGCGATGGCGCTGCGCCAACTGCCCGGCAGTTGGGAGGAGCGGCACGCCTGCCGCCCGGTCCTGTGCGAGACCTTCGTCGACCCGACCCGCTTCGACGGCGCCTGCTACAGGGCCGCCGGCTGGCAGCGGATCGGCATGACCGCCGGCAAGCGCAGCGGGCGCGGCGCCAAGCCGGCCAAGGAGATCCTGGTCAGGGCGCTGGACCCGGCGTTCCGCGAGATCCTGAAGGGAGAGGCGAAACCGAAGCCGAAGCCGAAGCGCCGCGGCAAGTCCCCTGCGTCCGCCTCCGACGGCCGCTTCGTCGCCATGTGGTCCCGGATCGCCGACGCGGCCGCCGGCATCGCCGCCCGCCACGACCGGGAGTGGATGCAGAGACGCCGGGTGACGGACAGCCTCGTCGTCATGCTGTTCGTGTTCCGACTGGTGCTGGCGCGCGGACGGAAAGGCTACGCCACCGTGACGGCCGAGCTGTGGGAGCAGTGCCGGAAGTCCGGCATCGCGCTGCCGCAGCCGCAGCCGGTCGCCGCCTCCTCGATCTGCAAGGCGCGCGCCCGCGTGCACGAGGACCTGTTCCGGGACCTGCACCGCGAGATCCTCGCGCACGGCATCCACGACCCGAACTGGAACGGACACCGGACCTTCGCCGTCGACGGCTCCAAGCTCAACCTGCCGCGCCCGCTCGTCGATGCCGGATATCCGCTCCCGAACGACGGCGCCCACTACCCGCAGGGCCTGCTGTCCTGCCTGTACAGGCTCGACAACCGCATGCCCGTCGACTTCCTCCTCGCGTCCGATGCCGACGAACGCGCCGCCGCGCTCACCCATCTCGACGCGCTCTCCCCCGGCGACGTCGTGGCCTTCGACCGGGGATATTTCTCCTTCGTCATGCTGCACGCCATGACCGTGCGCGGCCTGCATCCGGTGTTCCGCATCCAGCGCAGCTCCGCCGCCGCCTTCAACAGCTTCCGCGACGGCGACCGCGACGACGCCCGCATCAGGATCACCCCGGGAAAGGAGGCCCTGCGCAAGCTGCGGGCCGCAGGCTTCGCAACCCCGGTCCCTCCGGTCGTCCTGCGCATGGTCCGCTACGATATCGCCGATGAACGATACGTGCTCGCCACGACCCTCGACGACCCGGACCGGTACAGCGTGGCGGACCTCTCGGACCTCTATCACGGACGCTGGTCGATCGAGGAACTGTACAAGACTTCCAAACATGTCATCGCGGTGGACGAATTCCACGGCAGGACCGAACGCGGCGTCCGCCAGGAACTCTACGCCCATTTCAACCTCATCGCCATGGCACGCCTGTTCTCCAATCAGGGCGACAGCCTCCTCGACGACATGCACGAAGGCGACCTGCCGAAGAGGCGGACGAACTTCTCCAACGCACTGGCCATGCTCGCAATCAACCTCGAGGAGATGATCCTGGCCCAGACCGCGGCCCTGGCCGACACCGTCGGGCGCATGGCGGACTCGATCCTCGCGGTCAGGGCGCGGCTGCGGCCGGGACGGTCGTTCCCGCGCCGCTCGCGAAAACCGGTCGGAAAGTGGAGCCGCAAGCGAGAGCAGACCGCGTAGCCCGAAACCCGCCGTCCGGACCGGAAAGGGGCACGGCAGCCCCGAACCGCTCGCGCAGCCTTAAGGAAACGACGCCGAAACGTTAAGGAAATGCCATTGGTGCGCCGTGGAAAGGCGCATTCTCCTTGCGGGTGCGAATCCCGCTCAACACCTGTCGCTCCGGTTGATAGCGACCGCGGCGGATCATGGAGGCAACGACATGGTTTGAAGCACTGCGGACAAAAGGGCCGCCGTTGGGCGGCTCAGCGACCATGCAGGCCGGAACGTGAAGTGAACGCTGAGCAGGCCTCGAAAATCCCAATGCGGGTGGCGACCCTCCCAATGGCAGGGGAAGCCTGGCATCGGTCGGGAAGCGAGCGACGGACGCACCGACCGGATCCGCCGGGGTAGTGGCGTCGGCATGCATGGAAGATGGAGAATGCAGCAACACGGGAAGCCCTGTCGGTGGCGTGCACGCGCCAACCGGAAATCCGCAAGGACCGGTCCGGGCCGTCAGGGTGGCGGAGAGGCCCGTAGTACTGGGGACGCCGGGCAATGCCGGTCGAGGGAAGGGGCCTCAGGTGAGGAGGGACGCGGAAAGGATGAACGCCTGCGGGAGTGGCTCTGCCTATTACCCCGCCTTGAGGGCAGAGACTTCGGAACGCGTCACATGCGGAAGCGAAGGGGTCGGACCCAGACGGTTCGACGCTGCCGGGGCGTTGACAGGCCCGGCGGCACACCGGAAACGACGCGGGAGGCAGGAAGGCTGGCGTGCAGCGGCCTTGGGCACCGGACCAACCGGCTCCTCCCTCCCACGACCCGTTCCGGTGGTCCGTGTGCGAGGTGCATGATCCCACTGGAGAGCCCGGTGCGGGAAATCCGCACGCCGGGTTCGGAGAGCGGGGGCGAGGAAACGTGGCTACGGGAGAGACTGAGGCACCGGCACATGGCGAAAGCCGCCGGCAAACTGCTACTCCCTCGACCTACGGCAGGGCGCGCCTCCCCCCGACTCTACGTGCGCCGTGGAAAGGCGCATTCTCCTTGCGGGTGCGAATCCCGCTCAACACCTGTCGCTCCGGTTGATAGCGACCGCGGCGGATCATGGAGGCAACGACATGGTTTGAAGCACTGCGGACAAAAGGGCCGCCGTTGGGCGGCTCAGCGACCATGCAGGCCGGAACGTGAAGTGAACGCTGAGCAGGCCTCGAAAATCCCAATGCGGGTGGCGACCCTCCCAATGGCAGGGGAAGCCTGGCATCGGTCGGGAAGCGAGCGACGGACGCACCGACCGGATCCGCCGGGGTAGTGGCGTCGGCATGCATGGAAGATGGAGAATGCAGCAACACGGGAAGCCCTGTCGGTGGCGTGCACGCGCCAACCGGAAATCCGCAAGGACCGGTCCGGGCCGTCAGGGTGGCGGAGAGGCCCGTAGTACTGGGGACGCCGGGCAATGCCGGTCGAGGGAAGGGGCCTCAGGTGAGGAGGGACGCGGAAAGGATGAACGCCTGCGGGAGTGGCTCTGCCTATTACCCCGCCTTGAGGGCAGAGACTTCGGAACGCGTCACATGCGGAAGCGAAGGGGTCGGACCCAGACGGTTCGACGCTGCCGGGGCGTTGACAGGCCCGGCGGCACACCGGAAACGACGCGGGAGGCAGGAAGGCTGGCGTGCAGCGGCCTTGGGCACCGGACCAACCGGCTCCTCCCTCCCACGACCCGTTCCGGTGGTCCGTGTGCGAGGTGCATGATCCCACTGGAGAGCCCGGTGCGGGAAATCCGCACGCCGGGTTCGGAGAGCGGGGGCGAGGAAACGTGGCTACGGGAGAGACTGAGGCACCGGCACATGGCGAAAGCCGCCGGCAAACTGCTACTCCCTCGACCTACGGCAGGGCGCGCCTCCCCCCGACTCTACTGTCGGCGGGCCCCGCGGTGCCGGAGAACCCGTGCACGTCCGCATGCCTTCTGTCGGGATCCCGGGAGGTCTTCCAACCGCCCCGCCCTCGTATGGGGCCGCATAGGGAATGGAGAATGCCGAAGCCTGTGATGAACGGCTTGAAGAAGCCGGACGAGGCCGCATGACCTGTGATGGCGGCGAACAAGGGAGCGCACGCTCCTGCGGAGCCGCCGGAGGAAAGGGTCCCGACCAAGGGGAATCCGGGAGGCCAAGGCACGCGCCGGACGCAGCGCCGGGCAAGCGTGCCGCAGGCGGCCGGCCGGATGCGGCAAGCTGCAGGGAGAAGCCCGAAGGAGCGTCTCGCGGCGCTCTTCCGCCATGGCGCGCCGGAAACGCTCGCCGCGTCCCGTTTCGCGTTGAAGGAGGACGCGGCGGCCGGTGTCGACGGCGCGACGCGGGCGATGTGCGGCGAAGGTCCGGAGAGCGGCTGCTCGACCTCCGCCGCCGCCTGCACGGCGGAGGAGCATGCCGGGCGCCGCCTGTCCGGCGGCTGCGCGCCTTTCGCCACAGGCTTCAACGCCTCCGGCTGCGGGCGCTGCGTCGGCGGTCCTGGCGTCGCCGCTTCGACTGGAAGCGTCTGGAACGCATGACCGAAATCCCTTGGCGACGCGTCTCCATCCGCCACCCGTGGCCGGACCGGCGGTTCGCCGTCAGGCACCTGTGGCAGGAGCCGGATGGGCTGACGTCCATGTCCGGATCCGTGCGGGGGGTGCGCAGCAATGCGCATTCCTGCCGCGACTGCGGGGGGCGTCGGGCAACCGACGTTCCTACCGCAACGATCACCTACATAAGTGCGGGCTGTTGCAAGGCCCCCAGTGAAGCCATGAAACCGCAACGGGCGGCGAGGGCGCAAAGCGCCGTCATGTCGTCCCGGGTGACACGCCGTTTGACCAGGTCGTCAGGCCTCTCGCGGGCCAGAAGGGACAGTTGCCAGACCAGAATCTCGATGACCGCGTCGAAGGCGAGGCACTTGCGCAGGTCTTCGTACTCGTCTAGGCGGCGGTCATCGACGCGGGTGCCGACGCTGAGCTCGTGGGAGAAGCGCCTTATCCGCCGTAGCTCGTACCTGCGCGGAACCGTGCGGGCTGTCTTGAGACCAGCCTCGGTGGTCGGCAGCATCCAGCGCAGCGAGTTGCCTTTCTTCACATTCCCCGTCGCGAGAACGCCAGCGCTCGACGCCGCCATTGGCAGCGTCACGCTGGCGAACCGTTACGGAATCTCGACGTGGACCCTGCCGTCCACAACACGTGCCGTAAGTGTTCAACGCTTCACAAGCCGGCGACCTGATCGCGGTGACCGTTCGGATATCGAGCTGGCCGTTGTGCTTGGGGCATTCGATCGTGTGGTCGAACACCAACCCTTCGGCAAGATGCACCTTTTCGTGCGTACAAAGGCCATCGATGCAATAGACCTCTTCGTCCGATATCCGGCAGATCACGTAGGTTCGTCCTTCGCGGTCCAATCGAACCAGATCTTCCTCTTCGATGTCGACAAGTACGCAGGCTTCTATCCAGGGGGGTTGCGTTCTCCGGCGTCAGGCGGTCTGGTTGGACGGAACGGGATCCGATGCACCCGCCCCTTCAGGCAGTTGAGGGCGGATGAAGTGGTGTGGGTCGCGAAGCTGCCGCAGAACACAGGGGATGATCTCGGACCATGCGTTCCATAGCGAAGGGTTGGGCGCGGGCAGGTCGTGTTTCACCACCTCGTGCAGCTTGGGCAGGGCGTGGTATGGCACCATCGGATACATGTGATGTTCGATATGGTAGTTCATGTTCCAGTAGATGAAGCGCAATATCGGGCTCATTAGCACAGTGCGTGAATTGATTCGGTGATCGAGCACGTCTTCCGCCAGTCCAAGATGTTGGGGAAGCCCCATCACGAGCAAAAGCCAGATCCCATAGGCCCGGGGCAGCCCGATGATCATGAGTGGCAGAAGCGACCACGACCAGAGAGAAATCAATGCCACAAGAATGTAGATCGCGATGTGGATGCGGGCGACACGAATGGCTTTGACGCGTTCGGTTTCGGGGATGAGGTCCGCTTCGTCCGGCGGAATGATCCCCGCGGCATTCCGGGCCAGCGCGGCGAGGCTTTGCGGCACGGCTACGATTCCGAACAAGTTGAGGCAGAGTACGATCAGTTGCGGCGGTCGCATTCCCGCGATTTCCGGGTCCCTGCCAACGATGATCGTATCGGTGTGATGGCGGGCATGTGACCAGTGCCAGACCACCGAGTTTCGCATCATCAGAAAGCTTGCCAATTCATAGACCGCGTCGTTCTTCCACCGGGTCTTGAAGGCCGTGCCATGGCCGCATTCGTGCCAACGGCTATCGGCGGCGGAGGCGTAGAACACTCCATAGACGAACAGGAACGGCAGCGCCCACCAGCTTCCCCAAAGAAGGATGCCACCCGCGCCGCTTCCGACCAGCGCGGCAACCCAGATCGAGATGTCGCGCGTCGCCGGCCAATCCGTGCGCTTCATCAGGGACTTCAGCACCTTTCGGTCTACCGGCGTCCGATACCAGTCTGCGCCCGCAAGGCCTCTTTGGAACGCATTCTCCCGCTCCGGACCGGTCAGGGCGTAGTCCCGCTCCATCGGAAATGTTATCAATCGCATCAGGCCCAACATTCCGCTAGCCCCAGTTCGCCAGTTTGGTCTCGAACTTGCTCAACTCTTCTTCGGAGATCTGGACCAGTTCGCTTTCGCTCGGAAACGACCCCGAAGCCACGTCGCGCCTGAATTCGGAGAACGCAGCCACGCGGTCCTGTTGCAGTCGCGCGTATTCGGCCCGGAAGTCCCTGTAGACCCGGGCATGACGGGGCACATGACCTTCGGTTTCACCAAGAATGTCGACCGAAAACAAGTACTGGACATCGCACCCCGCGCCCGAACCCATGGAAATCACAACGAGTGACGTCCGCTGGGAAATCGCCGCTGCGACCGCTGGCGGCACAATTTCCATCTCGACCGCAAAGGCGCCCGCGTCCTGATAGCGTCGGGCGTCGTGCAGAATGGCGAGGGCATCATCTGCCGTTTTGCCGCGTGCCGAATAACCGGTCCAGCGTGCCTTTTGCGGCATGAAGCCTACGTGGCCGACAACGGGAATCGCCTCTTTCGCCATGGCTTCGATCACTTCGTAGTGCATCGGACAATAGATGCTGTCGACCCCGGACTCCAATGCCTCGAAGGCCGCGCGCTTGGCCTCGTCGGCATTGGCGCATTCGCCGTAGATCAGGCCGAACGTGAAATGTGTGTTCGGGGCGGCAGCGCGGAATTCGTCGCGGGAATGCTTGCGGCCTGATACGATGATCTCGATCCCGGCGGCCTCGGCTGCGACGGCATGTTCAACCGAGGCCACATTGAGTTCGGTAAGCTGACCCTTTCCCTTGTGGTCGATCAGGTCCCTGACCGCCATTTTCATTCTGCGCGCCCTCCGGACTGCGGCAGGTCAGTGCCACGCAGGATCAATTCCGCGTCAATCAGTTGCTGATGGGGTCCGGCGTCGCCGTTGAGCTTCGCGGCCATCATGCGCCCCAGCCGCATCCCGAGCGCGTCGAGATCCTGACGGAACGTCGTAAGGCCCAATCCGACATGGGCTGCCACGGGAATGTCATCGCACCCGATCAATGCCATGTCCGGACCAGGCCGGATCCCGAACTGCCGCATGGCTTCCATTGCCGATAGGGCAATCACATCGTTGCCGCAGAAGATCGCGGTCGGACCCACACCCCGGGTAATCAGCTCGGTCACGGCGTCCGCGCCGGTCTTTCGCGACAGGTAACATTCAATCTCGAGCGCGGGATCGTGCCCTATGCCATGCGCGTCCAGCGCATCGCGGTAGCCGTGCAGGGCATGGATTGAATAGGTGTACCGGAGCGGCGTCGTCAGATGTGCGACGCGGGCGTGGCCGAGTCGGATCAGCCGTTCCGTCGCCCGGTACCCGATCTTGTAGTGGTCCACGTCGACCCAGTCGTGATCGGACTTTTCCGTTCGTCCGACGGTGACGAATGGAAAACCGCGATCCTGCAGCCATTCGATCCGTTCGTCCTCGGGCCGGGTTCGCCCGAACAGAAGCCCGTCGCAGCGGCCTCGTTCGACAGAATTGCGAATGATCTCGTGCTCGGTCTCATGCTCCCGCGCCATGACAATCTGGAGCGCATAGCCCTGGGCCTGCAGCGAAAGCTCGACGCCGTCGAGCAGGCTCAGGAAAAACGGGTCAACAAACTTGGTCCAGGGCTTCGAGACCATGAAGGTCACGGTGTTGGTTTGCTTCGATCGCAGGCTCGACGCTGCGAAACTCGCACGGTAGCCAAGCTGCTCTGCAACGGCTTCTACTTTGCGGCGGGTTTCAAGTTTGACGTCAGAGTATCCGTTGAGCGCGCGGCTGACGGTCGAGACCGAAAGGCCAGTCTGTTCGGCCACGTCCCTGATCCCCAGTCTCTTGGCGGGTTCGCCCATCAGTTTTCCTCTGCGATTACGTAGCCATGCGCAGGCAACACGGCCTCGTTGTGTTCGCCCGAAAGCACAGTCACTTGGTCGTACAACGGAACGCTCCGGGGGGCATCAGAGAAATTGAATGCGCACATGAGCCTTTGTTCCTCGTGAACGCGGGCAAAGACTAGCCAGTCCTTCTCGTGCTCCGTCGGTTCGAACGATCCGTATCGCAGGGCCGCGTTCTCGCGGCGCAGCGCAATCAGCGCACGGCAATTCTCTAGGATCGACCCGCTCAACCCGTCCTGCCGAGAGACCGCAAGCGGCGCATGGGACGGTTCGCAGGGCAGCCAGGTGCACGCATTCCTCGAAAACCCGAGTTGATCCGTGTCGTCCCAGGGAAACGGCGTGCGCGCACCATCGCGTCCTCGATCATGCGGCCAGAAACGGATGCCTTCCGGGTCCTGAATCGCTTCGCGCGGTACATGTGAATGCGGCAGCCCAAGTTCCTCTCCCTGGTAGAGGATGACGTTGCCGCGAAGGCAAAGCAGAAGTGCATGCAGCATCGTCACCCTTGCCGGATTGTCCTCAGCGCCCCATCGGCTGGCCACGCGGAACACATCGTGGTTTGAAAGCGCCCACGTTGGCCAGCCGTGACCGTTGCCTGCTTCCAGAACTGTGGTTGCGATGGCCGATCCGTTCAGTTCGGGGGCAAGCAGGGCGAAGCTGTAGGCCGTGTGCAGCCTGTCGGGTGACGTGTACTCGGACATGCGCTCGACCTGCCAGTCGCAGGAGATCTCGGCCAGCAGCATCCTGTCCCCGGCGACTTTGCGCATGCGCTTGAGAAATGCCAGGTTTTCCGGCCGTGAACGGTCGTAAAGCCTCTGCTGCATGTAATACGGATTGGCGGGCACCTCATCGATCTCCGCTGCAGGGTTGTCCCTAAGCGCAGGGTCGTGCATGAAGAAGTTGGCCACGTCCAGCCGCAGCCCGTCGACACCTAGGTCGAACCAGAATGTCATGATGTCAAGCACTTCGTCCTGCACGTCCTTGTTGTGCAGGTTCAGGTCGGGCTGCTCGATCAGGAAATTGTGCAGATAGTACTGACGCCGTTCGGGCGCCCATTCCCACGCAACGCCGCCAAACCGCGCGAGCCAGTTGTTAGGCAGGCCGCCGTCGGCTTTTGCATCGGCCCAGACATACCAGTCCGCCCTTTCGCTATCCTTGCCCGAGCGACTTTCGACAAACCACGGATGCCGGTGCGAACTGTGGGAATAGACTTGGTCGATGACGACCCTTAGGCCCAAGCCATGCGCCGCCTGCACGACGTCGCGGAAGTCTTCCAGCGTTCCGAATCGCGGATCGACCTGTCGGTAGTCGGAAACGTCGTAGCCCGAATCGTGCATAGGAGAGGGAAAGAACGGCGTGATCCAGATCGCGTCGATCCCGAGTCCGGCAAGATAGTCCATCCGGCTCAGGAGCCCCCTCAGATCGCCCTCGCCGTCGCCATCGGAATCCATGAAGCTGCGCAGGTAAACTTCATATATGCAGGCCCCGCGCCACCATTCCAAGTGCTCTTCACGGCGTTGAGTCGTCACGGTCATCTCCGGCAATGCCGTCATATTCAAAAACGTTTTCGGAGATTGGTCAAGAATTCCGCAGGATTTTGGCCAATTCCGGGGCAGGCTTCGCAAAAAACCTTGACCAGACGGCTCAAGTTCGCAACTCTGCCGTTTGAAACCCAAAAACGTTTTTGGGTTATCTGGCGCAAAGAGCTTCAGGGAGGGAAAAATGCGCAAACTGCGAAATTCAGTAATTCTGGCCGCATCTGGCATTGCGATGAGTGTCGGTACAGCCTGGGCAGGCGACTGGTGTTCAGGACAAACGATCCGGCTGTTCTCGGGCGGCCCCGCCGGTGGAGCATTCAACTCGATCATTGATCGCGGCGCGATGCAGGCGGCGGAAGACACCGGCGCGAACGTCCAAATCATCTATTCGGAGTGGGATTTCGACAAGATGGTCACTCAGCTTCGCGAGGCGGTCAGCCAGGCACCTGACGGCATTGCAATGATGGGACACCCGGGAGATGACGCGATCATGCCATTGGCGGCCGAAGCCGCTGCCGCGGGAATCCCGGTGATGTACATGAACGTGGACGTGCCGAGAGTGCGCGCGGCCTTCGGGTCGGGGTACGTTGGGGCCACGCTATATCAGCAGGGACGGAACCTCGGCGCCGAGACCCTGCGTCTTGCGGGCGACAGGCTGCAACCTGGCGATACTGCAATCGTCATGAGCCGATGGGAAAGCGAAAACCGCGCACAGCGCGAACTCGGCCTTGTGGACGTGCTGGAAGAATTCGGCATGAAGGTCATCAAGCTGCAAGAGGCCGAAGGCGCTTCTGCCGACCAGATGCTGCAGATCCCGGTTCTGACCTCGACCCTGATCGCCAACCCCGACACCAAGCTCATTGGCTATCCCGGTGGCCCGTGGCTGGCTGCGGCGCCGGTGTTCATGGATGCAGTTGGCAAGGGTCCCGGCGACATCATGGCGGTCGGCTTTGACCTTGGTCAGGGTGTCATGACCGCGTTCGACGGCGGCTACGTGACGGTGACAGCGGACCAGCAGCCCTACCAGCAGGGGTACCTTCCTGTTCTTTCGCTCTGCCAGCAGCTGGTCTACAAGCTCGGACCGCTCAACGTGGACACCGGCGCTGGCTTCGTGACGGCAGACAACTACAAAGATGTGGTTGCCCTCGCCGAGCAGGGCGTCCGCTAGTCAAAAGTTTCGCCCGGGCCGGCCGGTTTCTGACGCTGGCCCGGGGCCGGATCTTCCGAACCGGAGCACGCTTATGTCCTCGGCATCAGAGCCGGTCGTCGAATTGCGCAACATCGTCAAGCGATTTGGATCGGTCGAAGCCTTGTCTGGCGTCACTATGACCGTCCGCCGCGGCGAGGTTCTGGGGCTGCTGGGAGACAATGGCGCGGGCAAGTCAACTTTGATCAAGACTCTTGCCGGGGTGCACGGCCCTGACGAAGGCGAGATCATCGTGAAAGGCAAGGTTCGCAAGCCCTGGACACCCGCGGCTGCGCGTGACGCGGGCATAGAAACGGTATTTCAGGATCGCGCGTTGGCACCCCAACATTCCATAGTGACCAATATCTTCATGGGGCGCGAGATTACGAACACCCTCGGTCTACTGAGGGTGCAAGTGCAGGTCGACGAGGCCAACAGGCTGATGCGCGAGATCGGCTTTACCTCCAAGGTGTTCAACCCGGAAAGCACGGTTGGGACGCTTTCAGGGGGTGAGCGGCAGGGGGTCGCGATCGCTCGCGCTCTCTACAATCAGGCGGACGTGATCGTGCTGGATGAGCCGACGACGGCACTGTCGCTGACCGAAACCCAGAAGGTCTTCCGTTTCGTGGAGGCGGTCAAATCCTCCGGCCGGACCGTGGTTTTCATCGGGCACAACATCTATCACGTCTGGGATATTGCCGACCGGTTCTTCGTCATCGACCGCGGGAAAGAAGCCTTCGAAGGCGCCAAGTCCGCATTCACCGGCGCCGATCACCTGATCGAGATGATGCATCAACTCGCGGAAACCGGCAGCGCAGACACAAGTTCGCTTTTGGAGCCGGCGTGAGGATGAACACGGTGAATGACGTGACAACCGACACCAAATCAGAGGAGCGCCGCACTGAGCAATCCCGATGGACGCTCTTTTACCGCAAGAACGGTCGCGCGCTAAACGCATTCCTGGCCCTTGTCCTGGTTTGGGTCTTTTTCGCTGTGAACAACCCGGCGCTTTTTCTGAACCCGCTGTTCTACAATGCATTTCTGTTTTCGGTTCCGGCGACGATTTTTCTGACCACCTCTTTGGTGTTTGTCATCGTTTCGGGCGAGCTTGATCTGGCATTTCCGTCGGTCGTCGGCGCGGCCGGCGGAGTGTTCATGTACTCCGTTGTGCTCGGAGTGCCCGTGATACCAGCGTTCTTTCTGACAATGGGCTTCGGGGCGTTGATCGGCCTTGGTATCGGATTGATCGTCGTCTACGGGCGCATTTCGTCGCTGGTCGCGACGCTCGGTCTCAACTTCTTCATCCTCGGCATCGTCAACCTGCTCGCTCAAGGTCGGACCATTTCCGCGCCTGAGGCGATGAACAGCTTCGGATACACGCTTTTTGTCGGCAAATGGCACTTGTTTGACACGACGCTGAGAGTGCCGAACCACTTCATTTGGTCGCTGGTCTGGGTGGTCTTCTGCTACGTGCTCTTCAAGTATCATCGGTTCGGCAACCGGGTGCAGCTCGTCGGAGACAATACCGACAGCGCCCGTGAAATGGGCATCAACATCGAGCGCATTCGCGTCAGCGTCTTTGTCGTGTCGGGTGTTGCCGCGGCGATTACAGGTTCATTGCTCGTGCAGATGGCCAACATGGTCTGGTTCCCGACCAGCGGGAAGGCTTACTTGCTGATCGCGCTTGCGGCGCTTTTCGTCGGCGGCACACCGACCTGGGGCGGTGTGGGCACGATCTTTGGCGCGTTCTTTGGAGCGATGACCGTCACGCTGATCCCGTCAGGCGCAGTCGGCGCAGGTTTTGCCGGCTATTGGACGGACTTCATATTCGGCCTCGTCATCATCCTGACCATGATCGCGCACCGCTTTTCCGGCGCGCGGGTCCGATGACGTGCGCGCGGCTGCGATCACCGGAGCAGCGGGCGGCATCCGGGTGGATGCCGTCGGCCTGGGCTGGGTCGATACCGCCGTCACCGGTTGTGCGCTGGCCGAACTGCCGGATGCCGAGGCCAACCGGGCATAGGTGGATGGCGCGCGCATCTTCGGCCTTTTGGCGCGGCCCGAAGTAATCACCGACGCGATCGCCTTTCTCTTGTCCGATGCAGCGAGCTTCGTCGCCGATACCGGGTCGATTGTAGGTGGGGGCTGTGCAAACGATGTGCGACAACGCTCTGGCAGACCAGGAGCCATTGGCACGAGGTTGCGCCCGTCACCCGAGTGCATTGCCTGACGATCTGGTGGCCCGGCTGATCCGCATCTCCGCGATAAACGTGTAACGGGCAAGCGTGGCGCATAGGGCGGCAAACCGTTCGCAGGGTTCGCTGATCAACATCGCGACGGACCCTGGCTACGCCGAACTTGTTGGCGCTCCCGAGATTCTGAACGGGCTCGCGCGTCTGGGCTTTTCCGATCTGCGATTTCAGTCTGGTTTCCTGATTTCGAAGCCGGGCCATTCGCCAGCGCTCTTTTGGCATCAGGACTGGTGGGGATGGTCGCTTGGATCCTCCTATCTTGCCCGTCCGCAACAGATCGGCGTGATGGTCTACCTGAGCCGGACAAGCGTCGCGAACGGCTGCCTTCGGGTGCTGCCGGGCTCACATCTGCGAAGCCACTGTCTGCACGGCTCAATCACGGCGCACGACGCCGGGTTGTCCCGCGTCGACGACGAGAGGCACGAACTCTACCAGAGCATCCGAGGCGAGGTTGCCCTTCCTAGCAAACCGGGCGACGTGCTTGTCATCGACGCCCGAATTCTGCATCCGGCCTATCCGAACACCACTGACCGGGAGCGGATGCCGGTGACGCTTTGGTATCATCCCTTCTGGCTGGACCTGCCGCGGGGCGTTCGCGCCCATGCCGCCGACGTCTTCGACGGCGCGGTGTCCGATGTCTCCCGTGGCAGCCGTCCAACCCCCCGAAATTGGCCGCCAAGTGCGCTGAAGAAGATCGCGGCTCTGGTGCCCGATCGACCCGGCGGACCACCGGTCGAATTCGTCAGGCGTCCCGATACCAGCCGGATGGAGGCCAAGCGTGACTGACACTTACACGAAGGACGGTGACGCATTGGTTGTCCGCTTCAACAGCGAGTGCGTGCGGGTCGAAGCTTGGGGCCCTGACGCGCTGAGAATCCGGGCGCGCCCAGGGGGCAAGGTCGCAGAACCGCATGTTTGCGCACTCTTGGCAGCTGCGCCGACAAAGCCGTCAATCGTGATCGACGGGAAGCACGCCCGCATTCGCAACGGCCGAATCGAGGCACGGGTCAGGCTGGCACGCCGGTTTGGTGCGGACGTCCACCAGGAACCTGTTATCGGGTATTACGACACGGTGACGGGCGAAGAGCTCTTGTCTGAAACACGCAGTCATTTTGCCGGACCTCCAGCGCGGCGGTTCAAGCCAATCGCCTCGGAAAGCTTCAAGCTTGAGGTCACGTTCACGGCCTATGACGACGAGCACTTGATGGGCCTCGGCCAGCCGCAGCACGGGCGCGAGAACCTGAAGGCCACCTCCACCAACCTCGTCCAGCAGAACACGCATGTGGTCGTCCCTTTCGTGATTTCGTCACGAGGCTACGGGTTCTTGTGGAACAATCCGGCGGTTGGCCGGGCCGATTTCGCTTCCAACATAACGCGTTGGCGGGCCGACGCGACGCCGGGCCTCGACTACTGGATCACCGCCGGCGAGACGCCGGAGCGCATACTGCGAACCTACATCGCTGCAACCGGACTTCCGCCCACGTGCCCCGACTGGGTGACCGGTTTCTGGCAATCGAAGTTGCGCTATCGCTCGCAACAGGAAGTCGCGAACGTCGCGCGCGGCTACCGCAAGCGGCGGATTCCGCTTTCTTGTATCGTGATCGACTTCTTCGCCTGGACCCGGCAGGGCGAGTGGGAGTTCGACCCCGACGAATGGCCCGACCCCGAAGGCCTCGTGCGCGAACTGGACGAGATGGGCGTGAAAACCATCGTCTCGATCTGGCCGACGGTCGGCGCAAACGCGAAGCACTTCGCCGAGATGCGCGAAAAGGGGTACCTCCTGCGCGCCGAGCGCGGCGTACCTGCGGTCATCCAGTTCCCCGACAAGGATCCGCTCGGGGTGCACTTCCTGACCTACTACGACGCATTCAACCCCGATGCCCGCAACTTTCACTGGGACAAGGTCAGGCGGAGTTACCTCGACCGGGGCCTCAGCAACTTCTGGCTGGATGCCTGCGAACCCGAGATGCGACCCGCAGATGCCGAAAATGTGCGGACCCACCTAGGCAACGGAGCGGAGATGCTTTCGGCTTATCCGCTGCTCCATGCGCAACGCTACGCCGAGGGCCTGAAAGCGGCCGGCGCCGACGATGCGGTCCTCCTGTGTCGCTCGACTTGGGCAGGGGGGCAGCGCTATCCAGTCATACTTTGGTCAGGCGACGTCTGGTCGACGTGGGAGGACTACCGCGCTCAGATCGCTGCGGGACTGCACGCGGCCATGTCGGGAATCGGCTGGTGGACGACCGATATCGGCGGATTCTACGAGGGCCACGCCGACGATCCTGAGTTTCCCGAACTTCTTGTCCGCTGGTTCGAATTCGGCGTGTTCTTGCCGGTCTGTCGCCTGCACGGCGTGCGGGTCCCGAAAGGTGTTCCTTTCGCATCCGCCGACGGCGAAGTCGACTATGGGCGAGAGCTCTTCCACGTCTTCACCGACACGGGCGGCGACAACGAAGTCTGGAGTTACGGACCCAAGGTGGAACAAATCCTGACGCGGCTGCTAAAGCTGCGTGAACGTCTGCGGCCCTATCTGGCCGAGGTTATGGCAGAATACGCCGCGACAGGGGTGCCGCCGATGCGCCCCTTGCCCTTCGCGTTTCCCTCCGACACAGCTCAGCGGATCCCACAGGGCGCATTCATGCTCGGGCCCAACCTGCTGGTGGCGCCAGTGCTGGAGCCCAACGCGAATTCGCGGGAGATACGCCTTCCCAGTCGACACGATTGGGTGCACGTTTGGACTGGCGAGCCTTGCGAAGGCGGCAAAACGGTCCAGGTCTCCGCGAAGTTGGGGATGCCGCCCGTTTTCTGTTTGGCGGAACATTGGAGCGAGCACATGAGTGCTTTTGAAAACCTGTCGCCGTAAGCTCTTCGCGATCCTGGCCCGAAACCCAACCGGGGTTTTGCTTCGCGCTTGAGCGACCCCGTCCGGGTCCTTGCAATGATACAGGCCTATATCGGTGATACGGATGGCCCATATGGCGGGCCATGCAGGTCGGTCTCCGCCATTTCGATTCGCAGACGCTTGACTGGCTCGCCGGGGCCCTCCGTTCCGGCGGCCCGAGCCGGCACGCACTGGGCCGCGAGCTGTGCGAGCGGACGGGCTGGCGCAACGCCCCGGGCCGCCTGTGCCTGTCGGCGGCGGCGAAGGCGCTGCCGGTTCTGGCGGAGCGCCTCGGGCTGGAGCTTCCGCCGCCGCGCGACGTTCCCGACTCGACCGCCGCGCCCTGCGTGCCGGACAGCGACGTTCCCGACACCCGGCTGGCCTGCGGCCTGGAGGATCTCGGCCCCGTCGCGCTCGACCCGGTGGACGGCGCCGGCGACCGGCGGCTGTGGGAGGCGATGATGGAGGCGCACCATCCGCAGGGCTGGGCGCGGCCGCCCGGCGTCCAGCTGCGCTGCCGGATCCGCTCGGAGCGCCGCGGCGTCCTCGGCGGGATCGGCTTCGGCTCGGCGACCTGGAAGCTGGCGGCGCGGGACGGATGGATCGGATGGTCCCCCGAGGCCCGCGCCGCCAACATCGGGCGCGTGGTCTGCAACCACCGCTTCCTCCTGCTTCCGGGCGTCCGGCTGCACGGCCTCGCGTCCGAGGTCCTGCGCATGGCCGCGGCGAGGGTGGCGGACGACTGGGAGGCCCGCTACTCCGCGCGCCCGGTGGCGGCCTGCACCCGCGTCGGCCCGGAGCACTCCGGCTGCAGCTGCCACTGCGCCGGCTGGACCTGCGCCGGGCACGGCAGCGGGCGAAGGGCGGCGGCCGGAACGGTGCGCGTGCTGGCGCTGGAGGACGGCTGGCGGGAGGCGCTCGGCAGGACGGAGCGCCGCCCGGTCGGGACGCTGGCCGGGGCGCATGACGGCATGGACATCGACTGGGCGGAGCGGGAATGCGGGCGCTCCGGCCACACCGACGGGCGGGTGCGGCGGCGCATCGTCGACATGGGCCGGGCCTGGCTGGAGAACATGGGCGAGGAGCTGCCGGCCGTCTTCCCGACGAAGGCGGCGAAGAAGGCCGCATGCCGGCTGCTGTCGAGCGCGGGGGTGTCCATGGAGCACGTTCTGGAGCCGCATTTCGAGGCGACCGCCGACCGCTGCCGGGCGGAGCCCCTCATCCTTGCAATGCAGGACACCACAACCCTGAACTGCACCGGCCTGGAGGGGACGGCGGGCCTGGCGGCGCTCGGCGGCAGGGGCAGCGCCGGCATCCTGGCCCGCGCCGGGCTGGCGGCGGCGGCGGAGGGCCGGCCGCTGGGCCTGTTCGCCATGGACGCCGCCTTCCGGGACGATCCGGCGGACGACAGCGCCCGCTGGCTGGACGGGCTGGACCGCGCCCGCGAGCTCGCGGCCGCCTGCCCGGGCACGCGGGTGGTCTCCGTCTGCGACCGCGAGGGCGACTTCCGGCAGCTCCTCGCCAGGGCGGCGGAGCACGGCGACGCGATCCTGGTCCGCGCCAGCCGCTCGGCGAAGCAGCGGGTGATGGCGGCCGAGGGCAGGCAGAGGTGCCTCCGGCGGCTCGCGCGCGCAAGGAGCGCACCGCCCGCCTGGAGATCCGCGCGGCGGAGGTCGCGCTGCTGCCGCCGGGGAAGGAGAAGGGCGCGGAGCCGCTGTCGATGCTCGCCGTCTCCGCCACCGAGACCGACGCCCCCGACGGCGCGGAGCCGCTGCACTGGCTGCTGCCGGCCAGCGAGCGCCCGGCGGAGGGGGAGGCGGACGCCGTCCGCGCCGCGGAGGTGCTGGACTGGCACCGCCGAGGGCGGACCGTGGAAACGTGGTTCAGGACGCTCAAGTCCGGCACCAGGATCAAGGAACGGCGGCTCGACGACGCCGACGACCTGCGCAAGTGCCTGGCCTTCGACGCCGTCACCGCCGTCCATGTCGCCGACCTCGCCATGATCGCGTCGCTTCGCTCCGGGTAGCTGCCATGTTGAAATCAGGTAGCTGCCATGTTGAAATCAGGTGGCTGCCTTGGCTGAAATCGACCGACTGCTTTGGTTGAAATTCGGGTGGGACCTTGGTGACATTCAGTACTCGGCAGAGCGAAAGATCCGTCTCCCGCCTTTCTGGAGCATTTGGAGCTGTGCAATGGATGCAGCCAGATTTTCGTTGGGTGTTGCCAAACCCTGCCCTCCGGTGATCCCGTCAATTGAGTGCTCTGAGTAGCTACAATTATATTGTGCCGATTTATTGCACGCCGCGTTCCGCTCGCAGTCGTTCCTCGTTGTTCCGTCCCCGTTCCGGATCGGCTCTGGCGCCAGCGGGAACACCTCCTTCATGTCGGGGTGGACGATCGCCGCGCCGAGGACCTGGCCGCAGTGCGTTTTCGACCCGTCGCGGTGGTTTTCACGCAGCAGTTCCTGCAACCGGCCCTGTGAAAGGAATGGCGGCTGGCGCCGTCGACGGAGATCGGGAGATGGCCGCCGAACACGGTCCAGCCCTCCAGCACCTTCCCGCGCTGAAGGGCGGCATGGATCCGCCTGAAACAGCTGCGCAGGTTCCGGGGGTCGACCTCGTCGAACCGCTCTCGCATCCGCGTGTCCGAGGATGCCTTCTCCACGCCGAAGAAAGAGCGCAGGTTCCGCGCCCGAGCCGGATCCTTCCCGCCGCGCACCTGCGTGTCGAACTGCAGCAGGGACGGGATCCTGAGCAAGAACACCACGAGCCCCGACATCAGGCAGTCGGAAAGGCTGATGCCGCGCGGGCTGATCGGGTCGGGGATTCGGTCTAAGCATGCGCGCACCGCGCCGAGCATCCCGGGCATCGACAGATGCCTGCGGAAGGAGTTTCCGGACATTTTGCGCAAGGAGCTCAACGCCACGGAAACGGCCTTCCCGAGGACCGGCTTGAGCAAGGTTTGCGAAGTCGACAAGGGCATGGAACACGCGTCAAACTCGTCACCAGACATTGGCAGAGGTCAGGAAGACTGAATTTGCGGGCGCAAGTCCCGGTTTCGGCGCATTGCGTTCGATTCCGTCTGCGAGAAGCGTCGAGGCTCGCCATTCTGCCCGACTCCGGTCCCGCGCCGCCGGGTTTCCGTGCCGCCGACACTTCGCCCGGTCAAGACCCTCGTCACCCGATCCCGGTTCAGATCGGGTTGCACCTCGCGTCCCTGCGCCGCCGCTTCATGACGTCGCATTCGCATTCAAGCCAGTCGTCGGCCGTGCTCGCGGTCACCGGGTCCGGTTCGAGAGGACCTCACTCCGGTCGGCGGAGCTGCCAACGAAGCAGATCGGATTTCCGTGCACTTTCCCCGCTGTCGACGCTTCATGTGTTTTCTCCGCAGCAGACGCTGGTTTCGCTGCCCGATTTGCGAAGACTTGCCACCGTCGCGTACCGTCCCTTACTGTGAAGGGAAACCAAAGGCTCAAGGAAGGACCGACCATGCGCATCGACATCAGGACCCTTGCCGGCGCCGTCTCGGCCAGCTTGGCGCTTGCGCTGCCAGCCGCCGCTGCGGAATTTCATCCAGTGACCGGAGAGCGGCTCGCGGAAGACCAGACATTCACTTACCGCGTGCTCGACGAGCACAGCTCGGTTGATCCTCAGGTCGTCGTGGACGTGTCAGGCTCCGATATCGTGCGCGACCTGTTCGAAGGGCTGATGAACCAGGACGAGACCGGCAATCTGGAACCCGGAGTTGCGCTTGCCTTCGAGGCCAATGACGGCAAGGACGTCTACAGGTTCACGCTGCGCAGGGATGCGAGATGGTCGAACGGCGACGCGGTCACGGCAGGGGACTTCGTCTATGCCTGGCAGCGCGCGGTCGATCCGGCGCTCGCGTCGCCCTACGCCTGGTTCATGGAGCTCATGTCCATAGAGAACGCCGCCGGGATCATCGCCGGAGAGAAACCGGTCGGCGCCCTTGGCATTGCGGCGATCGACGACTACACGCTCGAGGTCCGTCTCTCCGCGCCCCTGCCGTACTTTCCGCAGATGACGACGCATGCGACGACCTTCCCGGTTCACCGGGCAACCGTGGAAGTGCACGGCGACGAATGGACGCGGCCCGGCAATATCGTTTCCAACGGCGCATATGTGTTGACCGAGCACCTCCCGAACGAACGCTCGGTTCGCGAACGCAACCCGATGTACTGGAACGACGCCGATACAATCATCGATCGGGTCGTGGCCCTGGTCATCAACGACGAGAACGTCGCGCTGACGCGCTATCTGGCGGGCGAACTCGACCGGACCGAAATCCCCACCGGCCAGTATCCACGCCTAAAGGAGGAATATCCGGACGAGGCGTACAGCATTCCGCGGCTCTGCAACTACTACTACACGTTCAATCTGAGCGACTCGGGACCGGAACCCTTCCGGGACGTGCGGGTGCGCCGCGCGCTTTCGCTGGCGGTCGACCGCAGGATCATCACCGAAGACATCCTCGCCGGCGGCCAGCGCGAAGCCTACACCTTCACGCCCGCCGCAGTTGCGGACTTCGAGCCGCCGGACACGGAAATCGCGTCCATGAGCCAGTCTGAACGCGATAGGCTCGCCGGTGAACTGATGCGCGACGCCGGCTACAACCACGACAACCCCTTGCGATTCGAGCTGGTTTACAACACGTCCGAAGGGCACAAGAAGATCGCCGTTGCCTTGAGCCAGATGTGGAAGCAGAAACTCGGCGTCGAGACCACGCTCGCCAACCTCGAATGGAAGGTGTTCCTCGAAACTCGCGGCAACCAGGACTTCGAGCTGGCCCGCGGCGCCTGGTGCGGCGACTACAACGAAGCATCGACCTTCCTTGACCTGCTCGATCCGGATTCCGGTTACAACGACGGCAAGTACGCGAATACGCGGATCGACGAACTGCTCGCGCAGGCGAAGACGGAATCGAATCCGCGACTGCTGTACGAGGAGGTCGAACGGATCATTGCTGACGAGGCGCCGGTCATTCCGATTTATCACTATGCCGGCGTGTTCATGCTCGACGACGGTGTCCGCAACTGGCCGGTCAACAATGTCGAGCAGAGCTGGTACTCGAGGAACCTATACAAGGTCGCCGAGGAATAGCGACGGCGGGGCACCGTCGGTTACGGTTGCCCCCTCCGCCCGGAGAGTTCCATGCTGGGTTACGCCCTTCGGAGGGTCGCCGTTGCCGTTCCGACGATCCTCATTCTGATCGTCACGTGTTTCGTACTCATGAAGACGGCGCCCGGCGGTCCCTTCACGTCCGAACGACCTCTTCCGCCGCAGGTGCTGGCCAACATTGAGGCCCGCTACGGTCTCGACCAGCCGGAATGGAAGCAGCTCCTTGGCTACCTGCGCAACATCCTGCTCCATTTCGATTTCGGACCCTCGTTCCAGTACAAGGACCGCGACGTGAACGACGTGATCGCACAGGGTTTCCCGATTACGCTGACCTACGGCATCCTGTCGTTCATTGTCGCTTCCGTCGCCGGCATCTCGCTTGGAGTCGCCGCGGCGGTTCGGCAGAACAGCTGGCTCGACTACCTTGCGGTCGGATTTTCGTTTTCGGCGCAGGCGTTGCCGAATTTCGTGATGGGCCCGATCCTTATCCTTGTCTTTGCGCTCTATCTCGGCTGGTTGCCCGGTGGCGGCTGGAACGGCGGCCAGTGGCAATATCTGGTGCTGCCGGTCATCGCGCTTTCCACGAGTTACGTTGCGAGCATCGCGCGCATCACGCGGTCATCGATGCTCGAAGTGCTGAACGCCAACTTCATTCGCACCGCTGTTGCCAAGGGGTTGCCCATGCGCACGGTGATCTGGCGTCACGCGATGAAACCGACGATGATGCCCGTCGTAAGCTACCTTTCGCCGGTCTTCGTTTACGTGATCACGGGCTCCGTCTTTGTCGACATCTATTTCTCGACTGGGGGGCTCGGCCAGTCCTACGTCAATTCGGCTCTTTCGCGCGACTACGCCGTGCTGCTGGGCGTCACCATTCTCTATGGAGTGTTGACGATCCTGTTCAACCTGATCACCGATCTGCTCTACGCCTGGCTCGATCCCAAGGTCCGGTACTGAGGCCATGGCAGCGCTAACCGGTTCGAAGCCCGATCCGGCGCCAAGGGGGCGTTCCCTTCTCGAGGACGCGGCGCTTCGCTTCCTGCGGAACCGGGCTGCGACGGGCGCTGCCGGCGTGCTGGGCCTGCTCGTGTTCTTCGTGATTCTGGGTCCGTTCCTCGCCGAATGGAACTACGAGGAAATCGACTGGACGACCATCGGCGACGTCCGCACACTCGGTGCGCCATCCCTTGCGAGCGGACACTACTTCGGAACCGATGACCTCGGCCGCGATCTTTATTCGCGAACGCTCCAGGGCGCGCGGACATCGCTTCTGGTCGGCTTCGTTGGCGCTGCTGTTGCGATGGTGGTCGGCACCGCATACGGCGCCGTGGCCGGATATGCCGGCGGCCGGCTTGACGACCTGATGATGCGCAAGGTCGACATCCTTCTGGCGATTCCATCGACCTTGGTCATCATTCTCCTGATGGTGATCTTCGAACGCTCCCTTCTGATGCTGTTCGTCGGGCTGGGTTTGACCGGCTGGCTCACAATGTCCCGCGTGGTCCGGGGGCAGACGCTCGGTCTTCGGACCAGGGAGTTCATCGAAGCAGCCCGGGCTGCCGGCGTGTCGGACTCAATGATTCTCTGGCGGCACATCCTGCCCAATCTCCTGGGCGTCGTGATCGTCTACGCGTCGCTGCTGGTGCCCGAGATGATCCTCGCCGAGTCCTTCATCTCGTTTCTCGGCCTCGGCGTGCAGGAACCCAACACCTCGCTCGGCGCGCTGATCGCGGAGGGGGCGGGGACCATGGGATATGGCACGCTCTGGCAGCTGTTGTTTCCGCTGTCGTTCTTCCTGCTCACGATCATCACGCTGTATTTCGTCGGCGACGGACTTCGCGACGCATTCGACCCGAAGGACGGTTGATGCCGCTGTTCGACATCCGGAACCTCTCGGTGAGTTTCGACACGCCGGACGGCCGCGTCGATGCGGTGCGGAACGTCTCCCTGTCCATTGAGCCCGGCGAGTGCCTCGGGGTCGTGGGCGAGAGCGGTTCGGGAAAGAGTCAGACCTTCCTTGCAGCCATGGGCCTGCTATCGCGGAACGGGTGCGCAACAGGTTCGGTCAGGCTAGGCGGACGCGAGCTTCTCGGGATTGCCACGGATCGGTTGAACCGGATTCGCGGGAGCGAGATGACGATGGTCTTCCAGGACCCGCTGACGGCTTTGACTCCGCACCTGAGAATAGCCGACCAGATGGCGGAAGTGGTGCGGACGCACTCTGCCCGGCGGGGCTCCGAGGTCGGCAAGTTCTGTCTCGAATGGCTCGACAAGGTGCGCATGCCGGACGCGGCGAGGCGGCTGCGGCAATATCCGCACGAACTATCGGGCGGGCAGCGCCAGCGCGTCATGATCGCCATGGCCATGCTGCTTTCTCCGAAACTCCTGATCGCCGATGAACCGACGACGGCGCTCGACGTGACCGTTCAGGCGGACATTCTCGACCTCATAGCCGACCTCCAGTCGAGCGAGGGCGCTGCGGTCGCTCTCGTCACGCACGACATGGGCGTGGTCTCACGCATGTGCGACCGCATTGAGGTCATGCGCGACGGCGTCTTCGTGGAAAGCGCCGCCGCGGAAGAGATCTTTGCCCGTCCAAGGCACGCCTACACGCGCACGCTGCTTGACGCGGTTCCCCGGCTCGATCGTCCCGCGCCGCGGAACGGACTTTCCGGAGCGTCGCCGACGCTCCTGCGCGCCGTCGATGTCAAGGTCAGCTTCAAGGTCCGCATGCAGGGCGGACTGTTCGGCAGGACGGCGAACCTGCGCGCCGTCGACGGGGTGAGTTTCGAACTGGCCGAAGGCGAAACGCTGGGGCTGGTCGGTGAGTCCGGCTGCGGAAAGTCCACGCTGGCGCGGGCCATCCTTCAGCTGGTCGCTCCCGGGGGCGGACGCGTGTTCTGGCTCGGCCACGAACTCACGGGACTTGATGCGCGTACGCTGAAGAGGCATCGCAAGGACATTCAGATCGTATTTCAGGACCCGCTTGCCAGTCTCGACCCGCGCATGACCGTGTCGGCCTCCATCGCCGAACCGCTCGGGACACACAGGCCCGATCTTTCGTCTTCAGAGCGGCGGCGCCTTGTTTCGGACATGATGGAACGGGTCGGCCTCTCGAGCCGGATGATGAACCGCTTTCCGCACGAACTGAGCGGCGGGCAGAACCAGCGCGTCGGCATTGCGCGGGCGATGATCACTTCACCGCGGCTGGTCGTCTGCGATGAAGCGGTTTCGGCGCTGGACGCCTCGGTACAGGCACAGATCCTGAAGCTCCTGAAGGAGCTGCGCTCGGAATACGGGCTCTCGATGATCTTCATCAGCCATGATCTCTCGGTGGTCCGGGAGGTTTCCGACCGGGTCATGGTGCTCTATCTCGGCCGGGTCGTGGAACTCGCCGGCTGCGACGACCTCTTCGAAGACCCGCGCCATCCGTATACGCGGACGCTGATTTCCGCCGTGCCCGTTCCCGACCCTAGGATCGAGCGCAGCCGTCGCCGCATCAGGCTGGCTGGCGAACTTCCCTCCGCGCTTGATCCCGGGTCGAGGTTGCGGTTCCTGCCGTCGCGCATAGATGCGGGAGAAACCGATTACGTGCCGCGACTCGAGGAGGTCGCGCCAGGGCACTTCGTCGCCGAACACGATCCGTTCGACCAGCTAAATCCCGCGCCTTCTGGCTCGCGATGGAGTGCCGTGGCGTGAGCGCAAGCGCCGGAAAACCTGGAGTGCCGCCTGGAATGGGCTTGCTGCCGCAGAAAACAAGCCCGCTGAGTAGCGAATCCGACGGCCAAGGATTCCTTCCTTGGACCCCCAAAACTTGAATCGCTGCCTGCGTCACTGCAAATTGGTCTCATCGCGGGTAGCATCAAGTTCCGTTTCTACGAGATTCCGTTCTGACCGCACCCCGAAAACGGACATATTGGAGAAATTCATCTACGAAAGTCGGCGGCGTTACTGAGATCTCTATACGGTTTTGCACAAACTGCTAAGTCTGAAGTATATTGAGTCCTCAACTTGGCGAAGGAATACGGTGAAGATATTATCTCCCGGGCGCTAAGCAGAATTCGGAATTATGTGCGGTGGCCTGACATTCTCGCGGTTCGCCCGAAGACAGGCAGATATCCGTCTGGTACTTCGTGCCAAAACGCCCAATTTCGGAAGCGTTCGGAATCGACGGGTCCGGAAAGGCCCAGCCACTCTGCGCCACGGCCCGCCCAGCCGCTGGCATCGAGATGCACGGCATTGTCCTTCGCATAATAGCCGTCCTGCTCTAAGTAGGCCACGCCCTGCGACGGCGAGGCGATCTTGCCGATGGAGGCTACTATGACGGCAGCCATGCGATGGAGCCTGGTTCGGGGGCGCGCCTGTCCATGCGGTCAGGGCGGCCGGCGGCGCGACTCCGGACAAGGGCCGGATCGGCGCTTGCGCAGCCCTGTCCGCGAATGTAATCGACTGTCTCTGGCCTGCTGAGATGACGCACCCGCGCGGCACGGCATTCGCGGCACGTCGGCGCTTGTAGAAAGGCTCCGGCCGTGCCATGATTTCGGTCGTGTCAGAGGCCATCGCGTTCGACACCCACCGCTTTGTCAAGCGCCTGACCGACTCCGGATTCACGGAGCGGCAGGCCGAGACGCTTGCTGAGGAGCATGTTGCCCTGCTTAACGGAAACCTTGCGACCAAGGCCGATGTCGAAGGGGTGAGGGCCGAAGTCGCGAAGGTCGAGGCCGGCATCGAGACGCTGCGGCAAGAGACGAAGGCCGCCATCGAGGCATCCAAGGCAGACTTGATGAAGTGGCTGATCGGCGCCCTGATCGCTCAGGGCGGACTGATCGTAGCTCTCGTCAAGCTCCTATGAGGGCCGCCGGACGGACGCGAATCATGCCTGTGTCGCGTCATGTCGGCGCACGGGTGGGCAGGGAAGCGAATCTAGACCCCGTGCTGACTTGGTGTTGATTTGGCGTAAGCGTTCGGTCTTGCGGTGACATTCCCGGGGGATCGTCGGTTGAGCTGGCATTTGGCGACTTGTCTTCAAGCCCCGGGTCGCCTGCCAATCCTGACCGGCGTCGTTTCGTGCCGGCCTTGCCGCAGGTCAGGGTCTCATGGGATTCATATCCGGTCGTGCAGATCGCGGCGGCTTCGCTGGGCTGCGAGAATTCCACACATAATTACGGCAACTCCTGCGATGTCGAGCGGCGAAAGGGATTCTCCAAGCAGAACTGCGGCCGTTGCCACGCCGAAGAATGGGTGCAGGAAGTGATAGGTGGCCGCCCGCGTCGCGCCGATCCGTTCCACCAGAATGAACCAGAACCAGATCGCGACCAATCCCGGAACCAATGTCGTGTAGGCGAACGCCAGCGCGAGCGGCAGCGACCAGTTGACGGTCCACGACTCGAACAGAAAGGCGAAGGGGAAGAGCACGGCGCTGCCGACCAGCATCTGCAGTCCGATCACCTGGAACATGTTGTCCCGAGCCTCCAGCGAGCGGATGGTCAGGGTTGCGACTGTCAGGGACAGGACACTTACAATGCAGAGACCGATCCCAAGGACCGTTGCCTGCCCAGTGATCCGAGTCGCCAGAACCAATCCGACGCCGGTGAACCCGGCAAGGATTCCTCCGTATCCTATCCAGCCCAGACGTTCGTTCAGGAGGACGGCAGAGGCGAAGGCCACGAGAAGCGGCATTGTGCTCGCTACTATGGCGGCCACCGAGGCCTCGATGTTCTGAACGGCGATGAAGACGAGGCCGAGATAGAGACCGTTCTGGAAGATTCCGAACAGCACGACAGCACGCCACCTGGCTGCGGACATGGGACGGATCCGTCCGGTGACCCAGGCGACGGCAAGGGCGACAAGGCCGGAAATCAGGAAACGAACGCTCAGGGCTGCAAGCGGTGGCGCATCTTGAACAATGATCCTTGCCGACGAGAACGCGCTCCCCCAAAAGAGGGCAAAGGCCACACCAATGACAATGGCGCGCGTGTCCATCGAGAAGCCGGCGGATCGCATCATTCAAACGGGCCGGGCGGAATCCGGCGCGCCAGCGACGCCTCTCGCGAAGCAACGACGCCAGCCAGTCGGCAGTCCGGTGCTGGACAGCTCGGAAGACTCAATCAGGTGCGCCAGGCGAGGACTTGGATTGTCTCACCCGAAATGCGCGATCGTCGTGCAATTCTCCGTTGTTGATGCCGATCAACATGCTGACAGATTCTTGGCTCGATGCCATACTGACGTTGGTTTTCGTCGCGACCGGTCAGGCCGAACCGGCTTTTGTCATCATTGGCTTCGCCATGAACTGCTCCTTGCGCGACTTCCGTTTGCACGACGTGCTTGCCTACACGAGAAGTCGGCCGTGCACAAACGCCCTGTTCGGAAGGGCGCGGAGCACCATTTTCGTCGACCGAATCGCAAGAATGCCAGTTTCGAGAACTTTGCAACGTGCGAATCGCAAGACCCGGGGGCTGGCTGGATCGCCAGAGTTTGAGCGGTGCAAGAAAGGCCGTCCGATCCGAGGCTTGAGGGAAAAGTCGGCACCGTCGGCCTCGACGAGGAAGTCCGGATGGTCCGCCTTGTCCGGGAAGCGATCGGCGATCGTCCGCTAAGGTTCGACGCGAACGGTGCGTGGACTGTTCCGACCGCGCGGATGGCCGTGCGCAGGTTGGGCCGATTCGACATCAGCTACTACGAGGAGCCCTGCCAAACCTACGAAGAGATGGCGCGTCTTCGCTCATTCACCCGCGCCGGTTTCTCCACGCACGTAGTGGACCTGCCAGAGGCCGTTGGGCTGGAATGCCCGGATATACACCATGGCCACCAACCTTGTCGAACTCGGCGGCATGCGCCGCACCATGGAATGCATACGAGCCTGCGAGCAATTCGACATCAGCTGGGCCGATTCGATTCCAGAGCGGAGAAACCGGCGTCGCAAGTGCGGCGTATTTTCATGTATCTGCCGCGATGGAACACATTCGCGAACCCAGCCAGACACTGACACTGTTTCGCTGGAACGGAGATGATGTAATTCGTGAAGAAACGCCCGTACCGAAAAACGGCGTCGTTGCGGTGCCGGATTCTTCCGGACTCGGCGTATCGCTTGACCGAAACGCAATGCGGCGCTGCCATGAGCGCTACCTTGACGAGGGGCCGTTCCCCGCGAGTTCAAGCGGCTCCCGGCCGTTTCGCAAGCGCTTCACGCGCACCTGAGCCAAATTCGCCGACCCCGGGAAGACAGCCGGAACTCATATGTGAACTCACATGCGCATCCCGCGCGAGATCCTCAATGCAGCAGCGCATGCTTCAGGAGTCCGATCAGTTTGCACGATGTCAGCGAAGTCCGCAGGGCAAGTTGAACCCGCGCGGACGAAAGTCGTTTCCTCCGCCGAATTGCCAGCGAACCTGCCGGCGACAGGTCGCGCCGGATTTACCGGGCAAGGGCTCTCTCGAGCGACCAGTAGGACGCCTTCGGCGTGCGTTTCAACGTGTTGAAATCGACATGGACGATCCCGAACCGCTTCTCGTAGCCGTACGACCATTCGAAGTTGTCAAGAAGCGACCAGACGAAGTACCCCCTGACGTCGACCCCTTCCGCGAGAGCCTTGCGGACCTGGGAGATGTGGCTGTCGAGATAGCGGCAACGGACGCTGTCATCGACGCGCTCGGGCTGCCCTGCGAGAACGTCGTTCCCGGCCATTCCGTTCTCGGTGACGAAGACGGGCAGGCCGCCGGCATGGTCGCGGTGGACTTGCCTGAGAAAATGCAGGAGGCCCTCGGGATGAATTTCCCAGCCCATTTCCGTCTTGGGGAGCGGACCCGCGACTTCCCGAAACCCTGGAAATGCCGCGCTGCCCGATCCGCCCGCCCGCGCGATCAGCTTTCGCGTGTAGTAGTTGATTCCGATCCAGTCGATCGGGGACTCGATGAGCGGGAGATCCCGCTCCCACCCCTCCGGCAAATACGCTTGGAGACCCCGGAGAGCCCGCCGGGGGTAACCTCTTCCTCGCATGGCATCCAGGAACCATCTGTTGTGGATCTCGTCGTAGAGAATTGTCGCTTCTTCCGACTCCGGATCGGAACCGGCGGGTTCCGGATGCTCGAAGTTCACGACGCAGCCGAGATTGGCAAGACCCGCGGCCCGCAGCGCCCTGATCGCCAGGCCGTGACCGAGAAGGACGTGGTGCATGGCCCGCGCGGTGGCTCGGATATCCTTCAACCCCGGCGCGTGGTGTCCTTCGAAATGACCGAGCCAGGCGACGCACCTCGGCTCGTTGACCGGCGCGATGGAATGGACCCGGTCGCCAATCCGCTTCGTGATCACGCAAGCGAACTCGGCGAACCATTTGGCCGTGTCCCGGTTTGCCCATCCCCCGTGGTCCGCCAGCGCAGCCGGCAGTTCCCAGTGATAAAGGGTCGCCCACGGGTTCATCCCGCGTTCGAGGACGGCATCGACCAGGCGGTCGTAGTAGTCGAGGCCCTCGCCGTTCGCCTTCCCGCGGCCATCCGGAATGACTCGGGCCCATGAAGTGGAAAACCGCCACGCGTCGAAGCCTGCAGCCGCGGCCAGATCGAGATCCTCGTCGTACCGGTGGTAGTGGTCGCAGGCGATGCGGCCGTCCTGGCCTCCGGCCACGTTGCCGGGCGTAGCGGCGAATGTGTCCCAGTGCGTGGGACCGGCGCCGCCGAATCCATGCCCCTCGATCTGGTAGCTTGATCCGGAGACGCCGAACTGGAAGCCGTCAGGGAAGTCGGCGCGGGAGAAGTTCATCTAACAGTTCCGTTCAGCCAGCCGGTAGGGACAATGCCCGGGGCAAGCGTCCTGCGATCGTCCCGCACACTGGATCCTGTGCGATGCGCATATCCGAGCCCTTGCCGGATCCCGAAGCGAAGACAACCGGTCGGAATCCGCATGGCTCTGGCGAGGAAGAAACGGCCGCAGTCGGGCGGGGGCTGTTCGCGCTGTCCGGCAACTACTGCGACCGGGTTTCCGCAGGCGCCGGACCCGTGGACTGGCCGACCACGAATTCCACGTCCCAGAGTTCTTGAACGGGCCCGCGCTGCGGTTGCCTGATGATGTCGAGTAGAAGCTCGGCGCTGCGGCGTCCTGCGCTCCGGATCGACGACCGGGTTGCCGTGAACATGGGCGGGTCGCCGGTATTGCGAAGATAGGAGAGGTCGTCGTCGTGAATCACTATCGAGATGTCCCTTCCCGGTTCCAGGCCGAGATCTGCGAGCGCCCGTCGCGCACCGATGGCCGGGATGATCGACGACACCAGGAAAGCGGTCGGCGGATTGATCGTCTGCATCAGTTCGCTCACCGCCTCATGGCCGTAGGTTTCCATCATCTCGCCGAATCGCATCAGCGACCGGTCGGGAGTGATTCCGTGATCGCGAAGCGCCATTTCGTAACCCTTCTGGCGGCGTATGGCGAATCCTGTCGTCTCGCGTCCGTTGATCAGCGCGATTCGGCGGTGTCCGGCGGAGAGCAGATATTCCGTCGCACGCCGGAAGGCTCCGGTATTGTCGACGTCGAGCCAGGAGTACGGCGCAGGTTCTCCCGGGTCGCGTCCATGGACCACGAAGGGCAGGCCGATCTCGTTGAGCATGTCGATGCGGAAGTCGTGCGCCTGCGGCACATGGACGATGAGGCCGTCGACCACGCGGCTGTAGGCCATGGCCCTGTAAGCGATCACCTGCCGGTCGTCGGGAACGACCGACAGCTGCATGCTGTAGCCGTTTAGGGCATAGACCTCTCCCGCGCCCGCGACGAACTCGGAAAAGATCGGATTGACGACTTCATGCTCCGAGGAAACCGGAATGACATGCCCGATCGCCATGGACCGGCCGGTCGCGAGCCGCGCGGCATTCCCGTTCGGCCGGTAGTCGTAGCGCATCGCGGCGGCTATCACCCGCTTGCGGGTCGTTTCGCTGACTTCCGGATAGCCGTTGAGAGCCCGGCTGATCGTCGTCTGCGAAAGCCGCAGTTTCTCGGACAGTTCCTTGAGGTTCATGGTCCATACATTGGGGTCTTGCGGGCACACTGGCAACTCTGTCAAATCTAGCGCGGGATCTTGAACAGGTCAAAGCGATGCCCTTGGGCCGCAAAATTGAACTTGACACAGGCGGTTCAATTGAACAGTCTGATCCAAAGCGCTTTGGAAGATCGGCGCATCCTTGTTTTCCAGCCATGCATCGGCAGGATGGCAGGCGTCGGCAAAACAACTGCAAGGGGGAAATCATGACAGTATCGCGCCTGACCTGCTTAGCATCGGCGGTTATCATCGGAACCGCTGCCCATTCGCAGGATCTCATTTTTGCACCGGGCGAGGATGCCCGATTCAACTGGTCCAGTTACAAGGAGTTCAGCCAGACTGACCTTTCCGGCGAAACCCTGACGATTTTTGGACCTTGGCTGGAGCCGGACAAGACGCTTTTCAGCAGCGTTCTCGCATATTTCACCGCAGCGACCGGAGTTGAGGTCCAGTACTCGGGTTCGGACTCCTTCGAACAGCAGATCGTCATCGATGTCGAAGCTGGTTCACCGCCCAATGTTGTGGTCTTTCCGCAACCGGGCCTGGCAGCTGATCTCGCCTCGAAAGGTGCGCTGTCCGCACTTGGAGACGAAACCGCGCAATGGGTACGGGACAACTACGCAGCCGGTCAGTCCTGGGTTGATCTCGGTACATATTCAGGTCCGGATGGCAACGATGCCCTCTATGGCTTTTTCTACAAAGTCGATGTGAAGTCGCTTGTCTGGTACCTGCCGGACAATTTCGATGACGCCGGCTATGAAGTTCCTGAGACAATGGAAGAGCTGATGGCGCTTACGGACCAGATTGTCGCCGACGGCGCCGTGCCATGGTGCATCGGCCTCGGGTCCGGCGGCGCAACCGGATGGCCGGCCACGGACTGGGTCGAGGATCTCATGCTTCGTACGCAGCCTCCGGAGGTGTACGATGCCTGGACAACCAATGAAATGTCCTTTGACGATCCGCGCGTCATCGCCGCCATTGACGAATTCGGGCACTTCGCTAGAAACGATGCCTACGTCGCGGGCGGGGCGGCTGCAGTGGCGTCCGTGGACTTCCGTGACAGTCCTAACGGTCTTTTCGCATCGCCGCCGCAGTGCTACATGCACCGCCAGGCGTCCTTCATTCCGTCCTTCTTCCCCGAAGGATTCGTCGTCGGTGAGGATGTCGACTTCTTCTATTTTCCGGCCTATGCCGGAAAGGATCTCGGCAAGCCCGTCCTTGGGGCCGGCACGCTCTTCGCCATTACCAGCGATTCTCCGGCCGCCCGGGCATTCATCGAATTCCTGAAGACTCCGATCGCGCACGAGATCTGGATGGCCCAGAAGGGATTTCTGACTCCGCATTCGGGAGTCACTCCGGACGCCTATGGTGACGACGTCCTCAGGGCAATGGGCGAAATCCTTTTGCAAGCGACCACGTTCCGCTTCGATGGGTCCGACATCATGCCGGGACCCATCGGCGCAGGTGTGTTCTGGACCGGCATGGTCGATTACGTCGGCGGTAAGTCAAGCGCCGAAATCGCAGCCGAAGTCCAGAAAACCTGGGACGCGATCAAGTAGCGGCGCATCGCATGAACGACATCAGGTTTGGCGATTTCGCGTCAACTCCAGGTTGCCGGGCTCCCTTTGCCGGAGCCCGGCATGTCTGAAAACGCCGTTTTCTGGTTGTTCTCGGGCGTCCCGGATTCAAAGAGCAAGAGTTGACCGTGACCCAAGTGCTATTGGCGATCTTCACGATAGTTGCCGGCGTGTTCGGTTGCGTCTTGTATTTCTACCTTTCGAACTTGATTCTGGACCGGTTGTTTCCTCCAAGGGGCCCGGATGCCGGGCGGAACATCAACAGGGCAATGGCAATCCGGCCATGGTTGTTCCTCGGTCCCGCTATCGTCATCTTGTCGGTCTATCTGGTCTATCCGGTGTTCAATTCCGTCTGGTTGTCGTTCCACGATGCCGCGGGCGACGAGTTCGTCGGATTCGACAATTACTTGTGGCTTGTCGGCGACGGAAAGTTCCGGGAGTCCATCCGGAACAACATTCTTTGGCTGATCGTCGTTCCTGCTGCGTCGACGTTCTTCGGCTTGGTTGCGGCTGCATTGACCGACCGGATCCGCTGGGGGAATCTCGCGAAGTCGATGGTATTCATGCCGATGGCGATCTCCTTCATCGGCGCTGCGGTGATTTGGAAATTCATCTATGACTACCGCGGAGAAGGCAGCAGCGAAATCGGCCTTCTCAATGCCGCGATGCGCTTGCTGTCACTCGAATCCCAGCCATGGCTGACGCTGGCGCCGGGGAACAATTTCCTCCTCATGGTCGTTCTCGTGTGGATTCAGACCGGTTTCGCGATGGTTATCCTGTCGGCGGCCTTGCGCGGCATACCTGAGGAAACCATAGAGGCGGCGATTCTGGACGGCGCGTCTCCGCTACAGACGTTCTTCAAGATCAAGGTTCCGCAGATTTGGGGAACCATCGCCGTCGTATGGACTACAATCACCATCCTGGTACTCAAGGTCTTTGACATAGTGTTGGCGATGACGAACGGACAGTGGGGCAGCCAGGTTCTGGCCAACCTCATGTTCGATTGGATGTTCCGGGGCAATGATACCGGCCGGGCCTCTACCGTCGCCATCGTGATCATGATTCTGGTGACTCCAATCATGATCTGGAACATCCGGAACGCCAGGAACGAACGATAGGAGGCACTGACCCGGAAATGGAGAACATTGCCGGAACTCGCGCCCGCCTTGTCTGGGCAGTCAACCTGTCCGTCATTGCACTGGTCCTTCTCTGGATCATTCCGACCGTCGGCCTGCTGGTTTCGTCCTTCCGGGACCGCGACCAGATTGTGACAAGCGGCTGGTGGAAGGCGTTGTTCCCCTCCGAACAGAACATCGTCGTCCGTTCGCCGCCGCCCGAGTTTCAAATCGAGGAAAACGGAAACTACGTCATCAGCGGGAACGTGTTCGGTGACGAGGACGGCGAAGTCATCGCCTTCGGCTCCAGTTCAAAGTCTCCTGCGAGCCACAGACCCGGCGAGACTTCGCCCATGACCAAGGGCAGGGAAATGACCGTTGATGCGGAAGGGAACTACCGCATCTCCTCGGAGGAACCTTTCTCCGGACGCCGGGGAATCCGGGTTTTTGCGACTACAAGGCAGCCGCCGAATTTTACGGTCGAGAACTACGAAACCGTCATATTCGCCGAAGGAATCGGCCAGTCCTTCATCAATACGTTTTCCGTGACCGTTCCGGCGACGGTCATCCCGATCCTGATCGCCGCCTTTGCCGCCTATGCGTTGGCTTGGATGGAGTTTCCGGGCCGGGCAATTCTCGTGGCGGTGGTGGTCGGTCTCCTGGTCGTGCCGCTACAGCTGGCGCTCATTCCGCTCCTTAAACTCCACAACACTGTCGGGCTCGGCAAGGGCTACTTCGGAATCTGGTTGGCGCACACAGGCTTTGGCCTCCCACTCGCCATATATCTCCTTCGAAACTACATTGCCGGCCTGCCGGGCGAGATCATTGAATCCGCGCGGGTGGATGGTGCGACGGACTTCGAAATCTTCCGGAGAATCGTGTTGCCACTCTCGTTTCCGGCGCTGGCGAGCTTCGCGATCTTCCAGTTTCTCTGGGTGTGGAACGACCTGCTCGTCGCGACTGTCTTCCTCGGCCACAACGAGGAACAACTAGTGATGACTGCCCGGCTGCGCGAATTGCTTGGTTCTCGGGGAGGAGACTGGGAGATCCTTGCGGCCTCCGCCTTCGTGTCGATCGCGGTTCCTCTCGTGGTCTTCTTTTCCCTGCAGAAATACCTTGTCCGGGGTCTTTTGGCCGGCTCGGTCAAGGGTGGATAGAGCGAACATGGATTCGCTCTTACGGTCGAACGCTGCAGAATGCGTTGCCGAAACCAGCACTGATCCGGTCCGGCTGGAACTGGAATGGTGGCGCGGAGCTGTCGTCTACCAGATCTACATCCGCTCCTTTCAGGACTCGAACGGCGATGGCATCGGCGACATCAAGGGCATCACCGCCCGCTTGCCGCATGTAGCCAGCCTGGGGGTCGACGCCATCTGGATCGCCCCCTTTTTCCGGTCGCCCATGAAGGACTTCGGTTATGACATCGCGGACTATCGCGAAATCGATCCGTCCTTTGGAACCTTGTCCGACTTCGACGAGTTGCTTGCGGCGGCCCGTGACCTCGGAATCCGCGTGCTCGTCGACTTGGCGCTGAGCCATACTTCCGACAGGCATCCGTGGTTTACCGAGAGCCGGTCGTCGAGAGACCACGCACGGTCGGACTGGTACGTTTGGGCAGACCCGAAGCCAGACGGAACGCCGCCCAACAATTGGCTGTCCGTTTTTGGCGGCTCGTCGTGGGCTTGGGACAGTACGCGGCAGCAATACTATCTGCACAACTTCCTGGCATCGCAGCCGGACCTCAACTTTCACAATCCGTCGGTCCAGGATGCGGTCATAGACGTAGCGAAATTCTGGCTTGATCGCGGTGTCGACGGTTTCCGGTTGGACACGATCAACTTTTATTTTCACGATCTGCAGCTTCGCGACAATCCGCCGCTTCCCGACGAGTTTCGGAACACGTCGATTGCACCAAGCGTCAACCCGTACAACTACCAGTGCCACCGTTACGACAAGAACCGCCCCGAGAACATCGCCTTCCTGGGTCGGCTGCGCTCGCTCCTCGAACGGTACCCCGAATCGATCGCCATCGGCGAGGTCGGCGACGCCCAGCGGGGGCTGGAGATCCTTGCCGAGTACACATCCGGCGATAACCGCATTCACATGTGCTACGCCTTCGAATTCCTTTCTGGCAATCGGCCCAATGCAGGCCGCTTCGCCGATGTGCTCGCGCAACTGGCGCGGCTGGGTCCGGACGCCTGGCCAGCATGGGCGTTTTCCAACCATGATGTAGAACGGCATGCCACGCGCTGGAATCTCGGCCCTGAGCGGAACCGGGTGATGATCCACCTGATGGTTTGCCTGAAGGGAGCGCTATGCCTCTACCAAGGCGAGGAACTCGGTCTGCCGCAGGCTGACTTGGCATTCGAGGATCTTCGCGATCCCTATGGCGTCCGGTTCTGGCCGGAGTTTCCGGGGCGCGACGGCTGCAGGACGCCCATGGTCTGGAAGTCGACCGCCAGGAACTGCGGGTTTTCCGATGTCCGGCCATGGTTGCCGGTTCCCGAGGCCCATCGCGTCCTTGCCGCCGACAGGCAGGCGGGCGACGCCGGATCCGTTCTCAGCGCCTATCGCAGCGCCATCGCGCTCAGGCGCGCGAGTCCCGCCCTTCGAACCGGAAGCCTGGAAGTCCTCGCGGCCGAGGGGGACTTTCTTGCGCTCGAGCGGAGGCTGGGCGCCGAACGCGTTGTTTGCGCGTTCAACTTCGGTGACGACGCCGTCGAATTCGACTTCCCGCATGGCGAGTGGACGACCCTGGCCGGAATCCGGGATGCCGGCGATGACGGGTGGGCGCTCTCGGGATCAATTCGTCTCAAAGGCAATGACTGCATCATTGCGGTCCTGAAGGAGGAACCGTAAGCGACATGGCTGAACTCGTTCTGAACAGTGTTTCAAAGGCTTATGGGCAGGTCGAGGTCCTGCACGACATCAATCTCGAGATCAGGCAGGGCGAATTGATGGTCTTTGTCGGGCCCTCCGGATGCGGGAAGTCCACGCTTCTCCGGATGATCGCCGGGCTGGAAAGGATTTCCGGCGGCACGTTGACGATCGACGGGCAGGTGGTCAATGACGTGCCGCCATCCGAACGGGGCGTTGCCATGGTCTTTCAGTCCTATGCTCTGTACCCGCATATGACCGTCAGGGAAAACATGGCCTTTGCGCTTCGAATCGCGAAGAAACCGTCAGCGGAGATTGACCGGGCCGTCGAGAACGCCGCCAGGATTCTCCATCTGGATCCATATCTCGACCGGCTTCCCAAAGCCCTTTCCGGAGGCCAGCGACAAAGGGTCGCGATAGGCAGGGCGATCGTCAGGGACCCGCGCGTGTTTCTCTTTGACGAACCGCTCTCCAATCTTGATGCCGCCCTGCGCGTCGCCACCCGCATCGAAATCGCGCAACTTAAGCAGAACATGCCGGAAACAACGATGATCTACGTGACCCATGATCAGGTGGAAGCGATGACGCTTGCATCCAGGATCGTGGTTCTCCATGGCGGATACATTGAGCAGGTCGGAGCTCCGCTCGATCTCTACGAACGGCCGGCGAACGAGTTCGTGGCGCAATTCATCGGTTCGCCGGCGATGAATCTTCTACCGGGAGCAATCGTCGAAACCGGCGAGGAAACCATTGTCCGCCTGGACGGCGGAGGAACGGCCCGGTCGGCCATCGGTACTGCCGGCGATGCTCAGGGACGCCGGGTCAACGTCGGCATACGTCCTGAAGACTTCGAGATTACGGATGGCGAACCCGTCTATTCGGGTTCGGTCGACTACTCCGAGGCCCTCGGCGAGGTGACGGTCCTGTATTTCGGTGATCAGAACGATGAAGCCGGGCAGATCCTTGCCAAGCTTCCAGGCATCCATTCCGGACTGAAGGGACAGATCGTCCGGCTCTCCGCCGACCCTGCCAAGGTCCACCTCTTTGCCGATGGCCAGTCTATGCGAAACTGATCCTTCAGCAGGAAGCGCTGGGCTCCGGCCACCACAACCGCGAGTCGGGTCGGGGACTCCCGCGCCGGTTGGACGCGGAATCCGTTTTGCCGGACCGTCGGGCAAAATTTGCGCGCCGGGCCGGCAAGTTTCGGGGAACGTGCGTCGCTTTGGGTTGCGTCCCCTACCGGCATAGGTCAGTCGACCGGAATGTCGAAATGCAGGACGTCTTCGCGGACGCCGAGATGCGAGTAGAGCGCTATCGCCGGTTTGTCGCCGCGGTCGGCCTGGACAAACAGGACCCAGGCGCCGCGATCCCTTGCGATGGCGCGAACTTCGTTGATCAGCCGGGTGGCGATGCGCCGACGCCGCCAGGGTTTCGAAACCGCGAGATCGTAAATGTAGAACTCGGACCTCTCCTGCTCGAACTTCGGCAATTCATATGCAGCCAGCGCGCCGACAACCGCGCCGTCTGCGACGGCGGCCAGCGCGACAAAGGCGGGATTCGAAAGTAGCTCCATCCGGTATTCGGGCAGGGGCCTTGAGGCGTCATATGATGCGGGATCGTCGAAGACCGCGCTGAAGAGATCGAGCATCGCCTCGAACAGATGATCGTTTCCGCGCGTCAGGCGTTGAATTCTGAGCATGCGTCCAGTTTCCGCTTGCGCGTCCGGTCGCAATGCCGGACGCGCGGAGTGGTCAGATCGGGCCCGGAATTCGCCATATCCGCCGAGGGGCGCTTCACGACGGGGGCCGCGCCGCGCGATCCCGGGTCTTTCGCCAGGGCATCGGACCTGATCTCACGCCCATGCGACGGTCCTCCCGTCATGCCATTTGGCCTAGTCTCCCGAATCTCAAGTTCGCATCAAACATTTTCGCTTGCGCCGGGTTCGCTCGTCTTGAGGCGGAACCTCCTGACCGACGCAAGGATCTCGTCGGCGGACTTGACCCATTTGCAGGGCCGCGGGTTCTCGTTGTGCGCGTCGATGAACGACATGATGTCCGCCTCGAGTTCGGCGACCGGGCGATGCGCGCTCCGCTGCAGCTTCTTCCCGGTCGGTTCCGCGAACCAGCGCTCGACCAGGTTCAGCCATGACGCCGAGGTCGGCGTGAAATGGATGTGCCGGTGCCTGCGGCGGGCAAGCCGTTTCCTCGCCTTCCCCGTCTTGTGCGTCGCGTGGCTGACCGTCGCCAGGTGCACGTCCGGCCCGTCGGGCACCGCCGCCTCGACCTCCTTGAGGAAGCCCGGGAACTCCGTGGCGCGATGGCGGCCGAAGCGCTTGCCGGCCGCCGCGCCGGCGGCGGCGTCGAGCGCGGCGAAGAGCGTCGTCGTGCCGTGGCGGACGCAGTCGCGGGCTCTCCGCCCGGCCGCGCCCGGCGCCATCGGCAGGACCGGCTGCGTCCGGTCCAGGGCCCGGATCCGCGGCTTCCCGTCCACGAACGGGACGACCGCGCGGTCCGGCGGGGCCATGCAGAGCCCCGCGATGTCCTGCACCTTGTCGACGAACAGCGGGTCCGTCGACAGCTTGAACGTCCCGCTCCGGTGCGGCTTCAGGCTGGACGCCGACCAGATCCGGTGCACCGTCGCGTGCGACGCGCCCGTCCTCCCGGCCATGCTCCGGACCGGCCAGCGCGTCGCGTCCTTCGGCATCGCGGTCGGCGTCCGCCCGCCCGCCTCGGCCACCTTCTCGTCCGTCACGGTGCGGGGCCGGCCGGACCTGCACTCGTCCGAGAGGCCCTCGATGCGCCTCTCGGCGAACCGCCTGCGCCGCTTTCCGACCGTGTGTTCGTGCACCCCGGCACGCTCCGCGACCTCCCTGCTCCGGAGCCCCTCGGCGCAGAGCAGGATGATCCTGCAGCGGTCGGACAGCGACCGCGGCGCCTTGTGCTTTCGGACATGCGCCTCGAGAAACGCCCGCTACTCGGCGCTCGGCACCACTTCCACCGCCTTGCCTCTCATCGAACCGCCTCCTGCTCGCGTCATCTGTCGCCTTGATGGCAACCACTGTTACGGAAGACTGGGCTGCGGACTCAATTGACCGGCCTGCGACCCGCCGGAGCGGGAACCGGCTGATGGCCAGGCGCACTGTGGACAGGAAGTTGCGCGCGGTCTTGTCATGCCGCGTTGCAACTCTCCGGAACTCCTTGATCCTGCCGATGAATCTCTCGACCGGACTGCGCTCCCGGCATGCCTCGCGGTCAAGCCCGCGCTGCTCGTTCCGGCTGGACTTCGGCGGAATGACCGCGGTCGCTCCGGCCGCCGAAATCATGTCGAGGATGGCGTTGCCGTCGCAATCCCTGTCGCCGATCACCGTCTCGTCCGGCCCGAGCCCCTCAAGAAGCGCCCCCGCCTGCGTGCAGTCGGCCGCCTGTCCCGGTGTCAGGAGCACGACCTTCACCAGCGCGTTGCCGTCGATGCCGATGTGGACCTTCGTGGTCCTGCCGCCGCGGCTCAACCCGACCTCGGGAGGCTCGCCGTCCCGTGGGGCGCCCGCGCCGTGCTTGTGGACGCGGATCGACGAGGAATCCACCATGCGCAGGCGAAGCTCCCCGCCGCCGCCGTCGCCGTCGTTGTCGTCGCCTTCCGCAAGTTCCTGAAGTTTCGACATTATCTTCTCCCGGAGGCCGTTCCTGCTCCACCGGTTGTACCGGTTGAAGCAGGTCGTGTAGGGACCGTAGCGCTCCGGCAGGTCGCGCCACGGCGTGCCGGTGCGCAGCACGAAGAAGATGCCGTCCATCACCCGCCTGTCATGCACCCGCTTCGGGCCCTGATGCTTCTGCGGAAGCACGGAGCGGAGAATTTTCCACTCCGCATCCGTCATGTCGTGTCGGTCGCCGCTCATGCCTCGAACTCCTTGTCTGGACTGTTTCCTGCAGGAATCACGGAGGCGCGGGAATGTCAAATGTTTTGGGTACAGTGCCTAACGCGCGGCGTGACGCGGAGACGCCTGCCACCTCTCCAGCAGTGACCGGGGACCGGCCACTGCGGCGCGGCGTTCGGCCGCGCGTGGAGGGTCGCCATAACCGGGAGGATCAGGCCGGCGTCGGCGCGTCTTCGCGCAACAGGCCTAGGGCCTTCAGTTCGCCCCAGAACTCGGCGCCTGTTTCATGGCTGAACCAGGCTAGGTTTTTCTCGAGCTGATCGACGCTGCGCGTACCGGCGATGAACGAGGCTACCGCTGGATGGGCAAGGACGAACTGCATGGCGGCGGCAGGAAGAGGGACGCCGTGGTCCCGGCATACCGCTTCGATCCTGCCGACCTTGTCGAGAACGTCGGGAGGCGCCGGAGCGTAGTTGTACTTTGCTCCGTCGACTGCGCCTGTCGCGAGAATGCCGGAGTTGAATCCACCGCCGATCACCACCGCCGCGCCGCGAGATTCGCAGAGCGGCAGAAAGGTTTCGAGCGAATCCTGTTCGAGCAGAGTGTAACGTCCGGCCAGGAGGAAACAATCGAAGTCTCGTTGTTCGAGAGCTGCCTGGCAAACCTCCCATTCGTTGACGCCGACACCGATCGCGGTAACGACACGCTGATCGCGCAGGCTCTCAAGGGCTCGCCAGCAACCGTCCATGGCCTCTGCAAAGACCTCCGGCTGATCGTCGCCTCTGGTGAACCGGTCAATATCGTGGATGAAACAGATGTCCATGCGTTCGAGGTTCAGGCGTTGCAGGGAGTCCTCGAACGAACGCATGACTCCGTCGTAAGTGTAGTCGAAACGCATCGAGAATCGCCCGGCGTTGGTCCATGGCGGGTACTCGATGTCTTGTTTCCTGGCCGGCGTCAGGACGCGGCCCACTTTCGAGGACAGCACGAAGTCGTCCCGGTTCTTCCATCGCAGTGAGTGCCCGGTACGCAATTCGGACAGTCCGTGCCCGTACATGGGCGCGGTGTCGTAGTACCGGACGCCTGCATCCCACGAACGCTGGAACATGGCGTCGGACGTGGATTCGTCGATTTCCCTGAAAATGTTTCCAACGGGCGCCGTTCCGAACCCGAAGGCGGTGACGTCGAGATTAACTCTTCCGAACCTGGCTTTATCGAAGGGTTGCATCATTGCCTCCACTTGGTAACTGTATGGTTACTACAACCTGATTTGTGCGGGCGCAAGCGAGGGTCCGGGCGACGGGTCGCCGGGAGGAAGCAATGCCGATATCAACGCGTGAAGTCTCTTCCGCCGAGGCAAGGACCATGGTGGGCGCCGCGATCGACCATGCCGCAACTCGCGGCTTGGCGATCGCCGTCGCAGTTTGCGACCCCGGCGGTGCGCTGGTCGCTTTCGGGCGCTCCGATGGCGTCATTGTTCCCGCAGTGGACTTCGCCATCGACAAGGCCTATACGGCCGCCACGCTCGGGACCACGACCGAGGCATTCGGCGAGCGGATGGCTGGCAAGGCCAGTCTCGGAATCGGACTCGGCAACCGGCATCGACTGATGTCATGGGCCGGGGGTCTGCCGGTCTTTTTCGGGAGCGACCGAATCGGAGGGATCGGCGTTTCGGGAGCCAGCGACCATGAAGACGTCGAATGCGCCGAGGCTGCCGTTGCGATGGCAGGTTTCACGGTCCGTCCCTGACCGCCAGCGCCGCAGAAACAGGTCTCTAACGAGTCGCAGAGTGACGGGGAATCGATGCTGAACGCAATCCAACGCCAGGTCCGCGACATGGCGAGGCAGTTTGCCGATGAGATCGTCAAGCCGGCTGCAGCCGAACTCGACCGGACGGAGGCGTTTCCGGATGATCTCTACGGGAAAATCGCCGAGCTTGGCCTTTTCGGGATTACCGTTCCCGAAGACATGGGCGGGCCGGGTTTCGACACCGTCACCTATGCCGTTGTCATGGAGGAACTCTCGCGCGGCTATGCGTCGGTTGCAGATCAGTGCGGACTGATCGAACTGGTCTCGACCCTGCTGGTGCGTCACGGCACCGGCGAACAGCGGAAGCGGTGGCTGCCGGGAATTCTCTCTACCGACATCAAGGTCGCCTATTGCATCACCGAGACCGAGGCGGGGACGGACGTTTCGGGCATTAGGACGACCGCGACGCCCGACGGCGCGGGCTGGCGCCTCAACGGCAGCAAGGTCTGGATCCACAACGCACCGATCGCCGATCTCGGATTTGTCCTCGCCCGCACCGACGCGGAGGCCGGAAACCGCGGCATGTCGATTTTTGTCGTGGACCTGCATTCCGGCGGCGTTTCGCGGGGACCCAAGGAAAGCAAGATGGGTCAGCGCTCGAGCCCGGTCGGGTCGCTTTCGTTCGACGACGTCCGGTTGCCGGCCGAGTGCCGGCTCGGCGAGGAGAACCGGGGGTTCCACATGATGATGAGCGTTCTCGACAAGGGCCGGGTGGGGATCGCTGCCCTGTCCGTCGGGATCGCGCAGGCGGGGCTCGAGGCCGCGGTCGCCTATGCCGGCCAACGCCGGCAGTTCGGACGGGAGATCAGCCAGTTCCAGGGCGTGCAGTGGCTTCTGGCCGACATGGCCAAGGACATAGCCGCGTCAAGGCTCCTCGTGCGCGACGCGGCGGAAAGAATCGATGCCGGGATGGCGCCGACGATGGCCTGTTCCATGGCCAAGTGCTTCGCCGCGGACATGGCGGTCGCGAGAACCGCGGATGCGATACAGGTATTCGGCGGATCCGGATACATTCGGGGATTCGAGGTGGAACGGCTGTATCGCGACGCCAAGATCTGCCAGATCTACGAGGGAACAAACCAGATCCAACGAATGATCATCGCTCGCGAGTTGATGAAGCACGGGGCGTGCTGGTGAACCGGCAGGCGGCTCTTGTCACGGGTTCAAGCCGCGGCATCGGTCTCGCGGCGGCAATCGAGCTGGCCCGAGAGGGGTTCGCCGTCGCCATGAATGGACCGGACGACGACGACGAGTTTGCCGCGGCGGCAGACAGGGTTAGGGGGTTCGATGTGCCCGTCGTAACGTTGCCCTTCGATGTCGGCAGAACCGATCTTCACGACGATGCCCTGCAACGGGCCGAGTCGGTGATCGGGCCGCTTACGACGCTGGTCAACAATGCCGGAGTTGGTGTCCTTGATCGAGGCGACGTTCTGGAGGTCACTGAAGAAAGCTTCGACCGATGCATGGCGATCAATGCGAAAGCGGTCTTTTTCCTGAGCCAGTGCTTTGCGAAACGGCTACTCGCACGCGAACGCGACCCGTCTGCCTATCACTCGCTCATAAACGTCACGTCCTCGAATGCGGTCGCGGTCGCTTTGCCGCGGTCCGAGTATGCCGCGTCAAAGGCGGCGGCGGCGATGATTTCAAAGACCTTCGCTGTCCGGCTCGGACGGGAAAACATCGCCGTTTTCGACGTTCAGCCAGGGTTGATCGACACCATGATGACCGCGCCGGCCATCGAAAGCTACAGGAACCGCGCCCGGGACGGCCTGACCCTGCTTCCCAGGGTCGGAACGCCGGAGGAGATGGGAAGAATCATTGCATCCCTTGCCACGGGCCGACTTCCGTACATGACGGGTCAGGCGATTTCCGCGGATGCGGGGCTGCTGGTGCCGAGATTCTGACAATCCGGCACGGTCTTTCCTAGGCCGCCGCTGGGCGTAGGATGCCGAGTAGATTCGCGGCAGTCCGATAACGGTTCAAGGGAGTACTGCAAACGATGCTGAATATAAGCCTTCCCGACGCCGCCGGCCGGCTAGCCGACCACGCCATGAGCGAGGCGCAGTACCCGGAAGTGGCGCCGTCGGCGAATCCGGCAAGGATCGCCTTTGCCGCTGCCCATGTCGTCGCGGACCCTCTTGCAGATCTCGATCCGTCCGGATCGCCTGCCATCGACTGGGCGGCGACAATGGCATTCAGAAGGCACCTTTCCGGACTCGGGCTGGGAATCGCCGAGGCCATGGACACCGCCCAGAGGGGAATGGGCCTGAACTGGGAGAGCGCGATTGCGCTGATCCGGGAAACCCGCCGTGAACTGCCCGATGCGCTCGTCTTCAACGGTGCCGGGACAGATCACCTTCCGCCGGGGTCGGCGCGAACTCTCGGCGATGTCGAAGGGGCCTATCTGCAGCAGATCGGCGCGATCCAGCGCGTCGGCGGCCGGATAATCCTGATGGCGAGCCGCGAACTTTGCCGGGTGGCGGGAAACCCGGACGAGTTCCGGCAGGTCTACGGAACGGCGCTCGCCGCCTGCGACAGACCAGCGATATTGCATTGGCTCGGAGACATGTTCGACCCGCAGCTTTCCGGTTACTGGGGTTCGCACGACCTTGATTCGGCGACGGAGACGGTTCTGGACGTGATTTCGGAAAACCTGCCGAAGGTCGATGGAATCAAGGTATCCCTCCTTGACAGGGACAGGGAAATTCTCATGCGGAGGCGTCTGCCGCCCGGCGTGCGGATCTATACCGGCGACGACTTCAACTATCCGGAGCTGATCGCGGGAGACGGCGCGGGTTACTCGGACGCGCTTCTCGGCATCTTCGATCCCCTGGCGCCCATCGCGGCACGCGCTCTCTCCCAGCTGGCCGACGGCGATGCAAAGGGGTTTCGGGAGATTCTCGACCCGACCGTACCCTTGGCCCGGACGATCTTCCGGGAGCCGACGCGGCATTACAAGTCCGGAGTGGTTCTGCTCGCCTGGCTGAACGGATTCCAGGATCACTTCATCATGGTGAACGGTGCTCAGGCTATGAGGCCGCTCCCGTACTATGCTGAGGTCTTCCGGCTTGCTGATGCCTGCGGCCTGTTCCGGGATCCCGAAAGGGCCGTGCACCGCATGAGACAGCTCCTCGCCGTCTACGGAATTACGTGACGCGGAATTCCCAACGGTTACCTGCCTGCTTGGGTGCCGGGAGCGACACTATTCTTGCAAGGCGCCTATGCCAGCGGCGTTGGCCGTCCGCCGGACGACCGACGGTTGCGCGGCGTGCGGTTCGGGTGCACCGTCGCGTTTTCCGAAGCGGCCCGAATGCCGGTCCCGGCATGCCTGTCGACGACAGTTGCTTTCCCTGGCGGGCGTGACGGCACAGGAGCGGCCGATGAGATTCAGGAAGGGCGAGTGCGCGCGAACCGGGGCGGATACATGGGTCAGGATTCCGCCGCGGAGCAATGAACGCGGTGCAATTGCGTAGACGTCGAACCGTTGTATGCCCGGGTTGCGCGTGGTCCGTCGACGGGAAATGCCGTCATGAAGGAACAATGACATGAATCCAGATCAGAATTTCCCGGACTCCGAGTACGAGGCCCGTTTGGGAAAGACACGCCGTGCGATGGAAAGCCGCGGCATCGACATGCTCATCGTGTCCGATCCTTCGAACATGGCATTGCTTACGGGGTACGGCGGCTGGTCCTTCTACGTTCATCAGGCGGTGCTCGTCGGCCGAGGTGGCGAACTCTACTGGTAAGGGTGACAACAGGACCGCGCTAGCGCGCCTCGTACGTGCCGCATCCGGCCGGACCGGATCATCGACTGCCCGGAATCCTACATCCGGTCGACCGAGCGCCATCCCATGGACTTCTTGGCGAGCCCGACGTCGTCACTTGGCTGTGCGCGCAGCAGAATCTGCGTGGAAATTGACAACTACTGATTCTCGGCCAGCGCGTTCGGTTCCTTGGGGTGGCGTCTATTGAATGTCGGATGGGAAGACCCGACCGGGGTTGTCAACTGGCAACGCGCGGTCAAGTCGCCACGGGAACTCGACTGCATTCGGAACGCCGCCCGGTTGACGAAACGGATGCAACGCCGCATCCACGAGGTTGCCGTGCCGGGCGTCAGGGGATGCGACCTCGCCGCCGAAATCTACGATACCGGCTTGCGCTTCGACCCGGATCTCAAATTCGGCGGCGACTGCCTGGCGGTCGTGCCGCTGATGCCTTCGGGTGAAGATCCGGCGGCCCCGCATCTGACCTGGAACGACGAGCCGCTCCGGTGGGGAGAGGGGGTGTTCTTCGAGGTCGCGGGCGTTCACCGCCGTTACCATTGCCCGATGTCTAGAACGCTTCACTTCGGTACGCCGCCCGCAACGGTTCGCGAAGCCGAGAAGGCGAACCTCAAAGGTCTGGACGCGGCGATTTCCGTTGCCTGCGCGGGCAACCGCTGCGAAGACGTGGCGGACGCTCTGATCCGCGTCTTCACGAAATTCGGTACCAGGAAGGACGGACGCTCGGGATATCCGATCGGCCTTGCCTATCCGCCAGACTGGAACGAGCGAACCATGTCGATCAGGCGCGGCGACCGCAGCATACTTGAAGAGAACATGACGTTTCACATCATGTCCGGCATCTGGGCGAATACCTCGGTGTTGGAAATCACCGAGTCGATCATGTTCGGCGCGCGCGGTGGCGAGTATCTGGCCGATGTAGATCGCCCCCTTTTTGTCAAGGATTGAACACCGGCCATTCATGCCGCCGGATGAGCCCTGGCCGATGCCCGTTCGAACCAGCGGCGCGACCGGCAATGACGATTTCCTCGGGTGGTGTGCGCGAATTCTGCCCAAGCACGGCTCGCGTGACGGCCGGACGGATTGAGAAGACAACGAAAGGTGCTGAAGACGCTGGCAAGATGGCTGCCGGATATGACTGGATTTGACCAATGCAGGTTCGCCTCGGCAGTTCGGACAACCGCAGTTGCCGGAGTTGCCGGCAAACCGGACTTCCGCCTCCTGCGCGTCGCAACGGCCGCCTGGCGCAACACCAGTTCGCATGCAGCGGAACGCCGCGTCGGTCGCTCGGCACACCGGCACGCCATGGACTGGACTCGCGGACCGCATATGGTCTGGATCGCGCGATCGGTTTCCGCCGCGACATACGCGCTGCAACTCTCCCAGACCGGTTTCAGGACGAGGCCACATGAAAGGAACGAGCGGAGAGGATAGATGTGCGGTCACGCGACAGGGGCAGGGCACCTCCGGCGACTGGCGCCGCGCCGTAGAACGGCGTTCAGAAACCCGTCCGCCGGTCAGCCATCAGGACGGAGTGCTGCTCGGACGGATTCAGCTGGTTTCCCATCGAATCCCGCGAGCCACTTTCCGACATCTCTGAAGTCGAAATAGATGCCCAGAATGCAGGGAAAGACGAAAACGACAATCAGGGTGGACGAGAGCAGTCCGAACGCGACGGAGACAACGAGGGGAACCAGCACCTGCGCCTGCGGACTGGTTTCGATCACGATCGGCATCAGTCCGATGAAGGTCGTGAGAGAGGAAAGCAGCACGGGTCTAAACCTGTGGCGAACCGCTTCCACGGAGGCGGCGATATAGTTGCCATCTCGGATCTCGGATACGAAAAACTTCAGGAAAAGTATGGCATTGTTCACGACCACGCCTGAGAGCGACGCGAATCCGATCAAGCTTGGCATCGAAATGTCCAATCCGAGCAAGAGATGTCCGAAAATCGTCCCGACGAGCGCGAACGGGATGGACAGCATGACCATGATCGGAAGCGTGTAGCTGCGGAACTGGAACGCAAGCACGATGTAGACGCCGATCAGGCCGAACAGCAATGCGGTCACGATCGAACCCTGGGTCTCGAACTGTTCCTGCGCGCTGCCGCCGACTTCCACGCTGACGCCGGGGAAATCCCTTTTCAGAAACGGCGCAAGCTCGTCAGTGACCACCCGTGATATTGCGGCGGATGTCGTCGCGTCGCGATCGATCTTCCCGACGACCCTTGCGACTGCCTTGCCGTTTTCGCGCGTGATCTGGCCGTAGGCATTCGAACGGTCCATGTCGGAAATCGAGCCGAGCGCAACCTGTACGCCGTCAGTCATCGTAACCGGAAACCCCTTGAGATCCTCGATCGAGGGTATTCTGTCGCCGAGTTCGACATGCACCGTCACATCCGAATGCCCGACGCGAAAGCTGTCGGTTTCGGTTCCGGAAAACGCGGTGCGGAGCTGGCTGGCGACGGATTGCGGAGTCAGACCGTTTACGTAGGCGAATTCATTGAGAGACAGACGGATCTCATGCCGGCCTCCATAGAAGTCCTGATAGGCTGCCGTCACGTCGTCGCGTTCGAGCAATCTGGTCCGCAACTCGTTTGCGGCGAGTTCGAGCTCGGAAAGACTCTGTCCCGACAACTGGACGTCGAGGTCATTTCCGCCCGGACCTATTGCTGCTTGGGTAAAGTTTGCCTGCACCAGATCAGGGATGGGTCCTGCTGCCGCTCGCCACTTGTCCAGCATGTCGTCGGCGGAGATGTTCCTGTCTTCGCTTGTCAACAGGTCAACGGTCATGGTCGCCGTGTGGGGTCCGTTGTCCTTGACGTCCGCGTTGGAAGCAAAGGTCGTCAGGACACGCAAAACTGGCGGCTCGTTTCCCCGGGTGCCGGCGGACAGTTCTTCGTCAACCCTTTCGAGGGCATCCTCGAGCTGGCGGATGACAACCTCCGTGCGTTCGAGCGGAAGTCCTGGGGTCAGCGCTATGCGTGCTTCGACCGTGTCGCTCTCCGTGGCGGGAAAGCCGATGACCTTGACGGTTCCTGAAGCAATCAGGCCCACGCTGAACGTCAGAACCGCAAAGACTGAACCGATGGTAAGGTAGCGCCAGCGCGCAAGGAGCGCCGCTGCTGGCAGGACGAATGCGTCCCTTGTTCGGGTCAGCATGCGGGGAACGAGGCGCCGCTCGTTTGCCTCCTGGTCGGTTCGGACATGCTCCATGTGGTTCGGAAGAATCAGGAATGCTTCCAAGAGGCTTGCGCCCATCGTGATCAGGAGAACGACCGGAATGACCCTGAGGATTGCTCCGAATTCGCCCGAAATGAACATGAGGGGCGCGAATACGCAGGCTGTCGTCAGGAAAGAGGACATCACGCCAGGCATGACCTCGAGAACCGCTCGCGCGACGGAGTCGCTGCCGCCCTTCGCGCGCCAATTCGCGATGTTCTCCGCTATCACGATGCTGTCGTCCATGATGAGACCAATCGACATCAGGAGCGCCACGAGGCTGATCATGTTGATCGAAACCCCGACGATGCTCATTGCGAAGACTGCGGCGAAAAAAGAAAAGGGCAGCGCAAGCGAGATCCAGACCGCCTCGCGCGCCGTGAAGAAGAAACACATGACAAAAATGACTAGGGCAAGGCTGGCGACCGCGTTTCGCGTGACGAGCGAGATGCGTTCGCTGACAATCTCGGTCGTATTGTTGATCACGGAAATACTGAAGGGATCGGGGTATCTTGCCCGTTCCCGGCTGAGGACCGCCTCCACCTGATCGAAGGCATCTATGGCATCTGCGGTCCTGGCCTTGCTGACTTTCAGGATCGCAGCCCTTTGTCCGTCCACGGAGGCTCGCAGTTCGGGCGTGAGCTCTTCAAGGGTGACCCTGGCGAGATCCGAAAGGCGGACAAGCGCTCCCGAAGAGTTCTGAAGGACGACCAGATCCTCCAGGTCCGCGATGTTGCGCCGGGCATCGGAATACCTGAGGAAAATGTCCCGGCCCTCGGTTCTGACCTTACCTATAGGCGTGCTGAGCGACCGGGCGACGATCGCGTCGGACACGGATTTCGGGCTGACCCCGTAGCGACGCAACGCATTCTGATCGAAGGAAATGCGGTATTCGTTTTCGGAGACGCCGGATACATCCACCCTTTCGACGAGTCCCAGCGCGGCAATGTCCCTCGCCAGATTGTCTGCGTATCGGATCAGGCTGTCTTCCGTTGCAATGCCGGAGATCGCGACCAGCGCGACAAGCTCGGTTTGCCCGAGAATTGACACCACGGCTTCCTCTGCTTCCGCAGGAAGATCTCCGATCGCGGACACGGTCGAGAGGACGTCGTTGTAGAATTGGCCGATCTTGGCGCCCTCCGCCTTGATGAGAGTCGCAGCGGCCCTGCCCTCCACGGAAAGGCACTCGAGTTCGTCCAGGGCATTGATCGTGTTGAGCGCGGCGTCGAGTTCCTGGCAGATCAGTTCGTCGACATCCACGGCGGAAGCGCCCGGATAGGCAACGGTCACGGCAACTCCTGAGGGAGAAAACTCCGGAAAACTCTCCCGTTCGAGGCCCGGCAGGGAAAGTCCGCCGAGAATCATCGTCCCTAGCAGAAGGAGATTTGCCGCGACGGGGTGCCGGGTGAAGTAGGCGATCATCGGTCCCTGACTCTCACCTCGTCACTGGGGCGAGCAACATTCCGTAAACGGCCGGATGCGGGTCCGAGAGAACGACCCTGTCGCCTTCGGCAAGGCCGGAATGCACGACGACCTCGTTTCCGGCAACGGGACCCGCGATGACGTCGCGGCGCGCAAGACGGGAGTCATCGTCCACCAGGAACACGAAGTCGACTCCGTCCGGGTCCGTCCGCAGCGCGATTCTCGCGATGCGAATCGCGCTCCTTGGTTCCGGTGCGGACAGGCGAACCTTTACGAAGGTTCCGTTGATCAGGGGCGGCCGAAGGCTGGCCGCGTCCGGGATGCCCGGATTCTCAACCTGCACCACGATTCCAAGCGCACCCGTTTGCTCATCCGCGCGTCCGGATGTGCGCGCGAGTTTCGCCGGCCAGGAAAACCGCTCGTTGTTCATCGAGTGGACGGTCACTCCGAGACCAAGAGCTTCGACGATCTCGGAGGCTTCCTTCATCTCTTCGCCGATCGCGATATTCGAAAAGTCGCCGCCTACGAGCATCCGGAAGAATTCGGTAATCGCCTTCGGACGAAACTCCGCCAGGATTTCGGCGACATCAATGGACTCGATGGTCAGAAGGTTGTCGCCGGTTCGGACGAACTGCCCGAGAGTCACCGACTTCCGGGATACCCTGCCGGTGAATGGTGCAAAGATTCGGGTCCGTTCCAGGTTGCGTCTTGCTTCCTCGATTTCGGCACTCCGAGTAGCAAGAGTCGTTTCGTGAATTTCGCGTTGCACCGGCACGAGGTTAAGCCTGTTCTGAAGGTCCTGCACCACCTTCTGCTGGGCAAGAAGGGTCCGGGTGGCCTTGTCCACCGAGGACTGCGCGGCGCTGCCTCGTTGCAGGAGATTCGACTGCCGGTCGAAATCCGTCTTCAGGACGGCCTCGATGCGACGTTCGAGTTTCAGCGTTTCCTTCGTGTTTGATTCCGTCGCGTCCAGTTCGCGCAGGGAGGCCATTGCGCTGTTCCGTGCGGCTTCGGCCTTCGCCAGAGCGATCTCGTAGTCCCGAGAATCGATGGCGACGAGAAGGTCTCCCTCGCGCACTACCCGGCCGGCAGTGAGGTCGGTGCTCACGTTCACGGCCCGGCCCTGGACCTGGCTTATCGCGGACCATGACGACGCGGCCGCGACTCGGCCGTAGCCGTCGACGGAAGGACGAAACGGGACCTCCGTGACCTCGGCAATTCGCACGGCCAACGCGGTTTCCCGCGGAGCGACCTCCTGCCCGGACCTTTCCCCGTTGCTCATCCACACAAACAACGCAATCCCCACCAATAGCGGAGGAAAGATCAGCAGCTGTCGCCAGTTCATTCGGAATCTCATTCTCGCACCGTCATGCCTGAGCGAAGTCCTTACCGACAAGCGGAAGGCGGCGAAAGCTATTCAGTTCAGACCCGGACAAGGCTTTGCAGCGAATCCCGACCGGTTCTTCGTTCCTGGTCTTGAGGTCAGGTTGCTTTCAACATGTGTGGAGCGCATCCAACCTGCAGCGCGGCGCAGGTGCGAAACGTGCTGTCCGGTTCGCCGCCTGGATGCCGGGCGCCGAGCGTTGAGGCATTCGCTTCGTAGCGACAGCCGTGCAAGTCTCCAAGGTCACTGTAGCGAATGACCGGCAAAGGGCAGGAGGGGCCTGCCCGCCGTCAGGTTCTGCACGCTTTCGGCGATGTTTCGAGCATCTATGCCAAAATGGCAGTAGAGTTCGCTGACGTTTCCGGTCTGGCCGAAATGCTCGACGCCAAGCGGTATGATCTTGTGCCCCGCGACCCCTCCCAGCCATGCAAGGGTGGCGGGGTGACCATCGATGACGGTCACCACTACGGCGTGAGGCGGCAGGCTCCTCATGAGCCGCTCGACATGGGATCTGGCATCGACTCTTCCGCGCGTGCGTGCCCGTTGCGCGGCGGTCCAGCCCGCATTCAGGCGGTCTGCCGAAGTCACCGCAAGAACTCCGATGTCGCGCCGGATCTCGGCCATTGCGCCCGCCGCCCTGACCGCTTCCGGTGCGACGGCGCCCTGATACGCGATGACGACTTCACAGTTCGGCCCCGGCGGCCGCAACCAGTATGCCCCGTCGATAGTCCCCTGCCGGAAGCTTTCGTCCGTTCGCTTCGGAGGCTGTTCGATCGGGTTGGTCGTCAGACGCAGATAGACGGATCCGCCGGTTTCGTCCCGAAGCCAGGTTCGCTCGTCCGGGTCGCCTTCTCCGTCGCGCTGCAAGTAGTCGAACGTCCACTCCAGGATCACGGCGAGTTCGTCCGCGAATGCGGGCTCGAAAGCCGCGAGCCCGTCCTGCGACATGCCGATCAGAGGCGTGCCGATCGATTGGTGCGCGCCGCCCTCGGGCGCCAGCGTGACGCCGGAGGGAGTGCCGACCAGCAGGAATCGGGCATCCTGGTAGCAGGCGTAGTTCAGTGCATCCAGTCCGCGCATCACGAACGGGTCGTAGACGGTGCCGATGGGAACCAGGCGCTTTCCGAAGAGCGAGTGCGACAGGCCCGCCGCTCCGAGCAGCAGCATGAGGTTCATTTCGGCAATGCCCAGTTCGATGTGCTGGCCATCAGGTGCGAACTCCCATTTCGCGGTTGAAGGAATGCGGTGTTCGATGAAGGCATCGGCTTGCGGAGTTCGCGCGAACAGTTTTCGCCGGTTTACCCATGGACCGAGACCGGTAGTGCCGGTCACGTCCGGCGATGTCGTTACGATTCGGTCCACCAGGTCGCCGCCGGATTTCGCCAGATCATCGAGAATCTTCCCGAACGCCGACTGCGTCGAGATTTCGCGTACCGCAACAGGACGGATCTTCGGAACCGGCAGCCTGCGATCCGTCAGGCGCCGCGTCTTTACTGAGAAGAACGGAACCGACGACAGGAAACGCTTGAGGGCTTCCGGATCCTCGACGGTTGCGAACGGTTCCCACTCCTCGCCGTCCGCGACCCCCATGTGCGATTTCCAGCCGGCCATTTGGGAGCTGTTCATTACGCCCCCGTGGTTGTCCTTGTGACCAGCGATCGGCGTTCCCCAGCCCTTGATCGTGTAGGCGAGAAAACAGGTCGGGCGGTCATGGTCGACCGCAGCAAAGGCTTCGGCCAGCGTCGATACGCAATTGCCGCCGAGGTTTTCCATCAATTCGGCCAGTTCTTTGTCGCTGCGCCGTGCCAGGAGCGCCGAAACATCGCCCTGATCGCCCAGTTCTTCCATCAGCCGGTCGCGCCAGGCGTTTCCGCCCATGAACGTCAGCGCCGAGTACTCCTGATTGGGGCAGGCATCTATCCAGTCCCGCAGCCTGCTTCCACCGGGTTCGGCGAAAGCAGTCCGCTGCAATGCTCCGTACTTGATCCGCCTGACCTCCCAGCCGAAAGTGTCGAAGATCTTCTCGGTCCGCTCGAACAGGCCCTCGCGAACGATTCCGTCCAGCGATTGCCGGTTGTAGTCGATGACCCACCAGCAGTTGCGGAGATCGTTTTTCCACCCCTCCTGAAGGCACTCGTAGACATTTCCCTCGTCGAGTTCCGCATCTCCGACAAGCGCCACCATCCGACCGGGGACAACGTCTTTCCCCCATGTCTTCGCCAAAACGTAGTCCTGGATGAGCGAGGCCAGGGACGTGATCGCGACTCCCAGCCCGACCGACCCGGTCGAAAAATCCACGTCGTCCGCGTCCTTGGTGCGCGAGGGGTAGCTCTGCACTCCGCCGAACCCCCTGAAGTTCTTCATCCTGTCGACCGACAGATTACCCATCAGGTATTGCATCGCATGGAAGACCGGGCTTGCATGCGGCTTTACTGCAATGCGGTCCTCGGGCCGAAGCGCCGAGAAGTACAGTGCCGTCAGGATCGACACCATCGAGGCGGAACTGGCCTGATGGCCGCCGGTTTTGATCCCGTCCTCCCTCGGGCGGACATGATTGGCATGGTGGATCATCCAGTGGGACAGCCACAGCAGGCGTTGTTCAATGGTTCTGAGGTGGTAGTGCTGCACGGATTTTCGCTGAAGCATCATGGAGGTTCCGGTGTGGTCGCAGGTTGAGGCGCAGATGGACATTGTCGGGAAGAGCCTATTGGATGCCGCTTGAAGTTTCCCTGCGATATGTGGTCAATTTTCCGGATCGATAGGGATATTCTTCAGGAATTGAGAAAATGGCAGAACAATCCTTCAACCTGGATCGGATTGATGTAAGGATTCTGCGCGAACTGAGTCGGAACGGACGGATTACCTCAATTGATCTCAGCAACAGGGTCGGCCTGAGTCCGACCCCGACCGCGCGGCGGGTTCGCAGACTTGAACGGGTCGGCATTATTTCCGGCTACAGCGCCCGCATAGACGAGGTGGCCCTCGGGTTCGACGTGTCGGTATTCGTTTCCGTTCGGCTTGACAGACAGGTTGATGATGCTCTCGCCACGTTCGAACGCGCAATCGCAGAATTTCCCGAGGTAGTGGATTGCTGGCTGATGACGGGAGACCGGGACTACCTGTTGCGCGTTGTTACTGAAAACATGCGCGACTTCGAAAAATTCCTTGTCGGAAAGCTGACAAGGGTGGACGGCGTGGCGTCGATCCAGTCGTCAATTCCACTCCGGCGAGTCAAGGCAGGATTGGCGCGGACACCTTGAGGAATTGCGTCGGCCACGCCGGTCGAGCAGCCTGATCCGATGGCTGGGCGAACGGCGCTCGTCCTCGATCCGGGTAGGATGCACGCGATGCCCGTGATGACCTCGATTTTCCCGGGAGGAAAAATTCCGATTGCGTACCGTTCCAGACGACCAGATTCGCAACTTTGCCAAGGGCCGCCAGCCATTGATCATGCGAGGACGTCGCTCTCCGTGAACTGGCAAGTCGATGGTCATGCCCAGCCGCGAACCGGTTCGGGGCCACGGACTCTACGCCGAATTGCTCGACGCACAGTCGCGCCCAGTGGCCGTCGCAAGCCGGGTCGGGCAATAGCCGGGATGACCGTTCCGGCATGGATGGTTACGCCGACCTGGCTCCTGCGCCCTGCAGGGATTCCGCACCCGGATCAGCTCGGGAAAAGATCCGGATCGACAGCCTGTTCGTCGCTTCCCTTGGCAAGATTGCCGAATTTCGTGTAGCGGCTCTCGAATGAAAGTTCGACGTTTCCGATCGGTCCATGGCGCTGCTTGCCTATTATCACTTCGGCCCTTCCGTATAGCTGGCTCATTTCGGACTGCCACTTTTCGAACTTCTCAGCATCGTGGTCGGACGGCTTTTCGCGCTCCTTGTAGTACTCTTCCCGGTAGACGAACATCACCACGTCGGCATCCTGCTCGATGGATCCGGATTCCCGAAGGTCGGCGAGCTGCGGGCGCTTGTCATCCCGGTTCTCGACTTGGCGGGAGAGCTGCGACAGGGCGAGAACAGGGATATCGAGTTCCTTGGCGATCGACTTCAATCCCTGGGTGACTTCAGAAACTTCGGTGACGCGGCTGTCGCGGTGGTTCGTCGGGCGCACCAGCTGGAGGTAGTCGACCACGAGCAGGTCGAGCCCGAATGTGCGTTTCAAGCGCCTTGCGCGCGCGAACAGATGGCTTATCGGCAACGCAGCAGTGTCATCGATGTAGAGCGGCGCGTGTTCGAGTTCCGTGCTTGCCTCGACGACGCGGCGAAACTCGTGCTCCGACAGGCTGCCACGCCGGATCTGGTCTGAGGGAATGCGCGTCGTCTCCGAGAGTACGCGCGTTGCGAGTTGCTCTGCCGACATCTCCAGCGAGAAAAATCCGACCACCCCGCCGTCGACTGTCGTCTTGTCGCCGGACGGGCCGGTTTCCCGCTTGCAGCGCGCCGCGACGTGGAACGCGATATTCGTTGCGAGCGATGTCTTGCCCATCGACGGCCGGCCTGCCAGGATGATCAGGTCGGACCTGTGCAGTCCGCCGAGACGTCTGTCGAGGTCGACGAGGCCTGTCGAGACGCCTGCAAGTCCGCTTCCGCGCTTGTAGGCCGCGTTCGCGACTTCGATCGCGTCGGTGACCGCCCGGCGAAAACTCTGGAATCCCTGGTCGACACGGCCTTGTTCGCCGAGGCTGTAGAGTTGCTGCTCCGCCTCGACGATCTGTTCGTTCGGCTCGCTGTCGGCGCTCACCTGGCCCGCCTTAATCGAAATGCCCTCGCCGATCGTGATCAGGCTGCGCCGTATTGCGAGATCGTAGATCATCTGCGCATACTCGCGGGCCGCGAATATCGACACCGCCGACCCGGCCAGTCGGGCCAGATACGCCGGCCCGCCAAGTTCCTTCAGGCCCGGGTCGTTCTCGAGGTAGGATTTCAGGATTGTCGGTGACGCGAGCGAGTTCTTCTTGATCATGGTGGCGATCAACTCGAAAATCCTGGCGTGAACCGGGTCGAAGAAGTGCTCGTAGGATACGACGCCCTCAATGCGGTCGAAAACTTCGTTGTTGACGAGAAGCGCGCCGAGCAGGGTCTGTTCGGCATCGATGTTATGAGGGAGTTCCGGCGCAGCCTGCGCGCGGCTTGTTTCGCTCTGAACTGCCCTGACATTCACGATCGCAACTCCTTCAGGTTGGGACGAAAATAGGTTTCACTTGTCGCCAAGCGCAATGTTGGGAACTTTGTGGAATGCTTGGTTAAAGGCTGTTGGCAGCCTGTTGGCCGGCTGGGGATTGTTTCCCTAGGCTCGCCCAAGTCCGAACAAGTGTCCGCAAATTCCGATTGTCGGATACAATACATTGTTCGGATTTCTTCATCCACCGGAATATATTGTATTCCGCGCCGGAATTTGTGACTGCATGCTGCGGTTTGGCCGATCTGCTGGGAAGGTGATTCGTTTCGCGTTTCAATCCGGGTGCGTGGTTCGCGAGTAGGCGGTCGTCAGTCGACCGACCAGTAGATCGGCCGGACGGGATCGAACACCGTCACCGCACCGGCAGGCGTATCGACCGCTTTCGGGAACCGCGACGGTTGCGAGGTCTTCCTAAGCGTAATTCCGCCGGAATTTGGCGCCAACCCGTAGAAACGGGCGCCGTTCAGAGAAGTGAAGGCCTCTAGCCGATCAAGTGCGTTCTCGTCTTCAAACACTTGAGCGAGGCATGGGATCGCGTTCGGAGCAGTGAAGATGCCTGCGCAACCGCACGGCGCCAACTTGTCGGTCGTCCTATGCGGCGCGCTATCCGTGCCGAGGAAGAACTTACCGTCGCCGGATGTGGCCGCCGCCCTGACGGCGAGGCGGTGCTCTTCACGCTTGGCAACGGGCAGGCAGTAGTAGTGGGGCCGGATGCCTCCCGCGAGGACATGGTTCCGATTGAGCATCATGTGGTGCACTGTAACCGTTGCTGCGAGCGATTCCCCGCCTCCACGAACAAAATCCACGCCCTCCCTGGTCGTGACATGCTCCAGGACGATCCGGATGTCCGGCAGTTCGCGGGCAAGCGGTTCGAGCATCGTTTCAATGAAGCGCGCCTCCCGGTCGAAGATGTCGACATCAGGGTCGGCAACCTCGCCGTGAACGCAGAGCGGGCAGCCTGTTTCCGCGAGGCGTTCGAGAACCGGCATGACCATACGGATGTCGCGCACGCCCGATCCTGAATTCGTTGTCGCCCCGGCCGGGTAGAGCTTCACGGCGGTAATCAGCCCGTCGTCATGAGCTGCCGCCACGTCTGCCGGGTCTGTCGTGTCCGTGAGGTAGAGAGTCATGAGGGGGACGAAGGCATGTCCTTCCGGCAGCGCGGCAAGAATGCGTCGCCGGTAGTCTTCCGCGCGTTTTGCGGTCGTCACGGCGGGCAGGAGGTTCGGCATTACGAGGCCGCGCGCGAAGTGTCGGGAAGTCTCGGGCAGTACGCCGCGCAGCAAGCCATCGTCGCGCAGGTGCAGGTGCCAATCGTCGGGCCGCCGGATCCGAAGGGATGTCTGCATGGCTTCGGTTGAACTCCTTACTCGGCACCGGCGAGGGCGGGAAGGATGCTTCGCTCAAGAGATCGCTGCGTAATCGGGCCCGCGTGGCGAAGCAGGATGCGTCCGTCCGCGTCGATGACGAATGTTTCGGGCACGCCGTAGATTCCCCAATCGATTCCGGTGCGCCCCTTGGGATCCGCGGCGAGCGTCGTGAAGGGGTTGCCGAGCTGCCTAAGGAAACGCGCCGCCTGTGCAGGTGTATCCTTGTAGTTGATGCCGTGCACGCCAAAGCCGGCTTCGGCAAGCATTGTCAGGTTCGGATGCTCTACCCTGCAAGGCGCGCACCAGCTTGCCCAGAAATTGACGATTTTCGCCTCGGGAGCATGCAGAACGCGGTCGTTCAGGACCGGTTCGTCAGCGAACGGTTCTATGGACAGCGCCGGCGCAACCCGGCCGACCAAGGCGCTCGGGAGCGCGTCCGGGTCTTCGCGCCCCAGGGCGACGAAGAAAAGCACGACGAGACCTGCGAACACGGCCAGAATCAGCGCCATGAAAGCAACCGGCACCTGTCGAGCCCGTGGATCAGTCACTCTTGCGCCCTTCCGCAGCATCGAGGCGGCGCTTCGCCCGCCTTGCCTGCAGCAATGACAGGACCACGATGGCGAAAATGAGCACGGCCGAAATTCCGTAGGCGGTGAGTACGGCCACCGCATGCGTCCCGAGATCAGGGATCACGCGAGGTCCCTCCGCGCCGTGCGCACCGCAAGCTGGCGAAGGCGGATTTCGTTTCGCGTTCGAAGAAGCACGAGAACGAGAAACGACATGACGAACCCTGCAATGCAGACCAGAAGTGGGACATAGTACGCGTTGTCGATGTGCGACTCCCGGTCCAGGGATAGTGAAGCCCCCTGATGCAGGCCTTGGGACCAGAACAAAACCGCATATCTCGACAGCAGCGCAAAGACGGATCCGACAATGCAAAGGATGGAGGTCAGGTCGGCCGCAAGATCCGGATTGTCGATCGCTTCCCAAAGCGCAACGTATGCGATGTAGAACGTCAAAAGGACAAGAAACGACGTCAGCCTTGGATCCCAGACCCAATATGCGCCCCAGGCAGGTTTGCCCCAGATGGCGCCGGTCGCGAGCGCGATAAGCGTCATGGTCAATCCGACCGGTGCCGCGGCCTTCGCGGCAAGCGCCGAGACGTGATGCCTCCTGACCAGCCAGACCAGGGAAGCTGCGAGCATCATGAGCCAGCCATTGATGGCCATGAGCGCAGCCGGCACGTGCAGGAACATGATCTTGACTGTCGCGCCATGCTGGTAATCGTCCGGAGTCAGAAAGAAGCTCCAGAAGACTCCGACCGCAAGAGTTCCGCCTGCAGTCGCGGACGCAGCCGGCAAGATGCGTCCTGTTGCCGACATGAACCGCGCCGGATTCGCGTAATCCCAGATGGTCGACCGGCTGGCCGCACCGGCACCCGATCCATGGCCAAGGTTCATCGCTTCGTCACCCCAGATTCGCGCGCAACGCAAACGCCGCCGCGAATGGCGTGGCCGCCACCGCAATCAACGTGACTCCGCCAAGAAAGAGGAGCACCGGAAGCATCGATGCACCGACCGCCGCTAGTTTCACTGTTTGCACCCCCAGTATCAGGGTGGGAAGATACATCGGCAGAACCAGAAGTGACAGAAGCAGGCTGCCGCGACGGAGCGGAAACGTAAGCGCGGCGCTAAACATGCCGATGAAGCTCAGTGCCGGGGTGCCCATTGCTATGCTGAGCACTAGCCAGGGATACGCGCCTGCCGGGAGGCTGAAGAGATACGCGAAAAACGGCGATGCCGCTGTGAGCGGCAGGCCGATCGTTGTCCAGTGGGCAAGCGCCTTCGCAGCCGCGATTCCCTCCACCGGGGCCGGACCGGTGACCAGCACCTCTAGAACGCCGTCGTCGTGATCCGGAACGAACATGCGATCGAGCGAAAAAAGGCAGGACAACAAGGTTCCAACCCAGATCATTCCAGGCGCGACCGCCGCAAGACCTTCCCGTCCTGGTCCGACTCCCAGGGACACCAGGAGCACCAGCAGCAGGAAGAACGCGAGCGCATTTGCGGTCCCGCTGCCTGACCGGAGCGCGAGCCGCACGTCGCGGAGATAGAGCGCGAACATCAAATCTCTTCCGGCGTGAAGTCGTCAACGGCGGCAGGAGTTCCTTGCGGTGCGCTCTGCCCGTGCGCGGTCAGGTCCACGGACGGGAACTCATCCATGCCTCCGGACGAATGGCCGGTGACGACAGCGCGTCCTCCGTCTTCCAGATGCATTGTCAAAAACTCCATGAAGCGCGCTTGCGAAGGCACGTCGAGCGCTGTTGTCGGCTCGTCAAGAAGCCAGTTGCGCCGACCCGATACAATGATGCGGGCGAGCCCGAGCCGGCGGCGCTGTCCGGCGGAGAGTTCGTAGGCGGCGCGATCAAGAAGCGGTGCGAGCCCCAGTGCGTCGGATGCCTTCTTGATCGCGCCGCCTGCATCAGTTCCGTAGAAATCCGCCCAGAAACGCAGATGTTCCGAAGTGCTCATGCGCGCGGTGACGGCGTCCCGGTGGCCAAGGAGGACCATCTCGTCGATGTCGGCGGCAACGGCGCCTGCAGCCGGGCGGAGCAGTCCGGCGAGACAATGCAGGAGCGTGGACTTGCCTGTTCCGTTGTCGCCGATGATGACGAGGCACTGGTTCTCGCGAACACGGAAATTCAGTCCGGAGAACACGATACGGCGTCCGCGCCGGCAGGCTAGGTTGACGACTTCGATGTTCACGCCCAGTCCTTTCTGCAGGCGGTGCAGCCCTAGACGCTGCCCGATGTGCATTTTGGGTCGTTCGTACGCCCCGACCAGCATGCGTGCGCGCACCGCTGCCTGACGCGATGATTTTTTCGCATAACCCCGTCCTCGGCAAGAATTGGTGCGACGCCGCGGCTGATTCGCTTGAAACGGAACCTGCACTGATGCATAGGGCAGGGATTCACGCGATGACAGAGGGGACGGAGGATGGCGATCAGAACTGGCCGCGATTCAACAGGTACTTTGAGGCCGCTGCGGGCCGGCAGTTCACTTCACTACTACTCGATTCGGGCTGCTGGAGAGGCTGGCCTCGGCGACTGCTCGCGCCTTCCGGCAGTACTCTGCGTCCTCCTTGAGAACATGTTGCGGTTCGAGGACGGAAAGACCGTGCAAGTGGACGACATCCGCGCCTTTTCGTCCTGGCTTGAGGCTGGCGGGCGGAATCCACGGGAGATTTCGTACCGGCCAGCGCGGGTGCTGATGCAGGACTTCACCGGCGTTCCGGCCGTCGTCGACCTTGCCGCCATGCGCGACGGGATCCTGGCGCTCGGCGGCGATCCGGAAAAGATAAATCCCCTCACGCCGGTGGACCTTGTCATCGACCACTCGGTAATGATCGACGAATTCGGAAATCCGCGGGCCTTCAGGGTCAACGTCGAACGGGAATACGCGCGCAACATGGAGCGCTACACGTTCCTGAAGTGGGGGCAGTCGGCCTTCGAGAACTTTCGTGTGGTGCCTCCGGGAACGGGCATCTGCCACCAGGTCAACCTCGAGTACCTCGCTCGGACAGTCTGGACGGATACGGACCAGAAGGGCACGGCGATCGCATTTCCAGACACTCTTGTCGGCACGGATTCGCATACCACCATGGTCAATGGCCTCGCCGTTCTCGGCTGGGGAGTCGGGGGAATCGAGGCGGAGGCCGCGATGCTGGGCCAACCCGTCTCCATGCTCATCCCGGAGGTCGTCGGTTTCCGGCTCACCGGAGAAATGGTCGAGGGAACGACTGCGACCGACCTTGTCCTGAAAGTCGTCGCCATGCTGCGCCAAAAGGGTGTCGTCGGCAAGTTCGTGGAGTTCTATGGCGACGGTCTCGACCGGCTTCCCTTGGCCAACCGCGCGACCATCGCGAACATGGCGCCCGAATACGGCGCGACCTGCGGTTTCTTCCCGGTTGATGGGGAAACCCTCCGCTACCTTCGGGTGTCGGGGCGGAACGAAGACCAGATATCGCTTGTCGAAGCATACGCAAAAGAAAACGGCATATGGCGTGACGGGTCATATGCGCCCGTATATTCCGACACGCTGGAGCTGGACATGGGCACGGTTGTGCCCGCCATTTCCGGCCCCAGGCGCCCGCAGGACTTCGTGGCGTTGCCGGACGCGAAGTCCGCGTTCGAGCGGGAAATGGAGAAGAACTTCAAGCGTCCCGTCGGGCGTGAGGTCGCAGTTGACGGCGCAGGTTATTCAATGTCTTCCGGCAAGATCGTCATCGCGTCGATCACCTCGTGCACCAACACCTCGAACCCGTACGTGATGATTGGCGCAGGAATCGTGGCGCGGAAGGCGAGGGAACGCGGGCTCAGGTCCAGGCCATGGGTCAAGACTTCGCTCGCGCCCGGGTCTCAGGTGGTATCCGAGTATCTCGAAGCTTCCGGGCTGCAGGACGATCTCGACGCGCTCGGATTCCATCTGGTGGGTTACGGCTGCACCACCTGCATCGGGAACTCCGGACCGCTTTCGGAAGAGATCTCGAAGGCGATTGCCGACGGCGACCTCGTTGCGGCCGCCGTGCTCTCGGGAAACAGGAATTTCGAGGGGCGCATTTCTCCGGATGTGCGGGCGAACTATCTCGCCTCGCCGCCGTTGGTCGTCGCCTACGCTCTGGCCGGGGACATCAGCATAGATCTCACGCGCGAGCCTCTCGGGCGTGATCCAGAAGGCAACGATGTCTTCCTTAGGGACATCTGGCCCACCTCAGAGGAAATCGCCGAAATCGTTGACCGCACAGTTACCAGGGATGCGTTTCACAGGAAGTACGCCGAGGTTTTCACGGGAGATGAGCGCTGGCAGGAGGTCGCGACCACGGACAGTTTGACCTACGACTGGCCTGCGACTTCGACCTACGTGCGCAACCCGCCCTACTTCCGGGGCATAACCCGGGAACCCGGCAAGATCTTCGACATTCGCGATGCGCGAATCCTGATGGTTCTCGGCGACATGGTTACCACGGACCATATTTCTCCCGCAGGTGCGTTCCGGGCGGAAACGCCGGCCGGAAGCTACCTGGCCGAACGCCAGGTGCTGCCGCGGGACTTCAACTCGTACGGTTCCCGGCGCGGCAATCACGAAGTGATGGTCCGGGGTACATTCGCCAACATCAGGATTCGGAACGAAATGCTCAACGACATCGAAGGCGGGTTCACGAAGGGGCCCGACGGTGCTGTCGCGCCTGTGTTCGATGCGGCGATGGCATTTCAGGATGCGGACACGCCTCTCGTGGTCGTTGCAGGCATGCAGTACGGGGCCGGTTCGTCGCGGGATTGGGCAGCAAAGGGCACGGCGCTCCTCGGCGTAAAGGCGGTCATCGCGGAAAGTTTCGAGCGGATTCACCGGTCCAATCTTGTCGGCATGGGCGTCATTCCTTTCGAATTCACGAATGGCGACACGCGTAAGTCGCTTCAAATCCAGGGGGACGAGGCTGTGTCCATTTTCGGGCTCGAAAATGACTTGAAACCGCTTTCGGACGTATGTGCGGCGATTTCATATCCGGACGGTAGAGTTCGGGACGTCATGCTCAGGTGCCGAGTCGATACCGAGGTCGAAATCGACTACGTGCGGCACGGCGGGATCCTCCCGTACGTTCTCCGGTCCCTTGCGGGCAGCGGTTGACAACCGCCCGCGTGCCGAAGTTCGGAACGGACGCGCTGCCCGTTTCGGCCGCTGGCCGACGCTACTCGCAAAGAGTTTACTGGAAAACCGCTTCGGCGTCCGGTTGAATTGATCCGGATCAACAGGGACTGGGTCCGGCATGAAGACACTGCGAACGGTGGCCGCGGCGGTTTTGCTAGGCTTCTGCGGTGCCGCACCCGCGCCCGCCGGACCAGTACTTGTGGAACTCTTCACGAGCCAGGGGTGTTCCTCCTGTCCTCCCGCAGATGAGTTCCTGACTGAGCTGGCTGCGCGGGACGATGTTGTCGCCCTAGGACTCCACGTCGACTACTGGGACTATCTCGGCTGGCGTGACGAACTTGCGGTCCCTGAGTTCACAAGGCGGCAAGCGGCATACAACGAACGCCTTAAGAGCCGATACAAGCTGGTAACGCCGCAGATGGTCATCAACGGCAGAATCCAGTTCGCCGGCGTCCACAAGACCAAAGTCGGGGAAGCGGTCAGTAGGTTCGGTCGCGAAACCGAGGCATTTCGCTTCGAAGCGGGGCGCATCGGCAACCGGCTCTCTGTCCTTGTTGCCCCCATGAACTCTGCCGCCGCCGCGGCGTCACGTTTCGACATATTTCTTGCGAAGATCGATCCCGCAGTCAGGGTCCGTATCGACCACGGCGAGAATGCCGGACGGACCATGACCTACAGCAATGTTGTGGTCAGCTGGGAACGTCTCGGGATCTGGAATGGCCGACAACCGGCTTCGTTCACGCGTCAGGTGGAGCCGACCGTGCCACTCGTGCTGCTGCTGCAGGGTGCCGGTTACGGGCCGGTTTTCGCGGTCCAGAAGATCCGCTGACGGATTCCTGTCTCGGGACGGCGCGGCGTCGCGGCCCGCCCATCTTCAGCAGGCCGCGCGAACGGCCCTGTTGAGGGCGTGGCGGGCTCTCACTTGATTCGGGGGAGACTGCGCCGCGCCGTTGACGATGCTCCGCGAGACCTGTCGGCATTTCCGGACTGGCGCCATGCGTGACCGGGGCGCCCGGCCGAAGGCAGGAACGACTTTGCGCCACGCACGCATCTTTGTGGCTTAGCGGCACCGACGCGTTGCGCTCGATCTTCAGTCGCGTTCCTGCGGGCGCGTTGCCTCGGCAACGCCGATCATGGCGTCGCGGCTGACCAGGCCCACGAGTTCTTCCTCGCTCATGCCGTCGGTTCCGGCCGGCCTTTCCGGAATCACGATGTAGCGCATGTCCGCGGTGCTGTCGTGAACGCGAACCGTCTTGTGGTCCGGCAGTTCCATTCCGAATTCGCGGAGAACCGCCCGCGGCGAGCGAACCACGCGGGATCGATAGGCGCGCTGCTTGTACCAGTCCGGTGGCAGGCCCAACAGATTTCGGGGATAGCAGGAGCAAAGCGTGCAGACGATCACGTTGTGGACGTAGCGCGTGTTTTCGACTGCGATCAGCCTGAGGCCGGACGGGTCGAGTCCCAATTCCGCCATTGCGGAACTGGCGTTCGACAGCAACCGTTTGCGAAACCCGTCATCGCTCCAGGCGCGGGCGATCAACCTGGCGCCGTCGGCTGGAGACCTGCCGTCCATGGCTGCGATTTCCGATGCTATTTCGCCGGCGCTTGTGACGCCCTTTTCGACGAGCAGTTCGCGAACCGAGATTTCAAGAAGTTGCCAGTAGGTCAATCGACCTTCATGGTCCGCATGCATGCCCCGGTGCGGCACGGAGCTCTTGCCGACATGTCGGTGCTCAGCCGTCATCACAGGGTCCTGCAGGTTCGATCCAGTGTGCATGGACCTCCGCGTCGAGCGTGTCATCGGGCTTCTCGCAACCGTTCCCCCAGAGTTCTTCCATGCGGAAACGCACTCGGAGGAGTTCGACGTGCGGCGCGTCGAGGCCATAGGCAAGCTGTTCGGGATTGCCGAAGCTGCCCAACCGGCACTCGATGATTCCCGTCTTTCCGCGAAGGTACCAGGGTACGCGGACATGCCCGGGCGGGGCCGCGCACCGAACTCGGACGCGTTCAGGCATAATCGCCGCCCGAGCACGTGCCATAGGTAGTGCCTCGCGCCCGGACCTCCGTCATCTTCTGCGCCAGTTCGTCGATCGTGTAAGTACCGGATTCGAGCAGGATCCCGTTGATGGCGGCGACCCAGCGCTCGTAGTAGCTCATGGATTCAAACGCGGCCTCACCCATCTCTTCGAGCGCCCGGCGGAGCCTGTCGACGTTGAACAGCCCTTTGCGGCTGGCGATAACCATCAGCGCATCGACGCGCTTTTCCCAAAACGCGTAGTCGTGCTCGTCGATTGCAACCGGACCTGCGTCCTGGCCGCCCATGTCGTGCCATTGTCGGCCGATGAAGTCGCTCATGGCGAGAGGTTAGTCGGCAAGCCGGCGGGCATCAATCACGAATTCAGCGGCCATGCAGGCGATCCGGCATGCCGAATCGTGAAACCCGCTGAGGCGTGGGCGAAAGCAACACGGCCGACGTAATTCTCAGGGCTGGAGCTTCGCGGCTTGTCTATCGCGCCGGACCGATGACCATGGTCATCTGCCGACCTTCCAACTTCGGCATGTTCTCGACCTTGCCAGCGATGCCAACAGTGTCGGCAACACGATCGAGTACTGCGAGCCCGAGATTCTGGTGGGCCATTTCGCGGCCCCGGAATCGCATCGTTACCTTTACCTTGTCGCCGTTTTCGAGGAAACGCATGACATTTCGCATTTTCACATCGAAGTCGTGGGTGTCTGTGTTCGGGCGGAACTTCACCTCCTTGATTTCGATGGTTTTCTGTTTCTTGCGGGCTTCGGAGTCGCGCTTCTGCCGTTCGTACTTGTATTTTCCGTAGTCCATGACCTTGCAGACCGGCGGACTGGCAGTCGGAGATATTTCGACGAGGTCGAGCCCGGACTCGAGTGCAAGCGCAATGCCGTGTTGCGGCGGTACAACCCCAATGTTGTTGCCGTCTGCATCTATGAGTCGAATTTCGTGGGCGGTAATGCGGTCGTTTACGCGTGGACCGGTGTCGCGCTGCGGTGGCGCGTGATGGGGGCGACGGGCTATTGGCTTCGTGTCCTCTGCAATTTCATAACGGACAATCTATTCGCTTGGTGCGGCTAGTTCAAGATATGTGCAAGCGCTTTTCCGAACAGCTGTATTGTTTCGAAGCGTTCCGGCACGGTAGTCGAACTTCATCCAGCGCCAGTGATCGATCGGCATG
>CAXXWA010000043.1:0-67015 GCA_963662815.2 uncultured Amylibacter sp.
TGATGGCGGAAGCCCAACGCATCGCGCCGGTTCGCCTGCCCGCCTGCGTCCGCACGTCGCGCCGCGCCCGTGCGGAGAAGGCCGATCGGAGTTCCGCATGCTGATCCTCACCTGCCCCTGCTGCGGCCGCGATGCCGACGAGACGGAACTCGTGAACGGAGGCGAAGCCCACATCAAGCGTCAGGGACCCGGTTCCACGGACGCGGAATTCGAACTCTACATGTTTCACCGGCACAATCCCGCAGGCGTCCATTTCGAACGCTGGCGCCATGTCTTCGGATGCGGGAAATGGTTCCACGCGGCGCGGTGCACCCGCACGCTCGAAGTCTTCGGGACCTACCCCGCGCAAACCCTGAAACCACCCAAGTGGATCAAGGACAGAATCCGCAAGAAGCGCCCGGAATGGACCGGCCCATGAGCACTCGCATCCGGGAAGGCGGAAGGCTGATCGACCGTTCACGACCGGTCGGGTTTTTCTGGAACAACCGCGCCATGTCGGGCTTCGCCGGCGATACCCTCGCTTCCGCCCTCCTCGCCAATGGACAGACACTCGTCGGCAGGTCGTTCAAATACCACCGTCCCCGCGGTATCGTGACGTCCGGACCGGAGGAGCCCAACGCCCTGGCGGGCATCGGCGCGGGCGGCCGTTTCGAGCCGAACCAGCGCGCCACCACGGTTGAACTCTACGAGGGCCTCCGCGCCAAGAGCCAGAACCACTGGCCGAGCCTCGAGTTCGACATCGGCGCCATGAATGGACTTGCGGGACGATTCTTCCCGGCGGGATTCTACTACAAGACTTTCATGAGCCCCCGCCCTGCGTGGAAGCACGTCTTCGAACCGGTGATTCGGCGCGCGGCGGGCCTCGGAACGGCACCCGCCGCGCCGGACCCTGACTGCTACGAACATTACCATGCGCATGCCGACGTGCTGGTTGTCGGCGGAGGCATCGCAGGAATCCTAGCCGCGGACGCGGCGGCTGCACAAGGCGCGCGCGTTCTTCTGGTCGAGCAGGCACCGCACTTCGGCGGGCGGTCGGCAACGGACGGCGCGACCATGGACGGGCGTCCCGCCGCGGATTGGATCGACGAGAGCACAGACGCCCTCCGTCGGAGGGATGGGGTCTGCATACTCAATCGCACGACATGCATCGGCGTCTACGATCACGGCCACGTCCTGGCGTGCGAGAGGTTGACGGATCATTTGCCAAGAAAGGGCGGCCCAAGACAGCGCCTGTGGCGAATCCGCGCCCGGCGCATCGTCATGGCGACGGGCGCAATAGAACGTCCGCTCGCATTCGCGCGCAATGACGTTCCCGGCGCGATGCTTGCATCCGCGGTCAGGGACTATGTCACGAACTTCGGCGTCTCCGTCGGCGACCGCACGGTCGTGGTCACCAACAATGACGATGCGTACCTGACCGCGATCGCCTTGGCGCGAACCGGCCTGACGGTCCCGGCGATCATCGACGCTCGCCGGAACGAGGGCGGAGAACTGGCCGAAGCTGCGGCCAGCGAGGGGCTTCGCGTACTCCGGGGCATGGCGGTATCGAAGATCGGCGGCGGACGGCGCGTCCGAAGCGTCGCCGTCTGCACGCAGGTCGGCGAGGGCACGCCTCTGGAAACGATTCCATGCGACGCGGTCGCCATGTCGGGCGGATGGTCGCCCGCCGTGCACCTGTGGTCGCATTGCGGCGGAAAGCTCCTTTGGGATGACGTGCTGCTGTGCTTCCGGCCCGACATCGCCCGTCCGCCGACGGGAAGCGACGGAGAGGGAAACATGATTCCCGCCGGCGCCGCGAACGGACGCTGGGGCGTTGCCGAAATACTGGAGGACGCCGAATCCGCCGGCGCCGCGGCGGCCAGGCAGGCGGGCCGCAGGCGCAGGCGCACCCGCAGATCGGTTCCGGCCGCGGAACCGGCGGCAGAAGGAAGAACCGAACCGGCATGGCTCATGCCCGAAGGCGCCGCGATGTCGCTCAGGGCCGCAGCGTTCCTCGACTTCCAGAACGACGTGAAGGTATCCGACATCGAGCTTGCCGCGCAGGAGGGATTCCTGTCCGTGGAACACGCCAAGCGATACACGACGCTCGGCATGGCGACGGATCAGGGCAAGCTGTCCAACATCAACGGTCTCGCCGTGCTCGCGGGTTGCAGGAATTCCGAGATTCCCGAGGTGGGCACGACAACGTTTCGCCCGCCCTACACGCCTGTCAGCTTTGGCGCGGTCGCCGGGGAGGCGCACGGCACCCTGTTCAAGCCGATGCGCGAAACGCCGATGCATCAGTGGCACGAGGATAACGGCGCATACTGGGAACCCGTGGCCGACTGGAGGCGCCCCTATTGCTACCTGCGGCCGGACGAGAGCGTCGAGGCCGCCGTGAACCGGGAAATCCTGAACACCCGCAACCGCGTCGGAGTGCTCGACGCGTCCACCCTCGGCAAGATTCTCGTGGCCGGGGCGGATGCCGGCCGTTTCCTCGACATGCTCTATACCGGCATGATGTCGACGCTCGCTGTCGGCAGGTGCCGCTACGGACTGCTGTGCAACGAAAACGGTTTCCTGTCCGACGACGGGGTCGTGGCGCGTCTTGGCGACGACAGCTTCCTTTGTCACACGACTTCCGGCGGGTCGGACAGGATACATGCCTGGATGGAGGAATGGCTGCAGACCGAATGGTGGAACTGGAAGGTCTACGCAGTCAACATGACCGAGCAGTATGCGCAGGTGGGCATTGTCGGCCCCGGGGCAAGGACAGTGATGGAGCGGCTTGGCGGCATGGACGTCTCGGAAGACGCGCTGCCGTTCATGTCCTTTGCCGACGGACGCCTCGCCGGGATTCCTGCCCGCGTCTTCCGGATATCGTTTTCAGGGGAACTGAGTTACGAAGTCGCGGTCCCTGCAAGGGACGGCCTTGCATTCTGGCAGCGGGTGCTCGATGCCGGAGACGACGAAGGCATTCAGCCCTACGGCACCGAGGCGCTCCATGTCATGCGCGCCGAGAAGGGCTTCATCATGATCGGTGACGAGACCGACGGCACGGTCACGCCGCAGGACCTTGGTCTCGATTGGGCGATCTCGCGAAAGAAGGATGACTTTCTTGGCAAGCGCGCGCAGTCGCGACCGTATCTGTCCCGGCCTGACAGATGGAAGCTCGTCGGCATAAGCACGGAGGACCCGCAAGTCGTCCTTCCGGACGGCGCCCTCGCAACAGACGGCACGCGGCGACCGGACGGGACCCTGAACACGATCGGTCGGATCACGTCGAGCTACCGGTCTCCCACGCTAGGCAGATCGATCGCGCTTGCCCTGGTTGAACGAGGACCGGAACGAACCGGTGAACTGCTGGACTTCCGCCTGTCCGGCGGCACGACCGAAAAGGCGCGCGTCGTGAGCCCGCGGTTCCTAGACGAGGCTGGAAGGACGGGCAATGCCTGACTCTGGAAGCCGACAGGCGGCATGCGTCAGCATTGCCGAGCCCTTGGGCATGATCACTGTTCGCGGCGATCTCGAATCGGAGGCCCTCTCCGCCGCAGTCCGCGACGTCACCGGCCTCGAAATTCCGGCAACCCGCACCATCCATACGGCTGCCGAGGCATCGGTTGCCTGGATGTCGCCGGATGAGCTGCTGCTCGTGACCGAGCGCGATGGCCGTCGAGGCGATGCTCGACGAACTCCGAAAGCGCTTGAAAGGCGAACACCTGCTTCTAGCAGACGTTTCCGATGCGCGCGTGGCGTTCACGGTGACCGGTCCGTCCGCGAGGGAAGTCCTCGCAAAGGGCACTCCTGTCGATCTCGCACCCGGGAAATTCGAACCCGGCGTTTTCTGCCGCACCCGCATCGGTCAGGTTCCCGTCGCATTCTGGATGACGGAAGACTCCGAATTCAGGCTCCTGTGCTTCCGGTCTTTAGAGCGCTTCGTGCACCGCTGGCTCGCGACCGCAGCCGATTCCGGGAGCTTTCCCCGATTCCTGTAACGGGTTCGACGACATGCTTGCGCGTTTGGCGATGCGGTCCGGATTCCGCTTTCGACAAGGCGAGAGAGCAGTGGCGGTTCGGAACATTGCCTCGCTTTGGCTGCGGAACGTTGATGAATGTTCACGCCGAGGCGCAGTCGTCGTCCGGCCGTTCCCGCGAAAAACCGTTTTTCGGACTGGCCCTGCAATGTTCGGCCAGCAGGTAGCTTTGGAGTTTGAGGACAAGCCCATACCCGTTCGCTTCAAGCGGACGCCGGGCGCGGACGAGGTTCCGGAACCATGCAACCCCGAGTCGTGTCAGCAACGGGTCCGGATGCCGGAAGCGTCGGGCCCGGTCCGGCATGTTGTCAAGGGAAGCTCCTGCGGCTGGCTCCCGCTGCGGATGCGACGGAGACCCGGTCCCGTGACCCGATCGGGCCGGCTGCCCTCGTCGGACCGCGGCCGCGGCAGCACCGCCGGCGGCCAGCCACTTGAGCGGGTCGCCGGAGGACCAGCCGGCAGTTCAAAGCCTGCGGCACGGAAAGCGGCAAGGAGGCGTCTGCGGAGAGGCGCGGTCAGGCGCAGAGCTCGACTGCCGACCGGTTGGACTACTCGTCCAGCCAGGAAGTTATTGCATCCGTATCCGGCCGCGGACGATCAGGAGGCACCGAGGTTTCCGTCCCGACATGAATGAATCCCGCGACGAATTCATGTTCTTCCAGCCCGAGGGCGGTGCCCAGAAACTCCCTGTCAAGCGCCAGCCAGGACGTAAGCCAGTTCGCTCCCCACCCGCTTGCGAGCGCAGCGTTCAACAGCGCCAGACAGACCGCTCCCGCGGACAGCGTCTGTTCGACCTGCGGTATTTTTTCCGAGGGCTTAGGGGACGAAACCACCGCAATGACCAGCGGTGAGCCGGAAAAGGCGCTCCGCGCCTTCTCGACCGTCGCGGGGTCCAGGCCGAGATCTTCCCCGCGCGCCCTTGCGAGCTCCGAAATCCGCGTCAGCGCCTTCCTATCGATGACGATGAATCGCCATGGCTCCAGCTTGCCGTGATCCGGCGAACGGGCCGCGGACCGGAGGAGCTTCCCGATCTCCGCCCGTCCCGGCGCCGGCCCGGTCAGGGTCTTCGCCGGTCGCGAACGCCGGGTCCGGAGGAAATCAAGGACGTCGGGCCGCGGTTCCAGCGCTTTCGACATCGCCGGCCCGCTCCTTCCGGGGGCTTCCGCGGCCGCCGGTGAGCGTCCCCGGCCGCGGACGACTCCGGACTCCCGCCGCGCGCTGTCGCCCGGCGCGCGCGCTCCTTCCTCGAGCACCGGGTCCATGGCGGAAAGGATCGATTTCGTGAGGGACGCAAGACTGCGCTTCTGGCCTCCGGATTCATCGAAATTTCCGGGCGAGAGCCACGTTTCGAACGCAGACCTGAGCCGCGGCCACTCGCCGTCCACGGCGGCGAACCATGCCGTATCCCGGTTACGTCCCTTGGAAATCGTCGCTTGCCGGAACACGCCTTCGTAGGAAAGCCCGAGGCGCGCGGCAGACCGTCGGGAGCGCCTGTTCAAGGCGTTGCACTTCCACTCGTACCGCCTGTAGCCCGCCTCGAAGGCCCAGCGCATCATCAGGAACATCGATTCAGTCGCCGCGCGGGTCCGCTGAAGGGAGGGAGAAAGATTGATGTGACCGACCTCGATCGAGCCGCTTTCCGGCTTGATGCGGAGGAAGGAGGCGACCCCGCCGAATTGCTCCCGGTCCCTGTCGCGGATGGCGAAAAAAAGCGGATCTTCCGTCTCCGCGGCGGCGGCGGCCCATTCGCGAAACGCCGGAAGCGAATCGAACGGACCGTAGGGAAGATAGTCCCAGATCTCGCCCTCGACATCTTCCCGGTAGGCGGAGTGGAGATGCTCGGCATGGCGTTCGGGGTCGAGCGGTTCCAAGACCGCGTAGGCCCCCGACAGGCGCACCCTCCGCGGTCGGGGCGGCGGCTGCCAGCCGCCGCCATCCCAGCCGATTTCCTTGTCAGTCACTTCCGGCGTCCCCGAATGCAAGGTCGAAAGTCATGTCCCCGGCGCGGAACTCATCCGTCCCGAGGCAAGATTCTGAGGCCGAGTTCGCGAAGCTGCTCGCCCGTCGGCTCGCTCGGACCGCCCATCATCAGGTCTTCCGCGCGCTGATTCATCGGAAACATGATCACTTCCCGTATGGATGACTCGCCGGCCAGGAGCATGACGAGCCGGTCGATTCCGACGGCGCAGCCGCCGTGCGGCGGCGCACCGTAGGCAAACGCGCGGAGCAAGCCGCCGAATCGGGCCTCAACCTCGTCCGGGCCGTAGCCGGCAACGTCGAACGCCCGCAGCATGATGTCCCGACGGTGATTGCGAATGGCGCCCGAAACAAGCTCGCAGCCATTGCACACGAGGTCGTACTGGTAGCCCAGCACGTCCAGCGGGTCCGAACCTTCGAGCGCCGCGAGCCCTCCCTGCGGCATGGAGAACGGGTTGTGACTGAAGTCGATCCTTCCGGTCGTCTCGTCCGGTTCGTACATCGGGAAGTCGACGATCCAGCAGAGCTCGAAGCGCTCCCGGTCCACAAGGCCTAGCTCCTCGCCGATGACGTCCCTCGCCCTGGCCGCCACCGCTTCGAAGGACGCGGGCTTCCCCCCGAGGAAAAACGCCGCGTCCCCTTCCCCGAGGCCCAGCCGGTTCCGTATCGCCTCGGTCCTCTCGGGACCGATGTTCCGCGCGAGCGGGCCGGCACCCTCAAGGCTGCCGGAACCGTCAGTCGCGGGCCGCCAGAAGATGTAGCCCATTCCGGGAAGACCCTCCTTGCGGGCAAAGGAATCCATCCTGTCGCAGAATCGCCGCGAACCGCCTCCGGGCGCCGGGATCGCGCGGATTTCGGTACCTGGCTTCTCGAGAAGAGATGCGAATACCCGGAACCCGGATTCGGCGAAGTGCTCCGAAACATCCTGCATGCGGATCGGATTGCGCAAGTCGGGCCTGTCCGTCCCGTACCAGCGCAGCGAATCGCGGAAGGTCATGTGCGGCACCCTGTCCGTGACCGGCCGGCCGCCGCTGAATTCCGAGAACGTTTCCAGCATGACCGGCTCGATCGCGTCGAACACGTCCTGCTGCGTGACGAAGCTCATTTCCATGTCGAGCTGATAGAAGTCGGTCGGAGAGCGGTCGGCCCGCGGATCCTCGTCGCGAAAGCAGGGAGCGATCTGGAAGTACTTGTCGAAACCCGCGACCATGATCAACTGCTTGAAGAGTTGCGGCGCCTGCGGCAGGGCATAGAACTTTCCTGGGTGGAGCCGCGACGGCACCAGGAAGTCGCGCGCACCTTCGGGCGACGACGTGGCGATGATGGGGGTCTGGAATTCGTTGAATCCCGCCGCCTCCATTTTGGACCTGAGCGCCGAGATGACGCGCGATCTCAGCATCATGTTGCGGTGCAGCCGCGTGCGCCGAAGGTCCAGGAAACGGTACCTGAGTCGAGTTTCCTCCGGGTAGTCCTGATCCCCGAACACTGGCAGCGGCAACTCCTCCGATTCGCTCAGCACCCGCAGATCCCGAATGTAGACCTCGACTTCACCTGTGGAGAGCTTCGGGTTCACGAGTTCCGGATCCCGCGCACGGACTTCTCCGTCAACGCGGACAACCCATTCCGAGCGAAGTTTCTCGACCTCCGAGAACACCGGGCTGTCAGGGTCCGCGAGAACTTGGGTCACGCCGTAATGATCCCTGAGATCGACGAAAAGGACGCCGCCATGGTCGCGGACGCGCTGCACCCAGCCGGACAACCGGACGACCTTCCCGACATCATGTGTGCGCAGTTCCGAACAATCGTGCGTGCGATATGCGTGCATGGTTTCTTTCGTTCTCCGGGGTTTGTTTGCGCGGATTCATTCCCTTGCGTCGTCAATGTCAATAGCTGCCGCCGCACGGCGGACAGAATGCTTGAGGGGCATTTCGGGCGTAATGGGCCGTCGCGGGTCGATGCCGGAACTTGAACAGTGGCGGGATACGTCTATAAGCGTCGGGAATTTGCCGCCCTTCCCGGATGAACCGCGGAACGATTCCCCCATGCCGAAACGAACCGACATTTCATCGATCATGGTCATCGGCGCTGGTCCGATCGTAATCGGTCAGGCGTGCGAATTCGACTACTCGGGAACGCAGGCCTGCAAGGCCCTTCGCGAAGAGGGATACAGGCTGGTCCTGCTGAATTCGAACCCGGCGACGATCATGACGGATCCCGATCTCGCGGATGCGACGTACGTCGAACCCGTCACCGCGGACACCGTCGAGAAAATCATCGAAATTGAGCGCCCCGACGCGCTGCTTCCGACGATGGGCGGACAGACTGGCCTCAACACGGCGCTCGAGGTCGACAACCGCGGTGTCCTCGCAAGGTACGGAGTCGAGCTCATCGGCGCAAAGCGCGACGCGATCGTGAAGGCCGAGGACCGCGAGCAGTTCCGCAATGCGATGCAGCGGATCGGCATCGAGAGCCCGCGCGCCGCGATCGCTCATTCCATTGAAGAGGCGATGGACGCGATCGGCGTCATCGGACTTCCGGCAATCGTCCGTCCCGCGTTCACGCTCGGCGGGACCGGCGGCGGGGTCGCCTACAATCGCAGCGACTACGCGAACGTCTGCCGCGCCGGGCTGAAGGCGTCGCCTGCAGGTCAGATCCTCATCGACGAGAGCCTGCACGGCTGGAAGGAATACGAAATGGAGGTGGTTCGCGATTCCGCGGACAACGCCATCATCGTGTGTTCCATCGAGAACGTGGACCCGATGGGTGTCCACACCGGCGACAGCATCACCGTCGCACCCGCGCTGACGCTGACCGACAAGGAGTACCAGCGCATGCGCAGCCTCTCGATCCAGGTGCTGCGCGAGATCGGCGTCGAGACAGGAGGCTCGAACGTTCAGTGGGCTGTCCATCCGGAAACCGGGCGGATGGTCATCATCGAGATGAATCCGCGCGTGTCCCGATCCTCCGCCCTCGCCTCGAAGGCGACGGGATTTCCGATCGCGAAGATCGCGGCGAAGCTCGCTGTCGGATTCACGCTGGACGAGCTGGACAACGACATCACGAAGGTGACGCCCGCATCCTTCGAGCCCACAATCGACTTCGTCGTCACCAAGATTCCCCGGTTCGCGTTCGAGAAGTTTCCGACGTCCGAGCCGGTCCTTACGACTGCCATGAAGTCGGTCGGAGAAGTCATGGCCGTGGGGCGGACCATACACGAGAGCATGCAGAAGGCGCTTGCCTCGACGGAGGCGGGGCTGACCGGATTCGACGAGATCGAGATCGAAGGCGCGCAGGAAAAGTCATCCGTGATCAAGGCCGTATCGGCCCAGACTCCCGACCGCCTCCGGCTCATCGCACAGGCAATGCGCCACGGGTTGAGCGACGACGAAATCCGCGACGCAACCTCCTTCGACTTGTGGTTTCTGGCGAGGATACGGGAAATCGTCGACGCCGAGTCCGGAATCCGGTCCGCCGGGCTTCCCGGATCCGCCTCAGGGTTGCGCGGGCTCAAGGCGCTGGGATTCACCGATGCGCGCCTCGCCAAGCTCACCGGCGAGACGGAGTCTTCGGTTCGCCGACACAGGCGGTCGCGCGGCGTCGAGGCTGTCTACAAGCGAATCGACACCTGCGCCGCGGAGTTCGAAGCGCAGACGCCGTACATGTACTCGACCTACGAAACTCCGGTCATGGGGAACCCGGAGTGCGAAGCCCGTCCGTCCGCGCGCAGGAAGATTGCTATTCTCGGCGGCGGACCGATCAGGATCGGACAGGGCATAGAATTCGACTACTGCTGCTGCCACGCCTGTTTCGCACTTTCCGAAGCCGGGTACGAAACGATCATGATCAACTGCAACCCGGAAACCGTAAGCACGGACTACGACACATCGGACCGCCTTTACTTCGAACCCCTGACGCTCGAACACGTGCTCGAGATTCTCCGCACCGAGCAGCGCAGGGGGACGCTGGTCGGCGTCATTGTGCAGTTCGGAGGCCAGACGCCGCTCAAACTCGCCCGGTCCCTGGCCCGGGACGGCATTCCGATTCTCGGAACCTCGCCCGATGCGATCGATCTCGCGGAGGACCGGGAAAGGTTTCAGCGCCTGCTCGCCGACACCGGGCTCAGGCAGCCGGACAACTGCATTGCCCGTTCGCGCGCCGAAGCGATCGCCGGCGCGCGGAACATCGGCTATCCGCTCGTAATTCGCCCCTCGTACGTGCTCGGCGGCCGCGCGATGGAAATCGTCCGAGATGACGATCAGCTGGAGCGATACATTTCCGAAGCCGTGGTCGCGAGTGGAGACAGCCCGGTTCTTCTTGACAGCTACCTCTCCAACGCGGTGGAGGTCGATGTCGACGCGCTCAGCGACGGGAAGGACGTGCATGTCGCGGGCGTCATGCAGCACATCGAGGAAGCGGGAATACACTCCGGAGACAGCGCCTGTTCCCTGCCGCCGCACACTCTTGATTCGGGGACGGTCTCAGAACTCAAGCGGCAGACGGCGGTGCTGGCGCGCGCACTCGACGTGGTCGGGCTCATGAACGTGCAGTTTGCCGTTCAGGACAGCGACATTTTCGTACTCGAGGTCAACCCGAGGGCATCCAGAACGGTGCCCTTCGTGGCCAAGGCGGTGGGATCGCCGATCGCAGCGGTCGCAGCGCGCGTCATGGCTGGGGAACCGCTGGACAGCTTCAGGCTGCGTTCGCCGGACGTGGCGCACTTTGCCGTCAAGGAGGCGGTGCTCCCGTTCAACCGCTTCCCCGGGGTCGACCCGATCCTCGGACCGGAAATGCGCTCCACCGGCGAGGTCATGGGGCTCGACCGGAGCTTTGCGCGAGCCTTTATGAAAGCCCAGATCGGCGCCGGATCACCGCTGCCGAGCGAGGGAAGCGTCTTCATTTCGATTCGCGACAGCGACAAGACTCCCAGGGTGGTCGACGCCGCTCGAATCTTGCACGGCCTCGGTTTCGACATGGTGGCGACAACAGGAACAGCGGCCTTTCTCGGCGGGGCGGGCATTCGCTGCCAGAAGGTCAAGAAGGTAAGCGAGGGCAAGCCGAACATCACGGACTGGATGAAGGACGGCAGGATCGATCTCGTAATGAACACGAGCGACGGCCGGCAGGCGGTGCGCGACAGCCGCTCGCTGCGCGCCCTGGCGCTATCCGAGGGCATTCCGTACTTCACGACGGCTGCGGCAGCCCATGCCGTGGCACTCGCCATGCGAAACCGGCTGGAAGGAGAATTGTCGGTCAGGGCGCTGCAGGACTACTGACGCGTCGCTCGCGAAACGGCGGCGGACGGCCGTCAGAACGGAGTTGATCGCAGCAGGTGAGATCGTATACTCGGAGCGTCCTGTTCTTGGCCAGCGCGAACATGGCGAAACTCTATTTTCACTACTCAACGATGAACGCGGGCAAGTCGACGCTGCTCCTGCAGGCATCTTACAACTATCGGGAACGCGGCCTCGAGACGTACCACCTGACGTCCGCGACCGACGACCGTACGGCGCACGGACGAATTACATCCCGCATCGGCATAGAGTCGGGTGCCGACACCTTTGACAGCGGCACGAACCTGTACACCAGGATTGAACGCAGGCAGAGCAGCAGCACGCTCGCCTGTGTGTTCGTCGACGAGGCGCAGTTCCTTACCAGGCAGCAGGTGCGGCAGCTTGCCCGCGCAGCTGACGACCTGAACGTTCCAGTGATGTGTTACGGCCTGCGCGTCGACTTTCGCGGCCAGCTGTTTCCGGGATCTGCCGAACTGCTCGCCCTCGCGGACGATCTCAGGGAGTGCAGGACCATCTGCTTTTGCGGCAAGAAGGCTACGATGGTTGTCCGCCAGGACGAGGCCGGCAATGTCCTGACGGAAGGGCGGCAGATCCAGGTCGGCGGAAACGAAACCTATATCTCCTTGTGCCGTCGGCACTGGCGGGAAGCGGTCGGCGACGAATGGGAGTGAACGGATGGCGGATGGCAGGACCGGCATCAGTTGACGGGATTGGGCACGCTCCTCCCGGAGAAGAATGCCATCAGATTGGAAATGGCCATGATTCCCATTTCCGTCCGCACTTCAAGCGCTGCGGTGCCGAGGTGCGGAAGGAGCGTGACGTGTTCCATGGTCAGCAGTTCCGGAGACACCACCGGTTCGTTTTCGTAGACATCCAGCCCGGCGCCGGCGATGCGACCGTCCTTGAGGGCGCTGATCAGCGCGGCCTCGTCGACGACGTCCCCGCGCGCGGTATTCACGAGAATTGCGGTTTTCTTCATCTTCGCGATTGCATCCGCATCGATCAGGTGCCTCGTTGCCGTCCCTCCCGGCACGTTGATCGAGACAACGTCGGACGCTTCCATGACAGCGGCGATGGACCCTAGGCGCTCGGCTCCGGTGCCATCGACATCCGGCGCACTTGACCGGTTGAAGTAGACGACCCGCATGCCGAATCCGAAATGGCAGCGGCGGGCGACGGCGCGGCCGATGCGTCCCATGCCGATGATTCCTACCGTCTTGCCGCTGAGGTGCATCCCGAGCAACTGTTGGGGATGCCAGCCCCTCCAGCCGCCCGCACGCAGCATCCGCTCGCCCTCGCCGGCGCGGCGCGCGGTCATGAACATAAGCAGTACCGCGATGTCCGCAGTGGCATCGGTTACCGCCCCTGGCGTGTTCGTCACGACAATTCCGGCGGCGCGCGCCGCATCGACGTCGATGTGGTTGTAGCCGACCCCGAAGTTGGCAAGAATCCGGCACCTGATGTCGGCGCCGGAAAGAACGGACGCATCGAGCGCATCGCCGAGCGTCGGCAGCAGGCCGTCGTAGCGAGCAAGCGCCGCACGCACGTCCGCGGCCGGCATCGGGCGCGTTTCCCTGCGCACGGACAGGTCGAGGGCGCCGGCCGCTGCGGCAAGGACCGTGTCGGGCAGCGGCCTAGTGACAAGGACGGACGGCTTATTCATGCGATGCCGCCCGAACGATTCGCCGGCGCAGCCTGTTCGCGCCCGGGGTCCATGCGTCGCCGGTCAGGAGAGATCGAATCAATGCAGCCTTCCCCCGACCGGCACATCGCAGTCCGGCGTGACAAGGACAACGTTTCCGCTAGCGTCTTCCACGCCGAGAACAAGCACTTCCGAACGCACGGGGCCAATCTGTCTCGGCGGAAAGTTAACGACCGCGAGAACCAGTCTCCCGGTCAGCGCTTCCGGATCATAGTTCTCGGCGATTCGGGCAGAAGACTTCCTTTTCCCTATTTCCGGTCCGAAGTCGATCAAGAGGCGGCAGGAGGGCTTGCGCGCTTCAGGAAACGGCGCCGCGCGCGCGACTCTCCCCACCCTTATATCCACCTTCAGGAAGTCGTCGAACTCAATTTGCGGCATCCGCTTATCCGATCAGCAACTGCTCATTTTCCGAGTTCGCGCCCGCGCCGTTCGGCGGCTCGAACTGCGCGCACGAGCATTTCGCCCAGGCCGTCAGACCGATCCATAAGAACTTCGAGCGCCGCCTCTGTCGTGCCTCCCGGAGACGTGACGTTTCGGCGTAGTTCAGACGGCTCCTCGGAAGCTGTTTCCGCAAGCGAACCGGCGCCCGCTACAGTGGACTTGGCTAGTCGCATCGCGAGGTCGGATCGCAGTCCGCAGGCCACTCCCGCCGCCGCCAGGGTTTCGATGAGAAGAAAAACGTAAGCCGGACCAGAACCGGACACGGCCGTAACCGCATCCATCGCGTCTTCCGAATCCAGTGTTTCCGTTTTCCCGACGGCGCCGAGCAGCGCTTCGGCAAGCGCCATGTCGGCCTCGGACGCCGCCGTGTTTCCGACGAGGGCGGTAATTCCCTTTCCGATTGCGGCCGGCGTGTTCGGCACCGTGCGCACGAGCGGAGTCCGGGTTCCGAGACTCTCTTCGAACCTCCGAAGCGTCACGCCGGCCGCGATGGACACCACGAGCGTTGCGCCGTTGCCGTAGCATCGCAGTTCACCAAGGACTTTCGTCATCACCTGCGGTTTCACGGCGACAACGCAAACTGCCGGTGATCGCGGCAAGGGCGCGTTAAGCGCCACGCCTGCATCCGCTGAAGCCGTCCTGACCCAATCCGACGGCGCGGGTTCGATGACTGTGACGGCGCGCGGGTTCAAGCCGCGCGCGAGCCACCCCTGCAGCAGCGCGGCCCCCATCTTCCCGCATCCGTATAGCACGAGCCCGTCCCGGTTCGCACGTTCGAGCGACATTCCAGCGCCTCCGCCCTTTGCCTTTCGCTTCGGCGACGCACCCGAATCAGGCGCGTCCGCAGGTTTCCGCCATCGCGAACGCTATCGCCTCGCCGGGCGAGCCCGACCCCCAGCAAGCGAACTGAAACGCCGGGTAGAAAACTTCGCAGCCGTCCACCGACCGCGCGACCATCTCGCCGATCTGTCCGGACGTCGGAACGACACCGCCGTTGAGGATCAGGCCGTACCTGAATACCATCAGTTTCTTCTCCGGCAAATGCGAGAACGACCCCGTCCAGCATCGATCGTTGGCGAGGCAGACGACTTCCCGCAGCAGGCCCAGCCTCGCATCGGGAGGATCGATATCGAATGCGCAGGCGAGCCTCAGCATTTCATCCGGCTGTGACCAGGCGAGATCGATGCCGTACTGCCGCCACAGTCCCTCGCGAACCATGAAGATCCGGTCTTCTTCCTCGCGGTTGAACTCCCAAGCATGAAGCTCCGCCAGGCTCTCCGCAAGGTCGATCGGATGAAAGTCCTCCGAACCGACGTTCGGTTCCAATTCCTGCATTCCCTGCCCCCATATTCGGCGACGAAACTGCCGACCCAAGCCCCCAAATGTGTGGCGGGGAACAAGTTGTCGCGCAGGCCTGCGAACGGCCTGCAACATATGGTGTATGCAAATGCACCAGGGTGTAAAGGGGAAAATTCGGCTGTCGAGTGTCCGGCGCGCGCTTTGGTGGACAGTCAGGAAACGTGACAGTTTTCGTCCGGTTCCCCAGCGCGGTGCCTGGCTTTCCAAGCTTCGGCCACCGCCTCGGCCCGGAGGCGCCTTTTCATTTGTTCGCGAATGTCGCGCCAGCGAAACCGTATGGAGTTCATGACGATTTCCCTGTCGAGTTCCTTGAACTCGTCCACTACCGGAGCGAAGCGGACGAGGTCGGCTTCGCTTGTGGCGAAGGTCAGGGATATGTCATCCGCCCTGTCCCAATCGAGAACCGTAGTCCGCTGGCGAAACCGGGAGATCGCGTCGGCGCTGACCTGCGCGTCCGGGAATCCCTCGAGGCCTTTCTCGAGCGCGCCGAAAAAGAGGCGCCCGGCGAGCGCAGCCGTCTGCGCGTCGTTCAGGTTGCCAGCGATCCGGCACTTCGAAGCCGCATATATGGAAAGGTCCGAGAGACACGAACCGAAGAGTTTCGCAGCGGCAGTCCGGATGGCGTGCGAAAACACGTCGTCCTCGAACATGACCCGGTACCTGGTGCCCATGCGCGCCTTAAGGTATCCGAAGAGAGATGTCTGCGCGACATAGGACGAGCGCGTACGCACGAACTCCTCGAGAGGGTCCACGCTGAGAAACGGGCTTCTGTCGAAGCGCAAGGCCAGAACCCTGAGCGCGTCCGGCAAAAATCTGGCAAGATGATCCAGAAACGTCTTCAAGCACGCCTCCCTCGTCGCGCCGCGACCTTTAGTCCGAAACGACAGGGCTTTGTCAACGCCCTGAAGTCCGCGCGGAGCGGACGCTCTTCAGCCAGTAGGAATTGCGGCTGCCGTCGATCCGTTCGCAAGCTGCGCTTGCGCCGGCGGATTGGCTGCGGCAGCGCCGGGGCCCTGCACAGGCGCTTCGCCAGCAAGCAAGCCGCTGCAGTTTTCATTCCATTCCAACCCGAACCTGGCGCAACTTGGGCACCCTGACGGCAATGCGCACAAGGCCGCAATTCCTTGGTGCCCGAAGGCGATCAGGCGCGATCGGTTGACGCAAAAAGCTGCAACTTGTGCTTTCAATCGACTCGATTTCATGTAAACTGCCTTCCCACTTCACCGGGGTGGCCTGGCTGGCGCACTCCTGCAAGTGTCGCAGCAATCGGAGGGGACATATGTCCGACGACAACACTGAAGTTCGAGCCCAGCACTGGGCCAAAACAAAGAACCTCACGATCCTTGTGCTGGTTGTGTGGTTCATTTTTTCATTCTTGGTCCACAGTTTTGCACAGGGCCTGAATGGCGCAAGCTTCATCGGATTTCCGCTTGGCTACTACTTCGCGGTACAGGGCTCGCTGATCATATTTGTTCTGCTGATCGTTTTCCAAAACTGGATGCAGGACAAGATCGACGACGAAGCCGGCCTGCACGGCGAATAAGGGAAGGGTAAGGAAATGAAAGGCAACTTCATCGACAATCTGCCCAGAATCTACGGATTGTACACGGGTGGTTTCATCGTCTTCATCCTGCTGATGGCCCTTCTGGAACAGGTGGGCATGGGTGCGGACACAATCGGAATCCTCTTCGTCGCCTTCACAATCGTGATTTACGCGGCGATCGGTTACCTGTCGCGGACCATGCAGGTCGACGCGTACTACGTGGCCGGGCGCGAGGTGCCGCCGTTGTTCAACGGCATGGCGACTGCAGCGGACTGGATGTCCGGTGCGTCATTCGTTGCGCTTGCGGGCGGCATCTACTTCGGAGGTCACGGCTATCTCGCGTTCGTCGTCGGATGGACCGGGGGCTACGTCCTGGTGAACTCGCTCATGGCGCCGTACCTGCGGAAATTCGGCTGCTATACCGTTCCGGATTTCATCGGCACGCGATACGGAGGAAACCTCGCACGTTTGATTGCCGTCATCATCCTGGTCGTTGCGTCCTTCACCTACGTGACGGCGCAAATCAACGCATCCGGCACTATTGCCGCGCGGGCGCTTCAGGTTCCCTTCGAGGTCGGAGTATGGTTCGGGCTCGCCGGCATCCTGCTCTGCTCGATGCTCGGCGGCATGCGGGCGGTGACCTGGACGCAGGTGGCGCAGTACATCGTGCTGATCATCGCCTACCTCGTGCCGGTCATCTGGATGTCGAACGTGCAAGACTTCGGAATCATTCCGCACTTCACCTATGGTGAAGCCGTGAACCGGATCGCGGAACTGGAGCCGATCATTGGCGTCGGGACGGCGGCAACAGAGAGCTTCCCCGGCCGCAGGGTCCTGACGACTCTGCACAACGCGCCGGAGGGCGGGCTTGCAGCCTGGAAGTTCGTGACGCTCGCGTTCTGCATGATGGCAGGCACGGCGTCGCTTCCACACATCCTGATGCGCTACTTCACGACACCGTCCGTTCGCGCGGCGCGGGTGTCCGTGGGCTGGTCGCTGTTCTTCATTTTCCTGCTGTATTTCACGGCGCCAGCACTGGCGACGCTGACGAAACTGCAGCTTCTGGATCCGGAGCTCGCGACGGCCATCATCGGCAAGTCCATAGAAGAAGTGCAGAACCTCACCTGGATCCAAAAGTGGACGAACGTCGGCATGCTGGCAGTTTCCGATTCGAACGGGGACGGCCTCCTGCAGATCAACGAGTTCTTCATGCGGCCCGACATCGTCGTGCTCGCGACGCCCGAGATCGCCGGCCTCCCAGCCGTCATCTCCGGACTCGTCGCGGCGGGCGGCCTTGCTGCAGCGATGTCGACGGCGGATGGCCTGCTTCTCGCGATCGCGAACGCGTTGTCGCATGACCTGTACTACAGCATCATCGACCCGAAGGCGGATACGCGTCAGCGGCTGATCGTCGCCCGCGCACTGCTCATCGTAATCGGTGTCATCGCGGCTCTCGTCGCATCGCTGCAGCTGACGGGGATTCTCGGGGCGGTCGCCTGGGCCTTCTGCTTCGCATGTTCCGGTCTGTTCTTCCCGCTGGTCCTCGGGGTCTGGTGGAAGCGGGCGAATCGCCCGGGAGCGATTGCAGGCATGGTCCTGGGCTTCCTCGCGGGGTCGCTGTACCTCTACTACGTCCGCACCGGCGGATCGCCGATCCTCGGCATTGATCACCTGCGGTTCGGCATGATCGGCATGCCCGTCAGCCTTGTCGCGATGATCGTCGTGAGCCTGGCGACCGAGGAACCGGACGAGGAAACCCAGCAGATGGTCGACGCTACGCGCGATCCGTCTGGCCGGGCAATTCTCGCCAGGGAGCACTGAGCGGACACCAATTCGCTTGGCAACATTCAGGGGGCAGGAACCGGATTCCTGCCCCCTGTTCTATTGGACTGACGGAGCGAACAAAGATGGGTTTGCCGGATTCAATCGCCCACCTTCCGGTGGGCGTTGTCATTCTCGATTACGTACTGGGAATGATCATGTGGACGCTGATCGGGCGGGCGGCAATGAACATCTTCCTTCCCATCGACAGCAGCTTTTTCTTCATGCGGGCGTTCGTCATGCTGACGGATCCGATTCTGCGTGCGTTCAGACCCGTGACGCCCGGATTTCTCGTACCGCCAGTCGTGCCCCTTTTCGTCGCCTGGTTTTTCTTCATGATCAGATTCTACCTCATGCCCTGGCTACTCGGCTACTCCGTCATGGGAATGCTGTCATTTCCCCTCGAGGGAGAGATCGCAGCCGGTCTTTACCAACTGTTCGGTCCGCGATAGCGGACAGTACCGTCGGGACGGGATTGCGCGGTCAACTGCAGCGCCGGGACCTTCCGACCTCGTCCAGCTTAACCGGAGCGAAGCCGGACAATGCCCGATGGTCGGCTAGTCGGCCTTTTCGGCAGAAGGCTTCCGCTTCGAGGCTGCGGGCCGTTTCTTGCCGGCTGCGACGGCTTCAAGCGCTTCCACGCGGGCACGCAATTCGTCGTTTTCCTCACGCGCCTTCAAAGCCATCTGACGTACGGCTTCCAGGTCATCGCGGTTCGCCAGGTTCCTTTCTGCGAGCCAACGATTCAACCAAAAGTACATTGAATTCTCGGCTTCGGACCTGACGCCCTGCGCAACTCCGAATGCACCCGTCATCAACTTGGAAAAGTCATCGAGCAACTTGTTCTGAGCCGTCATCATTGTTCTCCCGCATGTCGGTCAGGTTCTGACCTCTTCTTCGGCACACGGTGGAAATGCCGTCCGCGAATGCTCCGGTGCCTTGCTAAGTGTCCTGTGCCCTGTTGACAAGTGCGGGCGTCCACAGGATTGAATCACTGATTCCAGGAGGCGGCCCCATTCCCGACCTGATTCCCTTTCCCGGTATCGATCCGGTCCTGTTTTCTGTCGACATCTTCGGCATCACCTTCGCCGTGCGCTGGTATGCGCTGGCATATGTCGCCGGGTTCATCGCCGCGTGGGCATGGATTTCCCGGCTCGTCGCAAACCCGAGACTTTGGCGAGATGGCACGCCAGCCATTGGCCCGGAACAACTGGAACGTCTAGTGACGTGGATGATTATCGGGGTCATCCTCGGCGGACGGATCGGTTTCGCGGCATTCTACAATCCCTGGCACTATCTGGCGCAGCCGGCCGGAATTCTCCGCATATGGGAAGGCGGCATGTCCTTTCACGGAGGACTGATCGGCATTATCGCAGCGGGCTGGCTGTTTTGCCGGAAACACAAGCTGCCAATGGCAGGCGTAGGGGACGCGATCGCGTGTGCGGCCCCGATCGGCCTATGCCTCGGCCGGATAGCCAATTTCGTAAACGCCGAACTCTGGGGACGACCGAGCGACGTACCATGGGCAGTCGTGTTTCCCGGTCAGGCTGCAGGCACGTGCCCGGAGTGGTGGGCCGGGGAGGTCTGCAGCCGGCATCCGTCGCAAATCTACCAGGCCGGGCTGGAAGGCGTCGCCCTGTTCGCCCTGCTCGCCTTCCTGTCGCTGCGGCGCGGATGGCTCAGGACGCCAGGACAATTGACGGCAACATTCCTCATCGGATACGGTCTGGCCCGCTTGGCAGTCGAGAGCTTCCGGGAAGCGGACCGGCAGTTCGTGACGCCGGACAATCCGCTCGGGTATATTGTCCGGCTCGGCCCCAGCCTTGAAGACTTCGGACTCACGATGGGCCAACTGCTGTCCCTGCCGATGATCGCTGCCGGAATCGTCATCTTCGTCCTTGTTCGAACAAGAGAGAGGCGTGTCGACTCTCAAAGACATCATCATTGATCGGATCCGAAGGTGCGGTCCGATTACCGTGGCCGAGTTCATGCAATTGTCTCTCATGCACCCCGAACTTGGCTACTACAGTTCCGGCATTCGAATCGGGAAGGACGGCGACTTTGTGACGAGTCCGGAAATCAGCCAGATGTTCGGCGAACTTCTCGGCGTGGCGCTCGCTGCAGCGTGGATCGAGCAAGGGCGGTCGAGGGATGCCTGTCTCGTGGAACCCGGACCGGGACGAGGATCGCTGATGGTCGATCTCTTGCGCGCGACGGCGTCCGTTCCGGGCTTCCACGATGCAGTCAGCGGAAACCTCTTCCTCATCGAGGCGAATGCCAGTTTCAGGCGCATGCAGGGAGAACGCCTCGCCCGATACCGGCCGACCTGGATTGATTCCGTCGCCGACCTTCCGAAGATTCCGTTGTATCTCGTTGCAAACGAGTTCTTCGACTGCCTGCCCGTACGCGTGTTCATGCGAACGTACGGCGGATGGCAGGAACGTCTAGTCGCTGCAATGGGTAAGGAGCTCGAATTCGTCCTTGGCACCGTGACGGGGCGCGCGGAAATTCCGGATGAAACCAAAACGGCGGCATGCGAAATCGGTTCGATTGTCGAGACATCGCGCGCTTCCCGGTCGATGGCCGGGGACATCGGCAGGCACATCGGCCGATATGGAGGATGCGCATTCATCATCGACTACGGCGACCGAAATGCGACCGGCGACACCTTGCAGGCAGTTCGGAACCACTCCCGGGCGCCGGTTCTCGATTGCCCAGGTCGGGATGACTTGACCGCGCACGTAGACTTCGGCGCTATTTCGGCGGCGGCGGGACGATACGCCAAGGTTACGGAGGTCGTGCCGCAGGGCGTGTTCCTGGAACGTCTCGGAATCACCGCCCGCGCCGCCGTCCTGGCCGAAGGCCTTACGGGCGCGGCGCTTGAGGCGCATGTTGCGGCATACCGGCGCCTGACTCATCCGGACGAAATGGGCAGTCTTTTCAAGGCAGTCGCCGTCGGGCCGGACAACGGCACCGCGATTCCCGGGTTCGCCTGAATGCGCGCCGACGCATTGACCTCCAGCCATCTCGGAAATGCGCGGCATGGATTCTTCACCCGTCGCGGCGGCGTGTCTTCCGGCGTTTACGCCAGCCTGAACTGTGGACCGGGATCGGCAGACCTGCAAAGCCGCGTCACCGCGAACCGGTCCCTGGTTGCCGAGGCCATGTCGGTCGGACCCGGCAGTCTCGTGTCGCTGCATCAGGTCCATTCGGCGAGAGTCGTCGAAGTGAAATCCGCCCTCAAGGCACCTTGCAAGGCGGATGCCATCGTCAGCCGGACACCTGGGATTGCCATCGGAGTCCTTGCGGCCGACTGCGCGCCCATCCTGCTTTCTGCGAACGAGGGGAAGATCGTGGGAGCGGTCCACGCCGGTTGGAAGGGCGCGCTCGACGGCGTGATCGAAACTGCCGTCCGCGCCATGGAAAACCTTGGTGCCCGCGCCGATTCCATGGCCGCCGTCGTCGGCCCCTGCATCAGCCGCGATGCCTACGAGGTCGGACCCGAGTATCGGCAACGTTTCATCTACCACGCCGCCGAGAACTCGGAATTCTTCTCGCGCGGATCCGGCGACAAATATTTTTTCGACCTGCCGGCCTTCTGTCTCGCACGTCTTTTCTCCGCAGGCGTAAGTGCTTCAACCTGGATCGGACACTGCACCTACTCGGACCCCGGGAAGTTCTTTTCCTACAGGAGATCGGTCCACGCCAACGAGCCGGACTACGGTCGTCAGATTTCCGCAATCGCAGCCAACCGATGGCTTCAGGATGGCTGAAGTGCGACGAATCATGCAGACTGCGGCCTGGCGTCACAGATGAGATCCTCCGGTTCGCAAGGATCGAATTGCGCGTTCGCCCCTCGCCTGCCACGCCCTTGAACCCGACGGCTTCGCAACCTGCAGCCCTGCAGGGTCGGCACCGGAAAAGGCAAGGGCATGGGCGGTGCGGAAGTTGGCGCAAGAAAGGCGGAGCACCCAACGGGTGCAGCCGTCCAATTGCTCAGAAACTGAGCAGCGCGAGGCGTCATGGACAGCGCTTTGCCCCCGTTGTCGTGCCAGCCGAAGAGATGGAACCGGTTGTCCTTTCAGGGACCGTGCTCTCAGACGAAAGCCCGGGAAACGACAGAATGCGCATATGACCCGATTACCGCCCCACGACATGCACTGAGCGCATGTCTGACACATTCCAAGCTGGCAGAACCGCGCAGAATTGCGTAGTAATCCGCTCGGTCCCTCGCCGAATTTCCGCCGGAATTCGATCACCTAGCCATGTGTTTCACGCCACGGAAGGCGACGTGCGCTTTGAACCGATTTCGGCAGCTTTCGCGGTTGATCGTTGCACCGTATTTTCGAGTCCGGAACGCAAACGGGCTTGATCCGTTCTGAAACCGACCACCAGCCGTGTACTGTCGGCCTCCCTCGTGCCGTTGAGCGTACTTGAGCCCGATGATTCATGCTGATTGCGGCTCAAGGGGCCATTTGTTGACGGCCCCACTTCCACTCCGAAGTGCAACACCGGCCACTTCCGCTGCGAGCGCGCAGCCCGGGTGCCGAAGATGGCCCTGTGATGGCGAATCCAGGCCCCGGGACGCCGGAGATCCGGGCCCGAGGCGGCTGAAGTCCCGTCGAAACGCAGCGTAGCCGCGCTCTCCGGACGGTGCAAGCCGCGCCCAGGGGGCGGCGGCGGCCCGCCGGGCGAAGGGAGGGCGGAGCCCGACCGAGGTCGGCGGGCCGCAGACGCCCCTTTCTCTCCCCGGACCGGTCCCTCCGCAGGACGGTCCGGGACGGCTCCGGTCAGGGAGGCCGCGCCTTCCGGAACGCCTCGGCCGGGGTCGTGCAGCCGAGCGCCTTCCTCGGACGCGCGTTCAGCCGGTCCTGGACGGCCTTCACCTCCGCGTCGGTGATCTGCTGGAAGTCCGTGTCCTTGGAAAAATACCCCCGCACCAGGCCGTTCGTGTGCTCGTTCAGGCCCCGCTCCCAGGAATGGTACGGCGTGGCGAAGAAGAACCCGGCCCCGAGCGCCCGCGCCACCCAGGCGTGCCCCGCGAACTCCTTGCCGTTGTCCGCGGTGATCGTGTGGACCAGGGCGGCGAGCGGCAGCAGCATCTCGAGCAGCGCGGCGCCCACCGCGGCCGGCGTCCTCCGCCCAACCCTCTGAAGAAGCGTGTATTTCGACGCCCGGTCCACCAGCGACACCAGCGCGCCGCTGTGGCCCTTGCCGATGATCGTGTCCGCCTCCCGGCCGCCGATCCGCTCCTTCGCCTCCACGATCTCCGGGCGCTCGGAGATGTCCGTGCGGTCCGGGATGCGGCCCCGGCCCGAGTGGCGCCCGCCCTTCCAGTTCGGCTTCTTCCCGCGGCGCCGCAGGAAAAGGAAGAGCCGGCCCCCGGCCTTCCGGTCGGCGCGGACGTGCTGGCAGATCCATTCCCGGCCCGCCATGGGGATGCCCTCCTTGCGGAAGCGGCCGGCGGTCCGGTCCGGGCTCCAGCCCTCCGCAAGCCTGTCCTCCGCCGTCCGCCACCGCTCCGGCGTCATCTTCCCGGCAACGGACAAGGCGGCGCCGCGCCGAGGCCTTGCACTGCGCCTGCCCGTGCCTGTATCCGCGCCCGCCGCCGTTGCGCCGGATCTCGCGCCAGACAGTCGTCCGGTCCCGGCCCAGCTGCCGGGCAATGGCCAAATCGGACAGCCCGCTTTTCCTCGGCGCGCATGTCCGGCATCGTTCGCCACAGGTCAGGTGGTGGTAGCCGCTCGGCATGACAGCCTCCATGCTTCTACACAGGGACTGTCGCCGCCATCTGGCCGATTTGCAACATCCTGCGCCGACGGACGCAGGCCGCCGCCACCTCTGGTGTTGCGCTTCAGAGTGGCACGGGGGACAAAATAATTCGAGCAGCGCTGGCGCTTTTCTACATCGGGTTTGTCGAGCGCGGCCCTATGGCCGGTGCGAGGACGTGGAAGTCGTTTGACTGGTCGGCGATGAAAAGGCTTCACGAGAAGGGGTTGATCTCCGATCCGGCAAGCAAGGCGAAGTCGGTTGTCCTGACAGACACGGGCCTGCGCCAAGGCGAACCGGTATCGACCAAGCCGCAGCACCGTTTGAGTGTGACTCTTCCGGCCGCCAGTCTCGGGCTGAGGGAGTCTGGTCAGCAGACTGGACTCCTCGATCCCGGGCGGGCGGAGCCATCCCGCGTCACCGGAATCCCGATGCCGGCCGGAGCCCGCCCTGAATGCTGACAAGCACGGTCTTCGCAAATTACTCGCGCCGTCAGACTCGCGACATGCGTTATGGTCCGCGCGCGCAGCGGCCCTTGCACGGGGCAACCCGCCGCGATGCGGCCTACGCTCCTTCCATGCGCGACTCGACAACTTCGAAAGGAATGTCGGGCTCGTTCTTTGCCCGCCTGATCACTAGGGAGGTCTTAACCAGCGAGACATTCTCGGCAGCGGTCAATTCCCCGATCAGGAACTCCTGAAATGTCACGAGATCCGGAGATACGCACTTCAGCAGGAAGTCCACTTCACCGGTCAGCATGTGGCACTCGCGAACGAGCGGCCAACTGCAGCAGAGTTTCTCGAATGTCGCCAGATCCCTGGCGGCTTGCGAGTGCAGCCCGACCATGGCAAAGACCTCGACTTCGAACCCGAGTTCCCGCGTTCCGAGCTCAGCATGGTATCCGCGAATGAATCCCGATTTCTCGAGAGCGCGCACACGGCGAAGGCACGGCGGCGCGGATATTCCGACACGTCGGGCGAGCTTGACATTCGTCATGCGGCCATTGTCCTGGAGTTCGGAAAGTATTCTCCGGTCGATACTGTCAAGCTTTATGGTCGGCATTCCCCCTCCGGCCCAAGACGCCATCGGAAATCCTCGACCGCGCCATGTCATGCTATGGCGCCTTCTACACGATCAAGCAGGAAAAATCATGCCTTCCGGCTTCCGCCAGCAACTCGGTTCTCGCCATGGAGTTTTGGGCCGACTTCGGGAGAAGTCGTTCGCCCGCACCCGCTGGGCGAACCGGAGACTGATTCGATCCACATTCTGATCGGCCGCCTGGATCGAACAGATGCCCCGGTTCAACAGGGCCAGGGCTTGTGTCACTTTCGTGGCGTTGCCGGCTGCGTTGACCAGAAGAACCGGACCCGCCAACGTTTGGGCGCGGACATTGCAGGAGAGCCCCAAGACGATCCAGAACCAGCAGCGCTCGCCGTCGAAATCGGAGACCCGTTTCGTCAGCCAACAGCTGCGGCCCTCCAGCCAATCGGAGATCCGACTTTACGGCATCGGGGCCTTGTCGGCGTGGCGGACGTTAGCGAACTTGCCCTGGTCGCTGTTCTGACGGCCAGGCAACCGGTTCGAGGCGACACGAATCCTTTTGTTCCGCTCGAGGTGCCGCCCCGTGCCGGCAAACACGAAATGCCCACTCGTCCATAGGCAGACCGTCCGGCTTTGTTTATAAGCCCTGAACTTTCCCCCGCCCGATTCCGGATCATTTCGGGGCAGGTCAAACCGGGAGATCAAGCCATGTCATTCGAGCGGCCCGTGCACGCGCGCCTTCTGATCATCGGTTCCGGACCCGCAGGGTATTCTGCAGCCATCTACGGTGCTCGCGCCATGCTGCATCCCTTGCTCATTCAGGGGCTGGAACCAGGCGGACAGTTGACGACAACCACCGAGGTCGAGAACTGGCCGGGCGACACGGAAGTCCAGGGGCCGGATCTCATGATTCGCATGCAAGAGCATGCGACAGCGATGGGCGCGAGCATCGTGCACGACATCGTTGTCCGTTTGGATTTGTCCGAAAGTCCCTTCATTGCCGTCTGCGACAGCGGAACGGTTTACTCGGCAGATTCCGTCATCCTTGCAACTGGCGCCCGCGCGAAGTGGCTCGGACTGGAAAGCGAAACCCGGTTCCGGGGATTTGGCGTATCGGCGTGCGCGACATGCGACGGCTTCTTCTTCCGGAACGAGGAAATCATTGTCGTCGGCGGCGGCAACACGGCAGTGGAAGAAGCCCTCTTTCTCACCCGGTTCGCGTCGAAAGTCACGCTTGTCCACCGGCGGGACGAGCTGCGTGCCGAGAAGATTCTGCAGGAACGGCTGTTTTCGAACCCGAAAATCGAACCGCTCTGGTCTCATGTCCTCGATTCCATAGAGGGCGATGATGAACCACTTTCAGTCACCGGCGTCACGGTTCGCCACGTCGTGACCGGCGCGATCCGGAAGATACCGTGCAAGGGCGTATTCATCGCCATTGGCCACGCACCAGCAAATGATCTCATCCTCGGTCAACTCGAGACCCACATGGGCGGTTATGTCGTCACGAAGCCGGGAACGACGGCCACTTCCGTTCCCGGGATCTTCGCCGCCGGAGACATTGCCGACCACAGTTACCGGCAGGCAGTGACGGCGGCGGGCATGGGTTGCATGGCAGCGCTAGATGCAGAACGATTTCTGACGGAGTCTGCAGCCTGAACGGACACAAGGGGTCGAATCACGCGATGGAACCCTGCAAACTGCGATCGAGACACGAAAGTTTGGAGAATCGAGCCAATTCCGGGCTGGAGCAACAGGCGTCACGGGCGGCGAACCGCAACCAGGACTCGACAGCAGCCGCAGACGCGGACACCGGAATGCTTCGACTTGAAATAGGGAAACAGCAGGGAAACGTAAGGCATGGCAGCCGGCACCCGCGCGAAGGCGCTGATCTTTGATGTCTTCGGAACCCTGGTCGACTACCGCACGTCGATCGCCCGCGAGATCGGAGCGGCATTCAGAGACCACCGGATTTCGCACGATCCGCTTGCGATTTCGGATGCCTGGAGGGCGGAATACGAACCGTCCATGTTCCGGATTCGCGACGGAAACCGAACATACGTCGCTCTGGATGTCCTGCATCGCGAGAATCTGGAGACGGTGCTGAACCGCTTCGAGTTGAACGGGATTCTAGGCCCACCCGAAGTTTCGGCGCTCGCAAGGGCATGGGAGCGTCTGTTTCCCTGGCCAGACACCGTGAACAGCCTCCGGCTCCTGAAGCAGCGCGCGATAGTCGCACCCTGCTCCAACGGGTCAATCGCGCTCATGGCCCGACTCTCACGGTTCGCCGGATTACCCTGGGACTGTATTCTCGGGGCCGATCTCGCGATGGACTACAAGCCGAGTCCGGCGGTTTATCTCGCCTCCTGCAGAGCCCTTCGGCTCGACCCGGGCGAAGTCATGATGGTTGCCGCCCACAACGACGACCTGGAGGCTGCGGCTTCGTGCGGACTCCAGACAGGATTCTTTCCGCGCCCAACAGAACATGGAACCGGACAGTCGTCCGACCTCGACGCCACCGGGGACTGGACTGTCATTGCCCGGGACATGACGGACTTCGCATCGCGCCTCCGCCAGTAACGGCGCCGCGACTCCCGGTCTTCCCTCCCCGGCTCGCGCCTGATTCGCGCTACGAATTTCAACGCTGCCGGCGATCTCCGCCTGTCCCGCCGGTCGTCGGCCAGTTCGCGAACTTCGATGTCCAACGCCCGGTTGTTCGAGCCTTGCAAGTCCACCCTGTCCACGCGGCAAAACCGGGAATCGGCTCAGTGGACGCTGACCGGGTTGAATGCGTTTCGCCTGGCCAGCGAGAAGGCAGCCTCCCGACTTCTCGCGAGGGCGAAACCGTCCCCTTCCTCGCTCGTCAACATGTAGAGCGCTTCATAACGCCGGTTCATCCGCTGGAGTTCTTCCGGCAAGTCCTTGACCTTGACTTTTCGGATGCAAGCGACCCTGGTCTCGTCGGTGCAAGATTTTTCGGACGCGCTGTTCATGACCGAATCCTCCGTTCTGCGCCGCCGGACGCGATATTGATTTTCTGCGCCGCAGAGTCTGCCGAATGCAGCTTGAGTTCAATGTCCATAAGCCCACGCAAGAGTCGCGCCGAGGTGACCTCGACTCCGTCCATGAGCGGGAAACTCTTTCGGAACTGCCGCTGCGCAATGCCCTTGTGAAGGAAGACCTTGTTGTCGTCCCTTCCCTTCCTGCTGCCTCTGACCACAAGCTGGTTGCGTTCCTGGTGAACCGACAGGTCATCTTCTCCGAATCCCGCAACGGCAAGAGTTACCCGATAGGTGTCCTCGCCAGTTTGCAAGATGTTGAAGGGCGGGAAACCATCGCTTCCGGTTTTGTCCGCATGCTTGAGAAACTGTTCAAGATGCTCGAACCCCACAAGCAGCGGATTCATCTCGAAGCTGAACTTGTTCATCTCTCACCGGGAAGAAATGGCTGCAATTCGGGCGAATTGTCTCTCGCCCTTTTCGTATATGGGTGCGCTGATGCGCCAACGCAAGTGCGCTCGATTCCGCAAGCAGGGCAAGTTCGACGGCTGTCTCCGTTCGTTTCCGGCTTCTCCGGGCGATTCTAGAATGCCGGATGGCAACTGCTCGCTCCCTGTTCAGCCATTGACTGCAAGGGTTCGTCCCCGCTGTCGACCGCAGGTTCTCCCGGCCCGTGCCGAGCTTGCGTCGGGCGTCCGGAATTCTCCGGACACGGCAACGCCGCGCTGCTGTCGCCGGGGCCGGGAAGCAGTCACGAACCTGTCTTTATCGTTTGCGCTCACTTGGGAATTCGATAAAAATGATCGCGAGCACACAACTCTCATGCCGACGGATCATGACCAAATCGCTGAATATGCCCCGTGAAGACATTCTGAAAGTAAAACTGGAAACCAAGAAGCGCGAACATCGGGACCTCGACGAAGCCATTGCCGCGCTGCACGAAAGCAAGCGGCCAGACATGTTGACGCTGCAACGCCTGAAGCGAAAGAAACTTGCTTTGAAAGACGAGATCCGACGCATCGAAAACGAAATCATGCCAGACATCATTGCGTAACAGGGGGTTGGCCCGCAACTGCCGGGCATGAGTGGAGGCATGGAAATCGCCAGAGTCGGCATCGTCATGGGGAGCCAGACCGACTGGCCCACGCTTAGCCATACTGCCCGGTTGCTAGACGAACTGGAAGTTCCCTACGAAACCAGGATCGTCTCGGCCCACCGGACTCCGGATCGCCTCTGGAACTACGGGCGTACCGCGGCGGATCGCGGAATTCGGGTGATCATCGCCGGCGCAGGCGGCGCCGCGCACCTCCCCGGCATGCTGGCATCGAAGACTCGCCTGCCGATCATAGGCGTTCCGGTCAGGACTGCCGCGCTGAACGGGATCGACTCGCTGTATTCGATCGTTCAGATGCCGCGCGGGTATCCGGTTGCAACGATGGCGATCGGTGAGTCGGGCGCTGCAAACGCGGCCCTCTTGGCGGCAGCCATACTTGCCGGCTCCGACGACGCCGTCGCGGTCAGACTCGATGCCTGGCGGGCGCAACTTAGCGAATCCGTTCCGGAAGCACCTGTTGACAGGTGACACCCTCCCCGTCGGCTCCGTCATCGGCATTCTCGGCGGCGGCCAACTCGGACGAATGCTCTGCGCCGCAGCGTCGCGCCTCGGAATGTTGACGCATGTCTTTGCGCCGGAACCGGATCCTCCCGCAACCCAGGTATGCAGCCGGGTCACGCGAGCATCCTACTCGGACCGCGCAGCGCTGCAGCGGTTCGCGGGCGAAACTGACGTCGTCACATTCGAATTCGAGAACATCCCCGCTGATGCGCTCCGGACGATCTCCTGCATAAGTCCGACCAGACCAGGGACCAAGGCCTTGACCCTTTCCCAGGACCGGGCGGTAGAAAAGCGGTTTCTCGCCGGCCTAGGGTTGCGGGTCGCGCCCCACATGGTCGTCGGCAGCGCAAGCGATCTGGACCGTGCGATCAAGACAATCGGACTTCCGTTAATCCTCAAGTCGCGCAGGTTCGGATACGATGGCAAGGGACAGGCGACCATCCGGACGCGCGAGGATGCAGGTCCGGCGCTTGAACTGGTTGGCAATTCGTCCATCGTGGAACGGATGATCGACTTCGACTGCGAGCTGTCCGTCATCGGCGCGCGCGCCATTGACGGCTCGACGATCTGTTTCGATCCGGGCGAAAACCGGCACGAGGACGGAATCCTCAGGTCGACACTGGTGCCGGCACAGGTTCGTCCCTCGGTGCGCGACGACGCAGTGCTCATCGCAGGCAGGATTCTCAATGCGCTCGACTACGTGGGCGTCATTGGAGTCGAGCTCTTCCTGGCCAGCGATGGTCTTGTCGTCAACGAAATCGCTCCAAGGGTCCACAACTCCGGACACTGGACGCAGGACGGATGCGTCGTCGACCAATTCGAACAGCATGTCCGTGCAATCTCGGGCTGGCCGCTCGCAGATGGTCGCCGGCATTCGGATGTCGCGATGACAAACCTGATCGGCGATGACATCTCGCAACTTTTCGAACACGTTGCGGACAGCAACGCTGGTATTCATGTCTATGGGAAATCGGAAGTCCGGCCGGGACGGAAAATGGGACACGTCAACCGGGTTCTTGGGCCCGCCCTCCAGCCGTGATGCCAATGGTCCAGCCGGATGGCGGAACCACGGCCACGAACCGAATCGCAACAAGACCGAAGCAGCAAAATTTACCTGCCGATGTCTTGTCCCGTCGCCCGCACGCTGCGAAATCGTCCCGTTTCTATAAAGGATATGGCCTGCTCGGCGACCGCGCGACTGATGATTATGGAATCGTGAGTCACGGGCAGCACGATATGATCTGTCATGCCGCCGAGCCGCGTGCGCGCCACGGACACTCGCCCATCGTCCGGACCGGGAATGATCAGGGAAAACAGCGCGAATGCGCTTCTGCTTCCGGCAATGATGCCGACGGGAAAGTCGGCGTCGCCGAGCCGATTCGGCGCGCTTTCTGGACCGGTGCCGAGTTGCAGCGCGGCAGGTCCGAACCACATTGCAAATCCTGGAAGGCCCGAAAGTTCGTCGACAAGTTCCGACCCGCCGTTCGGCGGCCCAAGCATCACGATGCGACCAAGGTTTTCCGGAAGGCGATTTCCTCCGCCATCGTTGCGAGCGTAATCGCGCAACAGGATACCGCCCAGGGAGTGCGTCACGAAGTGGAGTTTCGTAGCGTTCCCGCACTGCGAAACCGCATCCGGCACGGCCGTTCTCGCCAGAACCTCGACAGGGGCGCTGGTAGACGGATAGCCGAAGTTCACCACATTGAATCCGTGCGTCTCTAGCCGAGTCTCGAGAATCCTGAGGGATGCCGGCGTCCGGGCCAGCCCGTGCAGGAGAACCACGCACTCTTGCCGGTCAGCGGCGGCGGCTGGCGGATTCAGCAAAAATGGGAGACCGATGCCGACAACGACCGCGCTCAACACTCTGCCGGTCAACCCTGCCTCCCACGCAAGCCAACCGCTTGCACGGCCCGAACCTAATCGAAGAAAGGGGGCCCCGAAAGGCCCCCTTGATCAGTTTGAACAATGACGCAGCTCGTGCGCTTCCGGAAACGGAACGAACCCCCGACCTCGGAACCGCCGACGCCGCGGGCGATCACATCATGCCGCCCATTCCGCCCATGTCAGGCATCGCCGGCGCATTGTTCTTCGGTTCCGGACGCTCGGCGACCATCGCCTCGGTGGTCACGAGAAGGCCCGCGATCGAGGACGCATCCTCAAGCGCAGCGCGCACGACCTTTGCCGGATCGATGATGCCGAAGTCGAACATGTCGCCGTACTCCTCGGTTTGCGCATTGAAACCGTAGTTCCGGTCGTCGCACTCACGGACCTTGCCGGCAACGACTGCACCGTCGACGCCCGCATTCTCCGCAATCTGGCGCAGCGGCGACTCAAGGGCGCGGCGGACAATCGCGATTCCGGCGTCCTGATCGGGATTCTCGCCCTCAAGGCCGTTGAGCGACTTCGCGCCGAGCATCAGCGACACGCCACCGCCGACGACGACCCCTTCCTGCACCGCGGCACGGGTCGAGTTCAGCGCATCGTCTACGCGGTCCTTGCGTTCCTTGACCTCGACTTCGGTCGCTCCGCCAACGCGGATCACCGCAACGCCGCCAGCGAGCTTCGCGAGACGCTCCTGAAGCTTTTCGCGGTCGTAGTCCGACGTGGTTTCCTCGATCTGGCCGCGAATCTGGGCGACACGCGCCTCGATTTCCGACTTTTCGCCTGCGCCGTCGACAATCGTTGTGTCGTCCTTGTTGATCGAGACCTTCTTGGCCCTGCCGAGCATGTCCATGCCGACGTTCTCGAGCTTCATTCCCAGATCCTCGGAGATCACCTGGCCGCCGGTCAGGATCGCGATGTCCTGAAGCATTGCCTTGCGCCGATCGCCGAAGCCGGGCGCCTTCACGGCAGCGATCTTGAGCCCGCCGCGCAGCTTGTTGACCACGAGCGTCGCGAGCGCCTCGCCCTCGACGTCCTCTGCGATCACGAGCAGCGGCTTGCCGGCCTGAATGACGCTCTCAAGAAGCGGCACCATGGACTGCAGGGACGACAGCTTCTTCTCATGCAGGAGCACGAGACATTCGTCGAGTTCCGCGGTCATTTTGTCAGCATTGGTCACGAAGTAGGGCGAGAGATAGCCGCGGTCGAACTGCATGCCTTCGACAACGTCGGTTTCTGTTTCCAGACCCTTGTTTTCCTCGACCGTGATGACGCCCTCGTTGCCGACCTTCTGCATCGCGTCGGCGATTTGATCGCCGATCTCGCTCTCGCCGTTCGCGGAAATCGTGCCGACTTGGGCAACCTCTGCAGAGTCCTTGACCTCCCTGGCCATCTCCTTGATTTCGCCGACGACCCTGCCGGTCGCGAGATCGATGCCGCGCTTGAGGTCCATCGGGTTCATGCCGGCTGCGACCGACTTGAGACCTTCGCGGACGATCGCATGCGCGAGAATCGTCGCTGTCGTCGTTCCGTCGCCTGCGGTGTCATTGGTGCGAGATGCGACCTCGCGAACCATTTGCGCGCCCATGTTCTCGAACTTGCCTTCGAGTTCGATTTCCTTGGCGACCGTCACGCCGTCCTTGGTGATCCGCGGTGCGCCAAAGGACTTGTCGATAACGACATTGCGCCCCTTCGGCCCCAGTGTCACTCGCACGGCGTCAGCCAGAACGGAAACGCCTTCGAGCATCCTGTTGCGGGCGTCAGTGCTGAATTTTACGTCTTTTGCTGCCATTTCTCTCTAGCTCCTGGATTGGGTTGCGACCTGTCGTCTCAGAGAATGCCGAGGATGTCGGATTCTTTCATGATCAACAGTTCTTCACCGTCGATCGTGACTTCGGTCCCTGACCACTTTCCGAACAAGATGCGGTCGCCTTCCTTGACCGACATCTTGATCAGTTCGCCGCTGTCCTTGCGCGCGCCTTCACCGCAGGAGATGATTTCACCTTCCGACGGTTTTTCCTTTGCGCTATCCGGGATGATCAACCCGCCAGCGGTCTTCTCGTCGCCTTCGATGCGGCGAACCAGAACTCGATCATGCAAGGGCGTGAATGCCATCGCAACTCTCCTTGAACAGTTTCCTTTCTTGAACGATTCCCGACGCCAAGGTTCAGACGCATCGGGCAGTTGCTAGCACTCAACGCCTTCTGGTGCTAGCAATCGCGCACGTAGTTGTCCGATCGTTGCATGTCAAGGGCGGGGGGTGAAAATTTCCTCCGGATTGCGATCCCGCGTCCTCTGGCTTCATCTCGTCTTCCGGCGGGCAGGGGATCCGGCTGGAAAGTCCGCGCACCGTCGGGTAGTCACCGGCCTGACTCACGAAGACGCGTCGCTTCCGACACGTCGCCGGCAACCGGAAACGCATCTGTCATGACTTCAGTCATTGAGTCACTCGATGAGATATCTCATCGCTACAGGGCCGTGTTCTGCGACTTGTGGGGCTGCCTGCACGACGGATGCAGGCCGTTCGATCCTGCAGTCCGGGCGCTTCGCGCGTTCAGGGACGGCGGAGGATTCGTCCTTCTCCTGACCAATGCGCCCCGCCCTCGCAGTTCGGTCATCGGCCAACTCGAGGCAGTCGGCGTTCCGAACGACATCTATCAGGAGATCTCGTCGAGCGGTGACTCCGCGCGTCAGACTCTCGCGTCCGGAAGATTCGGCAGCGCCGTCTACCACATCGGGCCCGATCGGGACCGTACGTTCTTCATTCCCGAGGAAACGGACGATTTCGGCGGCCTCGACCGAATTACGCGCGTACCGCCGGATCGGGCCGAGGGAATTGTTTGCACCGGTCTCTTCGACGATGAGTCCGAAACGCCCGAGGACTACTTCGATTGCCTTGCAGAGGCGCAGCGGAAAAACCTCGCCATGCTCTGCGCCAACCCCGACGTCGTCGTCGACAGGGGTTCGCGAAGAGTCTACTGCGCCGGAGCGCTCGCCGCGCTGTATGCGGACCTCGGTGGAGAGGTCTGCCTCTCCGGCAAACCGCACGCGCCGATCTACGCTCTGGCGCGCGAACGGCTGAACAGGGCGACGGGGGAAGAAGTGCCGGACAGCGCCATACTTTGCATCGGCGACGGCATATCCACCGACATACGCGGCGCTGTTGCGGAAAACCTTGACAGTCTGTTTGTCACCGGAGGCCTTGCCCGCCACGAGACGGCGACGGTGCGCAACCCCGACCCGGAGAGACTGGGTTCGTTTCTCGAAAGCGCAGGGATCGCCCCAACCGCAGCAATCGGATATCTTCGCTGATTGGCAACAATATTGCTTCGATTGGCCTGGAATCGTGCTAAAGTTGCGCAGTGAATCGAGAACACAAAATTGGCGGCGTCAGTAGCGACAAACTCCGGCAGAGAACCAGCGCGGGAACCGAAGCAGGCTCGCGTCGGAAAAACGTCAAAACCGGAACCATTTGCATCGAAGATCTCGAAATCGGCATGTCGAGATCCTTGGAGAAAACATTCACCGAGACCGACATCGCCGCCTTTGCCTTATTGTCCGAGGATCACAATCCCATCCATCTCGACGAGGCTTACGCTCGCGAGACCTCGTTCGGCGGCATAATTGCGCACGGCATGATGAGCGCATCGCTGGTTTCCGCGGTTATCGGCGAACAGTTGCCCGGTCACGGCACGGTCTACCTCGGGCAGACGCTCAAGTTTCTTGCGCCGGTCCGGCCGGGAGACAGGCTCGAAGCCACGGCAACCGTCATCGACGTCAACTACGCCAAGCGGCGGGTCACGCTTGATTGTGCCTGCCGCGTCGGGGATAAGGTCGTCCTAACGGGCGAGGCGCTGGTCATGGCGCCGAGCCGGAAATTCGACTGACACGGCAGCCGCCCGACGACGACACATGCGACAATTGAGCAATTTTGCCGACATCCCGGCCGCATGCAGGGGTGCAGTGGTGGCTATCGGGAATTTCGACGGCGTTCACTTGGGACATGTTTCGGTCCTGGACCAGGCTGCAGGCATTGCGACGCGAACCTCCCGGCCCCGGGGGATCGTCACCTTTGAACCGCATCCGAGGCAGTTCTTTCAGCCGGAGGCGCAGCAGTTCCGCCTGATGACGCGGGAGAGCCGCGCGAGGCGCCTGGAATTGCTCGGAATCGACGTCGTCTTCGAATTGCCGTTCGACGCCGGGATGGCGGGCACATCTGCAGGCGAATTCGCCCGGTCGATTCTCGCGAGACATCTTGCAATTTCGCACGCCGTCGTCGGCGCGGACTTCAGGTTCGGAAAGGACCGGGCCGGAGACGCCGCGGCGCTGTCCGCATACGGAACCCGCCACGGGTTCGAAGTTACCGTTGCAACACTTGTCTCCGACGGCGACACGGAATGCTCCTCATCAGCCATTCGATTGGCCCTCGCCGACAAGCGCCCCAAGGAGGCCGCGCGCATGCTGGGGCATCTGCACAGGATCGAGGGCCGGGTCGTCCACGGCGAAAAGCGCGGGCGGGAACTTGGATTTCCCACGGCAAACCTGTCGTTATGCGGAATGTTCGTCCCTTCGCACGGCGTCTATGCGGTCCTCGTAGACATCATCAACGGGCGTCACAGGGGACGATTCACGGGCGTCGCCTCGATCGGCACGCGCCCGATGTTCGACGGAGCCTCTGTCAACCTGGAAGTCTACCTGTTCGACTTCGAAGGAGAAATCTACGGGGATCTCCTCTCGGTCGCGCTCGTTGAGTACCTGCGTCCGGAACTCCGCTTCTCGAGCGTCGACGAACTGAAAGCGCGGATGCGAACCGACTGTCGCGAAGGCAGGGCGGCGCTTTCCGCTCTTCCGCAGCCCGGTGTCGCGCAATGACGCGACGGCGAAAGGGACGGTCATCGACGGCGAATCCGTTCAAACGGGCCGGCCCGCCGGAGTCCGCCCTCAAGGGCCGTCTGCGACCGGAGTTCTGGGCACGCTTCGAACTTGGCGAGCTTAACGCGGCCGAGTGGGAGGCCCTCTGCGACGGGTGTGGACGCTGCTGCCTTCTCAAGCTCGAGAGCGAGGAGACCGGCGAGGTCCGGTACACGAATGTTGCCTGCCGGCTGCTCGACCCGCACAGTTGCCGCTGCACGCGATACGAACGCAGGAAACGAATAGTTCCGGCCTGCATATCCCTCACTACCAGGACCATCGCGGAATCCGCGAGCTGGATGCCGGAAACATGTGCGTACCGCCTGCGGCACGAAGGCAAGCCCCTCCCCTCATGGCACTATCTGGTCAGCGGAGACACGGAGACGATACACCGCCACGGAAAGAGCGTCCGGGGAAAGGTGCACAGTGAGCGTGACGTTGCAGAAGCCGATCTCGAGCAGCATGTAACAGAGGTGTTTTCCTGAATGAACTTCGCATCAGACAATGCTGGCCCGGCGGCCCCGGAAGTGCTCGAGGCGCTCGTCCGGGAAAACCGCGGATACGCCAAATCGTACGGTGCCGACGATTGCATGGACCATGTCCAGGAACGTGTGCGCGAGATCTTCAACGCGCCCGATGCCGCAGTCTATCTGGTTGCGACCGGAACTGCCGCAAACGCGCTCGCGCTGGCGACCCTCGTGAAACCCTGGGGAACAATCTATTGCCATCGGAAATCGCACGTCGAAGAAGACGAATGCGGATCGCCGGAGTTCTATTCCGGCGGGGCAAAGCTTACGCTCATCGGCGGCACCGACTGCAAGATCGATCCAGAAGAGCTCAGGGACCACATCCGCGAAACCGGTCGCCTCGGCGTGCACGGCGTGCAGCGCGGGGCGCTCTCGATAGCGAATGTCACCGAGTGCGGAACAGTGTATTCGACCGACGAGATCGGAGTGCTCACGTCCATCGCGCGGCAGTTCGGGATCGCTTGTTACCTCGACGGGGCGCGGCTCGCGAACGCGCTGGTTGCGCTTGGCTGCGCACCGGCGGACGCCACCTGGAAGGCCGGCGTCGATGTGGTCAGCCTCGGCGGGACCAAGAACGGACTCATCGGCGTGGAAGCGCTGATCTTCTTCGATCCGGAGAGAGCCTGGGAATTCGAGCTGCGGCGGAAGCGCGGTGGCCACCTGTTCTCCAAACACCGATATCTCTCTGCCCAGATGAAGGCATATCTGGACGGCGGCCTGTGGCTCGACCTGGCGGAACGCGCGAATTCGGCCGCCGCCCGGCTCGCGTCGGGTCTTGAAGGCATCGACGGAGCATGGCTCATGCACCCCAGGGATGCGAACATGGTCTTTGCGGGGTGGCGGCGCAGCGGCCACAAGCGTGCCCAAGAAGCCGGCGCGGTCTACTATCCCTGGCCGACGGATCACTCCGCGTCCGGTGCCGACGACGAATTCCTGACCGCGCGGCTCGTCTGCAACTGGGCGACGGAGGCGGCAGACATCGACCGCTTCCTTGAACTGGTACGCGGTTGACGCAATCCGATCGACGATCTTTGGGAATCGCGTACGCCGACGCGTTGCAATCAGGGGCGCTGCGCGCATGATCGCCGACCCGGTAAGCTGTAATCGGGCAGTCTGAGCTGCATCCGGCCTCCCCCGGTTTTCCGGTTTTTGATTGATTTCGCCAAAAACCTCTATATTATGCCCTTAAACTGAGGCAGAACAAAAAGCAGGCAATCATCAGCCTATTGTACTCGGCGGGAGGGATAGGCGATGTGAGATGCAAATGCTTCAAAAAACTGAAGGCATTGCATCGTTCATGATTGAGTGGATTCCGGCGTTAATCGTCGTTGCTCTTGGGGTAGCGTCGTTTTCGATAGTCTTCATGGCTGCCATGGTCGCGCTTGTCGGCTTTTTCGGTTTTCGAGCGATCCGGAGAGCAGCCGTCTCAGCAGCGACGAAAGCCGCAAATGACGGACTAAAACGTCACTTGGCAAGCGAAGAGTTCAAAGAAATGGTTCGCGACGAGGCGTCGACTGTTTCATTGAATGAGTTCTTGTCCAGACTACGCGACCAATTAACTTCTGACGGAGAGGAGGCTGGCAATGATCAAAATCAGAGCTGATATTCCCGAGGAATATTCGGTTCTCTACTCTTCGTGCATCAACGATGAAGGTTTCGTTGATGTCGAACAGTTCATCGAGAAACTTGCTGACGTGGAATTCTCGCGATCGGAAGTTGTCGAGAAAAGGATTTCCGGCATCTTGGCGAGGACAAGCGAAAAGAAGTTCCACATCCTCGTCAACGCGAACGAATCCAAGGAACGGCAAAGGTTCACGGCAGCACATGAACTGGGACACTATTTTTTGCACAGCGATCTCTTGCAAGCAGGAGGAAAAATCAAGGATCGATATATCCTGAAGGCAGACGGGGTGAGTGACGAAAAAGAGGAAGAGGCAAACCAGTTTGCTGCCGCGTTTCTGATGCCGCTTGACCAGATCGCCAAGGTGATGGATGCCGGGAAAACAGACGTCGAGAGCCTGGCCAGTCACTTTGGTGTGAGTATCATCGCCATGGCCAACCGTCTGCGAATTCCAACCTGAACGCGACCAACGAGCGGTCTCCTCCGACCGCCCGTCTAGTCTTCTGTAACAGTAGTTGCTATCAAAGAGACAGATGACACGAGCAGGAGGCGGTTCGATGAGAGGCAAGGCGGTGGAAGTGGTGCTGAGCGCCGAGGAGCGGGCGTTTCTCGAGGCGCATGTCCGAAAGCACAAGGCGCCGCGGTCGCTGTCCGACCGCTGCAGGATCATCCTGCTCTGCGCCGAGGGGCTCCGGAGCAGGGAGGTCGCGGAGCGTGCCGGGGTGCACGAGCACACGGTCGGCAAGTGGCGCAGGCGGTTCGCCGAGAGGCGCATCGAGGGCCTCTCGGACGAGTACAGGTCCGGCCGGCCCCGCACCGTGACGGACGAGAAGGTGGCCGAGGTGGTGGAGCGGACGCTGACCACGATGCCGAAGGACGCGACGCACTGGTCGGTCCGGAGCATGGCCGGGAGGACGGGCGTGTCGCACACGACGGTGCACCGGATCTGGTCGGCGTTCAGCCTGAAGCCGCACCGGAGCGAGACGTTCAAGCTGTCGACGGACCCGCTGTTCGTCGACAAGGTGCAGGACATCGTGGGGCTGTACATGGCCCCGCCGGACCGCGCGGTCGTCCTGTGCGTGGACGAGAAGTCGCAGATCCAGGCCCTGGACCGGACGCAGCCGGTCCTGCCGATGGCGCCGGGCGTGGCCGAGCGGAGAACCCACGACTACGTCCGCCACGGCACGACGACGCTCTTCGCCGCGCTCGACGTCGCCACCGGCGCGGTGACCGGCAAGTGCTTCGGCCGCCATCGCGCCACGGAGTTCCTGAGCTTCCTCAAGGAGGTCGAGGCGGCGGTGCCCGACGGGCTGGACGTGCACCTGGTGATGGACAACTACGCGACGCACAAGACGGAGAAGGTGAGGAAATGGCTTGCCCGCCGCAGGCACTGGCACATCCATTTCACGCCGACCTCGGCGTCATGGCTGAACCTAGTCGAGCGCTGGTTCGCGGAACTGACCAGGAAGAAGCTGCAGCGGAGCGCGCATCGCTCGGTCGCCGAACTCGAGGCGGACATCATGTCGTTCATCGACGCGCACAACGAGAACCCGCGGCCCTACAAATGGGTCAAGTCCGCCGACGAGATCCTTGCGTCGGTCAGGAGGTTCTGCCTCAAGATGAGCGAACCCGGCGCAAGCGAAAATGTTTGATGCGAACTTAAGATTCGGGAGACTAGACTATGGACTCGATTGACCGGTTTGCGGTCCTCCTGAAAAGGAACCGCCTGACGGCCAGGCGCACGGAGGACAGGAAGTTGTGCGCGGTCTTGTCACAGTGCGCTGCAACCCTCCGAAACTCCTTAATCCTTCCTTTGAAACGCTCGATGGGATTGCGCTCCCCGTACGCCTCGCGATCAAGCTCGCGCTGCACGTTCCGGCTGGACTTCGACGGAATGACCGCGGTCGTTCCGGCTGCCGCGGTCATGTCGAGGTAAGCCTTGTCACCGTTCACTGTCTCGTCCGGCCCGAGCCCGGCAGGAAGTGCCTCGGCCTGCGTGCGGTCAGCCGCTGGTCCAGGGGTCGGGAGCACGGCCTTCGCCAGATCGTTCCCATCGATGCCGGGACGGACCTTCGCGGTCCGGCCACCAAGGCTCGTCCCGCGCCGCGCCTACGGACTCGGATCGACGAGGATCCTCCATGCGCCGACGAAGCGCCCCGTTCCCTCCGTCTTCGTCGTCGCCGTCCGCAAGCCTCTGAAGTTTTTCCATGATCGACTCCCCGAGGCCGTTCCTGTTCCACCGGCTGCGGCGGTGAAACAGGTCGCGTCCGAAACGCATCGCTCCGGGAGGTCGCGTCAGGGCTTGCCTGTGCGCAGCACGAAGAAGATGCCATCCATCACCCGCCCGTCATGCACACGTCGCGGGCCCCTATGCTTCCGGGGAAGTACGGAGCGGAGAATTTCCCGCTACGCATCCGCCATGTCGTCGCGGTCGCCGTTCATGTCTCGAACTCTTTGTGTGGATTATTTTCGGCAGGAAATACAGAAGCGCCATAATGCCAAACATTTATGTCCCCCGTTCCACTTTGAAGCGCAACGCCAGAGTGGTGGTGACTTGAGTTTTTCGGCGCAGGATGTTGCGACCGGCGTGATGCCTGCCTCAATGATCGATCCTGTTTTCGCCACGGCGCGGGCTCGCGCATGACCAAGCCCGCGCCACGATGTCCTTAAGGTGCGAGAAGGCGGCAATGGTACTTCCGAACTGTTCCTGGATTGCGCTCGAACCACTGTTCGCGCCAGTGTTGGGGCGTGCGAGCGCGGCTCACTACGAGCAGCATGGTTTCAACAACCCTGGATGACTCAGGGATGGTCCATTGCAGGTTGGACGGGGAAACGAAATACGCTTTGTCCGGCGTTCAAGAATGTGGCCGCGATTCCGGCTGCGGTCGCCCGGCAAGGACTATGGACGACCCAGTTGGCGCCGTTGCTCGACAAGGCAGCGATACGGTTCGCAAGCATCGGCAAACGGGTGTGCAGCCGATTGGCAGATGTGTCGTGCCGGGATTGAAGGATCACCATGGGGCCTTCGCGCGCGGGCGGGGAGGTCGTCCAAATCCCGCTAAGGTCATCCCCTTTCGAGAACACGGGCTGATCACGACGCAGAGTCTGGAAAGTGCGAGACCGAAGTCGATCTTCCGGTTCCTTGCTTCAGCAGGCGATCGCCAGCAGATCCTTCCTGGCCAATCCTACGCGCCCGCCCGCATCGAGCAATTCCTTCCACTCAGCGTCATCGAGAGGAATGCCTTCCCTGCCCCTTTCGCGGGCGGTCTCCCTTTCCCTGTCGCCGGCAACGACGACCGGATGCGCCGGGTTCGCCGGAATCGTGGATTTGACGTAACCGACCATGGCGTCGATTTCCGAAGCCAGCCATCCGTGGTCGACGAGTCCGGCGGGATCGACGACGATCGTGAACATGTTGTTGACGATGCCGCCGGCGCGTGGATTGCGAGGCTGAATCGTCCCGCCGCCGGAGAGTCCGCCTGCAAGCAGTTCGCACATGAGCGCAAGACCGGAACCCTTGTAGCTCCCGAAGGGTTGAAGCGCACCGCGCGGTTCCGCAAAAACGACGCCCGGGTCACTGGATGGCCGACCGAGATGATCCACCAAGAGTCCCGCATCGAGAGTCTCGCCCCGCGTCATCGCGACCCGCGCCTTGCCGAGAGCGATTCGGCTCGTCGCCATGTCGAGGAGCGTTGGCGGAGTCTGCGCCGTTCCCGGAAAGGCGATGCATACCGGGTTCGTTACGAACCGGCCGGCCGTGCCGCCCCAGGGCGTGACCAGCGGCGCGTGACCCGTCACGTTTACGAAGTGAATCGAGACTAACCCCGCGTCCATCGCCATTTCGCCGTATGCTCCGATGCGGCCGAGGTGATGCGCGTTTCGGAGCGTCATCAGGGCGACGCCTGATTCCCTGCAGGTTTCGATCGCCTGCGCCATCGCTTCGCCCCCGACCCGCCTGCCGAAACCGAGTCTGCCGTCGAACATCAGGATGGCCCCGCCGCCGCCGCATCGTGCAGCGGAAGTCCCGGGGAAGAGCAACCCGCCCCGGAAGTGCTCGACGTAGGTTGCAATGAGGCCGACGCCGTGGCTGTCGTGACCCATCAGGTTGGACACGACCAGGGATCGCGCAACTATCTCTGCCTCGTGTTCCGGGCTGCCCATGGCACTGAAGACGGCAGCGGCGACGTGCTCAAGGTTTTCCCGGCGAATCAGCATGCGCGGACGCTCCCCCTCGCTACCCCGGATTTCAGTTCAACCGGCTGCTTTCCCCGTGCTCCTGGCGGCCGGGTTCCGCAAAACGGGCACGCGCCCAGAATGCCGCAATCCCGCCTTCGGGTTCAACCTGCGCGGACATCCGTTCACGGCCCTGCAAGACCCGCTGCCCGCAAGTCGTCGCCCTTGCGGCAGGCGGCTATGCATTTTCCCGGAGCGGTGCTATTGGACCGTGAACGCGACAGATTGTCCCGCGCGTCCATTACGGGAGGAACCGCGACGATGAGATCCGTTGAACCCAAGCTGATCGCAGGCAATTCCAACAACTTTCTAGCCACCTCGATTACGCAATGCATGTCGCAGAATCGGGGAAAGGCCGTCCGCCTCGTCAACGCCAGGGTCGAGCGTTTCAACGATCAGGAGATCTTCATCGAGGTGTTCGACAACGTTCGCGGCGAGGACATGTTCATCATTCAGTCCACTTCGAATCCTGCCAACGACAACCTTATGGAAATCCTGATAATGGCGGATGCGCTGCGGCGTTCGTCGGCAAAGCGAATTACCGCGGTCATTCCGTACTTCGGCTATGCCCGGCAGGACAGGAGAACGAAGGCGCGAACCCCTATCTCGGCCAAGCTCGTCGCCAACCTGCTCGTCGAAGCCGGCGTTGAACGCGTGCTGACGATGGACCTGCATGCGGCCCAGATTCAGGGATTCTTCGACATTCCGGTCGACAACCTCTACGCGGCGCCCGTGTTCGCGCTCGACGTCAGGGAACGCCTGCTTTCGAAAGGCGGGAACATTTCCGTAGTTTCGCCCGATGTTGGGGGCGTCGAACGGGCACGGGAACTTGCCAAGCGCATCGGCGCCGAACTCGCCATTGTCGACAAACGCCGTTCGGGTCCCGGCAAGGTTGCGGAGATGACGGTGATCGGAGACGTTTCGGGACGTTCCGCAATCATCGTTGACGACATCTGCGACACCGCCGGCACTCTGTGCAAGGCCGCTGACACGCTTGCCGAGGCCGGCGCAAAGGAGGTCCGCGCCTACATCACGCACGGCGTGCTGTCCGACCCCGCGGCGAATCGAATCTCGGACTCGAGCATGGCGGAGCTCGTTGTGACGGACTCCATAGTGGCGGGAAAGTCCGTGATCTCCTGCGACAAGATTCGCACGGTGACCACGGCGCCGCTCTTCGCCCAGGCAATCACGAACATTGCGAACGGAACGTCCGTGTCGTCGCTCTTCAACGAAGAGACCATCGAACCGATATATCGAAACACGCGGGCAGACGGCCCGGCGACCGTCACGACGCTGCACGGCTATTCCGGCAAGCGAACGCTATGAGCCGATAACGCCCGCAAGGGCGTTCAAGTCCGCCAAGGTCTTGTCGGCGCTGTCCTTGTCCGTGCCTTCCAGGGCGTTCGAGTCCGATTCCGCGGCTGCGATGTGCTCCCTGAGCATTCCCGACGTCACCGAACTCCGCTCCATGGCCCATTCAGCAAGGACCGTCGCCGAACCGGCGGCAAGTTCCGCAAAACCGCCGGTAAGCACATATTCGATCTCGCCCCCATCCGAAGCCGCGACCCTGAGGATGCCCGGACGTAATGCAATGATGAGCGGCGCGTGACCGGGAAGTGCGGTAAGGTCGCCTTCCGCACCGGGGATGCCGACTTCCCTGGCTTCGTGCGAAGCCAGGAGCCTGTCCGGCGCCAGGAGTTCGAACGTGAAGCTGTCCGTCATTTCAAGGGCGCCCTTAGGCCGCCTCGACGGCAAGGCGTTCGGCCTTCGCGACAACGTCGTCGATGCCGCCGACCATGTAGAACGCCGCCTCGGGAAGATGATCGAACTCCCCGGCGACCACGCGCTTGAAGCTGTCGATCGTCTCGTCAAGGGGAACCTGAAGGCCCGGCGTGCCCGTGAAGACCTCTGCGACATCGAAGGGTTGCGAAAGGAATCGCTGAATCTTCCTTGCCCGCGCAACCGCAAGCTTGTCCTCCTCGGACAGTTCGTCCATGCCGAGGATGGCGATGATGTCCTGCAGCGACTTGTAGCGCTGAAGCACGCCCTGGACATCCCGCGCGACCTGATAGTGTTCCTCGCCCACAATCGCCGGATCCAGGATTCGCGAATTCGAATCGAGCGGGTCTACCGCAGGGTAGATGCCGAGTTCGGAAATTGCGCGCGAGAGCACCGTCGTCGCGTCGAGGTGCGCAAACGAGGTCGCCGGCGCGGGATCGGTCAGGTCGTCGGCGGGCACGTAGATGGCCTGCACCGAGGTGATGGACCCGGCGTTTGTCGAAGTGATGCGTTCCTGAAGCGCACCCATGTCGGTCGCCAGCGTCGGCTGGTATCCCACTGCAGAAGGAATTCGCCCAAGGAGAGCCGAAACCTCGGACCCGGCCTGCGTGAAGCGGAAAATGTTGTCGACAAAGAACAGCACGTCCGTTCCCGACTGGTCCCTGAACTGTTCGGCAAGCGTGAGGCCGGTCAGGCCGACACGGGCGCGGGCACCGGGCGGCTCGTTCATCTGGCCATAGACGAGAGCGACCTGCGACTCCTCAAGGTTGTCCAGCTTGATTACGCCGGATTCGATCATTTCGTGGTAGAGGTCATTGCCTTCGCGCGTTCGCTCCCCGACGCCGGCGAACACCGAGAAACCCGAGTGGACCTTCGCGATGTTGTTGATGAGCTCCATGATGATCACGGTCTTGCCGACGCCCGCCCCGCCGAACAGGCCGATCTTTCCGCCTTTGGAGTAAGGCGCAAGCAGGTCGACGACCTTGATGCCGGTGACAAGAATCTCCGTCTCCGTGGACTGTGCGTCGAACTCCGGCGCGGGCCGGTGAATCGGCCGGCGTTCATCCGCCTCCACTTGCCCCTTCTCGTCGACGGGCTCCCCGACCACGTTGAGGATCCGGCCGAGCGTCGGGTTGCCAACGGGAACGGTAATCGGTCCTTTGGTGTCGATTACGGCGCTTCCTCGGACCAGACCTTCGGTTGAGTCCATCGCAATCGTGCGGACCGTGTTCTCTCCCAGGTGCTGCGCGACTTCGAGAACCAGGCGCTGATCGTTGTTGTCAGTTTCGAGCGCGTTCAGGATTTCCGGCAGGTCGTCCTCGAATTGCACGTCCACGACAGCACCGATGACCTGCGTAATTCTGCCCTGCGCCCCGTTCGTCTCGTTCATGTGCGTTCTCCGGTTCTATAGCGCCTCGGCGCCCGAAATGATTTCGATGAGTTCATTGGTGATTGCCGCCTGTCTCGACCGGTTGTACTCGATCGTCAGACTGTCAATCATTTCTCCCGCGTTGCGCGTGGCATTGTCCATGGCCGACATTCGCGCGCCCTGTTCGGAAGCAGCGTTCTCCAGAAGCGCCGCGAAAACCTGCGCCGTCAGCGCGCGCGGCAGGAGGCTTGCCAGTATTTCCTCTTCCGCCGGTTCGTACTCGTGGAAGGATTCCAAGGCATCTCCGCCGGCTGCAGGAACCGCAGGGACGATTTGAACTGCGGTCGGGATCTGAACCACAACCGAACGGAAAACGCTGTAGTGAATCGACGCCACATCGAACTCGCCGTTTCCGAATCTCGCGATGATTTCGTTGGCGACGCCCTGCGCCTCCGCATAGCCGATGTTCTTGACGTGCGAAAGATCGGTATGGCCGATGATCAGCTCTCCGTAGTCTCGCCGGAGTTGCTCGCGCGCCTTCTTCCCGACGGTCATTATCTTGACCGTCTTGCCATCGTCGAGCAGCTGCGCGGCTCTCGAGCGGACGAGTTTGACGATGGAGGAATTGAAACCGCCGCAAAGGCCGCGCTCCGCCGTGGCGCACACGAGAAGATGAACCTCGTCCCGGCCGGTGCCTCTAAGGAGCATCGGCACGTTTTCGGCGTCCTCGAGGCCCCGCGCGATGCTGCCGACGATTGCATTGATACGCGCGGCATAGGGCCGCGCGTTTTCGACCGCATCCTGTGCGCGGCGAAGTTTCGCGGCCGCGACCATCTGCATGGCCTTCGTGATCTTGCGCGTGCTCTTCACGCTCTCGATCCTGATCTTGAGATCCTTGAGGCTGGGCATCAGTTCGCACGCTCCCGTCTGCGCTCATGCATCCGTCGGGACTCTTCCCGGTTTGCGGGTCAAGAGAAATCCTTGAGATATGCCTCGACCACCGATTTTATGGCCTCCTTGAGATCGCCCTGAACCTTGCGGTCGTTCCGGGTGATGTCATCCAGGAGGTCGGCGTGGTTTTTTCGGACATGGGCGAGGAGGCCGGTCTCGAACCTGCCGACGTCACCGACTTCGATACCGTCAAGATAGCCCTGCGTGCCGGCGAAGATCACGATGACCTGTTCCGCATTCGTCAAGGGAGAGTACTGGGGCTGTTTGAGAAGCTCTGTGAGGCGCGCGCCGCGGTTGAGAAGCGCCTGTGTCGCGGCGTCGAGATCCGAGCCGAACTGCGCGAACGCCGCCATCTCGCGGTATTGCGCCAGTTCGAGCTTGATGGATCCCGCGACCGACTTCATGGCGGCGGTCTGCGCGGAGGATCCGACGCGCGAAACAGAAAGACCAGTGTTCACGGCGGGCCGGATGCCCTGGTAGAACAGCTCCGTCTCGAGAAATATCTGGCCGTCGGTGATGGAAATGACGTTCGTCGGAATGAACGCGGACACGTCCCCGCCCTGGGTTTCGATGACGGGAAGCGCGGTCAGCGACCCCGCTCCGAAATCGGAATTGAGCTTCGCCGACCGCTCCAGCAGCCGCGAGTGAAGATAGAACACGTCCCCTGGGTAGGCCTCGCGGCCGGGCGGCCGGCGCAACAGGAGCGACATCTGCCTGTAGGCGACAGCCTGCTTGGAGAGATCGTCATAGATGATCAGCGCGTGGCGGCCGTTGTCGCGAAAATACTCGGCCATGGCAGTCGCCGAATAGGGCGCGAGGAATTGCATGGGCGCAGGGTCCGACGCCGTTGCGGCGACTATGATCGTGTAGTTGATCGCGCCAGTCTCCACGAGCTTCTTGACGAGCTGCGCAACGGTGGAGCGCTTCTGTCCGATCGCGACGTATACGCAATAGAGTTTCTTGCTTTCGTCGTCTCCGGCCGCGTCGTTGTAGGACTTCTGGTTCAGGATCGTGTCAAGCGCGAGCGCGGTCTTGCCGGTCTGGCGGTCCCCGATGATCAGTTCCCTTTGCCCGCGACCGATCGGAATGAGGGAATCGACGGACTTGAGGCCTGTGGCCATGGGCTCGTGCACCGACCTCCGGGGAATGATCCCCGGCGCCTTCACGTCCGCCTGCGTGCGCTGGTCCGTCTCGACCGCGCCCTTTCCGTCAATCGGCTGCCCGAGGGCGTCGACGACGCGCCCCAGCAGCGCATCACCCACGGGCACGTCGACGATCGCGTTCGTCCGCCGGACCGTGTCGCCCTCCTTGATGTCGCGGTCAGTGCCGAAAATCACGACGCCGACATTGTCGACTTCGAGGTTCAGCGCCATGCCGCGTATACCGCCGGGGAAAGAGACCATTTCGCCGGCCTGGATGTTGTCCAAGCCGTGGACGCGCGCGATGCCGTCGCCGACGCTCAGAACGCGCCCGACTTCCGCGACTTCGGCATCCTGGCCGAAGTTCCTGATCTGGTCCTTGAGGATTGCAGAAATCTCTGCTGCTTGGATAGCCATTACCCGACCTCTTTCATTGCATTCTGCAGGTTCAGAAGTTTCGACCTGATCGAACTGTCGATCATCTTCGATCCGACACGAATGACGAGACCGCCTATGAGGCCCTCGTCGACAACCTGCCTGATTTTCACGTCCTTGCCGAGCGCAGTCGCGAGTTCCCCTGCAAGCCTGTCCAGTTGCTCTTGCGCGAGGCGTGCGGGTGCCTTCACCTCCGCAGTCACCTCGCCCCGCTCCGCCGCGATCATGCCGCGCACCGCACCGACCAACTGCCGCAGCACGAAGAGACGGCGTTTCTGCGCCATCAGAGCGAGCGCCCTCGACACGGTTTCGGAAAGCTCCATCCGCGCGGCAAGTGCGGCCACCGCCGCCTCCTGTTCCGCGCGCGTATAGATTGGCGACGAGATGAGGAGCCGGAATTGCGGGCTCGCATCCAGCGCAGCGTCCAGCGTGTCGAGGTCTCGCTCGACCTCGGAGAGACTGTTACCTTCCTTCGCGAGTTCAAAGACGGCGGTTGCGTATCGCGCAGCGATCTCAGAAGACATCGAGGCAGAGTCGGCCACGTTTTCCCTTCCAGTCACTAGCGCCCGTTCGCGCCCTTTGCGATCTTCGCAAAGAACCGGTTGGCGATGGTGGCAACACGGCGGCCATCGGGCCGCTCAAAATCGGCGATCTGATAACACAAGGTCTTGCCGGCCCGCAACATTACACATCGCGGATTCCGTGATTATCCGGCAGCCCAAAATTGCAGCCATCGGCCAAGCAGGATTGTCACCGTCCGCCGGTCTGGATGCAGCCGCATCCGCGTACTTTCGAGGCATCGGGAAAAGGTACAACGCCATAATATCTCCTGCCGAAGTGTCCGGCGCGCGCCGCGCCTTCACTTGCGCGCGCCGTGTTCCCTGGCCAGCCGCATCGTGCCGGAGGCATCCGGCCGGTTCGGGAGCCGGCAATCCGACTTCAAACCCGTCCGGCCAGACACCGGACCGGCCGCCGGCTTGCGCATCCCGTCAAGGACTTCGAGAGGAGCCCGGACCGCATCGCCGAGGCCGCGGCCGACCGGCGCGTGCTGGCGCTTGGTCGCCTCGACAATGAGAACGCCCGCAGCAAAAGGTACTGGGAACTGGTGGCTGAATCCCTCCCAGTATCGTGCGGTGCGGATCCAGAACTGCCGATGGCTCGGCGGCATGTAGAGCGCGGAAATCCGGCGCTCGAGGCTGAACCTGTGGTTCTGGAGGAGCGTCTCGAGCTGCATGAGACTGTAGGGCCGACCGAATCCGAACGGTGTCGCGTCCAGGCGCGCCCAGAGTCCGGATCTGTTCGGCACGATGAAGATTGCGCGCCCTCCGGGTCCGAGGGTTCGCCAGACCTCTTCCAGGAGCGCGGCCGGGCTTTCGCAGGTCTCGAGTCCGTGCAGCACCACAAGCCGGTCCACGAGGCCCGTCGCAACCGGCCAGCTCGTCTCCTCGACAAGGACGGACCGGTTCTCGCCGTCAAGGCGGAGACGCGGCCAAGCGACGACGCCCTGCTGGTCCGGCATCAGGCAGAGTACTCTCCGAGACGCGGCGAGGAACGGATTCAGGAGCGGCGATGCAAATCCGAAACCGGCGACGGTCTGACCCTTCGTGTTCGGCCATACGCCCGAAACCTGGTCACTGAGCGAGCGCTGTACGATCCGGCCCAGCTCCGTGCCGTAGTAGAACCTGACGATTTGCCGGACGTCCAAGTGCATTGCATCCGCCCGCGAACTCCGACACAGTTTGCCCGAATAGACACGGAAAGACTATCCAAAGGAGCGCCGGAATACCATGACCCTCGAAATCGTGGTCGTACCATGCAGAACCGACAACTATGCCTTTCTCTGCCGCGAACCTGAAAGCGGCCGGATCGCGGTGGTCGACGCGCCCGAGGCGGCGCCGATTCTCGCCGCCGCCGATAGCCGGGGCTGGCGGATTGACCAGATTCTCCTGACCCACCATCACCTGGACCATGTCGAGGGCGTGGCCGAAATCCGCGCCGCGACGGGCGCGCGCGTCGTCGGCGCCGCTGCGGATGCGCACCGACTTCCGCCGCTTGATCTCGAGGTCGAGGACGGGAGCCATGTTTCGGTCGGCAACGAGTCCGGCGCCATCGTCGATGCGCCGGGGCACACAGTCGGACACATCGCCTACATTTTCGTGGACGCGCGCGCGGCCTTTACGGGCGACAGTCTGATGGCGCTGGGCTGCGGAAGGGTTTTCGAGGGCACATTTCCCATGATGCATGAAACCATGTCGAAGTTTCTCGAACTTCCCGAGGACATGCTCGTCTATTCCGGCCACGAGTATACCGAGGGGAATGCGAGGTTCGCGCTCGCAATAGATCCTGGGAATGCCGACCTTGAACGGCGGGCGGAGGAGATTCGTGCGTCACGGGTTGCAGGGGAGCCGACGGTGCCGAGCCTTCTCGGCACGGAGTTCAGGACGAATCCGTTTCTCAGGTGCCATGTGCCAGGGTTGAAATCCGCGCTTGGCATGGAGAGCGCCTCCGACGCCGATGTCTTCGAGGCGATTCGCCGCCGCAAGGACAGGTTCTGAACATCCTTCCGGGAACCGCAGGCGCGCGGCCTGCTCCCGGCGGGAGTGCCCCGCCCGCTCCGGCCGTCCGCGGCCGGCGCGGACTCGGTCACCCTGCCGCGGCATTTTCCGGGGCGGGGATCGGACGGATTCCGGGCACGGGCGCCACGATACCCGTCGGATTCCCAAAAAAGCACTTGAAGCCCGATTGATTTGAACCAAATCTAGGCGCACGCGCACAGTCACGACAGGTTGACGCCGGGAAGTGGCTGTCCAAGGAGCCAGGAGGTGGCATGCCATCCTTCTCGAAGAATCTCGAAGCCGCGATTCACACGGCGATCGCCTATGCGAACGCGCGCCGGCACGAGTACGCCACCCTGGAGCATCTTCTGCTCGCGCTGATCGACGAAAGGGATGCCGCGCACGTCATGCAGGCGTGCAACGTCGATCTCGGAAAGCTGCGCAGCGCCCTGATCAGCTACATCGACAATGAACTGGAAATGCTGGTCACGGAAATCAACGGGATGGAGGCGTCTCCGACAAGGGCCTTCACGCGAGTGGTCGAGCGGGCAGTCATTCACGTGCAAAGCTCCGGCCGGTCCGAAGTCACCGGCGCAAACCTTCTGGTCGCGATCTTCGCGGAAAGGGAGAGCCACGCCACGTACTTTCTGCAGATGCAGGACATGACGCGCTATGATGCGGTGAACTTCATCTCGCACGGTGTGGCGAAGAATCCTTCCTTCGGAGAGGTCCGGTCTATCGCCGGTTCGGAAAACGTCGACGACTTGCAGTCTTCTGAAGACGCCGGAAGCGACAGCCGGGCGAGCGCGCTAGCGAAATACTGCGTCAACCTCAACAAGCGCGCCGAGGACGGTGACATCGACCCCCTCATCGGCCGCGAGCACGAGGTCGAACGCTGCGTTCAGGTGCTTTGCCGAAGGCGCAAGAACAACCCGATCCTCGTGGGAGACGCCGGAGTCGGCAAAACGGCCATTGCGGAAGGGCTGGCATTCCGGATCGTGACCGGAAAGACGCCGGATGTCTTGCGGGAAACGAAGATATTTTCGCTCGACATGGGCGCCATTCTTGCGGGAACGCGGTATCGTGGCGATTTCGAACAGCGAGTGAAGGCCGTGGTCGCCGAGCTCGAGGACCATCCGGACGCAATTCTGTTCATTGACGAGATTCATACGGTGATCGGGGCCGGCGCCACGTCAGGCGGGGCCATGGACGCCTCGAACCTGCTGAAGCCCGCGCTTCAGGGCGGCAAGCTCCGCTGCATGGGTTCCACGACCTACAAGGAGTTCCGCCAGTTCTTCGACAAGGACCGCGCCCTTTCCCGGCGATTCCAGAAAATCGATGTCAACGAACCGAGCCAGGAAGACACCGTCAGGATCCTGCGGGGCCTCCGTTCGCGTTTCGAAAAACATCACGGCATTCGCTACACGAACGACGCCATCCGGCTCGCCGTCGAGTTGTCGGTTCGCCACATTCACGACAGGCGCCTTCCCGACAAGGCCATCGACGTGATCGACGAAGCCGGTGCGCGGCAGCACATCGTCGCATCGAGCCGCAGGCGCAAGACCGTCGGCGCACGCGAAATCGAGGATGTCGTCGCGAACATCGCCCGCATACCGCCGAAGAACGTCTCGAAAAGCGACAGCGAGGTGCTCAAGGATCTCGAAGCCACTCTGCGCCAGACGGTATTCGGGCAGGAAGCGGCGATCGAGGCACTCGGCGCCGCGATCAAGTTGTCGCGCGCCGGATTGCGCGAACCCGAAAAGCCGGTTGGCCACTATCTCTTCACTGGCCCGACGGGTGTCGGCAAGACCGAGGTTGCGCGCCAGCTTGCCGACGCGTTGTCGGTGAAGCTCCTGCGCTTCGACATGTCGGAGTACATGGAGAAGCATGCGGTTTCGCGCCTTATCGGCGCACCGCCCGGGTACGTGGGGTTCGATCAGGGGGGGCTCCTTACCGACGGAGTCGACCAGCACCCTCACTGCGTCCTGCTGCTCGACGAAATCGAGAAGGCTCACCCGGACGTCTACAATATCATGCTCCAGGTCATGGACCACGGCAAACTCACCGACCACAACGGGCGCACCGTGGACTTCGGCAACGCGATCATCATCATGACATCCAACGCCGGCGCGACGGAGCTTGCGAAAATGGCGATGGGGTTCGGACGCGAACGCCGCGACGGGGAGGACACGGCGGCGGTCGAGAGGATGTTCAGTCCCGAATTCCGGAACCGGCTCGATGCCATTATCAGTTTCAAGCCGCTGTCGCGGGACGTCGTGCGGCGCGTCGTCGAGAAGTTCATCCATCAGCTGGAAGCGCAGGTCATGGATCGAAACGTCGGGATCGAACTGACCCCTGCGGCAGTCGACTGGCTGGCGAACAACGGATACGACGACAAGATGGGTGCCCGACCCCTCGCCCGCCTTATTCAGGAACGCATCAAGAAACCGCTCGCTGACGAACTTCTCTTCGGCAAACTGGCGAAGGGCGGTACGGTCAGGGTCCGACTCGAGGACGGCGAATTGAAGCTCGAATTCGATTCACCTGTCAATCGGCGCCTGTCGAAGGAAGAGACCCCGCTCCTGACCGCCGATTGACCTGCGCTTCCCGCGACGCGGGCGTCATCTTTCGGTGAACTTGAGTTCGATCCTGCGGTTCTGCGCGAGCGAGGCGGGATCGTCGCCTTCGGAGATCGGCTGGTGCTCGCCGAAGCCGTTCGCCGCCAGCCTGCCGGCCGGAATGCCGAGGTCGCTGATCAGGTGCTTCACCACGGCGAGCGCGCGAGCCTGGCTCAGCTCCCAGTTGTCGGAGTAGGCGGACGGCCCGCTGATCGGCGTCTTGTCGGTGTGCCCGTCGACGCGCAGAACCCAGTCGACCTCCTCCGGGATTTCCGCCGCCACTTCCCGGATGATCCCCGCGACCCGCCTGATCTCGTCCTTGCCCTTGTCCCCGAGATCGGCCGAGCCGACGTCGAACAGGATTTCGGACGAGAACAGGAACCGGTCGCCCACGATCCGCACGCCCGCGCGGCCGGCGAGCACGCTCTCGAGCTTCGCCAGGAACTCGGAGCGGAACCGCCGGAGATCCTGCGCCTCCTCCTCGAGCCGCCTGCGCTCGCGCTCCTCGAGGTCGGCGCGCCGCTTCTGCTCCGCGGCAACCTGCGCCAGCGCCACGTTCAGGTCCGACCCCAGCGTCGCGATCCGGACTTCCGCGGCCTCCTCGCGCGCGCGCGCCGCGTCCAGGAGCCCCTGCAGCGCGCCGAGCTGCTCGCGGAGCTCCGTCATCTGCGCGTTGAGAAGCGCGATCTTCGCCTGCTGCTCCTCCGTCAGCGTCTCGCGTTCCCGGACCTGCCGCCGCGCGACCGACAGGAGCGCGTCGAGCCGCTCCCGCTCGGTCAGGTCCCGGCCGGCGTCCCGGCGCGCGGCGTCGCGGGCGGCCTCGGCGGCGGCGAGGAGCGCGAGCGTCTCCTCCGCCTTCCGGCGCCGCTCCTCCAGGGCAAGCGCCATGGCGGTCAGCTCGTCCCCGGACTCCCGCAGGCGCCGGCGCAGGACCTCGGCGGCCGCGGCTTCCGCGATGCGGGCCCTCTCCGCGTCGGTCAGCCCCCGCGACAGCTCCTCGATCCTCCGGCGCAGCTCGTCGGACGCAAGCCCCGTCCGCTTCCGCACCTCCGCGAGCTCGCGCTCGGCTTCGCCGCGTTCCTGCCGCGCCGCATCCAGTTCGGCCGAGAGCCGGCCCACGAGGGCGAGGCTGCTCTGGAGCTCCGCCTCGAGCTGCACGATGCGCCTGATCGCGCTTTCCAGCGCGGACTCCCTCTCTGCAAGAACGGAACGAATTTCTGCGAGGGAGGCTTCCCGGTCAGCGAGCGCAGTGCGAACGTCCGCAAGCGCAGTCTCCCGGGCGGCAAGCGCGGCATCGCCCTCGGACACGCGGGATTCGAGGCCGGCAATGGCGCTGTCCTTCGCGTCCAGCTCCTCCCGCGCGCCGGCGAGCGCGGCATTGCCCTCGGACAGCGCTGTGCGAACATCCGCAAGCACAGTCTCCCGGGCGGCAAGCGCCGACCGGCGATTGTGCTGCCCTTCGCGTCCAGCTCCTCCCGCGCGCCGGCAAGCAGGGCGAGCGCGTCCGCGAGGGAGGCTTCGCGGGCGGCAAGCGCTGTGCGAACATCCGCAAGCACAGTCTCCCGGGCGGCAAGCGCCGACTGCGCGCCGGCGAGCATCGTACGTGCATCTCCGAGTGCACCGTCGGTTTCGACGTGTTCCCGTCTTGCAGTCTCAAGCTCAATTGAAAGCTGGTCGGCGATGGCGAGGCTGCTTTGAAGCTTTGCTTCGAGTCGTACGATTCGTAAAATCGCATTTTCCGGACTAACCCTGCCCGAAAACTTGTTTGCGATGCGATCAAGACCCTCTAATGCCTCGGGGTTTCCTGGATCTAGTGCAAGCGCTTCCAGATAGCAGGCGTATGCCGTGCCCCCAACCCCGGTCAACAAGCGATTTGCAGCAAGGTGGCCTTCACATGTTGCCAGCAGATCGTGAATTCCACCCTTGTTCTGGTCCGGTTGAAAGACTTCACTCAAATTCTTGAGACACGCCTCTGCCGCCCCGACATACGAACTGTCGGGATGCTTCAAAATGAAGAGCTCAATATCAAAGCGATCCGCGCAATCACTGACGCGTCCCCAAGCCGAATTGGTGTCCAATTGCGCCATTGCCGCAGATCCTGGAAGCAAGATTGCAATTAGAGCGAAAACTACGGGAAAAAGATGGTACCGATCAAAGGTCAAATTGTTCATAGCGGAACTCTGCGATTGCCTGTTATCGGCTTGGCGGAACTGGAAATTGTCTCGCAAGTCATTGCGAGAATGGAAGTTGCGTCCCGTCGTGTGTTGACGGAAAGATCTCTGGCTGTCGCTAGTCTCCCAGTCTGGACACTCGTAGCAATTCCTAACGAATTCTATTTCAATACGCTAGGCAACAAACAAAATTGCGCAAGGGAACTGACTACTCTGGCACCACACATACTCTTTTTAGTAACATGAATTTGGTGAGATGGAAGCACTAGAGCCAATGAATCGACTTGTTGAGCAGACGTGTTTGTTGCCGAACCACACCCTCGGATCGCAATTGAAATGAGCATTGCTGCGCAACACCCGCACGGACTGGGGCATGAGCTTTGATCCTTGCAGCCCTTGCCTCGGGTTTTGCCTATAAATCGACGGTATGTTCATGGGTGCGAACTGAGGCGAGCCACAACCGTATCACTGTCAGGCGCTCCAATCCCTTCCAATTGAACCGGTCTCGCCGAAACCACCGTCGTAACGCTCTAATCCACAAGCGTCGCCGTCGACGGCAGAAAAAGCGCAAATGTCGGGATGAACCTACAAAGGTGGAGCTGTTTCGTCAGTTTTGATGGACTTATACCAAAACCGGAAAATAATCCACACACCCGGCGAGGTTTGCCGGACGGGTTGAGCCGTCGGTGTGCTGGCCAGTCTTGCCCAGCTTCGCCTGCCGAGCGAAGAGATCCGATCCGGCGTGTTTGCGAATGTCTCCCAGACCGTGCCGACCTTGTCCTTGACATCCGCAGCCGTGGCGAAGACCTGGTTCGCGAAATTGCCCTGCTTCAGGAACTGGAACACGGTCTCGACAGGGTCCGGTTCCAGACTGTACGGCGGCAAACGCAGCAGCGACACGTTGTCCGGGATCTCCAGGCTCTTCGAACGGTGCCGGCGGGCGCCGTCGAGAACCGCCCGCGCGTGGCGGCCCCGAGGCACGGCATTGCCGATGTCGGCGAGATGGCGGTTCATCTCGTCGGTGTTCGCCCGGTCGCAGACATGGCCGGCCGAGGTGCCGCTTTCCGGGCAGATCGCGCTGAACAGGCAGCGGCATCCGCAGCGATGGTCCCTGGGCACCCGGGGACGGCTTCCCCGGCGCGCCCATGCCCGGGCCGGCATGCCCTTCCGGCCCTAATGCCAAGCATGTTGAAATGCCAAGCCGGATGCTTCAGACGCTTTGCAGCGAGGGGCTGATGCTTGTTTGGACTTGGCATCATGTCCGGCGGAGGTTTCCTGCACTGTCGTTCTCTCATTCATTCAGGGGGAGAACAAACAATGCCTGCAAGGACGGTTCCGCCTGCGAGACCGCGCGATGCCGCATCTCTGTCATTGCGCCGCGCTGCGGGTTTCGGAACCGGCGACGCGCGCGCTCGACATCTTTTCAGGTCCCCGGCTCGAGACCACCCGCACAACGGGCAAGGAACGGCGCGAACGGGAACCGCCGCCATGGAGGGAGACGAGGACCGTCCTCAACCGGCGGCTCGACGTCAGGCCCGCGGTCGCCAACCGCTACCTGTTCCTCAATGCACAGGGACGGGCGACGGGCACGGACGGCTTCGCGCATCTGCTCGGGAGGCATGCCGCCGCCGCGGCCGAAACCGTTCCCCCGGTCAGGACCAGGCGGGCACCCCCATGTGATCCGACATGGTTCTGCAACGGCGACCCCGCATGCCGCCGGAGACATCCGGAAGGTCTCGATCCGGCTCGGTCATGCGAACGTCCGGACCGCCGAAACGCACGTCCACGCCAGTCAGGCGGAACGGCCGGGCATCCTTGCGGCCGTTGCGCCGCCATCCGTCAGGCACGGGACCTTTACCGGCGTCGGGGACAGCCCGATGGAGATGCCGAACGGCGGACACACATCAGACATGATGCCAAGTCGAAACAAGCGTCAGCCCCTTGCTGCAAGGGGACTGAAGCATCCGGCTTGGCATTGCAACATGCTTGGCATTACGGCCATAATCCAAAGTCATGCATTATGGCCGAGGCGCCTCGTCCTGGAACCACACGTCCACGCTGGCCGGGTCCGTGCCCTCCGGCAGCGATGCGATCGCAACTGCGCTGAAACCGCTGCGGAACCTCTCCCGGGCCTCCGGATCGGCCCTGGGATGAAGGGGCCGCGGCGAAAGCCGACGGAACCCCAGTGCCCGCATCAGGCGGCGAACCGCCTCACCGGACATCACAATGTCAAAGACTTCCTTGATCCTGTCCCGGATTAACCCGACCGTCCACGCCGGAACGCCGTCCTGCGAACCCTCGTCGAGCCAGCGCCCGACCTCGGCGCGCTGGACCTCGCTCAGCCTTGACGGGCGCCCGCGGCCCGGCCTGTTCTTCAGGCCGGCCGGCCCCTCGGCATTGCACCGGCTGAACCGGTCGCACAGCGTCTGCCTGTCGACCCTCGCCCGCCGCGCAATCTCCCCACGGCTCCCCCGCCGTCCATCACCCGCGCAATCGCCTCCAGGCGTCGAGCCTCCGCCCGGTTCCTGCGCTTTCGGGCCAATGCCCTAATCTCGGCCGCCGTGTGGCCGGTGTTCGTGATCTCGATGCCAGCCGGCACGGCTTCCTCCTGTGACTGTTTGCACGACAACCACAAGATGCAGGACGCCGGCACCGGCCGCACCCCGCATGATGTTCATGTTTTGTTCATGAGTCATTAAATTCCGGTTTTGGTATTACCAGAGTCCTTTCTCCGACTTCCAAATTTCGTGGCGCCAGCGCTTGCAAAGAACGGATCGATTCGCGCCAAGGATCAACTGATCAGTTTCGCATTCGGATTGCGATCAAGCCTGAACAGACTACTTTGTTGGCATGCAGTAGTTCGTGACCTCCGGGCATTAGCGGCGCCCCGGCTTGCCCGTCCCACGTCTTCTGCGATCCGTCGCAGCGAAACGACCGAACTCTACGAAGCCGGTCTTGCTTGGGAGAAAGCCGAGGCCAAATTGGTTCAGCCATTCCCAAGGATCGCAGACGCACTTCTGCCGGATCTCTTCGTCCAAGGTGCAACCTCCCGACTTTCCGGACCGCAGTCGGCCAACCCGCCAATCCATGTATTCGACACGCTGTGACCAAGTTTGGCTATGCTTCCTACAGCCCGTCATTCATCCAAACCGTTCAATCAGTTTAGCAATTTCCCCGGCAAACTGACTCTCTTTCCTCGTCTCCGCCAATGCAGAATCAACCAGACTATCGCAAAAACACCTGAAATCCCGATCCAGAAACCTTGGCTGATGCGGTCATCACCGATGGCCGGGAAATGAAACGAGTCACTGTCGCTTGCAAAGCCAAGTTTGGATGAATTTGGAGGCGGCAACAAGTGAATTGAGCACAAGGAGACGTCTCCCTGAGAACACCTCACTCTCTTGTTCCGGGGCAGGGATTTGCCGCTTTCAATCGCCTCGATCCTGCCATATACAGCCGCTCCACGCGGACGCGCGGCAATCAGCCGCCGAAAAACTGGAGAAGCCCGATGGCTGACATTCCCCGACTTGATGCCCAGGTTCGCACCGGCACGGGCAAGGGAGCTGCGCGCCAAGCCCGCCGCGCAGGATACGTTCCCGGCGTCGTATACGGCGGTGGCGAGGAACCGGTCACGATCAACCTCAAGTTCAACGAACTGTACAAGAAATTGAGGCAGGGTCGATTCCTTTCGACTCTCTTCAACCTGAATATTGAGGGCCGCGACAGCGTCCGCGTCATCTGCCGAAACGTGCAGCGCGATGTGGTCAAGGATCTCCCGATTCACGTGGACCTGATGCGGCTGAACCTGTCCTCCCGCGTGAACCTGTTCATTCCTGCAACCTTCGTGAATGAGCAGGAAAGTCCCGGCTTGAAGCGTGGAGGGGTGTTGACCGTGGTGCGCCCGGAAATCGAACTCAAGGTGACTGCCGGCAACATCCCGTCCGAAATCGAGGTCGATCTCACAGGGATGGATATCGGCGATGTTGTCACAATTTCCGGAATCAAGCTTCCCGAGGGCACACGGCCGATGATTACGGAACGCGACTTCGTCATCGCGAACATCTCAGCGCCTTCCGGACTCAAGTCTTCGGAAGCAGATGAGGAAGACGGCGCTCAGGACGACTTGGCCGCGGACGAAGCGGAGAGCGAACCTGGAACCGAGTGACGGTTCAGGATTCCGGCCTCTGGCCTCCTGTCGGCCATGAAGCTTTTCGCGGGACTCGGCAATCCCGGCTCCAGGCACGCCAAGAATCGGCACAATGTCGGCTACATGGCCGTCGACAGCATTGCGGAACGGCATGGATTCGAAAACTGGAGCCGCAAGTTCCAGGGAAGCATCGCTTCGGGAAGGATCGGAGAAACCCGCGTCGTCCTGCTCAAACCCGCGACATACATGAACAATTCCGGCCAGTCAGTCGGTGAGGCGGCGAGATACTTTCGCATCGACCAAGACGACATAGTCGTATTTCACGACGAACTGGACCTCGCACCCGGAAAATGCCGGTTCAAGGTCGGCGGGGGGCACGCCGGTCATAACGGACTGCGGTCAATCCACCGCCATGTCGGAACCGACTGCTGCCGGGTCCGGATCGGTATCGGGCATCCGGGGCAGAAACACCTCGTCCATCCGTATGTGCTCGGCAACTTCTCAAAGTCGGATCTGGCATGGCTTGACGGAGTTCTCGATGGAATCGCGGAAGGTGCCGCGCTGCTCGCAGCCGGCGACGGGCCAGGGTTCATGAACAGGGTCGCGAGACGCCGAGACGACCTCGCGCGAACCGAACCGCGCGGGACGTCTCGCCGAACGCCGGAAAGGAAGCCGCCATCCGGCAGCGGCCCGATACAAAACCGCGAAACGGAGGACTCGCTTTTCAAGCGGCTCTTCAATCACTTCAAGCGCTGAAGTGGAAGCCCGTGTTCGATGGCGAAGGGCAGGTGCTAGGGCAATTTGAGAATCCGGCCATCTGTTCGAACTCCGGCAATGCGACGCGGGGAGCCACGGAACAACCCGAAATCGCTTTCGCGCGGAGGTGATTCCCTGTTTCCCCGTTCCCAACCTCGACGAACTCCCAGAAGAAACTTCGCCGGGAATTAGAACTATTCTAAATTGCTTGACAAATGCTTGCCGCGCGGCATAGTTGAGGGAAGCTTTTGGGGGTTCGCGAAATGTTCATACAAACGGAAGCAACACCGAACCCGGCAACGCTCAAGTTCCTGCCGGGCCAGACCGTTCTCGATACAGGCACAATTGACTTCACAACCGCAGACGCGGCGGCGGACTCGCCTCTCGCCAAGAGGATTTTCTCAGTCTCAGGCGTCGTTGGCGTATTCTTCGGAACCGATTTCATAACGGTGACCAAGACGGACGATACCGAGTGGAACCACATCAAACCTGCGATTCTCGGGGCCATCATGGAGCACTTCCAGTCCGGCCAAGACGTCCTGAAGCAGGGCGTCGCGCGAACCGAACACAGGGAGCATGACGGTCCGGATCAGGAAATCGTGAAACAGATCAAGGAACTTCTCGATACGCGGGTAAGGCCTGCCGTAGCCCAGGACGGCGGCGACATTACCTTCTACGGATTCGAGCGCGGCGTCGTCTACCTCCACATGCAAGGCGCATGCGCCGGGTGCCCGTCGTCGACAATTACGCTGAAAATGGGAATCGAGAACTTGCTGCGCCACTACATTCCCGAAGTTACGGAGGTTTGCCCGGTTGCCGCCTGAGGGACCGGTTCTAGCATTCGACACGGCGGCCGCGCACTGCGCGGCCGTACTCGTTTGGCCTGACGGCAGGCTTGGTCGCCGGATCGAGCCAATGGACCGCGGACAGGCGGAACGGCTCTTTCCGATGCTGCACGAACTCCAGCACGAATACGGAATACGCTGGACGGACATCGCCGCCATCGGCGTGGGAACCGGCCCGGGAAACTTCACCGGAATTCGAATCGGCGTTGCCGCGGCACGCGGCCTTGCTCTTTCGCTCGGCGTGCCGACTGTCGGCGTTACGGCATTCGAACGCGCAACGGCAGATGCGTTCTTTACGGGAGCCATACCGCAACGGACACGTGTCGAAGTCCGCATCGATCTTCGTTTCGGGAGAAACGGGATCCAGATGCTTGAGGCAGGTCCCCTGCCCACGCCTCTCGACGCCCCTCGGCTTGTCGACGCCGAACGAGACGCAGAAAAACCGGATGGCGGTTCGGCCTGCATCGCTACCGACACCGGCATCTGCGACTCGAAGCTGGCTTCGCTCGGCCGCCTGGCGCTGGGGAAGAGCCTCTCGGCTCCGCTGCCACCGCGTCCCCTTCCGCTCTACCTGAGGCCACCGGACGCGGTTCCCCGCAAGTGAATCGGGTCCGCGCGGCCGTGGCGGTACATGAATCAAGGCCTGAATCCTGTAGGCGCCGAAGCCCGGTTTCGTCACTTCGTCCGGCCGCAATCCCTCCACCGCCCCGTGCGTCAGTGCGACCTCGGCAGCGAGAACGGCATGCCTGCAGCCAACTTGGTTTCCAGCGGGGAGATTCCGGTTGACGCCGTTTGTTCCGTCGGCACTAATCGCGTGAGATCAGTCAGTCGGCCCGCGTCTTCCAATCAGGCGCCCGGCCGGTTCGGATCAAGAGCACGGAAGGGAGCGAAACATGAAATCCAAGACAACCATTCTTGCCGCGGCAGCGGCGATCGGCATTGCAACGGCCGCACAGTCGGAAGGACCCGCGATCATCTACGACGTCGGCGGAAAGTTCGACAAGTCGTTCAACGAGGCCGCCTACAACGGGGCAGAGAGATTCAAGGCGGAAACCGGCATCGAGTATCGCGACTTCGAGATGCAGTCGGAAGCCCAGCGCGAACAGGCGCTGAGGCGGTATGCACGCGCGGGCAACAACCCAGTCGTCATGACCGGGTTCCAGTTCGCCTCGGCGCTCAACTCTGTGGCACCGGATTTTCCGGATACGAATTTCGCCATAATCGACATGGTTGTCGATCACCCCAATGTCCGCTCGGTCGTGTTCAACGAACACGAAGGATCCTATCTTGTCGGCATGCTTGCGGCGCTCGCGTCCGAGTCCGGAAAGGTCGGTTTCGTCGGCGGCATGGACATTCCTCTCATCCGGCGATTCGCATGCGGTTACGTCCAGGGCGTGAAGGCGATCAACTCCGACTTCGAGGTCTTCCAGAACATGACGGGCACGACCGGCGCCGCGTGGAATGATCCGGTCCGCGGCGGGGAACTCGCGATGGCGCAAATCAACCAGGGTGCCGACGTCGTCTATCACGCGGCCGGCGGCACCGGCATCGGCGTCCTGCAGGCAGCGGCGGATGCCGGCGTCCTCGGCATCGGAGTGGACAGCAACCAGAATCACCTGCAACCCGGATCGGTCCTGACCTCCATGCTGAAAAGGGTGGACGTCGCCGTCTACAACGCCTTCAAGGACGGTACGAGCGGCGAATTCGACACCGGATTCAATGTGCTCGGCCTGGCCAACGGCGGCGTAGGATACTCGCTCGACGAGCACAATGCCGAACTGGTCACTGCCGAAATGAAGGCGGCAGTGGACGCTGCGGCAGAAAAGATCATCTCAGGAGAGATTCCGGTGCACGACTACATGTCGGACGAAAGCTGTCCGGTCATGTAGCGACGGGCGCGGAGTCCAAACCTTGACCGGGAGAAACGACCGGGGGCGGCACGAGAGTGCCGCCCCTGCCATAGAACTCAGGGGCATCTCGAAGAGCTTCGGCCCGGTACAGGCCAACCGGGACATCAATCTCGCAGTCAAACGTGGAGAAATCCACGGAATCGTCGGCGAGAACGGCGCCGGCAAGTCGACGCTGATGTCCATTCTATTCGGTTTCTACCAGGCGGACTCCGGACGGATTTTCTTTGACGGCCGGGAAACCACCATTCCGGACAGCAAGGCGGCGATCCGCGCGGGCATAGGGATGGTGCACCAGCACTTCAAGCTGGTCGAGAACTTCACCGTCCTCGAGAACATCGTGCTTGGGGCCGAGGACGGAATGCTTCTCAAGCCGTCCCTCGCTCGCGCGCGCGATCTGCTTACCGAACTTGCGCAGGAGTACGAACTCGAGGTCGACCCCGAAGCGGTCGTGGAAGAACTCTCGGTCGGCCTTCAACAGCGGGTGGAGATTCTGAAGGCGCTCTACCGGAACGCGGACATTCTTATCCTCGACGAACCCACGGGCGTCCTGACGCCAGCGGAAGCCGACCACCTTTTCCGGATTCTTCGCAACCTTCGCGACCAGGGCAAGACGGTCGTGCTCATCACCCACAAGCTGCGTGAAATCATGGCCGCTACGGACACGGTCAGCGTCATGAGGCAAGGCGAGATGGTCGCCACAACCGCCACCAGCGAAACCTCGCCGGAGGAGCTCGCCGAGCGAATGGTCGGTCGCAAGGTGCTCCTGCGCGTGGACAAGGCTCCGGCGGCCCCCGGCGACACCGTCCTCGAGGTCGACGACCTGTCGCTGACGGACCTTGCAGGGGTCCGACGGCTGAAGGGTGTCTCGTTCCATGTCCGCGCCGGCGAAATTCTCGGCATCGCCGGGGTTGCCGGCAACGGGCAGTCCGAGCTTCTCTCGGTCCTCGGCGGAATCCTGCCCGCAACTGGAGCGGTGAGGGTGCGCGGCAGGGAGATTGATCTCGCGCGGGCAGACGGCCAGTCGCGGCGCCGGGACGGAATTGCGCATGTTCCCGAAGATCGCCACCGTCTCGGCCTGGTCATGAACTTCGCGCAGTGGGAGAACGCCGTATTCGGCTATCACACGGCATCGGAATACAGCCGAAAGTACGGGTTGACCAATCGAAACGCAATTCGGACCGCCGCCGACGAGATGGTCAGGAAATACGACATCCGCCCGGCAAGGATGGACCTGTTCGCCGGGAGCTTTTCCGGAGGCAACCAGCAGAAGATCGTCATTTCCCGCGAGTTCGAACGCAATCCCGACATTCTCGTTGTCGGGCAGCCGACGCGGGGAGTCGACATCGGGGCGATCGAGTTCATACACCGCCAGATCGTTGCGCTTCGCGACGCCGGAAAGGCGATCCTCCTGGTTTCCGTCGAACTCGACGAGATACTTTCGCTCTCCGACCGGGTCGCCGTCATGTTCGACGGCAGAATCTCGGGAGAGCGGGTCGCCGCGGACACCGACGAACGCGAGCTTGGCCTGCTCATGGCCGGCGTGTCCGGAGAAGCCGCATGAAGCGCCAGGTGCCGGGCTGGGTCGGGCTTGTCCTCGTCCCGCTTCTCAATCTCGTGCTTGCGCTGATTGTTGCCGGCGTAGTGGTGGTGTTCATTGGCGAGAACCCGTTTCGCGCGATGCGGCTTCTGGTCGCCGGTGCGTTGGGAAGCAGTTACGGCATCGGCTACACGCTCTACTACGCGACCAGTTTCGTCTTCACTGGCCTCGCCGTGGCCATCGCCTTTCACGGAAGCCTCTTCAACATCGGCGGCGAAGGACAAGCTGGCGTTGCGGGCATCGGCGTCGCCGTGGTCTGCCTGAGCATTGTCGGCGAAACGCACTGGCTGCTCGCGTTTCCTCTCGCCGCGGCAGGAGCCGCGGCGGCGGGAGCGGCTTGGGCCGCGGTTCCCGCCTATCTCCAGGCAAAGCGAGGAAGCCACGTGGTGATCACCACGATCATGTTCAACTTCATTGCTTCCGCGCTTCTTGTCTACCTTCTCGTCAACGTCATGAAGGTCGAGGGATCAATGTCGCCGGAAAGCCGGAAGTTCGGAACCGGCGCGCATATCCCCTACATGCACGAGATGGCGGCGTGGCTGGGCATTACCATGTCGCGAACGCCACTGAACCTCTCGTTCTTCCTAGCCGCAGGGGCCGCGATACTCACCTGGGTGCTGATCTGGAGAACGCGGCTCGGCTACGAGATCAGGGCTTTCGGCCAGTCGGAGTCCGCCGCAGTCTACGCCGGCATCTCTCCGTACAGGATTACCATGTTGACCATGCTGATTTCCGGCGGCATGGCCGGTCTGATGGCAACGAACACGGTCATGGGAGAAGCCCATCGCCTGGTTCTCGACGCTGTGCAGGGGGCTGGTTTCGTTGGCATCGCAGTGGCGCTGATGGGCCGGTCGCACCCGGTCGGCGTGGTCCTTGCGGCGATCCTTTTCGGTATTCTCTACCAGGGAGGCGCCGAGCTCGCGTTCGAAATGCCGGCGATATCCCGTGACATGATTGTCGTCATCCAGGCACTCGTGATCCTGTTTACCGGCGCACTCGAAAACCTCGTGCGGTTTCCGGTTGAAGCCGTTTTCCGGAACCTGCAAGGGCGTCGAAGCTGATGGACTACCTTGCCGTCCTGCAACTGTTCGATTCGACGCTCAGGCTGGCGACGCCGTTCCTTTTCGCCTGCCTTGCCGGACTGTTCTCGGAGCGGGCCGGAATATTCGATATCGGCCTTGAAGGCAAGATGCTCGCCGGCGCATTCTCTGCCGCGACGGTGGCGGCGATCACGGGATCGGCGTGGCTCGGCCTGTTCACCGGCGTCGGAATTTCCGTCTTGCTCTCGATTCTGCACGGCCTCGCATCGATAACGCTCAGAGGCAACCAGCTGATCTCGGGAGTCGCGATCAACTTTCTGGCATCGGGTCTGACCGCATTGATCGGTCAGAGCCTTTTTGAGCTCGGCGGGCGCACGCCCCAACTCAAGGGTAGCGGAAGGTTCACGGAAATCACGCTTCCGCTTGCCGAGACGCTCGGGGGCATTCCCGTGCTCGGCCCGGTCTATGAAGGCCTTGTATCCGGGCACAACGTCATCGTTTACATGGCCCTCGCCGCAGTACCGATCACCTGGTGGACGCTGTTCAGGACGCGATTCGGCCTTCGCCTGCGCGCCGTGGGAGAGAACCCCGGCGCGGTTGATACGGCCGGGATTTCGGTGACCGGTCAGAGGTACATGGCTGTCATCATCTGCGGCGTGCTCTGCGGCATGGCAGGCGCATACCTTTCGCTCGGGACGTCTGCCGCCGGGTTTGTCCGGGAGATGTCGGCAGGAAAGGGCTTCATCGCGCTAGCCGCGCTGATCTTCGCAAAGTGGAAGCCGCTGAACGCCCTCGCGGCGTGCCTCCTGTTCGGGTTCCTGGAAGCGGTTGCGACAAAATACCAGAACGTCGACGTCTTCGGCCTGTTCACCGTGCCGGTACAATTCATGCAGGCGCTGCCGTATATCCTGACCGTCGTCATACTTGCGGGATTCGTCGGCAAGGCGATCCCGCCGAAA
>CAXXWA010000044.1:0-27131 GCA_963662815.2 uncultured Amylibacter sp.
GCTGGTCCTTTGCCCGTTTCTCCTGCGCCCGACCCACTCATGGGACCACGACGCACAGGGGTTCGAGGAAGTAAGGGATCTCTTTTCTTCGGCACTGTACAGCACCGGCGTCAACTACCTGAGCCTTCCCGCCGGAGTCGTGCCGATCGGCTATGCGGCAGGGCTGCCGGCAGGGGTGCAGATCATCGGGAGGCGGTTTCGCGAGGACCTGATACTCGATGCGATGGAGGCGATCGAAAGATCCGTGGGCGTCCTCGCGCACGAGTTGTGGCCCGTCAGGGCTGACCGGGTGCAAGTGGGGGCGGGTCGTGATCAGGTCCGCGAATTGCCTCCGATGGTCAGTATGAGGATTCGATCCAAGCGTTGCCAAGATTGGTTTTCTTGCGATCACCACCGACTGTCCCTTCACAGGCACTTGCAGGAAGGCGGCCCGCGAGCCCGGGCGCTGCAGCCGGCATGACGAACCGGGTGTTTCGGCGAAGTCCTTTCGCTGCAGGCCGATCGCGCCACTCGACACAATTTTGTCGTACACTGCAGGGCCAGCAGTTCTCATTGTGACTTTTTCGCGCTGTAACATTTTGAATATGTGCGATATTTTCGGATGCCTGAAACTATTTTGGTTCCGCCGCCTACGGCACGTTCCGCTGCCCGGGGGCCGCAAATTTCGCCGGTTTTCGCCATTTTGGGGATTCACAACCACCCCCATTCCGTGATTCCAGCACGCCCGTGAAGCGGTTCAAGCGATATCCGGACATTATGCGGGAAGCTTGCACGTGCATGCCGGACCGGCGCACGGGCAAGAACCTGATGTACCGGATCGGCGACATCGGCATGGCCGCATTCGCCTGCTTCTTCATGCAATCGCCACCCTTTCCCGCCTTTCAGCGCATGCTCGAAGACCGTTGCGGAGATTCCAACGCCCTCACGCTGTTCGGAATGGAACGCATCCCCTGTGGCAACCACATCCGCCAGACGCTCGACGGCGTGCCGCCGGAACACTTCGACGATGTTTTCATCTCCATAGTCCGCGATCTCGACCGCAAGGGTGCCCTGCGGGGCATGCGCCGCCTCAAGGACCGCACCCTGATCGCCCTCGACGGCACCGAGCACTTCAACTCCGACAAGATCAAGTGCGGCAACTGCTCGACGCAGACACGCAACAAGGGCACCGACAAGGAGACGGTCGAGCGCTGCCACGGCTTCCTCGGCGCCACCATTGTCGCTCCGGGCCGGAACACAGCCCTGCCGCTGCCGCCGGAGTTCATCCGTCCGCAGGACGGCGCCAAAAAGCAGGATCGCGAGATCAATGCGGTCAAGCGCTGGCTGGACCGCATCGGCACCCGGGTCCGGGGCCTGAACCCGCTGTTCTTCGGCGACGCGCTGCTCGCTTGCCAGCCGGTTTGCGAGGCCATGCGCAAGATTGGCGGCAATTTCATCCTGACAGCGAAGCCGGGAAGCCGCAGAGCTTTGCATGAGGAGCTGTCCCGATGCCGTCCATAGACCCGGACCGTGACCAAGGGGGTCGGGAAACGCCGGACCTGCCGCCGCAGCCTCGCCTGGCATGCGGACCTGCGGATCCGCGACGGGGCCGCCGCCATGCCGGTGACCTGGGCGAGTCTTGAAATCCGCAACAAGGAGACCGGCAAGACCACCTTCGGAACGGTCCCGGTCACCGACCTGCCGGTCACCCGCCACAACGTCGAGGAAATCGTCGCCTCGTCGCCTGCGGTCGCGCCCGGTGGAAATGCGAAAACGAGGGCTGCAACGTTCTCAAAGACTGCATTGCCGGATGCATGCATTCTCGATCCAGGGCCACGCCCCGGCACCGGCGGCATCGAGATCACGCACCCGTTCCATCCCTGGAGGGGTCGCCGGTTCACGCTTGAATCCATCACGAACGAATTCGGCCTGAAGAGGGTTCGGGTGTTTGCGGGATGCGGGCGGCAGGTGCGCCTGCTCCCGGCGGCCTGGACCGACCTGCGCGTTGTTGACGCCTTCGAGGCGCAGGCGGCCGGGCGCTCTCCTTTCCGCGCGGATGATCTTTCGGACCTGCGGGAATTGGTCGACATGTTGATCAAAAAAGATTGCCCGTAATGATCGGAAATAATTGCCCGAATCGCACAACCAGTTCGCGAACTAGTGAGAATGCAAGGCGGCATGTGCACAACGGGCGGCCGACTGACTTGCAGATGCTATCGAAATGAGCAATATATGATGATTGTCACGAACCGTGAATGGAGCTTCCAATGTCCGGCGATGACCCGAAGGCCAAAAACCTCGAGGCCTCCGGCACCCTCAACCGGCGTCCGGAGCGCATCCGTTCCCAACGTTTCCGGGACGGCGGTTTCTTCGACCCGCGCGACCTGTTGCAGGTGCGTTACGAGATGGTGCGCGACGCCGGGGACGCACCTCTGGCGGCGGTCGCAGCAGAGTTCGGCGTCTCGGTCCCCACCTGTGTCCGGCTCCGGCGCAGCTTCCGCGAGGGCGGGTTGCAGGCCCTGGTTCCGCTGCGCCGCGGACCGCGCCAGGCTCACAAGGTCAGCGACGAGATCCTGGACTTCATCGCCGCCTACAGGTCCGAGCACGGGCCGGCTGGTGCCCGGCGCCTGGTGCCGGTGATCGCGGAGCGTTTCGGTGTCAGCCTTCATCCACGCACCATCAACAAGGCAATCGAGCGGTCAAGAAAAAACCGCGCGCCCCCGGACGGGAGGGCTCGATGACGACGGACTGCGCCGCTACCGGTTCTGGCATCTCGACTGGCTCGCCGGGAGCGCGGCACCGGTTCTCGGCCGCCACGGCATGGCGGGGGCGCTGCGTCTCACGGCGGTCCCTGACCGGAGACCGGTTTCAAGCGCTCCGGCGGCTGCCGGCGAGGCCGGGGCCGACTCCATCGCCGTCGCGGCGGCGGCGATGGTCCTGCGGCTGCTCAGATGCGAATCCAACGAGAGAGATGGGCCATGAAGAACATCGGAACCGGCAAGGTCTCCGCCAGTCACCTTGAGCGCGAGGCGTGTGTCTACATCCGTCAGTCGTCTCCCGGCCAGGTGGTCAACAACACCGAGAGCACCCGGCGCCAGTACGATCCGAGTGAGCGCGCGCTGGTGCTGGGATGGCCGCGGGAGCGGATCCGGGTCATCGACGAAGACCAGGGGCTCTCCGGCGCCGATGCCGAAAAACGGGGGGGATTCCAGGACCTGATGGCCCGGATCGCCGCTGGCGAAGTCGGCATCGTTCTCAGTCTCGAGATCTCGCGCCTCGGGCGCAGCAACGCCGATCTGCACCGCCTGTTCCGCCTTGTCGCCCTCTCCGGCACGCTGGTCTGCGACGAGGCCGGCGTCCATGATCCCGGCAACAGCAGCGATCTGCTTTTACTCGGGATCAAGAGTTCGGTGTACGAGTTCGAGCTTGACGGGATCCGCCAGCGGCTGCTCGGCGGCGCCCTCAACAAGGCACAGCGCGGCGAATTGAGAATCGCGTTGCCCGCTGGCCTGGTCCACGACCCTGCGGTCGCGGTGGTTCTCGACCCCGACATTCAAGTCGCCGAAGCGGTCAATCCGGTGTTCGAGACTTTCCGCAGGACCCGCTCGGCAAGGGCGACGTTCAATTGGCTTCTCGACAACGCCATACTGCTGCCGGCATGCCCGGCCTCGGAAGGTCACCGGCTGATCTGGTCCGAGGCCCACTATTCGAGGGTCCTCAGCATCCTCCGGAACCCCCGCTATGCGGGTTGCCACGCCTGGGGCCGACGGGGCGGCAATGCCGGGCGCGCGGACCCCTGGAAGGCATGGCGGGTCTGCATCCCAGAGGCGCATGCCGGCTACATCGACTGGGAGGAGTTCCAGCGCAACCAGAGGCAGCTGGCCGACAATCACAGACAGAGCTTCGCCGCAACGGACGGGCGCACCGGCCCGCTGCGGGAAGGCGGCGCGTTGCTGCAGTCGCGTGCGATCTGCGGGCGTTGCGGCAGCCGGATGCTGATCAAATGCGGTGGAGCGACGGATCCGAAGCGGGTGAACGAGCGGTACTACCACTGCGTTGGCGGCAAGGTTGCCCAAGCCGGGAAGTCCTGCCAGACGATGCGGGGAGAGCGGGTCGACGCGGCTGTCGCCGACTTCCTTGTCGGCGCGGTCAATCGGAGCAACATCGATCTGGCCCTGTCGGTGGAAGAACAGGTCAGGTCCGACTTCGCCAGGGCAGACCTTCAGCGCTCATACCAAAACCGGGAAATAATCACACACCCAGCGAAGCGTTCTGGACGGGTTGAGCCGTCGGTGTGGTGACCAATTTTGCCCAGCTTCGCTTGCCGAGCGAAGCGATCCGGCCTGGCGTGCGGGCGAAGTCATTCCAGACCTCCTCGACCCTGTCTTTCACGACCTCGGCTGTGGCGAAGACCTGGTTGGCAAAATTGCCCTGCTTGAGGAACTGGAACACGGTCTCGACCGGGTTCAGTTCCGGACTGTACGGCGGCAGACGCAACAGCGACACGTTGTCCGGTATCTCCAGGCTCTTCGAACGATGCCATCCGGCGCCGTCGAGAACCACCAGCGCGTGGCGGCCCTGAGGCACGGCGGCGGCGATGTCGACAAGATGGCGGTTCATCTCATCGGTGTTCGCCTTGTCGCAAACATGGCCGGCCGACATGCCGCTTTCCGGGCAGATCGCGCTGAACAGGCAGCAATACCCGTAGCGATGGTCCCTCGGCACCCGGGGACGGCTTCCCCGGCGCGCCCACACCCGGGCCGGCATCCCCTTTTGGCCGAGGCGCGCTTCGTCCTGGAACCACACGTCCACGCTGGCCGGGTCCGTGCCCTCCGGCAGCGATGCGGTCGCAACGGCACTGAAACCGCTGCGGAATTCCTCCTGAGCATCCGGATCGGCCTTGGGATGAAGCGGCCGCGGCGAAAGACGACGGAAACCCAGCGCCCGCATCAGGCAGCGAACCGCCTCCCGGGACATCACGATGTCGAAGAAGTGCCTGATCCTGTTCCTGACCAACCCGACCGTCCATGCCGGAACGCCGTCCTGCGGGCCGTTCCCGAGCCAGCGCCCGACCTCGGCGCGCTGGACCTCGCTCAGCATCGACGGGCGCCCGCGGCCCGGCCTGCTCTTCAGGCCGGCCGGCCCCTCGGCATTGTACCGGTTGATCCAGTCGCACAGCGTCTGCCTGTCGACCTTCGCACGCCGCGCAATCTCCCCGCGGCCCCCCGCGCCTTCCATCACCCGCGCAATCGCCTCCAGGCGTCGCGCCTCCGCCCGGCTCTTGCACTTTCGGGCCAATGCCCTAATCTCTTCCGCCGTGTGGTCGGTGTTCGTGATCTCGATGCCAGCCGGCATGGCTTCCTCCTGTGAATGTTTGCACGACAACCACAAGATACAGGAAGCTGGCACCGGCCGCACCCCGCATGATGTTCTTGTTTTGTTCATGAGTCATTAATTTCCGGTTTTGGTATCAGACCTTCAGCGCTCACACCGGGTCGAGGCGCTGCGCCACCAGGCCGAACTGGCCGGGAGGCGCTACCGGGAGGTCGACCCGGGCAACCGCCTTGTCGCCGCGACGCTGGAAAGGGAATGGAATGATGCGCTGCGCAAGCCGGACGAGGCCGAAGCCGGACGCAACCGGCTTGCCGACGAATTCCGGCAAACAACGGACGAGGTCCGGCGCCGGAGAATCAGGGAACTGTCCGCCGACTTCGCAGTCGCCTGGAATGCGCCGACGACAGGGAACGCGGACCGCAAGCGCATGCCGGCTCTTCTGGTCGAGGATGCCACGCTCATCCGAAGCGGCTATTCCGTGTCAATTCAGTTGCGCATGCGTGGCGGCAGGGCGCTCGAACTCGATCCGGTTGAACTGCTCAGGCCGGGCGGCGGCGTTCGCAGAACCCCGGCGGAGACCGTGGCGGAAGTGGGCAGGCTCGCCGAAAGCATGGGCGACAAGGCCATTGCCGTGGAACTCAACCGGAGAGGCATGCTGAACTGCGGGGACAAACCCTGGACAAGGGGGAGTGTCGCCAGCCTGCGCCACTATCATGGACTGCCGAGCCGCCTCAGGCGGCTCCAGCAGGCGAAACGGGAACAAGGCTGGAGCACCGCCGAGGAAATCAGCAAGGTGCTGGGCACCTCGGTCAGGGCCCTGAGAGAGCGATGCCGCCGAGGCGCCTGGGTCGAACGGCACGCCTTCACCATAGGAACCAGAATGTTTTCGATGTATCGTCTGCTCGACGATGCCGAGTGTAAACCAACAACGGAACCGCAAACGGACCAATCCGGAAACGGGCGTGGCCATGGGATGACAAGGGAGGCATCATGAAATCAAATCCAAGCGAAACGGCTGCCACCTCGAGCACAATTTCGGCCATGGCAAGAAAGCCCTCGCCAGCGTGCTGGCGGTCCTGAACCTCCTGGCTTTCACAATGCACGGAGCATGCGACCTGTTCGAGACCCTGTGGCAGCAGGCCCGCACCACACTCGGGGCGCGGATCCGCCTTTTCGAGCACATCAGGTCGATCACGGTATATCTCATTTTCCCGACATGGGAGGCCTTGTTCAACATGCTCATCACCGGCATCCCGCCGCCGCAACGAAGTTGATCACCGCCGATCCCGGAACCGCACAGGAAACCCGCATCCAAATCAGATTTCAAAGCCGCCCAATCCCGGAAACAACAGGGGAAACCGCCAAAATGAGAATTTCTGGGACTAAAGGCGTGCACTGGATTCGGGCCTCCGGACGGAATAAACTACCCTGCGGTTTGTTTCCGCGAGGTAGAGGGTAAATCCATGGGCGACAAATTCGGCCGCATCTCAGACGAGATCGCGGACATCATCCAGCGCGAATGCATCGACTACCACCATGCCAAGGTTGCCTTCAGGGCAGCACTGAAGAAAACCGGCATCCGCGCGCCGAAGGAACCGCAACCCCAAAAGTTAGTGCAAGAAACGGAAATGGATCATCTCCTTGCCGAGGAATTCAGGTGCAATCCAAACTTTGCAGGGTTGTTCGCAGACGCGTGCGGCCTTCGGTTTGAGACTTTCGAGGTGCTGGACGTTACGCCCCAGCCTCCGCTTGGCAGCGACGGCTACGGTGATCTTCTGGTTGAGGCGAAAATGGACGGGCAGCGCACAGGCTTGTTAATCGAAGACAAGATTACAGCGGGTGCGCCACCGAGGCAGGCAGAGCGCTATGCGGAATATGCAGAACAACTGCGTCTGAACGGTTGGGACCGGGTCATTACGGTGCTCGTTGCCCCTGCCGCCTATCGCGGCGAGCGTGATAAATACGAATCCAGCGTCGATCTTGAGGAATTGGCGAAAATGATTGACTCGCCGGATCCCCGTCGGCGCGACTACCGACGGAACATCATCAAACGCGCGCTTGAGAAGAAGGAAAGGACAGGTGTCCAGAATCCGGACAAGGAACTGCATCGGTTGCACGCCGACTATCGGGATTGGGTCGAGGACCGCCGCAGCGAAAGAGGGCACCCATACGAATTCCCGCGGCTTGATAAAGAGTATCACGACAAGGACGTCTGGATCGACAAGATTCGCCACCCCGACTTTCCCAATCATATCTGGCTGCGGCATCGGTTCTGGACGTCACAGAAGGCCGCAACGGGCATGGTTGACCTGATCATCTCTCCGGCGACGGCGGAACTTCGGGAGCATCTGCATGCCGCTGCCCCGGAAGAAGCGATCGTCAGTACCTACGGCAAGAAAAAACAAGGGATCCAGATCTCGGTCAGAGTACCAGAAATGAAGACACCGACCGGATTTCATGAATCCATCGCTGCCAAGGCTTTCACTGCCATGGAGCGATTGACCGAATTCCACTTGCAGTTGAAGAAACTGCCTCCGCATCTTTTTCCGTATTTGAATTTCACCATGATCGACACTCCCGGCTCACAGGACCTGCTGCCAATACTCCGCAGTCTCGGCGAGGAGAGGACGGAGACAGGAGGGGATGCAAAGGTGCAGCACATTCTCGGGCAGATGTACGAATTCGGCCTGGGGGTGGAGCGGGACCACGAAGAAGCAGTCGGGTGGTACCGCCGGGCCGCCGAACAGGGGGATGTTGACGTGCAGTTCTACTTAGGGCGCATGTATGAGCATGGACTAGGCGAGGAGCAGGACGTTCGGCAGGCCCTCATGTGGTACGAATTGGCGGCCGAGCAAGGACATGCCCAAGCGCAGTACAGCCTCGGGAACATGTATGAGCGCGGCTCGGACGAGGTGGAGGACGCCAGGGAAGCCGTCAAGTGGTACCGCCGGGCCGCCAAGCTGGGGCATTCCGGGGCGCAGTACAGGCTGGGGAACATGTACTACTTTGGCGAGGGCGTGAAGCGGGACGACGAAAAAGCCGTCAAGTGGTACCGCATGGCGGCAGATCAGGGGCATTCCGAGGCGCAGTTCTACCTAGGGATCATGTATTATTTTGGTCGGGACGCGCCGCGGTGGTCAACCGGCACTGTGCCGTTCCGGATGACCCGCGCTCCGGATGTGGAACAGAACTACGAGAAAGCCCACAAATGGTTCGGCATGGCGGCCGGGCAGGGGCATGCCAAGGCGCAGTTCTGCCTAGGGTTCTGTCATAAGCACGGCCAGGGTGTGGAACAGAACCATCAGGAAACCGTAAAATGGTACCGCATGGCTGCTAAGTGTGGAGATGCCCAGACGCAGCACCTGCTTGGTCAAATGTATGCCAATGGCGAGGGCGTGGAGCCGGACGCTCAGGAAGCCGTCAAGTGGTACCGCATGGCTGCTAAGGGCGGAGATGCTAGGGCGAAGAAAGCTCTCAGTGACATGTACGAGACCGATGGGGCTTTGAGACGGCGGGGCTTTGAGGAGAACAGCCGTGACGCCGTCAGGCAATGCGATAGGGCCGCCAAACAGGGGGATGTCCGGGCGCAGACCGAACTTGGTCAAATGTACAACTACGGTTTGGGCGTGCCGCAGAACTACGTGGAGGCACTTGCCTGGTACAATCTCGCTGTGGTGCAGGGAGAAGACTTGGCAAAGACATTACGTGACACGTTGCTGGACACCATGCCAGCCCGCGCCATTGCCGAAGCGCTGGCACTGAGCCGGCAGCTTGACGCGGAGATCAACCGAAACTGAAATCCGCTTGCCCTCGACCGCCAGCGCCGGGGTTCCGGACTTGCCCGACCACATCCCTCGCAACCTTCGAAATGGGGCGCGGCTTACGACTGCGGCGGTATCGGCTGCTCCACCCTTCGCCGGGTCGATTCCGGTAGCATCTGTGTTTGGCGTAATGGGCTCGAAGCTCCGAATTTGGGGGATTATTTGCCACAGTACCAATTGACGCGTCAGGCGTCTGGATCTTCGACAATTTTCATGGGTCGGAAAACCCTGTGGGCGACTTCCTCGGGCAACGGCATTGAGCCGTCAGCATTTCGAACGTTGAAAACCTTATCCAGTTCCGCTTTCGACGGTTGGTAGCTGCGCGGCTTGACCCGAATTTCAGGTTTCTCGGTCAGGGAGTTTCCATCCCGGGCGCTACTCCGAAATGCAACACCAGAGGTTTTGGTGACCGGTACGTTCCTGGGGTCATTGCGGTTTGCAGGATTGCTTTGCACGGTCGTCGGGTTGGCACCTAGCTGATCTTGCGGCTCGATGGATGAAGTCGTTCGTTTGCGGCGGCTAAGTTCCGTTGGCTTTTGCTTCAAAGGGACTTCGCCTGCTCCCGCAGTTCGAACTTCTGGATCTTCCCCGTTGCGGTCTTCGGAAGCTCCTGGAAGACGACCATTTTCGGGGTCTTGAATCCGGCAAGCCGCCGTCTGCAGAACGCGATGATGTCCGCCTCGTCCGCGGTCGCGCCGTCGATCAGTTCGACGAACGCGCAGGGCGATTCGCCCCAGGTCCTGTCCGGTTTCGCGACGACAGCGCAAAGGCTGACGGATGGATGCGCCATGAGCGCAGCCTCGACCTCGACCGACGATACGTTCTCTCCGCCGGAAATGATGATGTCCTTCAGCCGGTCGGTGATCTGGATGTACCCCGATTTGTCGCGGAACGCGATGTCGCCGGTCCGGAACGCGCCGCCCTCGAACGCCTCCGCAGTGGCCTCGGGATTGCGATAGTATCCGCGCATGACGGTATTTCCGCGCATCACGACCTCTCCGAGAGTCGCGCCGTCATGCGGAACGGGTTCGCCGGTTTCCCGATCGACCACATCGATGTCCTCCATGACGGGAATGCGGACGCCCTGACGCGACATGCGCATGTACCGATCTTCCGGTTCCAGCCCCTGCCAGGCCTCTGGGTGCAGGCATTCGGTCACATGGCCGTATGTTTCGGTCAGCCCGTAGACCTGCATGATCGTGAAGCCGAGTTCCTCGACGCCCCGAATCGTCGTGGGCGAGGGCGGCGCGCCGGCGGTGAAGACGCGAATCTCGTGGCTGAAACGGACCCGCGCCTCTTCCGGCGCGTTCACGAGCATGTTGAGAACGATCGGCGCGCCCCCGAAATGCGTGATCTTCTCCTGTTCGATGGCGGAGAAGATCGCTTCCGCCGATATGTTGCGGCAGCACACGATCGTCCCGCCGACAGCCGGCATCATCCAGGTATGGCACCAGCCGTTGCAGTGAAACAGCGGCACGATGGCGAGAAACCGCGGGTAGAGGGTCATCTGCCACGAAATGACGGTGCCGAGGGTCATGAGGTAGGCGCCCCGGTGATGGCAGACCACGCCCTTCGGGCGACCGGTCGTCCCGGAGGTGTAGTTGAGCGAAATCGCGTCCCATTCGTCGTTCGGCATGCGCCATGCGGCATGCGGGTCCGCAGCGGCGAGCACTTCCTCGTACTCCGAATGCCTGCCCGACGCCGGGAAACCGGCCCTTGGGTCAGCGACTTCGACGATCGCCGGACCGCCTGAGGGGCAGAGTTCGCAGGCGGCCTCGACGAGTTCCAGGAACTGAGTGTCGGCGAGCACCACGCGCGCGCCGGAGTGATCGAGAATGTAGGCGACCGAATTGACATCGAGCCGCACGTTGATCGCGTTGAGAACCGCGCCGGCTGCCGGAACTCCGAAGTGCGCCTCCGCGATTGTCGGCACGTTGGGGCATACGGCGGACACGACATCCCCGGGTTGAACGCCCATGGAGGTCATCGCTGACGCGAGCCGCGAGCATCGGTCGTGGAATTCTCGCCAGCTGCGTCTCAGGTCGCCGTAAACCAGCGCTTCCCGGTCGCCGAACACGTCCCGCGCCCGCCTGAGGTGCGAGAGCGGAGTCAGCGGCACGTGGTTCGCGGGTCCCTTTTCGAGGCCTGTCTCGTCCGCCATTGACGCCATCGAAATACTCCCTGATCCTGTCCCGACGGCCGGAAATCGACCGAGGCGCGGAAACTGGCCGATTGCCGGGCAGCCGGCTTCAAGCAGCGCCGACAAGACACTGGCTGCCCTGCCGACTCGCCTCGACGGAGAACCCCGCATGCCACCGGAAACACCGTCTCCAATGCATTATGGTGGTCTTTTGATTGTCGGTTCAATGGCCATTATCGGATTGATCGACAACTTTGTCCTGTTCATTGCGGAGGAGGGCGGGCTCTGGCAGTTCCATCTTTTCCGGTCGCTTCTGGGTTGCGCCGCCCTGCTTGCGTATTGCCGGCTGACCGGCAGAAGCATCCTGCCGAAACGGGCTTGGGCGGTCGCGCTCAGGTCGTTCCTGCTTGCCGGCGCGATGGTCCTCTATTTCGGGTCGCTCGCCATGATGCCGATCGCGGAAGCCGGCGCGGGGCTCTTCATGTCACCGGTTTTCATACTTGTCTTCTCGGTTCTCCTGCTCAGGCGGCGGGTGGGCCTCGTTCGCATGGCGGCGGTCGCACTGGGGTTTTCCGGCGTGCTCCTGCTTTTGCGCCCGGATCCGGAAAATTTCGACGTCTTCTCATTCTTTCCGCTCTTTGCCGGCATGCTCTACGCGCTCGGGCAACTTGTGACCCGGCATCTCTGCGCGACCGAGGACACGGGAGTCGTCCTTCTCTGGTTCTTCCTCGCCATCGGAGCTTGCGGCGCGGTCGGAACTGCCGTCCTCGCGGAGATCCGCGTACCTGAAAGCTGGCTTGCCAACGCGCCCTTCATATTCACCGGATGGGTGGAACCGACGCAGCGGCTTCTCTTCTGGACGTTCGTGCAGGCGGCCGGCTCGCTCGTCGCCGTCTTCGGGTTGATCCGCGGCTATCAGATCTCGGACCCGACCTATGTCGCCGTGTTCGAGTACAGCTTCCTTGCGTTCGCGGGGTTCTGGGGGTGGTTGCTGTGGAACCAGATTCCGGACGGTCATGCCGTCGCGGGGATTGCCGCCATCATTGCGGCGGGCACGCTCATCGTCTTGAGGGGAAGGCGGAAGGCGTGAACCGCAGGGCTCCGCGGCGGTGCGCGGGCTACGTCGCCGTGCCAGTACCGGCGAACCGTCCGTGAAACGTCTCGCCCGTTCCCGCCATCTTCCGCAGGAGACCGGGTGCCGAGAACCGGTCGCCCAGTTGCTCCGACAGGCGATCGCAGATCGAAACGGCCTCGTCGGCGCCGACCGTGTCGAGCCAGGTGAAGGGCCCTCCCGACCAAGGCGCGAAGCCCCAGCCGAGAATCGCGCCGACATCGCCTTCGCGTATGTCGCGAAGGACCCCGTCCTCCAGCGTGCGGACGGCCTCGAGCACCTGGATCAGGAGGAGCCTGTGCCGAACCGTCGCGACGCCCGGCTGGCCGGATGCGATCGGCCAGTTCTCGCCAAGTCCCGCCCAGAGGCCCTGCCGCCGGCCGCGACCGTCGTAGGCGTAGAAGCCGGCACCGGACTTGCGCCCGAGACGACCGAGCTCGACAAGCCGCTCCATGACGGTTTCGGCTGGCGAATCCGCGTGTTTCGCGCCGAGCGCTGCGCGCGACGCCTTCGCGATCGCGACCCCGAGGTCGAGCGACGTCTCGTCGACGAGCTGCAGCGGGCCGACCGGCATGCCGAGGCTGCGCGCCGCGTTCTCGACAAGCGCCGGGCGCACGCCTTCCGCGACCATCCTAACGCCCTCGTTGATGTAGGGAATGACGCAGCGGTTGGCGTAAAAGAATCGGGCGTCGTTGACCACGATCGGCGTCTTGCGGACCTGCCGGGAGAAGGCGACCGCCGTCTCGACCGCCGGGGCCCCGGTGTCCCTGCCGCGGATGATCTCGAGGAGCATCATCTTGTGGACAGGGCTGAAGAAATGCATGCCGAGGAACCGTTCGCCGTCCGGGCAGGACTGCGAAAGCTCCGAAATCGGCAGCGTCGACGTGTTTGTCGCAATGACCGTTCCCGGCGCCACCGCCTCTGCGGCGGCGGCGATGACCCGGGCCTTGACGCCGGGATCCTCGAACACGGCCTCAATGACGAGGTCGCAGTCCGCGAGATCGCGATAGCGATCGGTTGCGGCGACGCCCGAGAGGAGTTCGGCCTTTCTGTCCGCGGTCATCCTCCCGCGCTGCACGGATTCCTCCATGAGGTTGCCGATGACGGCGCGCCCGCGCTCCGCGGTGTCCCGATCCCTGTCGACCAGAACGACCGGAATGCCGGCGGCTGCGGCGACGTGGCCGATGCCCGCGCCCATCATGCCCGCGCCGATGATTCCGAGCGCGCGAACGCGCGGGGCGTCGGCGCCTGCGGGCTGCGCCGGGCCCTTGTCGAGCGCTCTCTTGTTCACGAAGAGCGTGTTGATCATCGCGGCAGACGAAGGATTCATCATGACCTTGGTGAACCAGCGCGCCTCGATCCGAAGCGCGGTGTCGAAGGGAACCAGCGACCCCTCGTAAATGGCGGATAGCAGGGCCTTCGCTGCCGGATAGACACCGCGGGTGCGCCCGTGTACCTGCGCCGCGGCGCCGGTGAAGACTGGGAAGCCGTCCCGCTGATACGGTGCGCCGCCCGGAATGCGGTAGCCGCGCGCGTCCCAGGGCTTGACGGCGTCGCTCCAGGCCGTTCCCGCAACCCAGTCCCCCGCTGCGGCGGCGAGGCCGGCTGCCGGCACGACCTCGTTGATCAGGCCGGCGTCGGCGGCCCTTGCCGGATCCGCGGTGCGTCCCTCGAACAGCCAAGTCGACGCGCGCATCAGGCCGAGCATGCGGACCAGCCGCGTCGTTCCGCCGCCGCCGGGGAACAGGCCCAGACGGATTTCGGGAAAGCCGATCCGTGCCTCCGGCCGGTCAGCGGCGAACACCCGGTGGCACGCGAGCGCCACCTCGATGCCGATTCCGAGCGCGGTTCCCGTCAGCGCCGCGGCGAACGGCTTGCCGGGTCGGCCCGCTTTCGGGTCGCTGCCGCCAGTCTCGATCCGGCGCAGAATCCTGTGCAGCTCCATGGTCCCGTCGAAAATCCGCTGCGCCGGTTTGTCCCCGCCGGACGCCTTCAGCGCGGCCAGCGTGTTGAGGTCCATGCCGCCGGAAAAGTCCGGCTTCCCGGACGTGATCACGGCGCCCTTGATGCCGTCGTCGCAGAGCACCCTGTCCACCAGCCCGTCCAGTTTTTCGAGGAGTTCGAAGTTCAGGATGTTCATGGACTTGTCCGGGATGTCCCAGGTTATCGTCGCGACACCGCGGGAATCCGTCGCGAAGTTGAATCCTGACATCGGAGCCCCTCCTCAGATCCGCTCGACGATTGTGGCGACGCCCATGCCGGACCCTACGCAGAGCGTCGCGAGTCCGGTTTCCTTGTCTCGGCGTTCCAGTTCGTCGATCAGCGTGCCGAGAATCATGGCGCCCGTCGCGCCGATCGGGTGGCCCATTGCAATGGCGCCGCCGTTGACGTTGATCGCCGCGTGGTCGACGCCGAGGGAGGACATGAAATATAGGACGACTGATGCGAACGCCTCGTTGACCTCGAAAAGGTCGATGTCGCCGATTTGCATTCCCGCGGCCTCGAGCGCCATTTCCGTCGCAGGCACCGGCCCCGTCAGCATGATGGTCGGGTCCGTTCCGACCCGGGACGCGGCGCGCACGCGCGCGCGCGGTGTCAAGCCGTTCTCCTCGCCAAGGGCGGCATCGCCAAGCAGAACGGCGGCGGCGCCGTCGCTGATTGCGGAGGAATTGCCCGCGTGATGGACGTGGTCTACTCTTTCGAGTTCGGGGAACCTGAGCATGGCGACCGCGTCGAAGCCGGGCATGGACTCGCCGATGTCCTTGAATGACGGCTTGAGTGCGCCGAGCGCCTGCATGTCGGTGTCCTGCCGTATCTGCTCGTCGGTCCCGAGTATCGTCAACCCGTTCTGGTCCATGACCGGGATTCGGGAACGATCGAAGCGGCCCTCTGCATCCGCCTTCGCCGCCCTCGCCTGGCTTTCGACGGCAAACGCGTCGCAGTCGGTGCGGGAGAAGCCGTACCGCGTGGCAATGATGTCGGCGGAAATTCCCTGCGGCACGAAGTGCGCCTTCATCGCCAGTGCCGGATCGGCGGCAATGGCGCCGCCGTCGCTCCCCATCGGAACCCGGCTCATGCTTTCGACGCCGCCGGCAATGACTGCTCCGCTGGCGCCGCTGCGGATCTGGTTAGCGGCCATGTTCACCGCCTCTAGGCCGGACGCGCAGAACCGGTTGACGGATACTGCCGGGACGGAGTCGTCAAGGTCGGAAAACAGGACTGCGGATCGGGCGAGGCAGGCGCCCTGTTCGCCGACCTGGGTCACATTGCCCCAGATCACGTCCCCCACTTGGCGCGCGCGCAGGTTGTTGCGCGCGCTGATGGAGTTGATGACATCCGCGGACAGGCGCACGGACGGAACCTCGTGCAGACTGCCGTCGGCCTTTCCCTTTCCGCGCGGGGTGCGGACGGTATCGTAGATGTATGCATCGCGCATGCTGGTGTCCTCTCTTGGCCGGCGTCCGCTATGCCCGGTCCGCCGGGTTTCCGGGCATCAGGTCGTACGGATGCTTCCAGCCTTCGATCCCCGCGATCCGGTCGAGCCAGGCGTCGATGCCTGGCCAGTCGCGCCTGTCGAACCCGAACGGTTCGGGATAGTAGAGGTATCCGCAACATGAGAAATCGGCCATCGACGGTTCGTCGCCCACCAGCCATGCGCGGTTTTGGAGAACCCCGTCGAGAATGCGACATGCTGTGTTCAGCCGGTTCTTGTTGAAGGAGATGACCTGCTCGGGCCGCTTGTCCTGGGGCATGAAGTTCGAAAGGAAGCGGGTCATCCCCGCGACCGACGAAAACTTGTGGTTGTCCCAGAGCACCCAGCGCCAGATCTCCCGTCGCTCGGCTGCGCCGCTTCCGCCGAACATGCCGGATTTCTCGACGACGTAGTCCTGGATGACGCCGGATTGCGCGAGCGTCAGTTCGCCGTCAGCGAGCACCGGCACCTCGCCGAGCGGATTGAGTTCCCGGTATGCGTCGGTTCGCGTCTCGCCGCCGAAGAAGTCGACATAGACCGGTTCCCATGCGAGCCCCGCGAGTTCGAGCGGCAGGGCCGCCTTGTAGGCATTTCCGGATTCGCCGAAACAGTACAGTCTGATCATTCGTTCCCCCGATTCGCTGCCGCGCCGCCCGTCACAGGCTGCGTGCGATGATCTGCTTCATGATCTCGTTGGTGCCGCCGTAGATTCTCTGCACGCGTGCGTCCGTCCACATGCCGGCGACGGCGAACTCGGACATGTATCCGTAACCTCCGTGCAGCTGCAGGCAGTCGTCGATGACTTCGCACTGCGTATCGCTCAACCAGTACTTGCACATCGCTGCCTTTTCCACGCTGAGCCCGCCCGCGAGATGCTCGCCGATGCACTCGTCGAGAAACGCCCGCGCGACCGTCGTCCGCGTCCGGCACTCCGCGAGCTTGAACTGGGTGTTCTGAAACTCGATGATCGGTCTGCCGAACGCCCTGCGTTCCCGGCAGTAGTCGACGGTCAGGTCAACCGCGCCCTCCATGGCTCCGACGGCACCGCAGCCGATGATCAGCCGTTCCTGCGGCAGCTGGTCCATCATGCACGCAAAGCCGCGTCCTAGCATGTCTTCGCCGCCGAGGAGGTTTTCCGGAGGCACGCGAACGCCGTCGAAGAAAAGCTCCGATGTATCCTGCGCCTTCAGCCCGATCTTTTCGAGCTTCGGCCCCCTGGAGAATCCCTGGGCGCCTTCGGTTTCCAGGACGAGCAGCGAAATTCCCTTTGCGCCTTCCTCAGGTCCCGTCCTGCACGCGACGACGACGAGGTTCGCATGCTGGCCGTTCGTGATGAAGGTCTTTTGGCCGCGCAGCGTATACGCGTTGCCTTCATTGCGGGCGCTTGTCCGGATTGCCTGGACGTCCGACCCGCCGGACGGTTCGGTCATCGCCAGCGCGCCGACGAGATCGCCCGTCGCCATGCTCGGCAGCCATCGCTGCTTCTGTTCTTCAGTGCCGTAGGAATGGATGTAGTGGGCGACGATTCCGGAGTGTATGCCGTTGCCCCAGCTCAGGAGGTCGCGTCGCGCTCCGGCGAGAAGGATGACGGCTTCGTGTCCGAAGTCTCCGCCGCCGCCGCCGTACGCCTCTGGAATGGACGGGCAAAGCAGTCCGAGAGAACCGGCTTCCCGCCAGGTGTCCCGATCCATTTCGCCCTGCCGTCGCCAGTCCGGCAACCTCGGCACCCAGTTTTCGTCAATGTAGCGATCGGCCATGTCCTCCAGCATGACATGCTCGTCGGACATCCAGTGCGACCGCTTGTGCGCAACGCCCATGAAGGAATTCCCGCTCCTCTTTTACCCGGGCAAGCGGTTTCCGCCCGCGCGCCACGACTGCCCGGCCAAGCGTTACCCCTGTCAGCGCGTTCCTGCAACTCCGACCCGACCGGCCGAGGGAGAATCTGCCCTTTGGAGAGTTGAATTTCCGTGACGGGCACGTCTTCACTTGCGGAACGATCTACTCTTGACCAGTTGCTGATAAACCGAAGGCAACTCCTCGCGCGGCCTTTCGCAGATCTATTTGCGGGCAACGCAGTGCGGGAAGGCGAGGCGCGTTTTCGCAAACCCAGCGGATGCGCACCTCGCTTGGCCTTCCGACCGGGTTTCGTGCGAATTCAAGTTGTTTTCAGCTTCTTGGCCGAAAGTCAGGCTTTCGCCCGGCATCCAAAATCGAGACGGCCGTGGCAGGTGGCAGCGGGCGGACGCGCAAGTCATGGGGCGAGGCCAGAAAGCCACACTTGCGTCCGGCAATTTCCAGGATGTCGCCGAAGTCCGCCGTCCGTTTCGAAGCGCACATCGGAAATTGCGTTTGGCAGGCAATTCGGCGATCAGCGAATGTCCGGCAGCAGAAACAGGAATCCGTAAGCGACGACGACCGCCGGAACCGCGCTGTAAAGGGTCGCGACAACTGCGGCCCGCGGGTTCAGGGCGATGGCCGGGAAGAGCGCATCCCCATCGTTGGAAATTGCGTTGCCGACAAGTGCAGCAAAGGGGATCAGGCCGTTTATGTAGAGCGTCGTCACGAGCACCTGGGGCCCGCAACCTGGAATGAACCCGATCGCAATCGCAATGAGCGGCAGGAATGCGCCAGCAGTTCGAAACATGGCTGCAAGATCAAGCCCGGCAAAAGCGTGCAGGTATTCGTAAGCCAGGAACGCGGCGACGACCCAGACCGTGATGAAGCTTGTTTCTTCCACCATCCGCGTGAGCGGCGGATCGCAGGGATTCGACATCCTGTCCACGGGAGACGCCGTCCAGATCGCGACGCCAAGTGCGACGCCGAGGAGACCCGTTGCTGTGACCGCTTGGCCGAGAACGCCTTCGAATTCGACCTGGAACAGCGCAAGCACGCCGAACACGATCCCGGGAAGCGCGACAAGTCCGTACGCGGCATCGCGCGCGCGGATGCGCCCGATGCGGGCCGCCTGCCTCACTTCGCCGCCGAACTCGAAGCTGCTCCTGTCCAGAAGGTCGACGACGTAGCCGGACACGATGCCGGTCGCCATTGCCACCGGCAGAACGATGGCGGCGGCATCCGGGCGCGTTGCAATGAGGAGAAAGGCGGCATCGCCCATCGTCGCTGTCAGGGTTGCCACGACCGCGCCCATCGATACGTTGCCGGACGAGTACGCGGCGACGACGATGATGGCGCCGCCGCAGCCGGGAAGGGCGCCCAGCCCGGCGGCCACGGGCACCTGCAGCGATCGCGCGCGCCGGAAGAAGCTGGCAGCGTCGAATCCGAACATCCTTTCGGCCGAATAGAAGATGAAAAGCGTGGCCGCGACGAACACCGAAACCTGGATATAGGCATCGATCAGTGAAGATCGCGTGACTTCGCCGAGGCTGCCGGGCATGACTGCCGCCGAGAGCAGCAGAAAGGCGACAAGCAGCCGGTCCTGACGAACCCTGGGGAGCCATCCCGATCGCCTGTCCCTGCCGAGGGAAAGTCTGGCGGACATGCCGGCCGGCTGCGCCGAATGTTCCGTCGATGCCATGGTCCTGCTGCTCTTGCAAATAATTCTCAATCGCAACACAGATATTCGCCAAAGGCGGGGATTGCAAGTGCAAACTCGCGCTGAATGCGCGCATCGGCAAGCCACTGCCAGCGTCGCGAAACTTCCTCGGGATCTCCCGGCAGCATTGACCGGCGCAGACCTGCTGCATAGAAGTCGGAGACTGCCGGTGATGCCGGGGCCTGCGTCCATGTTCGCGTTGGGCGCGGATTGGCGGGTGGGCGAATCCGCAAGCGCAACCGGCTGTCCGCCACATGCGAAGGGCTTCCGTTATGCCTTCCTGCTTCGAAATTCCGGACGGCGACTTCCGCGGACACGCGCAGCAATCGGTCTGGCTGCAGGCGCCGGATGCAGAACTGACCCGGGTCGGCCCGGCCACCCCATGCGGAGAATACCTGCGCCGCTACTGGATGCCGGTCGCCATGTCCGAGCGGGTCGGCGAACTTCCCTGCCGCATTCGCGTACTTGGCGAGGACCTGGTGCTCTTCCGCGAGAAGGCGGAAGGCCGGCTCGGGCTCGTGCATCTGCACTGCTGCCACCGGAACATGTCACTCGAGTTCGGCATCGTCGAGGCTGGCGGAATCCGCTGCTCCTACCATGGCTGGAAATACGCGACCGACGGTTCGATTCTCGAGACGCCCTGCGAGCCCCCCGCGAGCCGGGTAAGGGAACGCACCTGTCTCGGCGCCTACCCGGTCATCGAGTACAAGGGACTCGTCTTCGCCTACATGGGGCCCGGGGGCTCCATTCCGCCGTTTCCGGTCATGGACACGTTCGACGAGGACGGGGACGACATGATCCCCTATCTGATCGAGTCTCCGTGCAACTGGCTTCAGGTCATGGAAAATGCTTGGGATCCCTTTCACGTGGTCTACCTGCACACCCGTGCGGTTCGCAGCCAGTTCATCGACGCGTTTGCCGAATTGCCCATGATCGAGTTCTTCGACCGGCCATACGGCGACTTCTACACCAACACGCGCAGAGTCGGGGACATCATCTGGATTCGCGTGCACGACAAGATGCTGCCGAGTTTCACTCAGAACGGCGGACACTTCCCCGTGCCGGACGGGAGCCGATACTTCGGCCGCTGCGGTCTCAGCCGCTGGGTCACGCCGGTCGACGACGAGAACACCATGGTAATCGCCTGGCGCCACTTCAGGGAGGGGGACGACCCGCGCGGCCTCACCAACAGGGATGAGGTCGGTTACGGCAAGACGGACTTCTACGGACAAGGGCCCGACCGATCGTACGAGCAGCGCCAGCGCGACCCGGGCGACTACGACGCATGGACGAGCCAGGGTCCGATCAACATTCACGCGCGGGAAAATCTGGCGTTTACGGACCGCGGCGTGGCTAAGGTCCGGCGCGCGCTGCGCGCGGCCATCCGGTCGGTAGCGGAGGGCAACGAGGCGCCGCAACCGGCGCTGCTGTACGATACGCCGATTCCAACCTACGGGGGTGACACGATGCTCAGAATTCCGTTGCAGGCGGGGCGGGACGACGGTGCGGTACTGAAGGAGGTGGCGCACGCGGTCGCGGAGATCTACAGGTCCGGCGACCGGCTTAACGGCCGCGAACGCGCCGTCCACATCCGGCGCGAACTCGTCGAATACGAGGCGGGCTGGTCATGACGCGCACGTCCGTAAATCCCGGCCGGGTGGAGTGGTCCGGCGAAAATCCGGGCATCTACCTCAAGGAGTCGTCCGGCGCACCGGACTATTCGACGCTCGCGCTCTTCTTCCGGGTTGTCCTGTCTCCGCACGGGCGCGGCCATGCGGCGCTGGTCCTCGGCGCGCCGGACACCGCCGCCGGCTGGCCGGATGCGCCGAACTTCATCATGACCGACAACCAGCGCATGATGCGCTGGATCGTCGACGGCTGGGTGGCGAGGATGCCGACGTTCGTCGGCCGTCCGGGCCTCGCCGGCATGGCGTGGCTGGACTGCGAATCCGTCGCGAGGGATCCCGGCGATCTCCGGACGAGGTATTCCGAAACCCTGTATGGCTCCGGCGTCGGCGTCGAGATGATCTGGCGCGATCTCGGGACCCCGCTTCCGATCGAGGTTTCTCCCGCCAACTCCGCGACGGGCGAACACGACATGTATTCGGTGTTTCTGGAGGCGCGCGCCGCCGATGTCCTCGTGAACGGCACGCCGTTGCCAGGACGTGTCCAGGACCGCATGTTCTTCGGGCGCAGGATGAGTACGGCCTTCCTCGCGTTTTCGGAGACCTGGGTCACCCCCGGGGAAGGAGGCTAGTCATGCCGCTCAGCCAGCCGGTGACGCCCGGAACCGTCGATTGGACCGGCGAAAACCCCGGGATACTGCTCAGGGACGATGCCGGGGAATTCTCGGCGATGGCCCTATTTTTCAGAATTGCCTGGTCTCCGGCGGGGCAGGGCCAGGTTCTGCTCCTCTATGGCAGCCCCGGAGATGGCAGCCCTGCGGCGACGCCTCCGAACGTCCTGATGAGCGACAACGGCGAACTTGCGGATTTCCTGAAGGAGAACTTCTTTGCAAGGCTCGGCGCGTTCCGGAATGCTCCGGCGTTCGGCGGGCTCAGGGATGTCGCAGTCCGCTCGGTCCGAAGTTCAGGCGACCCGATGGGATGCCGCTACGCGGAATCCGTTTCGGGCGAGGATCTCAGCGTTGAACTCGTCTGGGAGGATCTAGAACCGCCGAGAGCCCTGGAACTCACGCCGGACCAGGTCGGAACCGGCGCGCACACGATGTTCACCCTTCTCGTGCCCGCAAGGTCGGCAGCGATCTTCGTCAACGGCGCCCGCCTTCCCGGCCGCGTCGGGACGCGCGTGCAGGCCGGCTTCGAGACGACGACCGCGTTCCTCTACTTTTCCGAGACCTGGGTAATTCCGCCGGAGGCCGGGTGACGGCAGCAGCCCCGTCCGCGGCGAACCGGCTCGCCATCGACCGCGTGGTGGTCACCCGGCCGGTCTGGAACCGGCTCGAAACGGCATCCGACGCGGTCGGCTTGCAGGAAAACGTGCTGCTTCATGCCGGACCGCCGTACGCAGACGCGGCCGGCATTCCGAAGCCTGTCCTCAACTCTGCTTGCGTCGCCGCGGTCTACGAAGGGCTTGCGCGAAACTTCGACGAGGCCGCGGCGATGATCGGAGCGAAGGAAATCCGCCTCGAACCGAGCCAGGACCATGACATCGTCACTCCCCTTGCGGCGGTCGTCAGCGCATCGATGCCGTTGCACGCCGTTTACGACGCGCACCGCGGCCGCCAGCGCGTGTTCGCGCCGATCAACGGCGGCAACCGGCCCGCGCTTCGCCTCGGAATCAGGTCGGAGGCCGTTCTGGCGCACATTAGGTGGCTCAACACGAGCTTCGCGGAAGTCCTCGATAACGGAGTCGCGGAAGGCATCGACCTCTTGCCGATGGCGGTCGCTGGCCTCGCCGCCGGCGACGACTGCCACGGCAGGACCGTTGCCGCGACATCCCTGCTCGCCGCCGAACTTGCCGAACGCACGCCCGGGCGCATAGCCGATGAGGCGGCCCTCGAATTCCTCGACTCGTCGCCGAGCATCTTCCTTAATCTCTGGATGGCGGCGACGAAATGCCTTCTGAAACTTGCGGAAGGGATCGATGGATCAAGCCTCGTGACGGCGGCGGGCGGGAACGGCCTCGCGGCGGGCATACAGATATCGGCGCTGCCGGGACGCTGGTTCACGGCACCCGCGACGCCGCCCGTCGGGCGGTTCGACGCGGCCGGCGACGAGAGCCGGGCGCTCGCGGCGATCGGGGACAGCGCGATCGTCGAGGCGCTGGGACTGGGCGCCATGGCGATCGGGCATTCGCCTGAACAGATGGCGTTGCTCGGAGAGTTCCTTCCCGCAGACCACGAACGCCGTGTGGCGGGCCTGCTAGTTGGTCGGCACCCGGATTTCAAGAGCGTCGGCTTGCGGCTCGGCATCACGGCCAGCGACGTCGTTTCCCTCGGTTCGGGCCCGGTAGTGGGTTTGGGGATCCTCGACGCTTGCGGCGAGAAAGGGCGGATCGGCGGCGGCATCTACGACATGCCGGTCGCGCCCTTTGCCGAGGCCCTGTCCGCCGTTTCGTCCAAGGGTGACTCCGTCGCGTGCGATCTCTCTTGAAGAGTCTGCGCACCTCCGGGCGCAACGGCCAATCCTTGAAGCGCCGAAGGTGGATTTTGCCGATTCGCCTCGGGACGCTTGCGCAGGTTCCCCACGTCCAACCGGGAGATCCGTCCGCGAAGCGGGCGATCGCAGAGGCAAGGGACAATCCGCCGAGCACCACCACGACGCCCGACTTTGGGCGGAACTTCACGAACCGGGAAAACGGTTTCGGCCCGGCATGACTGTGGTTTCGGCCGGATTCAGGCTGTCACGCTTGTGCAAGCAATTCGCGATCCGGGTCCAGTTCGAGCAGCTCGAACGCCCTTGCCTGCAGTTCGGTCGGTTCCGAGGCCAGCAGGAAATGGCTGTCAGGCCGTTCGGGAAGGAAGGCCTCGTTCAGCGTCAGCGTGCCCAGATCGGCGAGAAGCGTCGCGAAGCTGTGGACCGGAAGCCCGTCGGGGGTCCTCTTGTCCGACGCCTTGGCCTTCGCGCGCTCCGAGACCCCGGCGGGCTCCACCGGCGACCCCGCCGCGCCCTTGCGCCCTCGCGGTCTTCGCCCTCGAACAGCATCTGCGCCAGGCGCCGGCGCATGTGCCACTCCACGTGGTACGCGTGAAGCGGCATGAGGCTGATGATCGTCTGGCAAAGGCCGGGCACCGCCTTCGATCCCAATGCTGACATGGTCCGCTCCCGGTGCAAGAGAGCAAACCACATGGAACCCCGCTGCCAGGCAGTCGACACTGCAGGCTTGCTCGGAAAGGCGGCGGGTGATCTCGCACTGTGTTCCGATGCATCGAGCGTGATGCCTGCGCGGCATTCCGGCCTTGCCGCGGATGGGGATGCCTGCCGCAGCCTCTGAAGCGATCAGGCTCCGCCCGGAGATCGGGAAAGGCCAGGCACAACGCCCGGACGGTCAGGCCAAGCCTGGCTGCCGGGAAAGGAAACAGGCCGTTGAATTTGCGGGACAATCCAGCGCACGCATCGGACCGGTCTGCCAGGAATCGGCTGCCCCGCGTCGAATTGAAGCGCCAGCCTGCAACACCGTTCGGCTGCTGCGCTCGATCGCGGGAATCCGCCCGGCTTCCGCGGATCGCGCTTGGCGGGGGATCAGGCTTGCGCGCATCGGCCAGCGCATTCGACATGACCTGTGCTGCAGACGCAGCGACAGGACTCAGTCGAGCCGCCCCATGACCGAGACCGACCCAATTCTGGACCGCGCGGAGGCCTTCAACCGGGAGAGGGACGGCGGTGTCACCGCCTTCAGGAGCCGTGGCGGCTGCACGCTGGTGTTGACGGCGACCTGCGCCACGATCGCGCGGCTCAAGTCGGAAAGCCCAGACAGCAAGTTCCGGGTCCGGTACCGTTCGTATCAGGACCGATGGTAGGATGTCGGCAACATGGGCGGGCTCGTGCTTCCCCTCGACGAGGCCCTCGAAACCATCGCTGAAACCGAGATTTTCTGGGCCTGGACCTGAGCAATTTTGTACAAAGTCGAGCTGAGAGACTTCCAAGAAATTCAAAACGTCGGTGGGCTGTTTACCCAGACAACCTTTGTTACTTCCTTGCCGGGATTGCGGTAACGATGATCGTGCTGAGAATCGAAGGCAAATGCATCGCCTGCGCTCAATTTGTGAACCTCGTCATTGACAAAAAGTTCCAAACACCCCTCCAGGACCATTCCGACTTCCTGCCCCACATGCGAGATGCACTCATCGCTGCCACCCCCAGGCTGGACTACATGAACATTTGCCTGAAGCAGAAATCCCGGATAGACCGGCGAAATCCGTTCCAGATGGACACCGTCACCGTTGCGAGGACCTCCAAATTTCATCATCGGGCGTTCTTCCGACTTTATGACCCAAACAAGCTGCCCGCTGTTGTCGGGATTCGAAAACAGCTCGCTGATGTTTGTTTTCAATGCGACGGCGATGCGGTGAAGTGTGGCCAGAGATGGCCGTACCTTGTCATTTTCGACTTTTGATACGTAGCCTTCAGTGATGCCGGCATGCTCGGCAACTTCGCGCATGCTCATCCCATGCAGGATCCGGTAGTGTTTGAGCCGCCCGCCAATTTTCGGTTCCATGTCGCTGAAAAATCCTCACTTCTTCTGATCCGCGCCGAGAGCGCAACGGCTTGCCCTGCGCGCGCCAAGTTTTGACTGCTGTTCCAAGTAAATTTACCGTCTCAGCTACGATGTGGCGCTACAGCAGTCCTTATCCCGACAGCTCGCGCAAAATGCAATACCGTGGGCTGACCCCTGACATTGCAGAGCTCGTGGTCAGCCCCGGATCGCGCCGACAATGACGGCTATATCCGCCCCAAAGCGGAAAGTACGCGCTCTGGCGTCATTGGTATGTCAATCCAGACACCGATGGCATTGTAGACGGCCTGAGAGATTGCAGGAATGGGCGCCCCGATTGGCGCTTCGCCTGCAGCACTGGCGCCAAACGGGCCGACCGGATCGTAGCTTTCGCCGAAGATCACCCGAGCGTTCGCCGGAAAGTCGGCGGTGCGTAGCACCTTGTAGTCCAGCAAGCCGGCATTCAGCACTTCACCGTTGTGTTTGTCAAAGACCAGGCCTTCGTAGAGACCATAACCAGCGCCGCAGATCGCGCCGCCGATGGCTTGGTTCTTCAATACCTGCGGGTTCACAACCGTGCCGCTCTCCTGACCGGCGACATAGTCGAGCAACTTGATTTCACCGGTTTCCTCGTCAACCTCGACCTCAACGAAATGCGCTGCGAAATGACGGGCAAATGTCGTGGTTGGCACCATCGGTGCGGTTGGACGCCCGGTGATCGATGACATCTGGCCAAGCGCATCCTTCCGAATGGAGTTCATCGCCTCTTCAACGGTCACCGACAGGTTGCGGCCGCCGGACGGTTCCGCAAAGCAGATAACGCCTTCCCGGATTGTTAGGTCCTCGGGTTCAGCATCGAAGTGCTCCTGCGCGGCCATCTTCAGCAACTGCTGGCGCGCGTCAGCCGAGGCTTCACGAACAGCCCAGCCGACCCGGTACATCGTGTTGCTGGCGAGCGACCCGTGTGCCCAGGGGCAGGAATCGGTATCGCCGGTTTCGATCTCTACCATTTCGTACGGCACGCCCAGAGCTTCGGCCGCGACCTGGGAAAGGGTGGTTTCGCTGCCCTGCCCTTGGCGTCCGGCTGCGCAATGCACCTTGAGGCTGCCATCGGAGTTCAAGCGGACGATCGCACCCACGTTACCTTCGAATTCCACGCCGCAGCAGGACACACCGGTCCCGACGCCGACAGCCCGCCGCTTGGGGCCGTCAACATGGTACGGTTTGCCCCAACCGACCCACTTTTCTTTCCAACCGAATTCCTCCGCACAATTCTTCAGTATGCTGTCTGTTGATTCACCCGCCAACAAGAACGGCACCGGCATGCTGTCTCGCATCTCTTCGGGGATCTCGCGCATCCACTTTTCGGGGTCGCGCATTACTTCTTCGACTTCTGGAATTTCTTGGCCCATTACATGACGCAAGGGTTCGCCTGACTTGATCTGATTCAGCAGGCGGAAGGCCACGGGATCCATATTGATCGCAGCCGCAGCCATGTCACACAGACGCTCCATGAAGGCCCCGAGCGTCACATCGCCCACGCC